>NZ_RXNS01000005.1 GCF_003966155.1 Halomonas nitroreducens
TCCGAAACCTCAGCTTGCCAGAAATCGTGCACCTGAATCCCGAGCGGGTCCCGATGTCACAGGCATCAGGATTTTAAAGAGCCGAAGTCATTTCATGTGCCAACTATGTTGACAGGCTCCGTCGATGGCGGATGAGCGATGGATGAAACGAACGCCGCCGGGTGATATCGAAGGGAATGCCCTGATCGACAAGGAGACCCGGATGAACGGCAAGCGAATTTTCGACCAGTTGATGCAGCAGGCCAGTGGCAACCGCCGCCAGGGGGGTGTCGACGTGCAGGGCCTGGTAGAAGGCCTGTCGTCCCAGCTCAAGGGAGGGGCTGGTTCGGGCGGGAGTGCTGGCCAGGGAGGCGGTGTCGATATCAAGAGCCTGCTCGGCGGCGGCGCCCTGGGCCTGTTGGTCGGCTCCAAGCGCGGCCGCAAGCTCGGCGGCAAGGCGCTCAAGTACGGCGCCATCGCCGGGGCCGGCATGCTGGCCTGGAAGGCCTGGCAGAATACCCGGGGCGGTGTGTCGGCCGACGACGCCCATGAGGGGCAGCCCATGGAGCGCCTGCAGGGGGAGTCCCAGGAGCAGCGCAGCCTGGCGCTGTTGCAGGCGATGATCATGGCCGCCCGGGCCGATGGCCATATCGACGAGCGTGAGCGGGCCCGGATCACCGAGCAGATCGATGCCCTCGGCGCCGATGACGACCTGCATGCCTGGGTCGAGCGGCAGCTCAGCGCGCCGCTGGACGCCCTGGCCCTGGCGCGTCAGGCCGACTCGCCCCAGGCAGCCCGGGAAATGTACCTGGTCAGCGTGGCGGTGATCGATGACCAGAACCCCATGGAGCGCGCCTGGCTCGACCAGCTGGCCTCGGGCCTGGAGCTGGACGAGGCCATGAAGCAGGAACTCGAGCGGCAGGCCCTGCCGGCGGCCTAGGACGTGCTGTTCCGGGAGCCTGGCCATTAGCCCGACCCGGCTCGAAGGGGCGCAACAGAAGGGGGCGCCGTGCCGAGCACGGCGCCCCTTTGCCTGCAGGCTGCGATCAGCCGGGCTGGACTTCCTGCTGGCGATAGGTGTTGACGTCGTTACGCTCGCCCTCCCGCCAGACAAAGAGGTTGAACATCGCGTAAATCACGGCGATGACCGGGGTGATCAGCGCCAGGAAGGTCCAGCCCATGTAGTCCCAGGCCGACACGTCCAGCACGCCCATGTAGTAGGCCCCGCCCAGGCCCCAGGGGACGAGGGGGGAGGTCACGGTGGCGGAATCCTCGCAGGTGCGCGAGCAGACGGACGGCAGGATCTTGAGCTTGCGATAGGCCGGTACCAGCATGCGGCCCGGAATGATGATGGCGATATACTGACTCGCCGAGAACAGGTTGGTGGCCAGCGAGGACAGCACGTGGGTGATGATCAGGCCACGCGCGTTGCTGACCAGCGAGCCCATCTTGTCGAGCAGCACCTCGAGCATGCGCGTCTTTTCCAGCAGCCCGCCGAGGCTGAGACCGATGAAGCCCAGCGAGATGGTCCACATCATTTCCTGCAGGCCACCCCGGCTGAGCAGGCTGTCCACCGCCTCGATCCCGGTTTCCGACACGTAGCCATAGTTCATGAAGTTCATCATGTCGCCGATGGCCACGCCCTGGAGGGCCACTGCCATGGCCGCTCCCACCAGGCTGCCGATGACCATGACGGCCAGTGCACTCACCCGGAGATAGGCCAGCACCACCACGACCAGCGGCGGCAGGAAGGCCAGCAGGCCGACCGCGTAGTTCTCCTGGATACCCTGAAGGAGTCGGTCGGTCTGTGAGGTGTCGACGCCGCCGGTGTTGTAGCCCAGGCCGATGACGAAGAACAGCGCCGCCGAAATGATCAGGGCAGGGCCGGTGGTGTAGAACATGGAGCGTATATGGTCGAACAGGTTGGCTTCGGCGATCCCGGCCGCCAGGTTGGTGGAATCGGAGACGGGCGAGATCTTGTCGCCGAAGATGGCACCGGAGATGACGGCGCCGGCGGTCATGGCGGGGGGGATATCCAGACCGGTCCCGATGCCCATGAAGGCGACGCCAAAGGTCGCGGCGGTGGTCCAGGAACTGCCCGTGACCAGCGAGGCGATGGCGCACACGATCACCGCCGTGAACAGGAAGTAGGCAGGATTGATGAGCTGCAGGCCGTAATACACCAGCGACGGGATGGTGCCCGAGGCGATCCAGCTGGCGACGAGCACCCCGACCATCATCAGGATCAACATGGGCAGCATGGCGATTTCGCAGCCATACAGGATGCCCTTCTGGATATCGTGCCAGCTGAAGCCCGACAGCAGGGCGATGACGGCAGCGACCACGATGGCAAAGATCAGCGAGATATGGGTGACCCAGTCTTCCCCCAGGAGGAAGATCTGGGCAAACATCATGAAGCAGAGAAAACCGATGCAGCTTGCGGCCCCCAGGAACGAGGGACGTATGGATGAATCGGCGATTGTTGTATGGTGCAAGTGTTGCTCCTCCGAGAGTGGGGTGTCACTGGCCGATACCGGCACCGGCGTGAGCGGATCGACGAAGATTCTCTGCTGCTGGGACAAGTGCCGCGTCAGGCTTGGGCTCCCAGGTGCTTGCGCAGGAAGTGTTGGGTGCGTTCCTGGTCGGGGTGGCTGAACAGGTGGTCAGGGGTGTTGGCCTCGACCACCACGCCGCCATCCATGAACATCGCCCAGTCGGACACGTCGCGCGCGAAGGCCATCTCGTGGGTGACGATCAGCATGGTCATATGCTCCTCGGCCAGGCCCTTCATGACCCGGTTCACCTCCTCGACCAGTTCGGGGTCGAGCGCCGAGGTGGCCTCGTCGAAGAGCATCACCTTGGGCTGCATGGCCAGTGCCCGGGCGATGGCCACCCGCTGCTTCTGGCCCCCGGAGAGGGAGCTGGGGTAGGACTGTGCCTTGTCCGCCAGGCCCACGCGCTCGAGCAGCTCCATGCCCAGCTCACGGGCGTTACTGGCCTTCATGCCCTTGAGCTTTCTGGGTGCCAGGGTCACGTTTTCCAATGTCGAAAGGTGGGGAAACAGATTGAAGTGCTGAAACACCATGCCCATGTTCTGGCGAATGTGGTTGATGTGCCTCTCGAAGGCCAGGCCCTTCAGGTCGGGACGATTGACCTGAACGCCATCCAGCAAGATGCTGCCCTCGTCGATCACTTCCAGGTTGTTGATGGAGCGCAGCAGGGTGCTCTTGCCCGAGCCTGACGGGCCGATGATGGAGATGATCTTGCCGCGGTCGACTCTCAGGTCGATGCCCTTGAGCACTTCCAGGTCTCCGAAGCGTTTCTTGACTCCCTTGAGCTCGACCATCGGGGGCTCTGTTGACTGTGTCATGTAACGTCCTCGTTAGCGGCGATAGGCGGCGCGACGCTCGATTCGCGTCTGGCCGGCTTCCATCATCAGGTTGATCAGGTAGTAGATGACGGCGATGGTGATGTAGAACTCGAAGGGACGGAAGGTCACGCTGATGGCATATTGCGAGACATACACCATCTCGCCGATGCCGATGGCGGAGAGCACCGAGATATCCTTGACCATGATGATCATGTTGTTGCTCAGCTGGGGCAGGGCGCGATAGAAGGCCTGGGGAAGAATCACATAGAACAGCGTGTTCAGGTGCCCGAAACCCAGCGAGCGCGATGCCTCGTACTGGCCGCTCGATACCGACCTGATAGTGGCAATGAAGATGTCGGCGTTATAGGCCATGTAGTGAAAGCCCAGGCCCAGAATCCCCACCACGATGGCCGGTATCAGGATCAGCTCGCCGAGGCCGAAGTAAAGAAAGTAGAGCTGCAGCAGCAGCGGTGTGGTCATGAACAGCCAGATGAAGAAGCGCAGCGGCCAGTTCACCACCTTGCGGGTATACAGTGAGATTACCGCCACGATCTGGCCACCAATCACGGACATCACGGCGACGGCCAGACCGATCAGCAAGGTGACGCCGACGCCCTGCAGCAGCGTGGGCAAGTATTCAATGACGGGGCTGAAGTCGAATTCCATGGGGCTATCCTGGTTGTTGTGGCCCGGTAAGGCGCCCGGTAAGGGTTACAGGAAGGCGTAGCGTGTCGCCCGGCGATAGAGGAACTCCACGATGCCCATGACCGCATAGATGATGACGATGTACATCAGGGCGCTGAGCGTGAAGACTTCCAGGGGCTTGTAGGTGGAGCCAATCAGCCGCTGGGCCTGATAGGTCAGCTCGATCACCGAGATGATCGATACCAGCGAGGAGTTCTTGACCAGAATGATGGCCAGCACGCCGATCGAGCGGATCATCAGACCGGCGGCCTGGGGCAGGATGATATGCTGCAGGGTTTCCAAGCGACCGAAGCCCAGGGAGCGCGACGCCTCGTTCTGGCCACTGTCCACCGACTCGATGGCGCCACGAATCGCTTCGCTCATGTAGGCCCCGATATTGAAGGCGCCGACCACCACACCACAGGTGAAGGGGTCCAGGCGCAGGCCGACGGCAGGCCCGCCGTAGAAGACCAGCAACAGCTGCACGAAATAGGGCGTGCCACGCACCACGCTGATATAGGCACGAGCCAGCCAGCGAACGGGCGGGATTCGCGAGGTGCGCATAGCCACCAGCGCCGAGGCGATAAAGAAACCGAAGAACAGGGCGCGTGCGGAGATGTCCACGGTCACCCACGCCGCCTTCACCAGCAGCGGCGTGATCTCGATCATCAGATTGATGTCCATGATCCCTTCTATCCTGTTGTCGTATTGTCAGGAAGGGTGGGGGCAGCAGGGCCTGTGCCCTGCTGTGTCGATCCCATCAGTTGAATTCGACCCCTGGGCCGATCCACTTGTCGACGATCTCCTGGTAGGTGCCATCCGCCCGGATCTCGGCCAGCGCCTCGTTGAGCGCCTCCTTGAGCTGCGGTGAACCTTTCTGGACAGCGATGGCAGCGGGGAAGCGAGGCAGGTCGCCCACATCGACCTGCTTGATGGCGATATCGTCCTCGTTGAGCGCGACATAGACGGGAATGTCATCGGCGACCATGACGTCGATGCGACCGGTGGTGAGGGCATTGAGCATGTCGGGCAGCCCCTGGAAGGTCTGGTTGCGCCACCTCCCCTCGGCGTGCTCGGTAGCCCACTGGTTGCCGGTCTCGCCGAGTGTCGAGCCCACTCGCTTGCCCTCGAAGTCATCGATGCTGCTGACGTCATCGGTCTCTTCCTGCACCCAGATGGAGAGTCCCGAGCGGTAGTAGGGGTCGGTAAAGTCGACGGCCTTCCGGCGCTCCTCGGTAGCGCTCATGCTGCAGATGCAGGCATCGAAACGGCCGCCTGCCAGGGCGGCGACGATGCCGTTCCAGGGCGATGTCTGGATATTGACCTCGACGCCCATCTTTTCCGCCAGTGCCTTGGCGATATCCACATCGAAGCCAACCAGGTTGCCGCCCGTATCGACGTAGCTGAAGGGCGGGTAGGCGCCGGAATTGGCGACCTGGAAGACGTCACCCTGGATCTCGGGAAGATCCCGGGCCTGGGCCGGCAAGCTGGCCAGGGATAGGGCGCCGAGCAGCGTCAGGGCGCCGATGAAGGGACGATGGAAAGGCTTGTTGTGCTTTGTCATGTCAATGCCTGCTTGTTATGGGTTTGGCGTTATGAGTTTAGATTATGAATTTATGGGCCTGCAGGGTTCCGTTTTCGACGTTGACGATGCGTCGTGCGGCAATCACCTCCTGGTGGTGGTTCAGGGGGAGCGTTGCAGGTCGTTGCCTGCGCGAGTCATGCACGTTCGAGCAGCAGGGCGATGCCCTGGCCGCCGCCGATGCAGGCGGCGGCACAGCCGTAGCGTCCCTGCCGGTGCTGCAGCGTGCGGGCCAGGGTCCCGGCCAGGCGGATGCCGGTGGCGCCCAGGGGATGGCCCAGCGCCAGGGCGCCGCCGAAGACATTCACGCGCTCGGGATCCAGGCTCAGGGCCTCCATGGCATAGAGCGGCACGGCGCTGAAGGCCTCGTTGATCTCCCAGGCATCGATGTCGTCGATGCCCAGGCCGGTGATGCCCAGCACCCGCTCGATGGCCGCCGCCGCGCCGGCGCCCATGCGCTCCGGTGGCACGCCGCAGTCGACCACCTCGACCACCCGTGCCAGGGGCGAGAGGCCGTGGCGAACCAGGGTCGGCTCGGACATCACCAGCGCCGCGCCGGCACCGGAGGTCAGCGGTGAGCTGTTGCCGGCGGTGACCCGGCCGCGCTCCATGAAGGCCGGGTCGAGGTCGGCCAGGCGTTTCAGGGTGGTGTCGGGGCGGATATTGGCGTCGCGTGCGACCACCTCGCCGGCCGGGTTGACCAGGGCCAGGCGCTCGCCATCGAACCAGCCATCCCGCTCGGCCCGGGCGGCCCGCTGGTGAGAGCGCAGGGCGAAGGCGTCCATGGCCTCCCGGCTGATGCCGCTTTCCCGGGCCAGTCGCTCGGCGGTCAGCCCCATGTTCATGGCCACGGTCAGGTCCAGTTCGTCGGTGCCCTGGAGGGCCTCGGGGACCGTCAGCACGCCTTCCTGGAACAGGCTCGGGCCCATCGGCACCCGTGACATGTTCTCGAAGCCGCCGGCCACGCCGGCCTGGATGGCGCCGGCCTGGACCTCGCGCACCGTGCCGCGCAGGGCCGCCAGGCTCGAGCCGCACTGCTGGTCGATCTGCCGCGAGGCGCAGCCAAGCCCCAGCCGGGAAAGCCACTGGGGATAGCGTCCGCCGAAGCTCCACTGCTCCTTGACCGGCAGCGCGCAGCCGACGCTGAGGTCCTCGATGAGGTCGCCCTCGATCCCGCGACGGGTCAGCAGGGCGTCGATCACCTGGGCCAGCAGGGCGTCGCCGCGCTGGCCCGACCAGGCATCGACCTCGGGCTTGCGGGGGTGGGCGCGGGTGTAGGCGCTACGGGCGAAGTCGACGAGGTAGGCAGCGTTCATGAGGGGCTCCTTGGGGTGACATCGCCGTTGGCCCAGCGACTGATGAACAGCGCGTAGGTGGTCAGCACCCGGCGGATGGAGTCGATCTCGACACATTCGTCGACCCCATGGATGCGCTGGGCGACCGGGCCATAGCAGGTGCCGTTGATGCCTCCGGACACATGGAAGGCGCGCAGGTCGGTGGTGCAGGTCGACAGGTAGTGGGCCGGCGGTTCGCCCACCAGGTCCTCGTGGCAGCGCGACAGCAGGCGGATGCCGGGGGTCTCCAGATCGACCAGGTGGCCTTCGGAGCGGAAGCCATGGAACTCGACCCGGGGCGCGGGCGAGCCGTCGTGCATGGCCTGGTGGTGGTCGGCGATGACCTCGCGGACGCGCGCCATGACCTCATCGGGCGTCATGCCCGGCGGGAAGCCGACCCGCCCTTCGAGGATGGCGTGGGCCGGCACGCTGGAGGCCCAGTTGCCGCCCTCGATCTTGCCGATGCTGAGGTTGAAGGGGCGGTCCAGGGCCGCGTAGGGCGCGGGGCGGGGCAGGGCATTGATCTCGGCTTCCAGCGCCTTGAACGCCGGCATGTAGCTCTGCAGCGTCTCGATGGCATTGCTGCCGGCGCGGGTGTCGAGCACGTGGGCCGGCACGCCATCGATGCGCATGCGAAACCACAGCACGCCCACCTGGCCGCTGTAGATCTGCGCCCCGAAGGGCTCGGGGATCAGCACGAAGTCCCCGCTGTAGCCCTGGTGCAAGCAGGCCAGGGCGCCGTTGCCGGTGCACTCCTCCTCGATCACGGTCTGCAGGGTCAGCGGGAAGTCGATCGCTACGCCGGCCTGGCGGACGGCCTGCACGGCCATCACCATGGCGGCGATGCCGGCCTTCATGTCCCCGGCGCCTCGGCCATACAGCCAGCCATCCTGCTCCCAGGGTTCCCAGGGAGGCCGCGACCACATGTCGGTGGGTTCGGCCGGCACCACGTCCAGATGGCCGTTGAGCACCAGGTGGGGCTTCTCGGAGGCGGGGTTGAGTCGGCTGACCAGGTTGTAGCGCCCCTCGCTCGACCACTCGGTCGGCGCCCGGT
The DNA here is from genome assembly GCF_003966155.1 of Halomonas nitroreducens. Lineage (GTDB taxonomy): Bacteria > Pseudomonadota > Gammaproteobacteria > Pseudomonadales > Halomonadaceae > Halomonas > Halomonas nitroreducens. Next base: position 8,004 of record NZ_RXNS01000005.1, read on the forward strand.
GGGGATGGTCGGCGAAGCCCGGCGCATCGAGGGCTACGCGCTCCGCCGGCAGGTCCAGGCGCTCGAACCAGCGCTCCATGGTGTCGAGCGCCCCCCGCTCCTGGCCCAGCACGCTGTAGCCGCGCACCAGGTCCCGGGTCAGCGCCAGGGTGTCAGCCATCAGTGCCTCGCAGCGCGTGAGGATGCGTTTCTCGGTGGCATCCAGCATCAGAACCTCCCCAGCCGCGGCTCGTCGATGATCAATTCGGCCTCGGTGGCCGCCCGCAGCGTCGCCACGTCGAGTCCCTCGGCGATGTCCATCACCTCGAGGCCGGCGTCGGTCACCTGCATCACCGCCTTCTCGGTGATGATCCGCGAGACGCAGCGCGGTGCCGTCAGCGGCAGCCGGCAGTGCTTGAGGATCTTGGGATTGCCGTGCTTGTCGTTGTGCGAGCAGAGTACCACCAGCTTGTCGACCTTCTGGGCGAGTTCCATGGCCCCGCCGATGCCGGGGGAGAACTTGCCGGGGATCTTCCAGTTGGCCAGGTTGCCTTGCTGGTCGACCTCGAAGGCGCCCATGAAGGTGACGTCCACACGGCGGCGGCGAATCATCGCGAAGGAGAGCGCACTGTCGAAGACACTGGCGCCAGGGCGCGTGTCGATGTAGGCCCCGCCCGAATCGATCATCTCGAGATCGGGCTCGCCGCCGGGGGCGAGGGGCTGGCAGCCCAGCACGCCATTCTCGGAGTGCACCAGCACTTCCATCTCCGGTGTCAGGTAATCGAACAGCCGGGTGGGCAGACCGATGCCGAGGTTGACGATCTGGCCGGGCACCACCTCCCGGGCGGCGCGGGCGAGCATCCTTTCCTGATCAGACGACATGGGTTCGCCTCCCCTGCTCGCTGGTGGTTTCATCGACCCGCACGACCTGGCTCACGAAGGCACAGGGTGTTTGGATCGTCTCGGGCGCCAGGTGACCGGGGGCCTCGACCCGGAAAGCCTGGGCGATGACCCGGTCGGCTGCCATGGCCATCAGCGGATTGAAGTTGATGGCGGTGCCGCGGTAGACGAGGTTGCCGTAGGCATCGGCCAGATCGGCGTGGACCAGGGCGAAGTCGGCGTGGATGGCCGGCTCGATCGCCCAGCGTTGGCCGTCGCACTCGATCTCGCGGCGCGCGGCGGCGATCTCGGTGTCCAGCCCGATGTCGGTCAAAAAGCCGTAGTGACCGGCGCCGGCGCAGCGGATCTTCTCGGCCAGCAGGCCCTGGGGGTGGATCTCGACGGCCAGGCGGCCCCGATTCATCTCCTCGATGGCCACCCGGTTGAGACCGATGTGCGAGGTGATCAGCCGGTCGACCCGACCCGCACGGATCAGCCGGCCGATGCCGATATCCGGCTCGTTGGCGTCATTCTTGATCAGCGTCAGGTGCTTCTGTCCCTGGGCCAGCAACTCGTCGAGCAGGGCGAAGGGCGTGCCCGGCGAGCCGAAGCCGCCGACCATGATCGAGGCGCCGTCGGGGATGCCGGCAATGGCCGTCTCGAGGGTCGTGTGCTTGCGGTTGAGCAGTGTCATGAGGTCTCAGCCTGTGATGCCGTTGGCGGGGGAAGCGGCGAGTTCATCCAGCAGCGGGATCACCACCTCCCGGTCGAGCCGGTCGAGGGCCCGGGTGAGCCGCTCGAGCAGCAGCTCGGTCTCGCTCTCGCTGATGGTGAAGGGCGGGCTGACCAGGAAGTGGTCGCCGGCCAGGCCGTCCAGGGTTCGGCGGGGGTAGATGAGCAGGCCTTCCTCCTTGGCCAGTGCCGTTGTCCTGGCGAAGAGGTTGGCCTCGGCGGGGAAGGGCGTCTTCTCGACGGGATCCATGACCAGCTCCACGCCCCACAGCAGGCCGAGGCCGCGCACGTCACCGACCCACGGATAGCGGGACCGGAGCGCCTCCAGGCCCTGCTGGAGCTGGTGGCCGCGCGCCTTGACGTTGTCCAGCAGGTCCTCGCGGCGAACCGCCTCGACGGCGGCCAGGCCGGTGGCACAGGCCAGGGGGTTGCCGGCATAGGTGTGGCCGTGCTGGAAGCCGCCGCTGGCCATGACCGTCTCGACGATCGCCTCTCGGCACAGCAGGGCCCCCACCGGGTAGTAGCCGGCCCCCAGCCCCTTGGCGGTGGTCAGCAGGTCCGGCGTCACTCCCCACTGCTGGTAGGCGAACCAGCTGCCGGTGCGTCCCACGCCGCACAGCACCTCGTCGAAGATCAGCAGGCAGCCGAACTCGTCGCACAGTGCGCGCAGCCCCTCCAGATAGGCCCGGTCGACCAGGCGTGCCCCGGTGCTGGCGCCGCCCACCGGCTCCACCACGATGGCGATGACGGTATCGCCGCCGGCGGCCTCGATGCGCTCGCGGGTCTCGTTGAGCACGCGGCGGACATGGGCGTCGCGATCGCCGTCCCGCTGGCGATAGAAGTCCGGGCCGGGCACCTTGAGCGAGCCGAAGGTGATGTCGGCGAAGGGGGCCTCCAGGGGCTGGTAGCCGGTGACCCCGAGCGCGCCGAGGGTGCTGCCGTGATAGGAGGGACGCAGCGAGACGAAGTGGCGACGCCGGGACTCGCCCCGCGCCACGAAGTACTGCCGGGCCAGCTTGAGGGCCGACTCCACGGCCTCGGAGCCGCTGGAGACGAAGAACACTTTCTCCAGTTCGCCCTCGGTCATCTCGACCAGCGCCCGGGCCAGCGCCACGGCCGGGGCGTTCTCGAACTGGGTGCGATAGGTGAAGGCGACGCGATCGAGCTGGGCCAGCATGGCGTCGCGGATGTCCTCGCGGCCGTGGCCGAGATTGCAGGAGATGGCCCCGGCGCAGCCGTCGAGATATTGCTTGCCTTGGGTGTCCCACAGGAAGACGCCGCGGCCGTGACTGACTTCCGGCATGGCGGGACCGGCCTGGTAGAACAGGGGGGAGGTCGTCATCGTGTCGATCCGTTGTGGTTGTGATGTCGGGATATCGGCAGTCTAGGTAGCCTTGACGGGTTATTTCAATATATGATGTTTTTACCGAATTCTATGACTTTGAATCATGCCTGACGTCAATATCCACTCCCTCAAGGCCCTCGCCATCTTCAAGACGCTCTTCGAGGCGGGCACCGCCTCGCAGGCGGCGCGGACGCTGGGCATCACCCAGTCGGGGGTCAGTCGCTCGCTCTCCCAGCTGGAGCAGAACCTGGGGCTGACGCTGTTCCTGCGCGAGAAGAATCGCCTGGTGGCCACTCCCGAGGCTCGGGAGCTCTACGAGGAGATCCTGCGGCTGATGGGCAATATCGAGGAGCTGCGCCACAGCGTGCTGGCACTCAAGGAGTTCGGCACCTCGCGGCTGCGCATTGCGGCCATCCCGGGGCTGGCCTTCGGCTTCGTGCCGCGGTTGATCGCCGCGCTGCTCGAGGACAACCGGGGGTTCAGCATCAGCTTCGACATGATGTCGAGCCACGACGTGCTGCGGGAGGTGGAGTCCGGCCATGCCGACATCGGCTTCGTGACGCTGCCGGTGAGCTCCCGGGTGCTCCGGGTCGAGGAGTGGCTGACGACTCAGGCACGCTGCCTGGTGCCGCGGGGCCATGCGTTGAGCCGGCAGGCGCGGGTGACCGTCGACGACCTCAAGGACGAGTTCCTGGTGATCGGCAATCAGCCCAATGTCGGCGCCGACCCGCTGCTGAACCTGGCCGCGAGTCACGGCATCCACATCGCCGGCAAGACCGAGGCCAATATCGGGGCCATCACCGCGCTGGTGGCGAACGGCGTCGGGATCAGCGTGATGAACCCGATCACCGCCACCGATCAGCTCGCCGGCCGGGACGAGGTGGCGATGCTGCCCTTCACGCCCGAGATCGACTTCAGCTTCGGCCTGGTCTACCGGGACGACTGGAAGCATGCTCGGGCGCTGGAGTTCATCCGTGCCTGCGGCCGGGAGCTGTTGCAGGCCTATCCCCGCTGACCCGCGCCGCCCGCCCGGGGTGTCACCGCCCGCGCGCCGGTGGCATGCTAGCGGCTCGGGGAGCCATGACGCCGGTCGTTCGGCCCGGGCGGGCTCGCCGCTTTCGATCCAGACAGGGAAAGAGCGCGACATGTTGACCTTCTACAGTGACGAGACCCTCCGGCGCCGGGCGCGCACCGAGCTGGATGGGGGGCGCCTGGTGGTGCCCTACGAGAGTCCCGAGCGGGTCGAGCTGGTGCTCAAGCGGGTCCGCGAGGTCGGCCTCGGCGAGGTGCGTGCCCCCGAGACCTTCGGCCTGGCCCCGGTGCTGGCCGTGCATGATCGTGGCTACGTGGACTTCATCGCCGGTTGCTGGGACGAGTGGCAGGCGGCGGGGCGCACCGGTGAGGCGATCGCCTGGATCTGGCCGACGCGCACGCTGCGCGACGATGTCATCCCCGAACATATCGACGGGCGCCTGGGCCACTACGCCCAGTCCGCCGACACCTCGATCTGCGCGGGCACCTTCGAGGCCGCCATGGCCAGCAAGGACATCGCGCTCTCCGCCATGGCGCATACCCTGGCCACCGGCGAGCCGAGTTTCGGGTTGTGCCGGCCGCCCGGCCATCACGCCGCCAGCGATCAGTTCGGGGGCTACTGCTTCTTCAACAACGCCGCCATCGCCGCCCAGCATGCGCTCGACGAGGGCGTGGCGCGGGTGGCCGTGCTGGACGTCGACTTCCACCACGGCAACGGCACCCAGGAGATCTTCTACGCCCGGGACGACGTGCTCTTCGCCTCGCTGCACGGTGACCCGCGCAGCTGCTTCCCCTACTTCCTCGGCCACGCCGACGAGACCGGACGGGGGCGCGGAGAAGGCTACAATCTCAACTATCCCCTGCCGGCGGGTACTGCCTTCGTCGCCTGGTCGCGGGCGCTGGACGATGCCCTGCGGCGCATTCGCGACGCCGGCTGCGAGGTACTGGTGGTCTCGCTGGGGGTGGACGCCTTCGAGCACGACCCCATCAGCGCCTTCAGGCTGACCAGTGACGACTTCACCGAACTCGGCCGACGCCTCGCCACCCTGGGCCTGCCCACGACCTTCCTGCTCGAGGGCGGCTATGCGGTGGAAGAGATCGGCATCAATGCCGTCAACGTGCTGAGCGGCTTCGAGGCTGCTGCGCGCGAGGCCTGACGGCCCACCATCCCAGGAAAAAAGGAGTGATTCATGGCGCGAATCTTCGACGACAATTCGCAGTCGATCGGCAATACCCCGTTGGTGCGACTCAACCGGGTCAACGAGGGCGCGACGATCTGGGCCAAGATCGAGGGGCGCAACCCCGCCTACTCGGTGAAGTGCCGCATCGGCGCGGCGATGATCTGGGATGCCGAGGAGCGCGGCGCCCTCAAGCCTGGCATGACCATCATCGAGCCCACCAGCGGCAACACCGGCATCGCCCTGGCCTTCGTGGCGGCGGCCCGGGGCTACCCGCTGGTGCTGACCATGCCCGCCTCCATGAGCCTGGAGCGGCGCCAGGTGCTCAAGGCGCTGGGCGCCGAGCTGGTGCTCACCGAGCCGGCCAAGGGCATGCCCGGGGCGATCGCCATGGCGGAGGAGCTGGCCGAGGCGGAGCCCGGCAAGTACTTCCTGCCCCAGCAGTTCGAGAACCCGGCCAACCCGCGGATCCATGAGACCACCACCGGCCCCGAGATCTGGGAGGATACCGATGGCGAGGTGGATATCTTCGTCGCCGGCGTCGGCACCGGCGGCACCCTCACCGGCGTCTCCCGCTACATCAAGCGGACCCGGGGCAAGGCGATCACCACCGTGGCGGTGGAACCCGTCGCCTCGCCGGTGATCACCCAGGCGCGCAATGGGGAGGCACTGACCCCAGCCCCCCACAAGATCCAGGGTATCGGGGCCGGCTTCGTTCCCGCCAACCTGGACATGTCGCTGGTGGACCAGATCGAGACCGTGGACAACGACGAGGCCATCGCCATGGCCCATCGGCTGATGCAGGAGGAGGGTATTCTGTGCGGCATCTCCTGCGGCGCCGCCATGGTCGCCGCCCTGCGGGTTGCTCGCCAGCCCGAGAATCAGGGCAAGAACCTCGTCGTGGTGCTGCCGGACAGCGCCGAGCGCTACCTCTCCTCGGCGCTTTTCGCCGGCCGCTTCGGCGAGCAGGAAACCGTCCAGTAGGCCGTCCTCGGCACCCCTCGGGCCGCCGGGCCTGCCGTCCTAGCGGGGCGGCAGGCTCGGCACCCAGTCCACGGCCCCGAAGGTCTCCGCGCCGATCCAGGCCAGGAAGCCCAGGTAGATCGCCAGCAAAGTCACGCACTCCGGCCGGGTCAGCACCATGCCGGTGCGCATCATCAGGAACAGCGCCACGGTGGCACCGGTGAGGGCGGCCATCATCGGCGCGGCGATGGAGAAGTTGACCACGGCGGTGCCGGCGATCAGCACCCCGGCGGGAATGCACACCAGCAGATCGAAGGTATTGCTGCCCAGCACATTGGCGATGCTGGTCACGCCACGGCCCTGGCGGGCGGCGCGGATCGAGACGAAGGCATCGGGGATCGAGGTGCCGGCGGCGACCACCGTGATGCCCCACAGGAAACTCGGCGTAGCGAAGATCTCGCCGAAGTGGATGGCGGCCTGGACCAGCCCCTCCACGCCGACCACGATCACCCCGAGCGACAGCGCCAGCCGGGCCCATTCGCGTCCGGGGCGGATGTCTCGGGTGTCCATGTCCGCCTCGTGCTCCAGGGTGTCCTGGTACTGCACGAACAGGTAGAGCCCGTAGAGGGCCACTGGCATCAGCGCCAGCCAGCGGGTCATCTCGCCCCGGATGGCGCCCGTCTCGTCGGGCACGGGATGGTAGATGGCGGCGAAGGAGAAGGTCAGCGTCAGCACCGCCACCGCGATCATGTAGAACTGAGCCTCCTTGTAGACCAGGTCGCGGTTGGCGGTCAGCGCCTGGCGGCTGGCCAGGCCGGCGACGGCGGGTATCACCAGGATATTGAACAGCGCCGAGCCGACGATGGCCGCCACCCCGAGTTCGAACTCGCCATGCAGCAGGGTGGAGATCACGGTGGTGGAGAGCTCCGGGAAGCTCGACCCCACCGCGACCACGATGGCGCCCTGCACGATGTCGGGTAGCCGGTAGTAGGCCGAGAGGCGCTCGCTGCTGTGCTCGAGCAGTCCACTGCCCTTCCAGACGATGGCCGTGGCGATCACGGCGACGAGAGTCCAGGTCAGTATGGCAATCATGCGCTCTGTCCCTTCCGTTGGTGGCATGGCCCCTGAGGCGCCTTCAGCCTAACAGACCGACGTGGCCCTGCCGGGCCGACAACGCTCCCTGCCGGTATTGCACTGCCCGATGCTGCGCTGCAGGATGGCGCCTTTTGTCGGGGGAAGAGCATGCCACGTCTCGTCATGGCGGCGGTTCTCGTCGTGCTGTCGCTATCGGCCAGGGCCGACGCGGTGGTCGGCAGCTGGAACATCGAGCACCTGGGCTGGAACAACGGCAAGCGCGTCGACTTGGTCGCCCGGGTGGCCGACCGTTTCGACCTGCTGGCGGTGCAGGAGCTGATGGACCCGGCGGCGTTGGGGCAACTGGAGCAGGCCCTCGAGGCCGCCTCGGGCGAGCCCTGGTCGGCCATGGCCAGCCATGCCCTGGGGCGTGGCCGCTATCGGGAGCATTACGGCTTCCTGTGGCGGGAGGCCGAGGTCGAGTACCTCGACGGGGCGGTGGTGTTCCTCGACCATGGCGACGTGTTCGCCCGGGAACCCTATTCGGCGCGGTTTCGCGATCGCGAGAGCGGCGAGGCCTTCGTGGCCGCCTCGGTGCACGTGGTCTACGGCGACGGCACCGACGACCGCCTGCCGGAGATCGCCGCCCTGGCCGACTACTGGCGGTGGCTCGCCGAGGCGCATCCCGACACCCCCCGCCTGTTGATGGGCGACTTCAACCTGCCGCCGGACCACCCGGCCTGGGCGCCGCTGCGCGCGCTGGGGGCGGTGCCGGCCATCACCGACCAGGCGACCACCCTGTCCGAGGCCGACGGGCGCTACGCGAGTCGCTACGACAATATCTGGTATCGCCCGGACCGCCTGAGTCCCGCCGACCTCGGCGTGGTCCGCTATCCCGCCCTGGTGGGGCTCGGCCATCACCGCGCCCGGAAGCGCGTCTCGGACCACGCGCCGGTCTACCTGGCCCTGCACGGTGGTCGGCTGGCGAGCCTGGCCGGTCAGGATGACGCGGCGGTGATGGCGGGCCACTGCATCGACCTCAACGCCAGCTCACCGGCTGCGTTGCAGGGCCTGCCCCACGTCGGCCCGGCCCGGGCCGCGGCCATCGTCGCCGGCCGTCCCTGGCACGATGCCACCGAGCTGACGCGCATCCGCGGCATCGCCGAGGCTCGGCTCGACGAGATTCGCGGCAGCGGCCGGCTGTGCGATCGCTGAGGGCCTCGGGGCCGCGACGCTCAGCTCGTGCCCCGGGACGGCCCGGCGCGCCGGCCGAGCCAGCGGCGGTGGTCGAGCCGCCAGATCAGCCGGAAGCCCTTGAGCAGCAGGACGAGCATGGCCAGGGGCAGCAGCAGGGTCCGGAACAGGAACAGCGCCATCAGGGTCAGCATGGCGGTGACTGACGCCTCCACCCGGCCGGAGAGAGCCTCGAGACTCGTTGCGTTGCGCAGCGAGGCGAGCCGCGCCGTCAGGCCGGACAGCCAGCCTTCGTCCGGCTCGCCACTCAGGGCCTCATGAGTCGCGGCGATGTCCGCCTCGAGCCGCTCCCATCGATCGGCGAGGCGGCGCTGTGCCTCACGGCTCTCGTCCCGCCGCTCGCGCCGTGCCTCGAGGTGCCGCTGCAGGCGCGCCTGAGCGTCATCCCGGCGGAAGAGGTTGAGCCGCTCGACGAGCCCTAGCTGGCTCTCGTGGCGGGCCAGGTCGGCACTGGCCCGGTCCACGGCGGCCCTGGCTGCCGCCAGGCGCTGCTGGCCCTCGGCCCGCTCGGCGGCCAGGCGCTGCCTGTCCGCCTCGAGCCGCGTCAGGCGCTGCTCGAGCGCGTCCCGGGAGCGCTCGCCCAGGGGCGCGCGACCCTCCAGCCCAGCGATGTCATGGGCCAGGCCGTCGACGGTGGCCATATTGCTCTCGGCCCGGGCGTCGATGACGGCCTGGTCGACCAGCCCGTTGAGCAACATGGCGACGACGAGCACGAAGCGGGCCAGCGCGGCCAGCAGGAAGGCCTTGAGGAAGAACGGCGCATGGCGTCCCCGGCGCAGGACGAGGCTGAGGACCAGCAACAGGCCGCTCAGCGTCAGCAGCAGCTTGAAAAGGTCGGTGGAGACGATCTCGATCAGCACCTTCTGGGTGACCAGGGAGCCGATCGACAGCTGCATGATGTCCGCGTAGTCCTCGACCATGTCGTTCAGCGGGTCGAGCACCTCAAGTGGTTGGGTGCTGGCCACCCCGACGCCCACCTCGGTGGATTGCAGCACCGAGATGCCGCCATTGAGGGCGCGGGCGGTGGCGAAGGCCGCCAGGGCCTGGGCCATGGCGGCCTCGACATAGGCCTCCGTGCGGCGATCGGCGGTATCCCGCAAGGACATCAGCACCATGGCGGCGGCCATCAGGCAGAGGATGGCCGTGCGCGACCGGGGCGAGAGTCTGTCCATCTTGGTGTCTTGCCTGTGGTGTCTAAGGGGCGGGAGCGGGGCCCGCGGCGATGGCGATCACTGTGGCGCGCCGGCGGGGACGGCGCAAGCCGCCCGGAGCGGCCTTCTGGGACGGCAGAGTCCCCGGCCTTTGCGCCCCGGCCGCCACCCGGTAGAATGAAGTCACTTTTCCCCGGGCCTGTCGGCGAGCGAGTCTCGCGTCGGCGAGGCTACCGTGTTCGGCTGCCAGCCAGCCCAGCTGCAAGGATTCCGAGCTGCATGAGCTATCAGGTTCTGGCCCGCAAGTGGCGGCCGCGTACCTTCCATGAACTGGTCGGTCAGGAGCATGTCCAGCGTGCCCTGGTCAATGCCCTGGACCAGGGCCGGCTGCACCACGCTTACCTGTTCACCGGTACCCGCGGCGTGGGCAAGACGACGCTGGCGCGGATCCTGGCCAAGTGCCTGAACTGCACCGCGGCGGGGCAGGGCGACGATGGCGTGACTTCCACCCCCTGCGGCCAGTGTCCCAGCTGCCTGGCCATCGACGAGGGGCGTTTCGTCGACCTGATCGAGGTCGATGCCGCGTCGCGTACCAAGGTGGAGGACACCCGCGAGCTGCTCGACAACGTGCAGTACGCGCCCACCCAGGGGCGCTACAAGGTGTATCTCATCGACGAGGTGCACATGCTCTCCACCAGCAGCTTCAATGCGCTGCTCAAGACCCTGGAAGAGCCACCGCCCCACGTGAAGTTCCTGCTGGCCACCACCGATCCGCAGAAGCTGCCACCCACGGTGCTATCGCGCTGCCTTCAGTTCACCCTCAAGCACATGCCGCCGGAGCGGATCGTTGGCCACCTCTCCACGGTCCTCGACGCCGAGGCGGTACCCTTCGAGGAGTCTGCCCTGTGGCTGCTGGGCAAGGCGGCCGAGGGCTCCATGCGCGACGCCATGAGCCTCACCGACCAGGCCATCGCCTTTGGTCAGGGCGAGGTGCGCCACGCCGACGTCGCGGCCATGCTCGGCACCCTGGACCACCGTCATGTGTTGGCACTGATCGAGGCCCTGGCCGACATCGACGCCGCCCGGGTGCTCGCCGAGGTGGCGGCCCTGGCCGAGCAGGGGCCCGATTTCGCGGCGGTGCTCGATGACGTCACCGGCGTGCTGCACCGTCTGGCCATCGCCCAGATGGTGCCCGAGGCCCTGGACAACGGTCACGGCGATCGCGACTCGCTGCTGGCCCTGGCCGGCCGCTTCACCGCCGAGGATATCCAGCTCTACTACCAGATCGGCATCCAGGGGCGCGGCGACATGGCCCATGCCCCGGATCTGCGCACCGCCCTGGAGATGACCCTGCTGCGCATGCTGGCCTTCCGGCCTCAGGGCGTGCCCCAGCCGGCCAAGACGCCGCTGCCGTTGCGCGGCGATCCCGGCACGCCGCCGGCCAGCCAGGGCGAGGACGCGACCGGTGCGCCGGCGGCGCCCCAGGTCGACGCGCCGGCGGCCGCCAGGGCACCGGCCGCCGAGGCATCGCCGGAGGCTCCAGCCCCGGCCGAGCCGTCACCCGGGGCCACGGACGTGGTCTCGCCGCCCCCCCAGTCCCGGCCATCGAGCTCGCCGTCACCCTCCGTGACCCCACCGGCTGCGTCGGACCCGGCGCCCGGCGCCCTGCCAGCCGAGCCACCGCCGCCCTGGGAGCCCGCCGAGGCGACGCCGCCATCGGTGCAGCCGAGCCCAGCGGAGGCCCCGGCTGCCGAGCCGCCGTCCCCGGAGGCGCCACCAGAGGCGCCCGTCGCGACGTCGAGCAGCGAGCCGGCCCTGGCGAGCGGGGCCGGCACGGGCGAACTCAGCCATGCGGCCTGGCTGGAGGGCTTCGACGCCCTCGGTCTGTCGGGGCTGACTCGCAACCTGGCGGCGCATTGCGTGGTCGAAGCGGACGACGGCAGCGAACTCACGCTTCGGCTCGATCCCTCCCAGGCGGCCATGCAGGCCGAGGTCCACGTGTCGCGTATCCGCGAGGCCCTGGCGGCGGCGGGGGTCGAGCGCCGCCTGACCATCGCCGACGGCCCCCTGCCCGAGGGGATCGAGACGCCTCGCCAGCGCGCCGACCGCCTTGCCGCCGAGCGACACGCCCAGGCGGTTGAAGCCCTGCAGGCCGACCCGCAGATACAGAAGTTGCAGCAGACCTTCGGGGCGCGCCTGATCGAGGCCAGCGTGAAGCCCGCCGACGCGGCGGCACGCCCCTGACCGGTCATCACCACGACCCGATGCACGATCATTCAATCGAGAGGATACCGCCATGATGAAGGGTGGAATGGGCAACCTGATGAAGCAGGCCCAGGAGATGCAGGAGAAGATGCAGAAGGCCCAGGAGGAGGTCGCCAAGGCCGAGGTCCAGGGCGAGGCCGGGGCCGGCATGATCAAGGTGACCATGAACGGCCGCCACGATGTGATCAAGGTCGATATCGACCCGAGCGTCATGGAGGAAGACAAGGAGCTGCTCGAGGACCTGCTTGCCGCGGCGGTCAACGACGCCGTACGCAAGGTCGAGGCCAGCTCCAAGCAGATGATGGAAGAGGCCACCGCTGGGCTGAACCTGCCGCCCGGCTTCAAGATGCCTTTCTGACGACGTGGACTCAGCATGAGCTTTTCCCCCCTGGTCGAGCGACTCATGGAGTCGCTGCGGGTACTGCCCGGCGTCGGGCCCAAGACCGCCCAGCGCATGGCCATGCATCTGCTCGAGCGCGACCGTGACGGCGGCCGGCGGTTGACCGAAGTGCTCGGCGTGGCCCTCGAGGAGGTCGGCTACTGTCGTCGCTGCCGGACCCTGACCGAGGCGCCGGTCTGCACGCTCTGCGAGAGCGCCCGACGCGACGACGCCGTGCTGTGCGTGGTGGAGTCCCCTGCCGACCAGCTCGCCATCGAGGAGGCGGGCGGCTACCAGGGACGCTACTTCGTGCTGCATGGCCACCTGTCGCCGCTGGACGGCATCGGCCCCGAGGACATCGGCCTCGACCAGCTCGAGGCCCGGGTGGCCGAGGGCGGTGTCATCGAGGTGATCCTGGCCACCAATCCCACCGTGGAAGGCGAGGCCACCGCCCACTACATCGCCGCCCAGCTCGCGCCGCAGGGCGTGACGCTGTCGCGTCTCGCCTACGGCGTGCCCATGGGCGGCGAGCTCGAGTATGTCGATGGCGGCACCCTGAGCCGTGCCTTCACCGGTCGCCTGCCCTTCCAGGGCGAGTGACCGCCGACCACCATCCTCCGGAACCCCGCATGCCCCTGACCCCCGAGATTCGCTGGATCGATACCCCCGAGGCCCTCGACGCGGCCTGTGCCGAGGTGGCCCAGGCCGACGTCGTCGCCCTGGATACCGAGTTCTTCCGCGAGCGGACCTTTCATCCCGTGCCGGCGCTCATCCAGTTCTGCGCCGGTGGGCCGGCATATCTGGTCGACCCGCTGGAAGTGGCCTGCACCGAGGCCTTCCGTCGCCTGCTGGCCGAGGGGCCGCTGAAGCTGCTGCATGCCTCCAGCGAGGATCTGGAGGTGCTCGCCCACTGGGCTGGCGTGGCGGTGGCGCCGCTGGTGGATACCCAGATCGCCCAGTCGCTGCTCGGCGAGGTGCCCGCCATGGGCTACCAGAAGCTGGTCGAGTTCTGGGTCGGCGAGACCCTGCCCAAGGACGAGACGCGTTCCAACTGGCTGGAGCGGCCGCTCTCCGAGGCCCAGAAGCGCTATGCCGCCCTGGATGTGGTTTACCTGCTGGATGTCTGGGCCGGTCAGCGCGAGGCGCTCGTGCGCCATGGCAGGCTGGCGTGGCTGGAGGAGGACTGTGCGGAGCTGCTCGCCCAGGCGCGCAACGATGAAGCGGATGGCCAGTGGTACCGGCGCCAGCGCCAGTTGTGGCGACTCTCGCCGCGTCAGATCGAGGCCTACCGGCGGCTGACCACCTGGCGCGAGGGCGAGGTGCGCCGCCGCGACCTGCCGCGCAGCTGGCTGGTCAGCGACAAGCTGCTGTACGCCATCGCCGAGCGGATGCCCGAGAATCGCTATGAGCTGGCCGGGGTGGAGGGCATCAAGCCGCCGCTGGTCAAGCGCGAGGGCGACAACCTGCTGGCGCTGGTGCGCGAGGCGCGCCATGCCGATGACGACAGCTTGCCGGCGGCGCCGCTGTCGCCCATGGAGCCGGCCTTCAAGAAGCTCGTCAAGGCCATGAAGAAGGCGGTGGGCGCCGAGGCAGAGGCCCTGGGCGTGGCCCCGGAAGTGCTGCTGCGTCGCCGTGAGCTGGAGGCCCTGGCCACTGCGCAGCTCAACGGCAAACCCCTGCCGCTGCCCACCGGGTGGCGTGGCGAGCGGCTTGCCGATGCCCTGGAACAGGCCCTGAACCAGACGGGGGACCCCGCATGACCACCATGAACGGCAAGCTGCTGTGCGAGATCTTCAAGAGCTCGCGCCATGACGAGATGTACCTCTACGTTGACAAGCGCCGGGGCCTCGAGGATGTGCCCGAGGTGCTGCTCGAGCGTTTCGGCACGCCGCTTTCCGCCATGACGCTGATCCTCACCCCGGACAAGCCTCTGGCCCGGACCAGCGCCGGCGCGGTCATGGCCGCCATCGACGACAAGGGCTTCTACCTGCAGATGCCGCCGGCCAAGGAGGACTATCTACTGGATCTCTATCGCACCCCCACCGAGGCCCGCTATTAGCCTATCGCGCCCGATTTCACGCGTGGCCTATTGAGGCCGATACCGCGCGGGTCCGCTGGAGGTGTCCGCGCCGCGCAGGAGAGAGCATGAGAGAACGTTTCTGGGAACGCTTCCCGCTGGAGGCACTCACCGAGGAAGAGTGGGAGGCGCTCTGCGATGGCTGCGGCCAGTGCTGCCTGCTCAAGTTCCAGGACGACGAGGGCGACCTGGCGGTGCTCAACGTCGCCTGCCAGCTGCTGGATATCGGCAGCTGCCGCTGCAGCGACTACGACAACCGCTTCGCGAGGGTGCCGGACTGCCAGCAGCTGACCCCCGAGCGCATCGATGATTTCCGCTGGCTGCCCGGCTCCTGCGCCTATCGGCGCTTGGCCGAAGGGCGCAAGCTGGCCGGCTGGCATCCGCTGATTTCCGGGGACCCCGACCGGGTCCACCGCAAGGGCATCAGCGTGCGCAGCTTCGCCGTGTCCCAGGCCGAGGTCCCCGACGAGGAACTCGAGGACCACATCATCGCCATCCTGCCCATCGACGGTTGAGCCCGGCGCCCTTAGGCATCCCGTTTCTCCACGCCCAGCGCCCAGAGGATGAAGGCATCCTGCCGGGCGTTGTCGTGCCAGCTCTTGAAGCGCCCGGAGGCGCCGCCGTGGCCGGCTTCCATGTCGGTGCGCAGCAGGGTGGGGCGATGCTCGGGGCCGTCGTGGGCCAGCGCCAGCTCGGTGAGACGGGCATAGAGTTTGGCTGGCTCCCAGTAGGGCACCCGGGTGTCGTGCCAGCTGCCCTGGAGGAATACCGGTGGCCAGGGGGCATCGGGCAGGTTGTCGAGCGGCGAGTAGTCGCGGATGCGACGACGGGCCGCCGGATCCTGGGGATTGCCCCACTCGCTGTACTCGGCGGTAGTCAGCGGCAGGTCGGGGTTCTCCATGGTGCGCAGCACGTCGACGAAGGGCACGTCGAGGACCGCGGCGCGGAACCGCTCCGGCGCCAGGTTGAGGCTGGCCCCCACCAGCAGCCCCCCGGCACTGGCCCCGTAGGCGACGATGCGCTCGCCGTCGCTGACGCCCTTGGCGACCAGGGCGTCGCGGGCGGCGAGGAAGTCCTGGAAGCTGTTGGCCTTGTGCTGCAGCTTGCCGGCCAGGTACCACGGCTCGCCGCGATCGCCCCCGCCGCGCACATGGGCCACCGCGAAGGCCGCGCCGCGGGCCAGCAGTTCCAGCCGTGCCACCGAGAACCAGGGATCGAGGACCTCGCCGTAGGCGCCGTAGCCGTAGAGCAGGGTCGGCAGCGGGTGGCCCACCAGGTCGGCGCGCATCACCACCGACACCGGAATGCGCTCGCCGTCATGGGAGCGCGCCCAGAGCCGCTCGCAGGCGAGCTGGTCGGGCTGCAGGTCGCCATGCACGGGCTGCCGCTTGAGCTGTCGGCGGCTGCCGTCATCGAGGTCGATTTCTGCCCAGGTCACTGGCAGGGTGAAGGATTCCTCGCGCAGCCGCAGGCGCCGCGTGTCAAAGTGAGGCGCATCGCCCAGGGCCAGGCTGCAGGGCGTCTCGGGCAACGGCAGGCGCTCGTCGCGCCGGCATGCATGACGCTCGTCGTACTCGAGCACCCTCAGTCGCACCTGGGCCTCCTGGTGATCCCGCTCGGTGGCCACCAGTCCCCAGCTGAAGGCATCGATGCCCTCCAGGGTGGTGTCGTCGCGATGGGCGATCAGCCGGTCGCCCTCGGTGTCGGGGTGGGCTTCGTCGATCCGATCGAGGCAGAAGTGCGCGGCCTGGCGGTTATGCAGCACGTAGAAGTGGCCGGGGCGGTGGTCGACGGCGTACTCGACGCCGGGTTCCCGGGTGCGGAACAGCTGCGGCGGCGTGGCCGGGGCTTGCGCCGGAACCAGGTGGACCTCGCTGGTGTCCTTGGAGGCGGATTCCAGCATCAGCCAGGCCCGGGAGCGGGTCTTGCCCAGCCCCAGCCAGAATTCCGGGTCGTCCTCGCGCAGCACCAGGGCCGGGTCGTCGCTGGGGCAGGGCGGGCTGGCGTCCAGGGCCAGCGACAGTCGCCAAATGCTCTCGGGTCGCTGGGTGGCATCATAGCGGGTGAACAGCAAGGTGGTGCCGTCCTCCGCCCAGCACAGCTCGGGGCCGATCCCCTCGAGCAGTATCCTCGGCTCGCCATCGGGCAGCCGCTTGAGCTGGAGGGTGAAGGTCTCGTCGCCGCGGGTGTCCTCCGTCCACGCCAGCCAGGCCTCGTCGGGAGACAGTGCCATGTCGCCGACCTCGTAGAAGGCGTGCGCCCGGGAACGGCTTTCCAGGTCGAGGAAGGCCTCGGCGGCCTTGGGCTTGCCGTTGGGGTGGCGCCACCACACCGGATGGTCGGCATCCACTGCCGTCTCGCTCCACACCGTATAGTGGTCCAGGGTCGTCGGCAGGCCCCGCACGGCCAGCTCGCGGCGCGCCAGATGACCGTGATAGAGCCGCTCGGTCAGGTCATCCAGAGGGGCGAACCAGCGACGCGCCTGGTCATTGGCGGCCTCGAGGAACGCCCGCACCTGGGGGGCGTCGCGGTTCTCCAGCCAGTGCCATTGGGGATCGTCCTGGCGTCGGAAATGCTCAACGGGGGAGGGCGCGTGAGGCGTCGGGACGGGGTCCCGCTCGCTAGGTGGCTGTGCTTTCATGGTGCGAGATGTACCATACTCAGTGTGAATTCAATAACGTGCGGCCAGTGAGGCCGTGAAGACGAGGTACCGATGCTGATTTCGGATTCGATGTCCCTACTATGGCTGAGCTACGCGCTGCTGTCGCTGGTGGTCCTGGGGACCGGCTACCTGGGCCTGGCCTTCCTGCCGCGCCTGCCGCGCCTGGTGATCACCTGGGCGGTTGCCGGGGTGATGTGGGTACCGGCGAGCTTTCGGCTGCCGCTGATGGACGAGGGGGAATTCTACACCGGACTCGCCCCCGCCGTGGTGGTGGCCGGACTGGCCTTCCTCGAGGGTGACCTCGGGGCCATGGCGCCGGCCTTGCTGCTGGTCGCCGTGGCGGCCGGCATCGGTGCCCTGGTGGGGTTGTTGCTGTGGCGTCGCGGTCGTCACACCGCGCGGCCGGCCGCGCATGACGAGAGTGTCGAGGCGGACGCATCAAGCGCACGTGGCCGCCAGGAGGGCGGCGACGAGCGACGGGAGCCGGTGATCGGCTAAGGAACCTCGATGGCCAGAGCGGGGAGGTACAGGAGGCGAGCCGCGGGGGCAGTGCTGCTGGGGCTGGTCTGTCTGCTGGGCATGGTGACGACGGCGTCGGCGCAGGCGCCGGAAGAACGCCCGGACGTGCGCGTGGTCGTCGATGTGTCCGGCAGCATGCGCAGCAACGATCCCGATCGACTGGCGGCGAGCGCCATGGATCTGCTGGTGTCGCTGTTGCCGGAGGGCGTGAGCGCCGGCGTCTGGACCTTCGGCGAGACGGTCGACAACCCGCTGCCGCTGGGGGAGGTCTCTGAGGACTGGCGGGAACGTGCCCTGTCGCTACCGCCGGCGCTTCAGGACTACCAGCAGTACACCGACATCGAGGCCGCTCTCCGCCAGGCCGCCGACGCCGAGGCCAACGGCTGGCGCCACCTGATCCTGATGACCGATGGTGTCATCGACCTGTCGCCGTCCCAGGGCGCCAAGCCGGCCATCGATCGCCGCTCCCGACAGCGCCTGGTGGAGGAACTGGCCCCGGCGCTCGCCGACCAGGGCGTGGCCATCCATGCCATCGCCTTCTCCGACGAGGCCGACCTGGCCCTGGTCGAGCGCCTGGCCCAGCGCACCGGTGGCCTGGCCAGCGTGGCGACCTCGCCGGACGGACTGCTCGGCGCTTTCCTGGACATCATCGAGCGCATCTTCCCCGCCGACAGGCTGCCGCTGGAGGAAGGTCGCTTCCTGGTGGACGACGGGGTGGAGAGTCTCTCCGCGCTGATCTTCCACGAGCCCGGCGAGCCGCCGCTGACCCTGGTGGCGCCCGATGGCAGTCGCTACCAGGCCGAGACGGCACCCGATGCGCTGCGCTGGCAGGTGGAGCCGCGCTTCGACCTGATCCGCATCCCGGACCCGCTTCCCGGGGAGTGGCGCCTGGAGGGACCGGTGGGCGAGAAGAGCCGGATCAGCGTGAGCTCGCCCTGGCACCTGCGTACCGCGGCGCTGCCGGCCACCCTCTATCGGGGCTTTGCGGTGCCGGTGGAGGCCTGGCTGGCCCGGTCGCCGGACGCCCAGGCCCTGCCGAAGGCTCCCACCCTGACGGCCAGCCTGCGCGACCTCGACGGCGAGGTGCAGTCCTCGGTCACCCTCGAGGGCGATGACCAGGGGCGCTTTCGGGGCCGGCTTCCGGCCCCGGCCCTGACCGGCAATGCCCGCCTGGTGATCCGGGCCGAGGGCGAAGGCTTCGCGCGCCAGCGCAGCCAGGCGGTGAACGTGCTGCCGGCCATCGGCGTCGCCCACGACCCGGCCGCCGGCCGCGTGGTGCTGGCCGCCGAGCATCCGCGGCTCAACCGCGACAATACCGAGATCCGCGGGGACCTGCGCGGCGAGCGACTCGAGGCCGAGGCGGTGGGCGAGAGCCGCTGGCATCTGGCGCTGCCGCCGCTGGACGAGGGTCTGAGCCAGCCGCTGCTGCTCACGGCGACTCTCACCCTGGACGGCGAGACCCGCGAGCTGCGCCTGCCGCGCCTGATCCTCAACCCCGACGCCCGAGTGGGCCTCGGCCGGGCCGACATGGCCGGCCCGACCCTGGCCGCCGAGCGCTTCGGTGCCGCGGACGAAGGGGCCGTCCCGGCCCGCCCCGAGCCCACGATCGCCGATCGCTTCGTCGAGGCCGTCAATGCCGCACCGGCCAGGTTGCGCGACTGGTGGCAGGCCGGTCGCCCCGGTCTCGAGCGCCTGGCGGCCCGCTTCCGGCAGGACCCGCGGCTGTGGGTCGGCCTGGTCCTGGCGCTGCTCCTGTTGCTTGGCCTGATCCTCTGGCGGCGCCTGCGCCGCCGTACCGGCCCCCATTCCCGGGAGGAACCGTATGTGTGAGTTGCTGGGCATGAGCGCCAATGTGCCCACCGATATCTGCTTCAGCTTTACCGGTTTCCTGCATCGTGGCGGCGGCACCGGCCCGCACCGCGACGGTTGGGGCATCGCCTTCTACGAGGCCGGCGGCTATCGCGACTTCCGCGACCCGCACCCGTCGGTGCACTCGCCCATCGCCCGGCTGATCTGCGACTATCCGATCAAGTCGCATATCGTGATCAGCCATATCCGCCAGGCCAACGTCGGCCAGGTGCGGCTGGCCAATACCCATCCCTTCACCCGGGAGATGTGGGGCCAGCCCTGGTGCTATGCCCACAATGGCCAGCTCGCCGGCTGGGAAACCCTGCCGCTGTCCTTCTACCGGCCGGTCGGCGGGACCGACAGCGAGCACGCCTTCTGCTGGCTGATGGGGGAGCTGCGCCGACGCTTTCCGGAGCCACCGACGGACCGCCACGAGCTCTGGCGTCACCTGCATGATCTCTGCGAGCGACTGCGGGGACTCGGCGTGTTCAACCTGCTGCTGGCCGATGGCGACTACCTCTACACCTTCTGCTCCACCAAGCTGGCGCATATCACCCGGCGGGCGCCGTTCGGCAAGGCGAGCCTCTCGGATGCCGAGCTGGCGGTGAACTTCGCCGAGCACACCACTCCCGACGACGTGGTCTCGGTGATCGCCACCGAACCCCTTACCGACAACGAGGACTGGGTGCGCATGCAGCCCGGCGAACTGCTGATCTGGCGGGATGGCGAGATACTGGGCTGCTATCAAACGTAAGTTTCAATCGTTCGTTTTACAGCGTGGAAGCCGCTGGTATAAGGTAGGTTCAGAACAACAAGGATCGACCGGCAGGTCGAACACAGTGTGGAGAATGCCATGAGCGAGCAAGTGACCCCTGCCATCCTCAGTGGCCCGGAGCTGGAAGGCACCGAGGCCTACTCGTCGGTGATGGATGTCTTCCATGCCTCCGTGCGACGTTTCGCCGGCAAGCCGGCCTTCAGCTGCATGGGCCAGACTCTGAGCTATGGCGAGCTCGACCGTCTGTCCGGCGACTTCGCCGCCTGGCTGCAGCACGAGACCGACCTGAAGCCCGGTGACCGCGTCGCCATCCAGCTGCCCAACGTGCTGCAGTTCCCGGTCGCGGTGTTCGGGGCGCTGCGGGCCGGCATGGTCGTGGTCAATACCAACCCGCTCTATACCGAGCGGGAGATGGCCCACCAGTTCAAGGATGCCGGGGCCCGGGCCATCGTCATCCTCGCCAACATGGCCGACAAGCTCGAGCACGTGCTCGAGCGCACCGACATCGAGCACGTGGTGGTGACCCAGCTCGCCGACCTGCACGGTTTCCCCAAGCGCCAGCTGATCAATGCGGCGGTCAAGTACGTCAAGAAGCTGGTGCCGGCCTATCGTCTGCCGAAGGCGCTGGCCTTCCGCGACGTCCTCAAGCGCGGGGCGGGGCACGGGCACCGCGAGTTCCCGCGCGAGGCCGAGGACATCGCCGCCCTGCAGTACACCGGCGGCACCACGGGGCTCGCCAAGGGCGCCATGCTGACCCACCGCAACCTGGTGGCCAACATGCTCCAGGCCCGCCAGGCGATCGGCAAGGGGCTGACGGACGGCGAGGAGACCATCATCGCGCCGCTGCCGGTCTATCACATCTACACCTTCACGGTGAACTGCCTGTTCATGATGGAGACCGGCAACCACACGGTGCTGATCACCAATCCGCGTGATCTGGACGGCTTCGTCAAGGAGCTGAGGTCGCTCAGGTTCACCGGCTTCGTGGGGCTCAATACCCTGTTCAACGCCCTGTGCAACCGCGAGGACTTCCGCCGGCTGGACTTCTCCTCGCTGCACCTGACCATCTCCGGCGGCATGGCCCTGACCCGGGCCGTGGCCCAGCGCTGGGAGCAGGTCACCGGTTGCCCGGTGGCCGAGGGCTATGGCCTGACCGAGACCTCGCCGATCGTCAGCTTCAACCCCATCGACGCCATCCAGCTCGGCACCATCGGCCGGCCGGTGGCCGGTACCTCGGTGAAGGTCGTGGACCTGGACAACCGGGCGTTGCCCAGCGACCAGCCCGGCGAGCTCTGCGTCAAGGGCCCTCAGGTCATGAAGGGCTACTGGAACCGCGATGAGGAGACCGCCAAGGCCATCGATGACGAGGGCTGGTTCCGTACCGGCGACATCGCGGTCCTCCAGGATGATGGCTACATCCGTATCGTCGATCGCAAGAAGGACATGATCCTCGTCTCGGGCTTCAACGTGTATCCCAACGAGATCGAGGACGTGGTGGCCATGCACCCGGGAGTGGTGGAATCCGCCGCGGTGGGCGTAACGGACGACAACAGCGGCGAGGCGATCAAGCTCTTCGTGGTGGCCCGGGATCCGGACCTCGATGCCGACACGCTGCGCCGCTGGTGCAAGAACGAGCTCACCGCCTACAAGGTGCCGCGTTTCGTCGAGTTCCGCGACGAGTTGCCCAAGACCAATGTGGGCAAGGTGTTGCGGCGCCAGCTGCGCGACGAGGATGCGCGGAAGACGGCAGAGGCGTGAGACAGGCAACACGGGCTGTCCAAGACGCCAGCGTGTCCAGGGCGCCATCGGGGGCCGCAAGCCGCCTTCGCCGACGGCGTGACACGTCCCAGTGGCGCGGGGCCTGAGGTCTGTTGTCGCGCCGGCATTGAAAGCACGCCTCGGCGCTACCAGTGTCCGAGTCATGGGGCATCACATCCGCCCCAGTCGACGACCCAAGGAGTGACTGTTGCGCATCGAGAAGATCAAGTCGGAAGGCGTCGCCCACCTGTCCTACATGGTGATTGATGGCCAGGCGGCCGCCGTGATCGACCCTCGGCGCGATATCGATGTCTATCTCGAAAACGCCAGGCGGCATGGCGCCAATATCACCCATGTCTTCGAGACCCACCGCAACGAGGACTATGTCGTGGGGTCGCGCAGCCTGGCCGAGGTGACCGGGGCGACAGTGTTGCATGGCCAGGCCGGGCGGGTGGACCACGCGCAACCGGTCACCGACGGCGAGCACTTCGACATCGGCAAGGCCCGATTGGGGGTGCTGGAAACGCCGGGCCATACCCTGGACAGTATCTCGCTGACCCTGGCCGATCGCGATTTCGGCGATGCGCCGGTGGCGGTGTTTACGGGAGATACGCTGTTCATCGGGGACGTGGGGCGCACGGACTTCTACCCGGAGCGCCGCGAGGAAATGGCCGGCAAGCTCTATGACAGTCTCTTCGACAATCTGCTGCCGCTGGGCGATGGGGTCCAGCTCTATCCCGCCCATGGCGCGGGCTCGGTGTGTGGCAGCGGGATGGCCGAGCGCGAGTTCTCCACCCTCGGCTATGAGCGGCGCTGCAATCCCATGCTCCAGCTCGACCGCAACGCGTTCATCCGGACCAAGAGTCAGGAGCACCACTACCAGCCCCCCTATTTCCGTCGCATGGAGGCCCTGAATGACCGGGGTGTCGAGCATGATGCGCTGCCACGGCCGCGCGCCTTGCCTCCCGGCCCGTTCGCCGAGCGCTGCAGTGACGACATGACCGTGCTCGACCTGCGCACGCCCGAGGCCTTCTGTGGCGCGCACATCCCGGGGAGCCTGTCCATGCCCACGGCAGTGGCGCCTGGCTATATCGGTTGGCTGGTCTCCTACGACACGCCGCTGGGACTGGTCCTGGACGATGACGCGGATCTCGACCGGGCATTGCGTGAGCTGTACCGGCTGGGCTATGACCGTGTGGAGGCCTATCTGACGCCCGGAATGACGGCCTGGGAGGCGAGTGGCGCCGACTACGCGGTGGTGCCCACCATCGCGGCCTCGACGCTGAAACAACGCTATGAGCAGGGCGAGGACTTCGTGCTGCTGGATGTTCGCGGCATCGAAGAGTACGAGGCCGGCCACCTGCCCGATGCCATGCATGTCTATCTCGGTCATCTACCCGACCGGCTCGATGAGCTGCCGCGGGGAATCCCGATCGTGACCTTCTGCGGCAGCGGCAAGCGCGCGGCCGTCGCGGCCTCCCTCCTGAAGCGCCATGGCTTCGACCAGGTGGAGAACTGCCTGGGCTCGATGGCGGCGTGCCAGGCGGTGGGCTGCCGCATTACCGACTGATCCCGGACATCCTCGACAGGGAGCGATATAATCGGCGATTTGCCCCGGGTGTCCCGGGGCAAATCGCGTCGTGTTTCACTCGATGAGGTTTCCTTGAGCACCACCATATCCGACCAAGCATCCTCCGATCGCCAGGCGCTGGACACGCTCGAACGAGAGCTCGATGACGTGCTGCTGCGCGACGCCCATCGTCTGAGCAAGCGTCTCGCCGGTCTGGCCAGGCGTTGCCGGCAGGGCAAGCCCGTGGATCGTGGACTCGCCGAGGTACGCCGCGACATCGAACGCTCCCGGGAGCGAGTGGCCGAGCGAGCCCGGCGTCCGGTGCACCTCGACTACCCCGAGCAGCTGCCGGTGGCCGAGCGACGCGGCGATATCCTGGCGGCACTGCGCGACCACCAGGTGGTGGTGGTGGCCGGCGAGACCGGCTCGGGCAAGACCACCCAGCTGCCCAAGCTGTGCCTGGAGCTGGGCCTCGGCAAGCGCGGGCTGATCGGCCACACCCAGCCGCGGCGCCTGGCCGCCCGCTCGGTCGCCAATCGCCTGGCCGAGGAGATGCAGGTGCCCATGGGGCAGCAGGTCGGCTATCAGGTTCGCTTCACCGACCAGACCGACGACGCCACCCTGGTCAAGCTGATGACCGACGGCATCCTGCTGGCGGAGACCCGCCACGATCCGGATCTGACCCGCTACGAGGCGATCATCATCGACGAGGCTCACGAGCGCAGCCTCAATATCGACTTCCTGCTCGGCTACCTCAAGCGGTTGCTGGACCGGCGTCCGGACCTCAAGGTGATCATCACCTCGGCGACCATCGACGTGGACCGTTTCGCCGAGCATTTCGCGCTGCCGGGCCCGGACGGCACGCCGCGCCCGGCGCCGGTGGTCGAGGTCTCGGGGCGCACCTACCCGGTGGAGGTGCGCTACCGCCCGCTGATCCGCGACGCGGAGGACGAGGCGGACCGCACCCTCCAGGAGGGCATCCTGCATGCGGTGGAGGAGATCGAGGCCGTGGAGCGCGAGAAGCGCTGGTTCCATGGGCCCCGGGACATCCTGGTGTTCCTGCCCGGCGAGCGGGAGATCCGCGAGACCGCCGACACCCTGCGCCGCGCCGATCTCAAGGGCACCGAGATCCTGCCGCTCTATGCGCGGCTGTCCAATGCCGAGCAGAACCGCGTCTTCGCCTCCCACGCCGGGCGGCGCATCGTGCTGGCCACCAACGTCGCCGAGACCTCGCTCACCGTGCCCGGCATCCGCTACGTGATCGATCCCGGCCTGGTGCGTATCAGCCGCTACAGCTACCGGGCCAAGATCCAGCGCCTGCCGGTGGAGCCGGTCAGCCAGGCCAGCGCCGACCAGCGCAAGGGGCGTTGCGGCCGTGTGGCCGAGGGCGTGTGCATCCGCCTCTACGACGAGGAGGACTACCTCGGCCGACCCGAATTCACCGATCCCGAGATCCGCCGCACCAACCTGGCCTCGGTGATCCTGTCCATGCTCTCGCTGAAGCTCGGCGACATCGAGGCATTCCCCTTCGTCGACCCGCCCGACTCGCGTTTCGTCACCGACGGCTTCCGGCTGTTGTTCGAGCTCGGCGCGGTGGACGAGGGGCAGCGCATCACGCCGCTTGGCCGCAAGCTGGCGCGTCTCCCCATCGATCCGCGGCTGGCCCGCATGCTGCTGGCCGGTGCCGAGCAGGGCGGGCTGCGCGAGGTGCTGGTGGTAGTCTCGGCGCTGGCCATCCAGGACCCACGGGATCGTCCCGCCGAGAAGCGCCAGGCGGCCGACCAGGCCCATCGTCGCTGGCAGGACCCGGACTCCGACTTCGTCGGCCTGCTCAATCTCTGGCACGGCTTCGAGGCCGCCCGCGAGGAACTCTCCGGCAACCGGCTGCGTCGCTGGTGCAAGGATCACTATCTCAACTACCTGCGCCTGCGCGAGTGGCACGATACCTTCCGCCAGCTGCGCCAGCTGCTGCGTGACATGGACATCGAGGTGCCGGCGCCGACGCCGCTGCCCGCCGGCGATGACGACGGCGAGGCCGCCAAGCAGGCGCGCCGCGAGGGCGCCGTGCGGCTGCACCAGGCGCTGCTGCCGGGGCTGCTCTCGCATCTCGGCCACTTCCTGGAGAATCGCGAGTACCAGGGGGCGCGCAACCGCAAGTTCATGATCCACCCGGGCTCGGGGCTGGCCAAGAAGACGCCCAAGTGGGTGATGGCCTTCGAGCTGGTCGAGACCTCGAAGCTGTTCGCCCGCACCGTGGCGAGGATCGACCCGGCCTGGATCGAGCCGCTGGCCGGCCACCTGGTCAAGCGCAGCTACAGCGAGCCGCATTGGGAGATGAAGCGTGCCCAGGTGGTGGCCTTCGAGCAGGTGACCCTCTTCGGCCTGCCCATCGTCGCCCGGCGCAAGGTGCATTTCGGGGCGATCGATCCGGCACAGTCGAGAGAACTCTTTATCCGCCGGGCCCTGGTGGAGGGCGAGTACCGCACCCGCGGCGAGTTCTTCGCCCACAATCGGGCCCTGGTGGAGGAGATCGAGGACCTCGAGGACCGCGCCCGCAAGCGCGATATCCTGGTCGACGAGGAGGCGCTGTTCGACTTCTACGACGCCCGGATTCCCGAGGACATCGTCAATGGTAAGGGCTTCGAGGCCTGGCGCAAGCAGGCCGAACGCGAGGCCCCGGACATCCTCAAGTTCGACCGTGGCGCGCTGCTTGCCCGCGAGGCCGAGGAGGTCACTCAGGCGCAGTATCCCGACGAGCTCCTGCTCAACGGCGTGCTCTATCCGCTGAGCTATCATTTTGCCCCGGGAGCCCCCGACGATGGCGTGACCCTGACGGTGCCGGCGGCCATGCTGCCGCAGCTGCCTCTGGCGCGACTGGAATGGCTGGTGCCGGGGCTGTTGCGTGACAAGTGCATCGCCCTGCTCAAGTCGTTGCCCAAGTCGATCCGCCGCCAGGTGGTACCGATCCCCGACTGGGTGGACGCCGCCCTGCAGGCCATGACACCCGACGACACTCCCCTCAGCGAGGCGCTCGGCGAGTTCCTGCGGCGCAAGACCGGGGTGCGCCTGCATCCCGACGACTGGCGCCTGGACCAGCTCGAGCCCCACCTGGTGATGAATCTGCGCGTGGTCGACCACGAGGGCCGCAAGCTCGGCCAGGGACGCGATGCCCGGGCCCTGGAGCAGCGCTTCGAAGCGGCGGCCGGGGCGGGGGCCCGGGCGCTGGCCGAGCAGGCCAGTGACGCGCCGACCCTGGAGACCCTGCCGGAGACCCCGCTGCCGGAGTCGCGGGTCACCACCCAGGCCGGCATCCGCGTCGAGGCCTACCCGGCGGTGGTGCCGGAGCATGATGCCCTGCGCGTCGAGCTCTTCGACCATCCCGACAAGGCCCGGGAGGCGCATCGCCGCGGGGTGGTCCGGGCGGCGATGGCTCGGCTGCCCGATCAGGTGCGTGCCATCGAGCGCCTGGCCGGGCTCAAGCCCTGCGCGCTGCTGTTCGCCAAGGTCGGCACCCGGCGCCAGCTCACCGAGGACGTGGTGGCCGCGGTCTTCCAGCAGGTGGTGGCGGCGGACCCCCTGCCGCGTTCCCGTGACGCCCTGGAGGCCCGCCTCGAGGCCGCCCGCCACGAGCTGGTGCCGCGTGCCGAGGCGCTGCTCGCGACCCTGAAGCAGGCGCTGGAAGGCCACCTGGCGGTGACCAAGGCGTTGAAGGGCAACCTGAACCTGTCCCTGGCACTGGTATACAGTGACCTCAAGGCCCAGATGCAGCGCCTGGTGCATCCCGGCTTCGTCTGCGCGGCGGGCGACTGGCTGGCGGAATACCCGCGCTATATGGAGGCCGCGCTGATCCGGCTTGAGAAGGCCCCCCGGGAACGCATGCGCGACCAGATGCACATGCAGGAGGTACAGGACTTCGAGGCCCGCCTGGCCGCCCGCCGCGACAGCGAGCGCCGTGGTCAGGTCGAGGACCCGGCGCTGGTCGAGTTCGGCTGGTGGATCGAGGAGCTGCGTGTCTCGCTCTTCGCCCAGCAGCTGGGAACCCGGATGCCGGTCTCCACGAAGCGCCTCGAGAAACGCTGGGCGGAACTCACCGGCCGGGCCTGATCGCTGCGATCGAGCCCCGCGCCATACCCGGCGGCAGGCCCGTTCGCCCCATGGAGACGATGTATGACTGATGTGGTAATCACCGGCACGGGCCTCTTCACCCCTCCCCATGCCGTCGACAACGCGGCCCTGGTGAGCGCCTTCAATACCTGGGTCGATGCCGAGAATGCGCGGCGACGCGCGGCCGGCGAGCCGGCGACCCTCGAGCCGTCGAGCAGTGAGTTCATCGTCAAGGCTTCGGGTATCCACAGCCGCTACGTGCTGGATGCCGAGGGTATTCTCGACCCCGAGCGCATGCGCCCCCGGCTGCCGGCGCGAGACAACGACAGCCCGTCCCTCCAGTGCGAGATGGGCCTCGCCGCCGCCCGTCAGGCCATGGAGGCGGCCTCGGTTGCCGCCGGCGACATCGACCTGGTCATCGTCGCCTGCTCGAACCTGGAGCGCGCCTATCCTGCCGTGGCCGTCGAGCTGCAGGCGGCGCTGGGCGCCGGCGGCTATGCCTTCGACATGAACGTGGCCTGCAGCTCGGCCACCTTCGCCATCGAGACCGCGGCCAATGCCATTCGCGCCGGCGGAGCGACCCGCGCCCTGGTGGTCAACCCCGAGATCTGCTCGGCGCATCTCAACTTCCGGGACCGCGACAGCCACTTCATCTTCGGCGATGCCTGCACGGCCATCGTGCTCGAGGCCGATGCCCTGGCCACTGCCGAGGCCCGCTTCACGGTGCTCGGCACCCGGCTGGTGACCCGCTTCTCGAACGCCATCCGCAACAATGCGGGCTTTCTCAATCGCGTCACCGACAGCGACCCGCTGGCGGCGGACAAGCTCTTCGTCCAGGAGGGGCGGCGCGTGTTCAAGGAGGTCTGCCCGCTGGTGGCGGCGCTGATCGGCGAGCACCTCGCTTCGCTCTCGCTGTCGGGGGATGATCTCAGTCGGCTCTGGCTGCACCAGGCCAACCGTCACATGAATGACCTCATCGCCCGGCGCGTGCTGGGCCGCGAGCCGGCGCCAAGCGAGGCGCCGATCATCCTCGACCGCTACGCCAATACCAGTTCGGCGGGCTCGATCATCGCCTTCCACCTGCATCGCGACGATCTCGAGGCCGGGGATGTCGGGGTGGTGTGTTCCTTTGGCGCGGGCTACAGTGCCGGCAGCGTCGTGGTACGGCGACGTTGATGCAAGGACCAAGGAACCAAGTGCAGGGAGACCACTGACGCAATGAGCCCATCATTCCCGAGCCGGAAGGCCGCCGCGGCGCTGCTCGCCGTGGCCGTGCTCTCGGGCTGCGCCTCCACGGCGACCAGCCGCCAGGCCCAGCCGGAGGACCCCTGGGAGGGGTTCAACCGGCAGGTGTTCGCTTTCAACGACACCCTCGATCGCTATGCCCTGAAGCCGGCCGCACAGGGCTATCGCTTCGTGACACCGGATCCGGTGGAGACCGGGGTGGGCAATTTCTTCGCGAACCTCGGCGAGCTGCGTACCACCCTCAACAGCCTGCTGCAGGGCAAGCCCGGCAACGCCGGCATCGCCACCGGCCGCTTCCTGATCAATTCCACTGTGGGGGTGCTGGGGCTATTCGACGTGGCTTCGCACATGGAACTGGTGGGCCGCGAGGAGGACTTCGGCCAGACCCTGGCGGTCTGGGGGGTGGGCGAGGGGCCCTATGTGGTGCTGCCGCTGCTGGGGCCGAGCACGGTGCGGGATACCGCCGGCCTGCCCGTGGACTCCTATACCTACCCGCTGACCTATGTTGAAGAGGACAAGGTACGGCTTTCCCTGCGTGCTCTGGATGTGATCGACACGCGGGCGGGCCTTCTCGACCAGGAGCGGCTGATTCGCGGGGATCGCTACAGCTTCATCCGCGACAGCTGGCTGCAGCGCCGACGCTTCGAAGTCAATGATGGCGAGCTGGGCGAGGATCCGTTCGCCAGTGACGAGTTCGACTTCGATGATGCCGACTTTGATGACGCCTTCGCCGAATGAGGCCATGACGGGATGCCAGCTGCCAACGAGCTGATCGGACTGATCGATGCCCCC
Organism: Halomonas nitroreducens; assembly: GCF_003966155.1. Classification (GTDB taxonomy): domain Bacteria; phylum Pseudomonadota; class Gammaproteobacteria; order Pseudomonadales; family Halomonadaceae; genus Halomonas; species Halomonas nitroreducens. The sequence continues at coordinate 37,585 of NZ_RXNS01000005.1, forward strand.
GGGCCGGAGCGCGATGCCCTGGCCGAGACCATCGCCAAGGATGGCCTGGCGGTGGTGGCCGTGGAGCGGCCGGACCAGCTACCGGCCACGGCCTCGCTGGCAGTGGCCCGCTCCCGGGTGGTGCCCAGCAGCGAGTGGGCCGCCCTGGCCAGGCGGCTGCCGACCCTGGTGGTCAGCGACGACCGCCAGGACAGCGACCTGCTGCAGGCGGTGGATGCCGGCCTGGTGGATTATGTCATCGAGCCGCTTCGCCATGGTCACCTGCTGCGCCGGATCATCCGCCGGGTCATCGAGGTCAACCGCCTCGCCGAGGAGCGGGAACACGATCGAGCCCGCCTGGCCGAGCTCAACGAGCGGCTGGAAACCCACCTGGCCATGCTGCGCATGGACCAGCAGGCCGGTGGCCAGATCCAGCGCAAGCTGTTGCCGCCACGTCCCCAGACCGTGGGCGGGGTGACCTGTGACTACTGGCTGGCTCCGTCGCTGTACCTGTCCGGAGATTTCCTCGATTTCCAGCGCTTCGACGATCGCTACACCCTGTTCTATTTCGCCGATGTCTCCGGCCACGGGGCCTCGTCGGCCTTCGTCACGGTGCTGCTCAAGTACCTCTCCAACCGCTGGCAGAACGAGTGGGATGGCCAGTCCCCCGAGTGCCTGGCGCCGCGCTGGCTGGCGGCCCTGAACCGCGAGCTGCTCGATACCGGGATCGGCAAGCACGCCACCCTATTCGTTGGTGTCATTGACCGGGAGCGCCGCTATCTGCACTATTCGCTCGGCGCCCAGCTACCCATGCCGCTGCTGGTCGCCGACGGCGAGGTCCGGCCCCTGGCCGGGGAGGGCATGCCGGTGGGGCTGTTCCCCCATGTCGAGTATCCCCAGCTGGGCTGCCCGTTGCCCGCGACCTTCCGGCTCTGCCTGTGTTCCGACGGGATCCTGGAATGCCTGCCCGGCGAGACCCTCGACGCGCGGCTCCGGGAGCTCGAGCGCCGGGTACTGGCCAGCGAGACGGTGGCGGAACTGAGGGACGGTCTTGCCCTGGGCAAGATGGAGGACGATGATGACCTTATCGCCGAACACGCCCCTGGCCATGAAGAGCTGCCCGACGACCTGACGATCATGATGTTGAGCGGATTTGGCAATGATAATGCATGAAGGCCGCATCAAGGCGGCGTTCGATTCCGGGGTGTTCGTGCTCAAGCTGTGCGGTGACGTGCGGCTGACCCTGTGCGCGACCCTCGACAGCCAGGCCCAGCGGCTGGCCGAGACCCCCGGGCTCGAGGCCGTGATGGTCGACTTGCGCGAGGCCACCAACGTCGATTCCACTGCCCTGGGCTTCCTCGCCAAGGTGGCCATGGCGCTGCAGGGCCGCCTGGAGCATCCGCCGACAATCGTCGTCGACAACCCCGATGTCCAGCGGATGCTCGACGTCATGGGCTTTGCCCATTACTTCACCCTGGTGGAATCCCCCATTACCGAGCCCCACGAGCTCCGTGAGCTGCCGGAGGTGCCGGCCGACGAGGAGGGCATGCGACAGCGCATCCTCGAGGCCCATCGCATCCTGATGCACATGAACGAACACAACCGCGAGCAGTTCCAGCCGCTGGTCGAGATGCTCGAGGCCCAGGAGGCCGCCTCGCACCGCGACTGAGACACCGCCGACGACGCATCGAGGACGGGGAGGCGCCGATGGCGTCTCCCCGCGTTCGTCAGGCCTGGCGGCGCAGCTCGCCGAGCAGAGTTTCGAGCTTGCGCTGGTCGGCCATGAACTTGCGGATGCCTTCGGCCAGCTTTTCGGTGGCCATGGCATCCTCGTTCAGCGCCCAGCGGAACTCCGCCTCGTCCTGAGGTTCCGGGGGGCGGGTCTCGGCGCCCAGCGGCGCCAGACGTCTCTCGAGGGGCCCCTCGGCCTCGGCCAGCTCGCCGAGCAGGGCCGGCGAGATGGTCAGGCGGTCGCAGCCGGCCAGCGCCTGGATCTCGCCGCTATTGCGGAAGCTGGCGCCCATCACGATGGTCTCGAACCCATGGCCCTTGTAGTACTCGTAGATGCGCCGAACCGACTGGACGCCGGGATCGCGGTCGCCCTCGAGGTCGGCTTCGGGGGCCTGGGCCTTGTGCCAGTCCAGGATGCGGCCCACGAAGGGGGAGACCAGCGTTACCCCGGCATCGGCACAGGCGCGGGCCTGGGCGAAGCTGAACAGCAGCGTGAGGTTGGTGTGGATGCCCTCGCGTTCCAGCACCTTGGCCGCCTGGATGCCCTCCCAGGTCGCGGCTACCTTGATCAGGATCCGTTCCGGGCCAACCCCGTGTCGGGCATAGCGTTCGATCAGCGAGCGGGCACGGGCCAGGGTGGCTTCGGTGTCGAAGGACAGTCGGGCGCTGACCTCGGTGGACACGTGGCCGGGTACCAGGGCGCTGATCTCGCTGCCGATCTCCACCGCCACGGCATCCAGGGCGTCGTCGATGTCGGTGGCGTGGCGGGCGATCTCGGCCAGCCTGGCCCGACGGCCGTCCTGCTGGGCGGCTTGCAGGATCAGCGAGGGATTGGTGGTGGCATCGCTGGGCGCGAAACGACGGATTGCCTCGAGATCGCCGGTGTCGGCCACCACGGTGGTCATGCGCTTGAGTTGCGAAAGCAGGTCGTCTGCCATGGGGGGATGTCCTCCGTGTCGTCTGCCTAGCACTCTACCAAGGCCATTGGGGCGAATATAGACGGCCCCGGCATCTGCGCCGGATTCGCGTTATCATTAGCGGCCTATCAGAATGTCTGTTGGAGGCGCCTTGACCCTCAATGCTCGACGCGTGGCCCTGCTGGTGGCCGCCAATACCGCACTGGCTCCCTTTGCCATCGACGCCTACCTGCCGGCCATGCCGGCCCTGGCCGAAGCCGTGGGCGCCAGCATCCACCATACCGAACTGTCGATCAGCGTCTTCCTGTTCGGCTTTGCCCTTGGCCAGCTGACCGGCGGGCCGCTCTCCGATCGGCTGGGCCGCAAGCCGGTTCTGCTTGGCGGACTGGTGATCTTCCTGCTGGCCAGCCTGATGTTGACCACGGTGGACAGCCTCGCCGAGCTGCTGCCCTGGCGCCTGGTGCAGGCGCTGGGCGGCGGGGCCTGCGTGGTCAACTCGGCGGCGATCGTGCGCGACTGCTTCAGCGGCCGCGAGGCTGCCCGGGTCATGTCGACCATGGCGATGATCATGATGCTGGCCCCGCTGGCGGCCCCGGCAGTGGGCAGCGGCCTGCTGTACCTGGCCGACTGGTGGCTGATCTTCGTCTTCCTTGCCGTCTATGCCGCCTTCCTGCTGTGGCTGATGGGCACGCGCCTGCCCGAGACCCGCGCGGCGGATGCGCCCATGGCCTCGCCGCGGCAGGTACTGCGCAACTACGCCAGTGTACTGCGCCATCGCGAGGGGATGGGCTATGTGCTCGCCGTGGCCGCGACCTTCGCCGGCATGTTTGCCTTCATCACCGCCTCGCCGTTCCTGTACATGACCCACTATGGCGTGTCGCCGGCGATTTATCCGGTGGTCTTCGGGGCCAACGTGGTGGTCATGGCCGGTTCGAACCGCCTCAACATCCGCCTGCTGCGCTGGCGTACCCCTCAGCAGAACATGCGGCTCGGTCTCGGGGTGCAGCTCGGCGTGGCACTGTGCCTGGTCTTGCTGGTGGCCTCCGGTCTGGACTCGCTGTATACCGTGGTCCCGCTGATCATGCTGTTCATGGGCATGGTGGGCCTGATCACCCCCAACGCCATTGCTTCGCTGCTCGAGCATTTCAGCCACATGAGCGCCACCGCCACGGCGCTGCTGGGCAGCATCCAGTTCAGCTGCGGGGCCCTGGCCGGCGTGGTGGTGAGTGGCTTCGAGATCGACAGCGCCTGGCCCATGGTGCTGACCATGCTGGCCGTGTCACTGGCCGGCAATCTGGCCCTGCGGGGGCTGGCGGGGCGCGCCGGCCGGGTCGCGACCTGCCCATCCGGGCGGCCCGAGGGGGAAACCTGACCGAGGCCGGCGCCGAGGGTTCCGCTTTGTCATGAAGCTGTCATTTTCCTGGGGCATCTTGTGTCTCGCGAAGGTTGCACACTTCTATGAACAGGAGCTCTCTCCATGAACCGCATCCTCAAGACCACCGTCATCGCTGCCGCCGTCATGGGCGTGGCCGGTGTCGCCCAGGCCCGCGACCAGGTTCGCATCGTCGGGTCCAGCACCGTCTATCCGTTTGCCAGCTACGTGGCTGAGGAGTTCGGCGCCACCACCGACTACCCGACCCCGGTCATCGAGTCCACCGGCTCCGGTGGCGGCCTGCGCCTGTTCTGCAACGGTGTCGGCGACGACACCCCGGACATCACCAATGCCTCGCGCCGCATGAAGCCCTCCGAGTTCGAGCGCTGCGAAGAGAACGGCGTGACCGACGTCACCGAGGCCTTCATCGGCTACGACGGCATCGCCTTCGCCCAGTCCAGCGCCAACCAGACCATGGACGTGACCCGCGAGCAGATCTTCCTGGCCCTCGCCGCCAAGGTGCCTGTGGACGGCGAGCTGGTCGACAACCCCTACACCCAGTGGAGCGACATCGACGCCTCCCTGCCGGACCGCGAGATTGCCGTCTATGGGCCGCCCACCACTTCCGGCACCCGTGACGCCTTCGAGGAGCTGGTGATGGAAGCCGCCTCCGAGGACATGGAGGCCTACGGCGACGAGGGCTACACCGACATCCGCGCCGATGGTGCCTTCATCGATGCCGGCGAGAACGACAACCTGATCGTCCAGCGCCTGGCCGAGAACACCGATGCCTTCGGCATCTTCGGCTACTCCTTCCTCGAGGAGAACGCCGATACCCTGATCGGTTCCAGCATCGACGGCGTCGAGCCGACCCCGGAGGCCATCGGCAGCGGCGAGTACCCGGTGTCCCGTTCGCTGTTCTTCTACGTGAAGAACCAGCACGCCGACGCGGTCCCGGCCATGTACGAGTACGCCAACATGTTCATGAGCGAGCAGATGGTCGGCGACCTCGGCTACCTCAAGGGCATCGGCCTGATCCCGGCTCCCGTGGAGATGCGTGAGCAGGCTCGCCAGGAAGTGGCCAATCATGAGCCGCTCGAGCTGGCCGACCTGAAGTAAACGGACCGGGTTTCAGCCCCGACCGGCCGGCAACCCGCGTTGCCGGCCGGCGCGCGTTCCAGCAGGGGTGGCGGTCAGGTCGCCCCTGCGGATGAATTCCTTCGAGAGACACCTATGCAGACCAACCAAATCCTCGCCCTGTTCTGCGGCACCCTGCTGGTGCTGGGTCTGATAGCCTTCTTCCTGGGCCGGGCCAAGGCCGCCAAGGTGCGTGCCTCGGGCACTGCCATGTATGCCCAGCCCGACCAGTACGCCTGGTTCAGCGTGCTGTCCACGGCCGGTCCGGCGATCCTGGTGGGTGCGCTGGGCGCCTTCGTGATGCTGCTTGCCGGCGCCGAGATCCCCACTCTCTACCTGCTGGCCGCCAGCCTGGTGGTCGGCTGCGCCGGCCTGGCCATGGGCATTGCCCTGGTGCGCCCCGAGTTCCATGCGCGCAAGGCCATCGAACGGGTGATCCGCTTCTTCCTGGCCGGCGCCGCCCTGATCTCCATCGTCACCACCTTCGGTATCCTGGTCTCCATCGTGGGAGAGGCCATCCGCTTCTTCCAGATGCAGAGCTTCTGGGACTTCATCACCGGTACCACCTGGAATCCGGGGGCCAGCTTCCTCGAGGCGGCGGGCCGCGCCGAGGAAGGGGCCAGCGCGGCCCAGTTCGGCTCGGTGCCGCTGTTCGCCGGCACCTTCATGATCACCCTGGTGGCGATGCTGGTGGCGATTCCCGTCGGCCTGCTGGCGGCCATCTACATGGCCGAGTTCGCCCCCCGGCGGGTGCGCACCCTGGCCAAGCCGGTGCTCGAGGTTCTGGCCGGCATCCCCACCGTGGTCTACGGCTTCTTCGCCGCTATCACCGTGGCGCCGATCATCGTCGACGTGGCTGGCTTCTTCGGCCTGGACGCCTCCTTCAACAACGCCCTGGCGCCCGGCGTCGTCATGGGCATCATGATCATCCCCTTCATCTCCTCGCTGTCCGACGACGTCATCAACTCGGTGCCGGACAGCATGCGTCAGGGTTCGCTGGCACTTGGCATGACCAAGGGCGAGACCATCCGGGACGTGGTCGTGCCGGCGGCGCTGCCGGGCATCATCTCCGCCTCGCTGCTGGCAATGTCCCGGGCGCTGGGCGAGACCATGATCGTGGTGATGGCCGCCGGCATGCGGCCCAACCTCACGGCCAACCCGCTGGAGGACATGACCACCGTGACGGTGCGCATCGTCGCCGCCCTGACCGGCGACCAGGAGTTCGCCAGCGCCGAGACCCTCTCGGCCTTCGCCCTGGGCCTGGTGCTCTTCGTGGTGACCCTGTCGCTGAATCTGGTCTCGGTGATCATGATTCGGCGGTTCCGCGAGAAGTATCGGATCAACAACCTCTAACGCCTTGGAGCCTTCCCGATGAGCCAATCCTTCGACGAGATCAGCGCCCAGCTCCGGCGTCGTCACCGCAAGTCCGCCCGGTTGAAGTGGGTTTCCATGGGCGCCCTGGGCCTGGCCGGCCTCTTTCTGGTGCTGTTCTTCGCCGACATGCTGGTCAAGGGCCTGCCGGCCTTCCAGCAGGCCCAGATCCAGGTCGAGGTCGACTACAGCGAGCAGGCCAGCCAGCTGCCCCTGGCCGCCGTCCAGGAAGACGTGCGCCCGCTGGTCAGCCGCGGTTACCTGCGCCTGATCCCCGGGCGCATGGAGGACAATCCTGACTTGCTGGGCACGACCCGCATGGAGTGGGTGCTGGCCGACGGCCAGGTCGACCAGTACCTCAAGGGCCACCATTCCAAGCTGAGTGGCAGCGAGCAGACGGTGGTCGAGCGGCTGGTGGACCAGGGCCGCGCCGAGCTGCGCTTCAATACCACCTTCTTCACCAGCGGCGACTCCAAGATGCCCGAGCTCGCCGGCATCGCCGCCGCGGCCATGGGCACGGTGCTGACCCTGCTGGTCACCCTGGCCGTGTCCTTCCCGATCGGCGTGATGACCGCGGTCTACCTGGAGGAGTTCGCCCCCGACAACCGCGTCACCCAGCTGATCGAGATCAACATCAACAACCTGGCGGCGATCCCCTCGATCCTGTTCGGCCTGCTGGGCCTGGCGATCTTCATCAACTTCTTCGGCGTGCCGCGCTCCTCGCCGGTGGTCGGCGGTCTGACCCTGGCGCTGATGACCCTGCCGGTGATCATCATCGCCACCCGCACGGCCCTGCGCAGCGTGCCGGATTCGATCCGTCATGCCGCCTTCGGGGTGGGCTGCTCGCGCTGGCAGGTGGTGCGCGACCATGTGCTGCCGCTGGCCATGCCGGGCATCATGACCGGCTCGATCATCGGTCTGGCCCAGGCCATGGGCGAGACCGCCCCGCTGATCATCGTCGGCATGGTGGCCTTCATTCCCGACGTTGGCGCCACCTTCACCGAGGCCGCCACCGTGCTGCCGGCGCAGATCTTCACCTGGGCGGGGGAGCCCGACCGGGCCTTCATCGAGAAGACCTCCGGCGGCATCCTGGTGCTGCTGACCGTGCTGATCACGCTGAACGCCACGGCCGTGGTACTGCGCAAGAAATTCGAACGTCGCTGGTAAGCCCCGCGGCCCGACACAGGATATGCCAAGATGAATATTCAAGTTGCCGAGCGGAGTATCGCTTCCATGACCGGTCACAGCGCAGGCGAACCCGTCACCCGCAACGCGGAGGCCCACCACCAGCTCTCCATCCGCGTTCGCGATCTCAACCTCTGGTACGGGGACACCCAGGCGCTCAAGAACATCAACCTGGATGTCTACCAGAAGAACGTCACGGCGTTGATCGGCCCCTCCGGGTGCGGCAAGTCGACCTTCCTGCGTTGCCTCAATCGCATGAACGACCTGATCCCCGGCGTGCGCCTCGAGGGCCTGGTGGAGATGGACGGTCGCGATGTCAACGAGGCCAAGATGGACGAGGTGGCCCTGCGCCGCCGGGTGGGCATGGTGTTCCAGAAACCCAACCCCTTCCCCAAGTCGATCTACGAGAACGTCGCCTATGCGCCGCGCATGCACGACCTGGTGAGTCGCAAGACCGACGCCGACGAGCTCGTCGAGCGCGCCCTGCGCGACGCCGGCCTCTGGGAGGAGGTCAAGGACAAGCTGCATCAGCCCGGCACCTCGCTCTCCGGTGGTCAGCAGCAGCGGCTGTGCATCGCCCGGGCCATCGCGGTGCAGCCCGATGTCATCCTGATGGACGAGCCGACCTCGGCCCTGGACCCGATCTCCACGGCGACCATCGAGGACCTGATGGACAAGCTCAAGCGGCAGTTCACCATCATCACCGTGACCCACAACATGCAGCAGGCCGCCCGGGTGGCCGACTACACGGCCTTCTTCCACCTTGGCGAAGTCGTCGAGTACAACGACACCCAGACCATGTTCTCCAACCCGGCCACCAAGAAGGCCGAGGACTATATCACTGGTCGCTACGGCTAAGCCGGCGTCCCGGCACCATGGACGGGGAGGCGAGCGATCGCCTCCCCGTTCTCGTTTACGGCGTGTCACCCGAATGACATCGTCCTCGCCTATATATGGTTAAGCATATATATTGGTCGGCCATCCGGCGGACCTCGACGAGGAGGCGAGACCCATGACACTCAGTATTGGCATCAATGGCTTCGGCCGCATCGGACGCCTCGTGATGCGCTGCCTCTGGCCGCGCATCGCGGCCGGCGAGGTCGAGGTGGTACGCGTCAATGACCCGGGCGGCGATGCCGCCACCTTCGCCCACTTGCTGGAATTCGACTCGGTGCACGGGCACTGGGCGCCGGGGCAGGGCATCCGGGCGGAAGACGAGGCCATCATCGTCGACGGCGTGCGAAGCGCCTTTAGCACCCACCGAGAGACGGCTGGCACCGACTGGTCGGACTGCGACCTGGTGATCGAGGCCTCGGGGGTGATCAAGACGCGTGAGGCCCTCACTGCTTACCTGGACCAGGGCGTCGGCCGCGTGGTGGTCTCGGCGCCGGTCAAGGAGGAGGGCGTGCTCAACCTGGTGATGGGCGTCAACGACGATGTCTTCGAGCCCGCCCTGCATCGCCTGGTCACCGCGGCCAGCTGCACCACCAACTGCCTGGCGCCGGTGGTCAAGGTGATCCACGAGACCTTCGGCATCCGTCACGGTTCCATGACCACGGTGCACGACATCACCAACACCCAGACGATCCTCGATGCCCCGCACAAGGACCTGCGCCGGGCCCGGGCCTGCGGCATGAGCCTGATCCCCACCACCACCGGCTCCGCCAAGGCGATCACCGCGATCTTTCCCGAGCTCGAGGGCAAGCTGAACGGCCATGCGGTGCGTGTGCCCCTGGCCAATGCCTCGCTCACCGACATGGTCTTCGAGCTCGCCCGCGAGGTGACGGTGGAGGAGGTCAATGCCGCCCTGAAGGCCGCCGCGGAAGGCCCGCTTGCCGGCATCCTCGGCTACGAGGAGCGCCCGCTGGTGTCCATCGACTACCGTACCGACCCGCGCAGCGCGATCGTCGATGCTCCCTCCACGATGGTGGTGGGCGGCACCCAGCTGAAGCTCTACGCCTGGTACGACAACGAGTGGGGCTACGCCAACCGCACCGCCGAGCTGGCGCTGAAGGTGGGGCATGCCTGACAGCCTGTCGCTTGGCGCACGGATCCGGGCGCTGCCCTTCGAAGTGCGCCAGTACCTGCTGATCACCGGCAATTACTGGGCCTTCACGCTCACCGACGGTGCCCTGCGCATGCTGGTGGTGCTCTACTTCCACCAGCTGGGCTACTCGCCGCTGGAGGTGGCCCTGCTGTTCCTCTTCTACGAGGCGTTCGGCGTGGTCACCAATCTGGTGGGGGGCTGGCTGGGCGCGCGCCTGGGCCTCAATCGCACCATGAACGTCGGGCTGGGGCTGCAGATCGTGGCGCTGGCCATGCTGATGGTCCCCCCCGCGTCGCTCAGCGTGCCCTGGGTGATGGCCGCTCAGGCGCTGTCAGGGATCGCCAAGGACCTCAACAAGATGAGCGCCAAGAGCGCGGTCAAGGTCCTGGTGCCCAAGGACAGCCCGAGGGCCACTAGCGCCCTCTATCGTTGGGTGGCGATCCTCACCGGCTCCAAGAATGCCCTCAAGGGCGCCGGTTTCTTCCTCGGCGGGCTGCTGCTGACGCTGATCGGCTTCCGGGGCGCCATCATCGGCATGGCGGTGATGCTCGTCGCCGTGCTCACGCTGTCGCTGGTGCGGCTCAAGGCCGACCTGGGTCGTCAGAAGCGCAAGCCCAAGTTCACCGAGGTGTTCTCCAAGTCGCGGGCCATCAACGTGCTCTCGGCGGCGCGGCTGTGCCTGTTCGCCTCCCGGGACGTGTGGTTCGTGGTGGCGCTGCCGGTGTTCCTGTACGACCAGCATGGCTGGAGTCACTGGACGGTGGGAGGGTTACTGGCCGTCTGGGTGATCGGCTACGGCGGGGTGCAGACCCAGGCGCCGCGCCTCACTGGGCTGGTCCAGGGCGGCACGCGGGGCATCACGGCGTTCTGGGCCCTGATGCTGGCCGGCCTGCCGGCGCTGCTCGCGCTGCTGCCGCTGGCCGAGGTGGCATGGCTCGTCACCGGCTTGCTGGCCTTCGGCGTGGTCTTCGCGGTCAACTCCAGCTGGCACAGCTACCTGATCGTTCACTATGCACGTGCCGATGGCGTCTCCATGGACGTGGGCTTCTACTACATGGCCAACGCCCTGGGGCGGCTCGCCGGCACGCTGCTCTCCGGCTGGCTCTACCAGATCCAGGGTCTGGCCGCCTGCCTGTGGGTCTCGGCGGCCCTGGTGGCGGCCAGTGCGCTGATGGCCCTGGCGCTGCCGAGCGACGACAGGCAGGGGAGGTCGGCATGACTCTCGAGGCGATCGATGTGCTCAAGTGCCTGGCCGACGCGACCCGGCTGAGCCTGGTGCTGCTGATCCACCGGGAAGGGGAGCTGTGCGTGTGCGAGTTGACCCATGCCCTCGGCCTCTCGCAGCCCAAGGTATCGCGCCACCTGGCCCAGCTGCGCCGTGTTGGCCTGCTCGCCGATCGCCGCGATGGCCAGTGGGTCTACTATGGCCTCGAGCCGGGCCTGCCTGGCTGGGTGACGGCCATCCTGACGGCCGCCGCCGAGGGTGACGCGACCCGGCTGGACGCCTTGGCCGAACGGCTGGAATGCATGGGCGACCGACCCGGGCGGCGGGCTGTGCTGTGCTGAGCGGATGGCAGCTCAGCCTCGCGCCGGCATCGCTTCGAGGCGGCGCAGCCCCCACAGGCCCAGCAGCGGTCCGGGCAGTAGCCACCATACCACCCAGGGGCCCTGGCTGGCCCACAGCGACGCGGTCAGCCAGATGCCCGGCAGGGTCAGGGCAAAGCCCACGGCGTTCATCACTGCCAGGGTCGAGCCTACATGGGCGCTGGGGGCCGTTGCCGCCGCCAGCGCCGACAGCTGCGGCGAATCGGCGATGACCGTCAGCCCCCACAGGGCCAGCAGCCCCAGCAGCAGCGGCGGTGGCGCCCAGGCCAGCAGCGGATAGGCCAGCCCGACCAGTCCCGAGGTGGCCAGTGCCCGGCGGGCCACGCTCAGGCTGCCCAGGCGGCGGCTGAGCTGACCGCCCACCACACAGCCGACCAGCCCCAGGGCGATCATGCCGAAGGCCAGCCAGGGCACCAGCCCGACCGGCGCCGACAGTCGGGCGACCTCCCGGGCGACCAGGAAGGGCGCCAGGGTCCACACGGCATAGAGTTCCCAGCAGTGGCCGAAATAGCCTCCGGCCACGGCACGGAAGCGGCCGTCGCGCAGCGAGGCCAGCCCTTCCCGGAGGCGTGCCCGACCGCCCGGCGGGGGAAGGTGCGGGCCATCGCCCAGGGCCAGGACCAGGGCGCCGCCTGTCAGGGCGAGGCCGGAGGCGCCGAGCAGTGGCCATTGCCAAGCCAGCCCCAGGGTCGCGCCACGCAGCAGGTGGGGCAGGGCGGTGCCGAGTGTCAGCATGCCCACCAGCCAGGCCAGAGCGGCGCCGGTATGGCGGGGCGTCCAGCCGATCACCAGCTTCATGCCCAAGGGATAGATGCCGGCCAAGCAGACGCCCGTGAGAAAGCGCAGCACCAGTGCCAGCCCCGCATGGGGCGCCGCCAGCACGAAGCCCGCGTTGACCAGGGCGCCGGCCAGGCTCGCCGCGGCAAAGATGTGGCTGGCACGGAAACGGTCACCGAGGCCGCTGCCGGCCAGGCCCAGGGCGCCGAGAATGAAGCCCAGCTGCACGGCCAGCGTCAATCGGCCGAGGTCGGCCGTGGAGAGTGCCAGGGTCTCGGCCAGCGACAGTCCCACGCCGTTGACGCTGAACCATAGTGAGGTGCCGCAGAGCTGCGCCAGGACGATGATCGCCAGCGGATGGCGTGCCAGCGATTGTCTCATGAGCCGGTGTCGGGAAAGCGATCGCGGGTGGCGTTGGCGATGCGCACCAGGGCGAGCATCAAGGGCACTTCCACCAGCACCCCCACCACGGTGGCGAGCGCCGCCCCGGACTCCAGGCCGAACAGGGCGATGGCGGCGGCCACGGCCAGTTCGAAGAAGTTGCTGGCACCGATCAGGGCACCCGGCGCCGCCACGCAGTGGGGGACCCGCCAGGCCCAGGCCCAGCCGTAAGCCAGCAGGAAGATCAGGAAGGTCTGCAGGATGAGGGGGATGGCGATCAGCCCGATGTGCAGGGGATGAGTCAGAATCACCTCGCCCTGGAAGGCGAACAGCAGCACCAGGGTGATGATCAGGCCGATGGGCGTGACCGGGGCGATCCGCGCCAGGAAAACGGTCTCGAACCAGGCCGGGCCATGCCGGTGGATCAGGGTGCGACGGGTCAGGTAGCCAGCCCCCAGGGGAATGACGATATACAGCACCACCGAGAGTGCCACGGTGTTCCAGGGCACCTGGATGTCCGACACTCCGAGCAGCAGCACCACGATAGGGGCGAAGGCGAACAGCATGATCAGGTCATTGAGCGAGACCTGGACCAGGGTGTAGGCGGCATCACCGCGGGTCAGGGTGCTCCATACGAAGACCATGGCGGTGCAGGGGGCGGCGCCCAGCAGGATCGCCCCGGCCAGGTACTGGCTGGCCAGGGCCTCGGGAATCCAGGGACGAAAGACCACGGTCAGGAAGAAGCCGGCGATGACGAACATGGTGAACGGCTTGATCAGCCAGTTCACCGTGGTGGTGATGAACAAGCCCTTTGGCTGACGGCGCACCCCGAGCACGGCCGAGAAGTCGATCTGAGCCATCATGGGGAAGATCATCGCCCAGATCAGTATCGCCACCGGGATCGAGACCTGAGCGACCTCGAGGCGTGACAGGGTCTCGGGAATCACCGGGACGAACTGGCCCAGCAGCACGCCGGCCAGGATGGCCAACGCCACCCACAGCGAGAGCCAGCGCTCGAACAGGCCCATGGGGGCGGGTGCATCGCCGTTCCGTGTCTCGAGGTCGGTGGTCATGCCGCGCTCCCTGAGTGGCTCCGAGGCGTGGGGGGCGCGACGGTCATCGACCGCGCCCGAGGGATAGCTCGGCGCCACCCGGGCAGCGGGGCGCCGAGGATGGCCGAGGTCGCTTGCCAAGATATATGCAATTCCATATGTCATCAATCATCCGATGTGTCCCTCGCTGTCGGTGACGGCGGGCTGGTAGGCTCTTTGGCCTAGCCTGCTTCTCGAACCGTGGAGTCCTCCATGACCGCCCCTCCGTCCCTGTGCCTCGAGCGGCTTGCCGTCGGCGACCTGGAACCAGTGTCGCTGCGCGTGGCCGCCGGCGAGGTGCTGTGCCTCGCCGGCCCCAGCGGGGCGGGCAAGAGCCGGTTGTTGCGAGCCATCGCCGACCTGGAGCCCCACCGGGGAACGGTCACCTTGGGGGAGCTGGCTCAGACCGACTTGCCGGGCCATGCATGGCGCCGCCGGGTGATGCTGGTGCCGGCGGAGAGTCAATGGTGGGCCGAGCGGGTAGGAGATCACTTCCCCGCCGGGGAGGGGGGCGTCCGGGGCCTATCGGCCCTGGGCTTGATGCCGGAGGTGCTCGACTGGCCGGTGGGCCGCCTGTCGTCGGGCGAGAAGCAACGCCTGGCGCTGCTGCGCGCCCTGGCCCGAGGCCCCTCGGTGCTGTTGCTGGACGAGCCCACGGCCAACCTGGACGACGCCACCACCCGCCGGGTGGAGGCCTGGCTGATGGCGCGCATCCGTGACGGTGGCTGGCCGGTGATCTGGGTCGCCCATGACCCGGCGCAGATCGCCAGGGTCGCCACGCGGCGGGGGCGTCTCGAGGGTGGGCGATTGGTCGAGGAGGTCCCGGCACCATGCAAGTGATTGCACTCGCCTGGTGGCAGCTGGGACTGGCCGCCTTGCTGGTGGTGGCGCTCGCCGCCTGCACGGTGGCCGGGCGCCTGGGGATGGGGCGCACGCTGCTGATCGCGGCGGGGCGGACGGTGATCCAGCTGGCCCTGGTCGGGCTGGTCCTCGAGGCGTTGTTCGCCTCGGCGCGGCTGCACTGGGTGGTGCTGATGGCAGTCGGGATGCTGCTGATCGCCGGCCGCGAGGTCGTGGCCCGCCAGAAGCGTCGCCTGCTTGGCGGCTGGGCCTTCGGCATCGGCACCCTGGCGATGTTCCTGTCTTCCTTCACCGTGGCGGTGTTGACCCTGACGGTGATCATCGGCCCCGAGCCCTGGTATCGACCCCAGTATGCCATCCCCCTGCTGGGCATGATGCTCGGCAATACCATGACCGGCGTGGCACTGGCCCTGGATCGGCTTACCGAGGGCACCTGGCAGCAGCGGGGGGTAATCGAGAACCGCCTGATGCTCGGCCATACCTGGCAGGAGGCCATCGGCGATATCCGTCGCGAGGCGATGCGCAGCGGGCTGATGCCGGTGGTCAATGCCATGGCCGCCGCGGGAGTGGTCAGCCTGCCGGGCATGATGACCGGTCAGATCCTCGCCGGCACGGCACCGGCGCTGGCGGTGAAGTACCAGATCCTGATCATGTTCACCATCACCCTGGGCACGGGCTTCGGCACCCTGGCTGCGGTGACCCTGGCCAGTCGGCGGCTGTTCGATGATCGCGAGCGGCTGCGTCCCGACCGCCTGGCGGCGCCCCGGGGCTAGCTCAGCGCGCCGTCGGCGTAGCCAGGAAGGGAGCGATGGCGGCGATCAGTTGCTCCGGGCACTCCCGGTGGGGGACATGACCACAGTCCGGCAGGATGCCAGCCTCCGCCGTCCCCGCTGCCAGGGCGGCTATGCGGCGTGGCTGGGCCAGCGAGCCGTATTCATCGTGCTCGCCGTGCAGCGCCAGCGTCGGGCAGCGTACCCGTCTCAGCGCCTCGTCCAGGCACCAGTTCCGGAAGGCCGTCGAGTGCCAGGTCTCCACCCAGGAACGCAGCACCCACTCGGCCTTGTCGCTGTGATGGCGGGCGAGGCGGGCCATCTGCCCCGGGGCCGCGAAGGCTCGCTCGGCCTCGCGGATGCCGGCCAGGGTGCGGGCCTCGGTGAAGGCCTGGGCCGCCACCGTGACCAGCCCCTCGCAGGCCTCGGGGTGGTGTCCGGCGGCAGCGACCGCCATGGCGCCCCCCACGCTGTGGCCGAGCAGGACGAAGCGCTCGAGCCCCAGCTGGCGTGTCACGGCGGCGAAAGCGCCCCGGGCCTCGTCCTCGATGAAGCTGATGGGCTGCGGGCCCGGATGGGGCGCCGAGCGGCCGTAGCCCAGCCGGTCGTAGGCGATCACCTGCCGCCCCGTGGCACGGGCCAGCCGTGCCGGGAAATCGCGCCACAGGGCCACGCAGCCCAGCGAGTCGTGCAGCAGCACGATAGGGCTGCGCGGCTGGGCCCGAGGGGGCGACCAGCGCCCGGCATGCAGGGCACCCTGCGGTGTCGCAATCCGCAGCGCCACCATGCCGGGCATCCCTGCCAGCTCCTTGGCCTCAGTCAACCAGTTCCACGGCCACCGCCGTGGCCTCGCCGCCGCCGATGCACAGGCTGGCGATGCCACGCTTGCCGCCCTTGGTGCGCAGGGCATGGATCAGGGTGGCGATGATTCGCGAGCCGGTGGAGCCGATGGGGTGGCCCTGGGCACAGGCACCGCCGAAGACGTTGACCTTGTCGTGGGGCAGGCCCAGGTCGTCCATGGCCATCAGGGTGACCACGGCGAAGGCCTCGTTGATCTCGAACAGGTCGACGTCGTTCACGCTCCAGCCGAGCTTGGTCATCAGCTTGTCGATAGCCCCCACCGGAGCGATGGTGAACTCGCTGGGATGACGCGAGTGGGTGCTGTGCCCCAGCATGCGCGCCAGGGGCTTGGCGCCGACCCGCTCCGCGGCGGCCTGGCTGGCCAGGATCAGCGCCGAGGCACCGTCGGAGATGGAGCTCGAGTTGGCGGCAGTGATGGTGCCATCCTTGGCAAAGGCCGGACGCAGCGAGCGAATCTTGTCGAGCTTGGCTTGGAAGGGCTGCTCGTCGTGCTCGACGACGGTCTCGCCCCGGCGGCTGGAGACGGTCACCGGGGCCATCTCGGCATCGAGATGACCGGCGTTGGTGGCCGCCATGGCACGCTCCAGGGAAGCAATCGCGAAGTCATCGAGACGCTCGCGGCCGTAGTCGCGTCGGGTGGCGACCTCCTGGGCGAACCCGCCCATCAGCTGGCCGGTCTCCGCATCCTCCAGGCCATCGAGGAACATGTGATCCAGGAGCTGGCCGTGGCCCAGCCGGTAGCCGGTGCGGGCCTTGGCCAGTACATGGGGGGCATTGGACATGGACTCCATGCCGCCGGCCAGCAGGATCTCGCCGGAGCCGGCGCGGATCAGGTCGTGGGCCAGCATGGTGGCCTTCATGCCGGAGCCGCACAACTTGTTGACAGTGGTGGCACCGATGCCGTCCGGAATGCCGGCCTGACGCATCGCCTGACGGGCGGGTCCCTGCTTGACGCCTGCAGGCAGCACGCAGCCCAGGATGCCCTCGTCGATGGCGGCGGCCTCGATGCCGGCCCGTTCGATGGCGGCGCGGATCGCCGTGGCGGCGAGTTCCGGGGCGGTGAGGCTGGACAGGCTGCCCAGCATGCCGCCCATGGGGGTCCGCGTCGCGGACAGGAAAACGATATCGTTGGACTGGCTCATGGCATGTCTCCCGAACGTCGATGGTTGTGATTGTGGCGAAGGCCCGGCCGCGAGGCGCGATGCGTTGACCTGTCGGCGGGGCTATGGTTCTCTCAGGGTCAACCAAGCAAGCGCTAGTGTAAACGTCGATGAATGTAATGAATGACTCGCCTCGCCGCAAGGAACTGACGCGACAGGCCGCCCAGTTGTTCGTCCAGGAGGGCTTCGATCGCACCACCGTGCGCATGCTGGCCCAGGAGATGGGCATCAAGTCCGGCAGCCTCTTCCACCACTTCCGCGACAAGCAGGAGATCCTCGCCGCCGTGATCGAGGAAGGCACCCAGAATGCCCTGATGATCGCCCGGGACGCCCTCGACAACTGCGACAGCAACCCCGAGGCGAGGTTGCATGCCATGGCCCGGGCGCATCTGGAGACCCTGCTGACCGACCGCAACGCCCATGTGGTCGCGCTCTACGAATGGCGACGCCTGGACCCCGAGGCACGGGACCATCTGGGCCACCTGCGGGATGCCTATGAGACGCTGTGGGAAGAGGTGCTCGACGAGGCCCTGGCCGCCGACCTGATTCGAGGTGACCGTTTCCTGGTCTCGCGCTTCGTGATGGGGGCACTCAACTGGACGGTGCGCTGGTACGACCCCCGTGGCGAGCGCTCCCCCGAGGACCTGGCCCGGGAACTCATTGCCATGATTACCCATCCCGCTCGCTGAGCCTGCCGCGGCGGGGTCGACCATGGTCTAGCCCTGCCGCCCGTCCTGCCCCTTGCCCTGTCGCGGCGAAGCCTCTAGCTTGTACCTAGCGCTTGATAGGTTGACGCTTACGTCAACTGGAGCTAACCAGAGGAAGGTTGGCCGCGCGCCGGATGAGATGGCTGAAAGCCGATTGCCGACAACAAGCACAACAAGCGTCGGTCCGCATGCCGGATCGGGGCTCACGAGCACAAGAGGGCAGTTCATGAGCACTACCGCGACCCTTCCCGCCTACGAGACCTATCTCGAGACCTTCTCCGTCGATGACGTCGTCGCCCGCCTCGATGACCACCGGGACGGCAAGCTCAACGCCTTCGAGGCCTGCTGTGGCCGCCACCTGCGCGAGGGACGCGGCCAGGTGAAGGCCCTGGTGCAGGAAGACCTCCAGGGGCGGGTCACCACCCTGACCTATGCCGAACTCGCGGCCGAAAGCGAGAAGCTCGCCGGCTGGTTCGCCGAGCGGGGCCTGGGGGAGGGCGATCGTATCGCCTGTATGCTGCCGCGTTCCCCGCAGTTGCTGATCGCCGTGCTAGCCACCTGGCGCATCGGCGCCGTCTACCAGCCGCTGTTCACCGCCTTTGGTCCCGATTCCGTGGACTACCGCCTGGGTCGCGCCGACACCCGGCTGGTGATCACCGACCATGCCAACCGCGTCAAGTTCGACGGCCTCTCCCAGTGCCCGCCGGTACTCGCGGTGGGTGGCCCCGACGCCGAGCATGGCGATGACCTGGACTGGGGGGCGGCCCTGGGCCATGCGCCGCCGCAGACCGCCGCCCCGCGCCAGTCGCCGGATGCCGCCTTCCTGCAGATGTTCACCTCGGGCACGGTGGGCAAGCCCAAGGGGGTGGCCGTGCCGTTGTCCGCCATGCCCGCCTTCGCGATCTACATGGAGCTGGCCATCGGGCTGGAGCCCAGCGACCGCTTCTGGAACATGGCCGACCCGGGCTGGGCCTATGGCCTCTACTATGCCATCGCCGGGCCGCTGCTGCTGGGCGTGACCACCCACTTCTGCGAGGCCGGCTTTAGCGCCGAGGGGGCCCTGGGGTTCATGCAGCGTCACCGCATCACCAACTTCGCCGCCGCGCCCACCGCCTACCGCCTGATGAAGGCCTCGGGGCTGTTCGACGACGCCCACGAGACCCTCGAGCTGCGTCGCGCCAGCTCCGCCGGTGAGCCACTCAACACCGAAGTGGTCACCTGGGTGGAAAGCGCGCTCGGCTGCCCGGTCATGGACCACTATGGCCAGACCGAGACCGGCATGACCTGCTGCAACCACCATGCCCTCGACCACCCCAAGCACGTCGGTGGCATGGGCGTGCCGATGCCCGGCTATCGCCTGGCGATCCTCGACGCCGAGTACAAGGAGCTGCCTCCCGGCCAGCCCGGTGTGCTGGCCGTGGACATCGCCCGCTCCCCGGCGCACTTCTTCGCCGGCTACACTTGGCAGGAGAAGCATCCCTTCGCCGAGGGCTACTACCTCACCGGCGACGTGGTGATGCGCAACGAGGACGGCACCTTCCAGTTCGCCGGGCGTGACGACGACATCATCACCACCGCCGGCTATCGGGTGGGGCCCACCGACGTGGAGAACTCCGTGCTGACGCACCCGGCGGTGGCCGAGTCCGCCGCCGTCGGCCAGCCTGACGAGATTCGCGGCGAGGTGATCAAGTCCTACGTGGTGCTGCGCGAGGGCTTCGAGGCAAGCGACGAGCTGGCCGACGAGATCCGCCAGCAGGTCCGCGAGCGGCTGTCCACCCACGCCTTCCCTCGGGTGATCGAATTCGTCGATGCCCTGCCCAAGACACCCAGCGGCAAGATCCAGCGCTTCAAGCTGCGCGCGGATGCCGCCGACAAGGCGGCGCCCGAGGCCGCCCAATGATCGTGGAGACCCATCGATGCAAGTGAAGGACAACACCTTTCTGATCACCGGCGCCGCCTCCGGACTGGGGGCCGCCACCGCCGAACGCCTCGTCGCCGCCGGCGGCCGAGTGGTGCTGTGCGACCTCAGCGAGGCCGTCGAGGCCCATGCCGAGGCCCTCGGCGAGGCCGCCCGGGCCTGGCGTGGCGACGTCACCTCCGCGGATGACATCCAGGCCGCCGTGGACGCGGCCGTGGCACTCGGCGGCGAGCGGGGCCTGGCCGGGGTGGTGCATTGCGCCGGCGTGGTCAGCGTGGCCAAGCTGCTCGACCGTGAGGGCAACCCCGCGGATCTCGAGGCCTATGCGCGAACCGTCCAGATCAATCTGGTGGGGACCTTCAACGTCATGCGCCTGGCCTCCGCGGCCATGGCCGGCAACACCGCCGGCGAGGATGGCGAGCGCGGCGTGATCATCAATACCGCCTCGGTGGCCGCCTTCGACGGCCAGGTGGGACAGTGCGCCTACAGTGCCTCCAAGGCCGGCGTGGTGGGGATGAGCCTACCGGCGGCCCGAGAGCTCTCGCGGCACGGCATCCGGGTCATGGCCATCGCCCCGGGGGTCTTCGAGACGCCGATGATGAGCGATATCCCCGAGGACGCCGTGGCCGCACTCTCGGCCGCGGTGCCCTTTCCCAAGCGGCTGGGCAAGCCCGACGAGTTTGCCCGGCTGGCCGAGCAGATCGTCACCAACCCGATGCTCAACGGTGAGGTGATCCGCCTGGACGGCGGCATTCGCATGCAGTGACCCGGCTTCGCCGGGAGCACTAAGCCGTAAGCTTTAGGCTGGAAGAGCCCGGACGGTGTCCGGGAGCTTGAAGCGTGAAGAGCGGCGCTCCGCGCCTGGAAGCTGGAAGCCAACCCTTGACCCCGCAGTCGTCGGGCTCATGCCAGCTTCCAGCTTCCCGCCCCTCGCCCCTCGCCCCTCGACCCTCGGCCCTCGCCCCTCGACCCTCGGCCCTCGGCCCTCGGCCCTCGGCCCTCGACCCTCGACCCTCGACCCTCGACCCTCGACCCTCGACCCTCGACCCTCGACCCTCGACCCTCGACCCTCGACCCTCGACCCTCGACCCTCGACCCTCGACCCTCGACCCTCGTATTCAAATAAAACGAACGCTTGACTATTGCCTGGCTTCGGAGCTAGTTTCAAACACATGTTTGAAAGCGGCTGACGTCGCTGCCGCTGCCCGATTTCGAGGAGAGACGAGATGCCCGACTACCAGGCCCCCCTGCGTGACCTGCGCTTCGTGATGGACGAGCTGCTTGACTACCCGGCCCACTATGCGCGCCTGCCCGGCGCCGAGGAAGTCACTCCGGACGTGGTGGGCGCGATCCTGGAGGAGGGCGGACGCTTCGCCCGCGAGGTGCTGCTGCCCCTGAACCAGAGCGGCGATCGCGAGGGGTGCCTGCTGGAGGGCGGCGAGGTCAAGACCCCCAGCGGCTTCCAGGCGGCCTACCGGCAGTACGTGGAAGGCGGCTGGCCGAGCCTGGCGGCGGATCCCGAGCAGGGCGGTCAGGGCTTGCCGCATTCGCTTGCCATGGTGCTCAACGAGATGATCTGTGCCACCAACCTGGCCTGGGGCATGTATCCCGGGCTCTCCCATGGGGCGGCCGACGCCCTGCGTCACCATGGCACCGAAGCCCAGAAGGCCACCTACCTGACCAAGCTGGTCGAGGGCGTGTGGACCGGCACCATGTGCCTGACCGAGTCGCACTGCGGGACCGACCTGGGCCTGATCAGGTCCCGCGCCGTGCCGACGGGTGACGGAGCCTACGAGATCACCGGCACCAAGATCTTTATATCCGCCGGGGAGCACGATCTCGCCGAGAACATCGTCCACCTGGTGCTGGCCAAGCTGCCGGACGCCCCGGAAGGCTCCAAGGGCATCTCGCTGTTCGTGGTGCCCAAGTACCTGCCCGACGAGGCCGGTGAGCCCGGCGAGCGCAACGGTGTCGGCTGTGGTTCGCTCGAGCACAAGATGGGCATCCACGGCAACGCCACCTGCATGATGCACTTCGACACCGCCCGAGGCTACCTGGTGGGCGCGCCCCACAAGGGCCTGGCCTGCATGTTCACCATGATGAATGCCGCCCGTATCGGGGTGGGCATCCAGGGCCTGGGCCTCACCGAGGCCAGCTTTCAGAACGCCCTGGCCTATGCCCGGGATCGTCTG
Source organism: Halomonas nitroreducens (assembly GCF_003966155.1). GTDB lineage: Bacteria > Pseudomonadota > Gammaproteobacteria > Pseudomonadales > Halomonadaceae > Halomonas > Halomonas nitroreducens. Next base: position 59,647 of record NZ_RXNS01000005.1, read on the forward strand.
CAGATGCGCGCCCTGTCGGGCGCCAAGGCCGAGGACAAGTCCGCCGACCCGATCATCGTCCACCCGGACGTGCGGCGCATGCTGCTGACCCAGAAGGCCTTCGCCGAGGGCGGGCGCATGCTGGTGCTGTATACCGCCCAGATGGTCGATGTGGTGGAGCATGGCCAGGACGCCGTTGAGTGCGAGCGTGCCGAGACACTGCTCGGTCTGCTGACACCCATCGTCAAGGCTTTCCTGACCGAGGTGGGTTTCGAGGCCACCAACGAGGGCGTGCAGGTCTTCGGCGGGCATGGCTTTATCCAGGAATGGGGCATGGAGCAGCTGGTACGCGACGCCCGCATCACCCGTCTCTACGAGGGCACCACCGGCATCCAGGCCCTCGACCTGCTGGGGCGCAAGGTGCTGATGAACCAGGGCGAGACCCTCAAGGTGTTCACCAAGGAGATCCACAAGTTCTGCCAGGCAGAGGCGGCGAACCCCGCCATGGCCGAGTTCGTCCGTCCCCTGGCCAAGCTCAACACGGAATGGGGCGAGCTGACCATGGGCGTGGGCATGAAGGCCATGGGCGACCGCGAGGAGGTCGGCGCGGCCAGCGTCGACTACCTGATGTATTCGGGGTACGTGACCCTCGCCTACCTCTTCGCTCGGGCCGTGAAGCAGGCCAGAAGTGCCCTGGATGCCGGCAGCGAGGACGCCGCCTTCTACCGGACCAAGGTCAACACGGCGCGCTTCTACTTCGAGCGCCTGTTGCCGCGGACCCGGGCCCACGCCCAGATGATCCAGGCCGGCGCCGAGTCGCTGATGGCGCTCTCCGCCGAGGACTTCGGCCGCGGTTTCGAGATCTGAATCCAGCATTCTCTCTGATCAGTCGCGCTGATCGGTGGTTTCGCGGCGGGCCCCGGCCCGCCGCTTTTTTGTTCGCCCGTGGGGCATGGAGCAGTCCGATGCCACCCGTCCAGCCAGGGCCCGCGCCGCTGGTGTCGCGCCGGGCAAGCTGCCATGCTACCTGCGCGCCTCGCGCCTCGCGCCTCGCGTCCAGGCCCCACCGTTACCCAACCGCCAGGATGACCCCAGATGCACAAGATCCTCACCAGTGCCTGTCTGCTCGGGCAGCCGGTGCGCTACGACGGTCGCGCCAAGCCCCAGGATAGCGCCATCCTCGCCCGCTGGCGTCGGGAAGGCCGCCTGGTGGCGGTCTGCCCCGAGGTTCAGGCCGGCCTCGCTACCCCCCGTGCCCCGGCGGAGATCCAGGGCGGTGGCGGCGTGGAGGTGCTGGACGGAGACGCCCGGGTGGTTACCGTTGACGGCTGGGACGTCACCCCGGCGTTCCTGCGCGGTGCCCGACTGGCGCTAGACCTGTGCCGGGCGCATGATGTCCGCTACGCCCTGCTCACCGAGACCAGCCCCTCCTGCGGCAGTGGAGAGATCCACGATGGCCGCTTCGCCGGCCGGCGGGCCGCCGGTGCGGGCGTGACGACTGCCTTGCTGGAGCGACACGGGGTGCGGGTCTTCCCTCAACACCAGATCGAGTCGCTGGCCGAGGCACTCGCCGCGGGTGAGCGAGCCAGGGCGTGAGTTCCAGCCACCAAGGAGTCACCCATGTCCCGAAGTACCCGCCTGCACGACCTGCTTCAGGTAATGCGTCAACACGATGGCCGTATCAGTGGGCCCGACCTCGCCGAGGCGCTCGGCATATCGCTGCGGTCGCTGTACCAGGATATCGCCGTGCTCCGGGCGGTGGGGGTCGAGATCGCCAGCGAGCCCGGCGTTGGCTATGTCCTTGCCCCCGGCATCATGCTGCCCCCGCTGAGCCTGACCGCGGCGCAGTTCGACGCGCTCGCGCTGGGCCTGTCCCGCGTCAGGGGCGATGTCACCGAGCCGCTGGCGCGGCCTGCTGCTGAGGTGCTGGAGCGGGTATCCGAGGCGCTCCCCGAGGCGTTCGGGGAGGGGGTGGCAAGGAGCGGACGCCAGGAAGAGGCTCAAGCCGCCGGGCCACGGGCGATCGCCGATACCCGCCAGCGTGACCTCGTCTTCTACACCAACCCCCTCTCCCGAGGCGGTATCGTCCACTGGATGCTCGAGGAACTGGGGGTGCCCTATCGCACCGTCACCCTCGAGTACGGCACCACGATGCAGGCGCCGGACTACCTGGCCATCAACCCGATGGGCAAGGTGCCGGCGCTTCGCCACGGCGACACCGTGATCACCGAGGCCGCCGCGATCTGCGCCTATCTCGCCGATGCCTTCCCCGACGCCGGCCTGGCGCCGCCGCTTACTGCCAGGGCCGACTACTACCGCTGGCTGTTCTTTGCCGCCGGGCCGCTCGAAGCCAGCGTGGGGCTCAACACCCTGGGGGTCTACCCGACACCCGAGCAGCAGGTCCAGCTGGGCTCCGGCGACTTCTGGGCGGTGCTCGACACCCTGTCCAGCGCCGTCGCCGGGCGGCGCTACATCGCCGGCGACGCCTTCAGCTCGGCGGATGTCTATGTCGGCTCCCATCTCGGCTGGGGCATGCACTTCGGCTCGATTCCCCGGCGTCCCGAATTCGAGGCCTACTGGGCGGGCCTGAGGGATCGCCCGGCACGCCTGCGCTGCGCAGCGTGCGTTGAACAGGCCCTGGCGCAGGGTACCTGACACCAGGCGTTCGCGGGGCGGTCGATCGCGCCTCAGAGGCTGCCTTGATGAAGCCGCCCTCACTTCCACTTGATATTGCAGCCCATGGAGGGCTTCTGGTCGGGGCTCGGCGCGCGGTCGGCCAGCACGGCGTCGGCGGCGGCACGCAGGTCGCGGCCATCGACGGGGGTATCCTGGCTGGGGCGGCTGTCGTCGAACTGCCCTCGGTAGGCGAGGCGATGGTCGCGGTCGAAGAGGAAGAAGTCGGGCGTGCAGGCCGCCTCGAAGGCACGGGCGACGTCCTGGCTCTCGTCGACTAGGTAGGGGAAGGTATAGCCCCGCGCCTCGGCCTCCTCGACCATCTTTTCCGGACGGTCGTCCGGGTGGGCGTGGAAGTCGTTGCTGTTGATGCCGATCACCGCGAGTCCCTTGGCCTGGTACTCCCGGGTGAAGTCGGCAAGGGCGTCGGCCAGGTGCTTCACGAAGGGGCAGTGGTTGCACATGAAGACCACCAGCAGCGGCTGGTCCGGATAGTCGTCGCTACCCACCGTGTGGCCCTCGGCATCGGGAAGCCGGAAGGAGGGCAGCGGGCTGCCCAGGTCGATCATGGTGGAGGGGGTCAAGGACATGGGGCCTCCTGACGCGGTTAGGGGCTGGCTTTCAGCCTAACAGAGGTCGCCGCGCATGGCCGTCCCGGGCGAGGGCGGGCAGCGCCGGCTTGGCCCGTGGGGGCTGGCGGCAGTCCGGACACCGCTGCCACACTGGGCCGATTGGTCTCGATGAGGTGGCGTCATGAGCAATGGTCCCTTCTACCAGGGCGGCTGTGGCTGCGGTGCGGTGACCCTGATAGCCACTGGCGCGCCCTTGGCCGCGGTGAACTGTGACTGCGACCTGTGTCGCGGCGAACGCCGGCTGCTGTGGTCGGAGGCGGCCGTACAGCTCGCCGGAGGACTGGAGGCGCTGGACGGTCGGCGGGCAAGTCATGGAGGCTGGCAGCGGGTCTGCCGGCACTGTGGAGAAAGCGTGCTGACCGAGCATGCCGAGGCCGGGATCGTGGAGATGCCGGCCTCGGCCCTGCCGGAGGTGGAGGGCGCCGAAGGCGACGGCGAGGCGCTGCTCGCCCGGCTCGGGCACCGTTGAGAAGGGCCCGGGCATGCCTCAGGGGTAGCCGAGGGTCTCGCGCAGGCGTTCGGCGTGGCGGGTGACCCAGTCGGGATCGATGGGGCCCCAGTCGCGCAGCACATAGTGGCCGATGTTGTGGCGCCGTCCTGGCGCCGGCTCGAACTCGCAGCGGATGTCCAGCTCGGCGAGGGCGGTCAGCGTATCCTGGGCCGTGCGCCGGGGCATGCCGGTGGCGGCCATGATGGCCGGTACGCTGGCGGTGCCCGTGGCGACCAGGTGGGCCACGTAGAGGCGCCGGTAGAAGCTGCTTTGTGTCTTGCTGAGTGCCATGCGGTTGTCCTGCCTCGCTGTCAGCCTCCCAGCCTGACAGCCCCACCCGGCCAACGCCAGGCTTTGCTCTCCCCCTATCTTCAGTCGGCGGCATTCTCCGCGGGGGCGACTGACTTGGGTCAAGGCAGCGCCGCGAAGAGGGATCATGCTTACAATAATAGGGGTGTGATGGTGAATCGCCGATTACTGCCCAACTGACCACGCTGACGACGCGGGGAGGGGGATATGGCGTGGAATGTCTTCGTGATTGGGTATGACGACCTGAGCCGGCGCCTTTTCCCTCGGCTGCGCCATGTCGAGGACTATGCCTTTCATGACTTGTTGCCCCTCGATGAGGTGGTCCTCGCCGATAGCTTTGACTTCGATCGACTGGTGGCGGATGCCCTGGCCGAGCTAGAGCGTTTCCCCGGGCGCGTGGATGCCATCGTCGGCGCCTGGGACTTTCCCACCAGTGCACTGCTGCCGGTGCTTCACGAGGCCCTGGGCTTGAGGGGACCATCGCTGACCGCGGTGCTCAAGTGTGATCACAAATACTGGAGCCGCCTGGAGCAGGCGCGGGTGGTGCCCGAATGCGTGCCGCCCTTCCAGGCCCTCGATCCCTTCGACCCGCATGCCGTCGAGCGGATCGAGATCGACTATCCGTTCTGGATCAAGCCGGTAAAGGCCCATTCCTCGCAACTGGGGTTTCATGTTCGGAATGCGCAGCAGTTGCGGGAGGTCCTGCCCAGGATTCGACAGGGCATCGGCACCTACGGCAAGCCCCTGGCCGAGGTCTGCGCCCATCTGGACCTGCCCGAAGATGTCGCCGGCATCGGGGGGCATCACTGCATCCTCGAGGGGATCATCTCGGCGGGACGCCAGTGCACGGTGGAGGGCTATGTGCAGCAGGGCGAGGTCCACTTGACGGGCATCGTCGACAGCATCCGCGATACCCTGCACCGCTCCGTGCTGATGCGCTACGAGTACCCCTCCTCCTTGCCCGACTCGGTGCAGCAGCGCATGTTTGAGCTGAGTCGCCGGGTCATGCGCCATATCGGCTATGACGATGCACCCTTCAACATCGAGTTCTACCATGATGACAAGAGCGATCGCATCTGGCTGCTCGAGATAAACTCCCGACTGTCGCGCTCCCATGCGGCGCTCTTCCAGCTGGTGGACGGGGCCCCGCACTACCAGGTGATGGTGGACGTGGCCCTCGGCATGGCACCACGCATGCCCCACCGGGAAGGTCGCTACGCGGTCGCTGCGAAGCAGATGCTGCGGGTCTTCCAGGGAGGCATCGTGCGCCGGGTGCCCACGGCGGAGGAAATCCGCCTGGTCGAGGAGGCCTATCCGGGCACCTTCGTCGAACTCAATGTGCGGGAAGGCATGTCCCTGGACTCGCTGTTGCACCAGGACTCCTTTTCCTGGGAACTGGGCGTCCTGTTCACCGGCGCCGATAGCTATCGGGGCCTGCTGGAGCGGATACGGCTGTGCCGGGAAGGCCTGCCGTTCGTCATCTCGCCGCCTGCCGGGCAGGGTGCTTGAGCGGGGGCTGCCGGCCCGGGGCAGGAGGAGGCTTGCATGAGAGAGGTGAACGACTTTCCCCATGCCGTCGAGTGTCTCGATCCCGTGTGGATTCCGATGGCCGACGGGGTGCGACTCAACGCCCGCATCTGGTTGCCCGAGCTGGCCCGTCGTCAGCCGGTGCCTGCCGTCCTCGAGTACATCCCCTATCGCCTGCGTGACGGTTCGGCGCGCCGGGATGCCGTGCATCACCATTACTTCGCCGGGCATGGCTATGCCGGGGTGCGGGTCGACCTGCGCGGCAGCGGGGACTCCGAGGGCGTGCTTGAGGACGAGTACCTCGAGCGGGAGCTGGCGGATGGCGAGGCTATCCTGCGCTGGCTCGCCGAGCAGCCCTGGTGTGATGGCCGCGTCGGCATGATCGGTATCTCCTGGGGCGGCTTCAACGGCTTGCAGCTGGCGGCGCGCCAGCCCCCGGAGCTCAAGGCAGTGGTCAGCGTCTGCTCCACGGATGACCGCTATGCCGATGACGTGCACTACATGGGCGGCTGTCTGCTGGGCGACAACCTGTCCTGGGCCTCGACCATGTTTGCCTACAACTCCCTGCCCCCGGATCCCGTCGTGGTGGGGGAGGCCTGGCGCGACATGTGGCTCCAGCGCCTGGAGGGCAGCGGCCTTTGGCTGGCCACCTGGCTCGAGCATCCACACCGAGACGACTACTGGCGGCATGGGTCCATCTGCGAGGACTTCTCTCGGGTGCGGGTGCCGGTGCTGGCCGCCAGCGGCTGGGCGGACGGCTATTCCAATGCCGTGTTGCGTCTGGTCGAGCACCTGCCGGGCCCCTGTCAGGGCCTGATCGGACCCTGGAGCCACAAGTATCCCCATCTCGGTGAACCCGGACCGGCCATCGGCTTCCTGCAGACGTGCCTGCGCTGGTGGGACCAGTGGCTGAAGGGGGAAGAGCGGGGCGTCCGCGAGGAGCCGGCGATTCGGGTATGGATGCAGGACAGCGTGCTGCCCACCACCCGCTATGGGCATCGTCCGGGGCGCTGGGTCGCCGAGCCTCGCTGGCCCTCCCCGACGATCGAGCCCTGGCGGTTGCCCCTCGCGCCGCGCCGGCTGTCGCTGGACGGCAAGCGTCGTCGCGAGCACTCGGCGCTGACGGTTCAGTCGCCGTTGACCTGCGGGCTGTTCGCCGGCAAGTGGTGTTCCTATGCCGCCGGCCCCGATCTGGCCCATGACCAGCGCCAGGAAGATGGCGGCGCGCTGGTCTTCGACAGTCCGCCGCTGGGCGCGACCGTGGAGATCCTCGGCAGTGCACGGCTCGAGCTGGACGTTTCGGCCGATCGGCCCGTCGCCATGGTGGCGGTGCGCCTCTCCGATGTCGCCCCCGATGACAAGGCGACGCGGGTGACCTATGGCCTGCTTAACCTTACCCATCGGGACGGCCACGCCACGCCCCAGGCCCTGGAGCCGGGTCGACGCTACCGGGTAGAGGTGCGACTCAACGACGTGGCCCAGGTGTTTCCCCAAGGGCACCGGCTGCGCCTGGCGATCTCCACCTCCTACTGGCCGCTGGCCTGGCCGCCTCCCCAGCGCACCCGCCTGATCATTCATGACGAGGGCAGCGTGCTGGAGCTCCCTCGGCGTCCGCCGCGTGCCGAGGACGCCGCTGTCGTCTTCGGCGAGCCGGAGGGGGCTCCGACCATTCCCGCGACCCGGCTCGAGCCCGACCACCACAACTGGTACGTGCACCGTGACCTGGCCGAGGATCTCTCGACGCTGGAGGTGGTCAACGACCGGGGGCGGCTGCGGCTCGAGGATTCCGGGCTGGAGGTGCAGACCCGTTCGGTGGAGACCTACCGCTCCCGGGCCGATGACTTCGACTCGCCGACAGGCACTACCTGCTGGGAGCGCTCGCTGAAGCGAGGCGACTGGGAAGTGACCGCCATCACCCGCACCGTGCTCGACGCCACGCCCGAAGACTTCCGGCTGCATGCCACCCTGGACGCCTACGAGGGGGAGCGCCGCGTTCACTGTCGCAGCTGGGATCGTCGTATCCCTCGTCGGCTGGTCTAGGCAATCCCTGGGACGTGCCTGCCTCGGCAAGGCGGCGCTGCCCCTTCGTGCGGGCATGAGCCTGGTCAAGCGGCTCCGTTGCTAACCGCCAGTCCGCCTTGCCTCCGTGCGTCGTCTCTTCACGCCAGGCCCTCGGGCGTCAAGCCGACAGGAACCAGTCCTTCATCGCCCCGGTGATGCGGCGCATGTCGTCCTCGCCGGTGATGTAGGCCGGCATGGTATAGAGCCAGCGGCCGAAGGGGCGCAACCAGACGCCCCGCTGCCTTGCGAAGGCGGCCGCGCCCTCGAGGCTCGTGGAATCGTGGACCTCGATCACCGCGGTGGCGCCAAGCACGCGCACGTCGGCGACCGCCGGATGGTCGGCAAGGGCCGCGTCGTCGCGCAGCTCCTCGCACAGCACGCCGTTGAGACGCTGGATGCGGCCCAGATAGTCGTCCTCTTCGAAGACGGCCAGGCTCTCGAGGGCCACCCGACAGGCCAGCGGGTTGCCCATGAAGGTCGGGCCGTGCATGAAAGCATGCAGTTCGCTGTCGCCGATGAAGGCGTCATGGACCCGGTCGGTGGCCAGGGTCGCGGCATGGCCCAGGTAGCCGCCGGTGAGGCCCTTGGAGAGCACCATGATGTCGGGGGTCACGTCGGCATGGTCGGCGGCGAACAGCCGCCCGGTCCGGCCGAAGCCGGTGGCCACCTCGTCGAACACCAGCAGCACGTCGAATTCCTCGCACAGCGCTCGGGCGCCGCGCAGGTAGTGGGGCGAGGTCATGTTGAGCCCGCCGGCAGCCTGCAGCAGCGGCTCCATCAACAGCGCGCCGATTTCCTCGTGATGAGCCTCCAGAACCTCGCGAAGGGCATCCAGATCGGCCGTCACCTCCTCCTCGCTGGCCTCGAAGGAGGCAGTGGGGGCGGGGGCAAAATGATGCTGGGGCAGGAAGCCGGAGAACAGCGAGTGCATGCCCTCCTCGGGGTCGCACACCGCCATGCAGCCGGCGGTATCGCCGTGGTAAGCCTTCATCAGTGTCAGCATGCGGTGCTTGCCGGGCTTGCCACGCAGGTAGTGGTATTGCACGGCCATCTTCATGGCCACTTCCATGCCCACCGAGCCGCTGTCGGAGAAGAAGACGTGGTTCAGGCCCTCGGGAGTGATACGCACGAGTTCCCGAGCCAGGCGGTCGGCGGGATCGTGGGTCAGCCCGCCCAGCATTACGTGGCAGAGCTCATCGGCCTGGCGCTGGATAGCCTCGACCAGGCGCGGGTGCCGGTAGCCATGGATCATGCACCACCAGGAGCAGGTGGCGTCGAGCAGCGATTCGCCGCCCTCCAGGGTGAAACGTGGGCCCTCGCCGCCGACCACCTTGGGGGCGGGAGACTGGGTCTTGAGGTGGGCATAGGGGTGCCAGACGGGGGATGGCATCGGGCCTCCTGGGCGCAAGCGGACAATGGACGGGCGGCTGCTCGAGCAGGTGGGGCCGCCGATTGGCTCCCTACCTTACATGTAAACCTTGTGTGGGGTTAAGTGGTTGACGGGGCGATTGGCCAGCATCTGCAGGCAACTCACCTTTGGCCGGCTGTACTACTTGCGGCCATTGGTGGCCACTGGCATGATATGCCACCTATTTCGGGATACTGCCCGATGCGTCGGTGGTGGAATTGGTAGACACGCGAGGTTTAGGTCCTCGTGCCTTCGGGTGTGTGGGTTCGAGTCCCACCCGACGCACCATAACTATTGGCTCTCTCCCGTTGCTCTTGGCCCATGTTGTTGTCTGCTGATGGCAGTCAGGGCAACGACACCTCAAGTGCTCCTTCCTGTTGATTGTTGATGCCGTTGATGTGATCGATGGGCGGCCCATCCAGATCGGGGCGTGGCCGTTGGCACAGCGGTAGGCAACCCCCTCCTCGACATCAGCCGGCGTAGCCCCTTCGATGGGGATGCTACAAAACAACTCTTGCTGAAGACGTCTTCGGGGCGACAGGCGGCTACCTGCGACTGAACCTGGACGACGAGGTGAGTGTTTGGCTTGCCCGCGACGCCAGGCGCGACCGGCAAACTGTTCGGTGCAAAGCCCGTGGTGCCTGACATGACCCTGAATACATCGATAGTTGCCTCCGGTCTTGTTCAAACCCAGTGCCCCAGGAGCATGTGCCCAGGAGAGGGAGCGCGCAACGCCGGGCGCCAGCTTTGCCCTGATAGATGTTGACGATCGCACCACACAATGTGCGCCGATGACCCGGCTTGTCAGCATGCACGTTACGAGACCGCCACCGGGTATTCAGCACCCTCCTTGCGGCATGGCAAGTCTCCTGGAAGTCCAGGTATCCACTGGAGGAAAACCCAGTTGCCAGGCTCGATCTGAAGCCGCGGGCCGACGATGTTTCGCCGCAGCCTCGGTGGTGAGCCGGGCCTGATTCAGGGAGTCGAGCTTCATGCCCGCCACCGGGATCACCGGCAGCGCGAGGCACCGGGCCAGCCCGGCGAGGTCCTCATCGTCGTGGAGCGGCACCCGCTGACCTTTCCCCTCGGTCAGCGTCAGGTCGCTGCCGGCGCCCAGTGCGCCGGGGGGGCGCTCGTCGCCTGCGCGGCCTGGCCAAGCTACGCGGGGTGGCTGTGGCGTTAGCGGTCACCGCGGGCTGATGCCTATACTGACGGCGCGTCCCGGCCAGGAGCAGGCCCATGAATTTCGAACGCGTCGTATTCGGCTTTTTTACCATCCTTACCCTGAGCCTCAATTACGCGTTCGTCGTGGGTGGCGTCGAGATCCACGCACACCACAATGTCTGGATTCTCACGTTCACCATCATCGTCAACCTGGTCGCGATCGGCCTGAAACTGGGAGATCGCTCGCAGACCGGGGCGTTGCTGCTGGCGTCCAGCCTGGTTGCCGGCCTTCTGCTGATCACGGCTCGCGTCGTCTGGATCGTCGCGGAACCCGGTGGCGGGGGCGGGCCGGGGCCTGGGGAAATGGCCGATATCGTCTCGATCGCAACGGGAGCGCTGGTCGCGAATATCGTTGCGATGGTGATTCTGGTGGGCGATACGCTGCTCTCCCGGCGCTAGGGTGGCGCGCGGGCCGGCTCGGCGTGGCAGCTGCGATCCGGGACAGGCAGAGGGAGGAGTGAACGCGTGGCGCCGACCTCCGATCTTGACCGCGTGACGATGATCGTCCTGCGCTATATGCGCCGGCCGCTGTTCGCGCTGCTGTTCGTGTACTCGGTGGGCATCATGGGCATGGCCCTGATGCCAGGCCAGGTCGTCGATGGTGAGACGACGTACATGAGCCTCTTCCACGCCTTCTACTTCTTCACCTACACGGCGACCACGACCGGTTTCGGCGAGCTGCCCAACGGCTTCAGCGAGGAGCAGCGCCTGTGGACCATCTTCTGCCTCTATACCGGTGTCATTGCATGGTTCTATGCGATCGGATCCCTGGTTCGTCTGGTTCAGAACCCCCATTTCATCCAGGCCATGGATGGGTTCCGGTTCGCCCGCAAGGTCGCGCACAACGTGGAGCCTTTCGTCATCCTCTGTGGGTTCGGCGATACCGGCAGTCTGCTTGCCCGGGGCCTGAGCGACCACTACATGCGCGCCGTGATACTCGATTCCGATCCGGAACGCATCAAGGCATTGGGCGTGCGCGATTACCGGGTCGCGATGCCGGGACTCTGTGCGGATGCCAGCACACCGAAACACCTCCTGGCCGCGGGGGTAGAGCACACCGCTTGCCGGGCTCTGGTCGCGTTGACCAACGATGACGACGTCAATCTCAAGATCGCGGTGATGGCACGGCACCTGAATCCTCGGCTCCGGGTCATCTGTCGTTCGACCTCGGCCCGCCACGAGACCAATTTGCGGGCGCTGGACAATGTAACGGTCGTCGACCCGTTCGAGATCTTCGCCCAGCTCGTCTACTGGGCAATCGCACGCTCCGAACTTCACAACCTCAATGCGTGGTTCGTGGGCGTACATGGTGTCGAACTGGGAGAACCGATACAGGTGCCTCGGGGCAACTGGATTCTGTGCGGGTACGGACGCATGGGGCACTGGATCCATCACTACCTCCAGAGCCATGGAGTCGGCGTACGTATTATCGATCCGGAAATGGACGCCAGCGTGGCTGAAGAAGGTACGGTCATGATCCAGGCTCACGCCGATCATTCGGCCTTGGTGACGGCGGAGATTGACGACGCGGCCGGGGTCGTCGTCGCGACGAACCGCGATTCTGACAATCTCAGTGCCTTGTTGTCGGTGACCGAGCTCAATTCGGATGCATTTCGCATCGTGCGCCAGAACAGTCATGAGAATCAGGTCGCGTTCGATGCCGCGCGGGCCGATCTGCTCCTCCAGCACAGCCTGACAGCGGCGCGCCGGATCCTGAAGCTGCTGATCTCGCCCCTCGTTCAGGAACTGATCGACTGGCTCGCGGAACGCCAACCGGCCCTGACGGAAGAACTGGTGGGGCGTCTGCAGGCGGCCATGGGGGCGGAACCCCCGCATCTGTGGTCGGTCAGGCTCGTCCCGGGAGAGGCCCCGGCCGTGACCGACTATCTGGACAATGAGGGAGTGATCACGCTCGGTGCGCTGTGCCGTGATGCGCGGACGTTTCCGGAGGGGCTCCCGTGCGAGGCACTCGCGATCCGCAGGGCGGGCCATTCGATCATGCTTCCGGATGAGGATTGTTCGCTCGAGGCCGGTGACGAGATTCTCTTCTGCGGGGTCCAGTGGGTGGAGCAGATCCTGCAGGCGACGCTGCATAATCCCTATACGCTTCGGTATGTCATAACCGGGGTCGATGAGCCGCGCGGGTACGTGTTCGCATGGCTGAAGACAGGCTTATGGCGGCGTCGCGGCGATCACAAGCTGGACGGTCGCCGACCCCGGCCCTGAGCAATCATCGGGCGCGTGAGCGCGCCGGGATCCGGCGTTTGGGGCTTGCGTGAACGCAACGGCGTGCGCGTGCCGACCACCGCGGTGTCGGGTGCCCCCGAGGCCCCGACGACCAGCCACGCCGTTTGGCGGGACTGCGCCTATCCGGTAGGCGTCAAGGCTCAGAAGCGCTAAGGCGTGCGACCCGGCCTCGTCGCAGGCGTGGTGCATGTGCCGCGCTCAGCGCTTTCACCCCCCACGGCGGCCGATCAAGGATTCCTTTGTTTAGCGGTAATTTATACCCTGTCCCGGGCCGATGCTGGCCTCGGCGCAGAGGGCTGTGAGTGCGTGCTCGGTAGCTTCAAGTAGTTAGCGGCGGTGTCTGCCCGGGCGTCCGGCGACTCGCCTGCCAGCCTCGGCACCACGCCGAGGCAGGGAGCTTCCAGGCAGCGCTCCAGGGTAGCCTGGTTGTCCCGGTAGAGCGCCACGTCCTCGGCGAAGCCGGAGTCGACGAGATTGCCCACCCAGCCGGCCAGGTCTAGGCCATCGGCCCGGACCGCCTCGGCCGTGAGCCGGGCATGGCTCAGGCAGCCGAGCTTCAGGCCCACCACCAGGATCACCGGCAACTCCAGGCGCCGGGCCAGTCCGGCGAGGTCCTCGCTGTCGTTGAGCGGGACCCGCCAGCCGCCGGCCCCCTCGATCAGTGTCAGGTTGCGGTCGTCGGCCAGCGCGGCGGCAGTGCACTCGACCAGGGCGTCGAGAGTCGGCACCTCGCCGGCGCGACGGGCGGCCAGGTGCGGGGCAATGGCCGGGGCATAGGCGAAGGGGTTGACGCTGGCATAGGGCGGGGCGGGCATGCTCTGGGCCTGGAGGGTCAGGGCGTCGATATTGCGCAGCCCTGCCGCCGTCGGCTCGCAGCCGGACGCCACCGGCTTGAGCCCCAGGGTGGTGAGGCCTTCCCGGCGGGCCAGGGCCAGCAGGCCACTGGTCACCAGGGTCTTGCCTGCATCGGTGTCGGTGCCGGTGACGAAGTAGACGGCCATGTCAGTGCTCCAGGGTCAGGGTCAGCAGGCGATAGGAGACGGGTAGGCCCGCCGGGGTACGCAGGGCCTCGAAGCGTCGCGCGGCGCGGGCCACGTCGGCCCGCGACAGTTGCGCCCCGGGGCGGGCCACCTGGGCTCCGACGCCCTTGATCGAGGCCATCACCGCGGCCAGGTCGGGGTAGTGGAAGCGCTCGGTACGCGCCTCGACGGACACGCCGCGAAAGCCGGCGCGGTGGGCGGCCAGGCGATGGGCCCCGACATCGCGAAAGCCCAGCAGGGCGGCGGGCTGTTGCGGTCGCGACCAGGCCTGGTGCACTTCGGCGAGGGTGCCGGGTCCCAGGGTAGTGATCAGAGCACGGCCCCCGGGCCGCAGGACGCGGTGCAGCTCGGCCATCACCGCGTCGAGATCCGGGCACCACTGGATCGCCAGGTTCGAGACCACCAGGTCGAGGCTCGCCGTGGCCAGTGGCAGGGCGCCGGCGTCGCCCACCAGCCAGCGGATGCTCGTCGGGTGGCGACGACGGGCCTCGTCCAGCATTCCCGGGGCCAGGTCCAGGCCGGTGACCCGGCAGGCCTCTCCATAGCGCCGGGCCAGGTTGGCGGTCATTTCCCCGGGACCGCAGCCCATGTCGAGAAGACTGTGGGCCTGCGCGGGAAGGCGGGCCAGCAGGTGGTCACCCATGGCCTGCTGGGCCTGGGCCCGCTCCTGGTAATGGGGAGCGGCCCGGGAAAAGGCTCGAGCCACCCGTGCCCGCCAGGCAGGGTCGTCCGGACGGCGCTTGTCGAGCATCGGTTGGGCGGTCATGGCAGGGCCTCCGGTGCAGTCGGTGGCAAGGCCGGGGCATTGGCGACGGCGGTCAACAGCGCCGCCAGGCGCTCGGGCTGGCTGAGCATCGGGCAGTGGCCGGCCTTCGCCAGGCGCCAGTCGGCGGCCTCGCGGGCCGCGGGGGCGAGCAGCGGGTCGGCCTCTCCCGCCAGGCGGTACACCGGGCACGGCGCCACGCCCCGTCGCCGGCTGGCGTCCAGCCGGGCCAGTTGGTCGAGGCCGGCGGCCAGGGTTGTCAGGCCGGCCGGTGGCGCCTGGCCGATCAGCCCCAGCAGCTGCCGATGGGCGGCCCGGGGCGATGGTTCACCGCGGAGCTGCCAGCGCAGGAAGTGGGCGCGGGTGGCCTCGGGATCGCGGCGGAAGGCGCGTCGGAAGGTGGCGAGCTCCTCGCCGTCGACGCCATCCGGGTGGCAGAAGCGCGGGCCCATGCCGATGACCACCAGGGCGCGGGGGGCCGGCAGGTGGTCAAGCAGTGCCTCGGCCAGCAGGCCTCCCAGGGACCAGCCCACCCAGACGGCCTGGGTCGGCAGCGCTTCGGCCATGCCCCGGGCCGTGTCGGCCAGACAGTCTGGCTCGTGGCTCTCCGGCTGCTGCCCGTAGCCGGGCCAGTCGGGAGCGCTTACCGCTATCCCCGGCGGCCAGTGGCCATCCAGGGCCTGCCAGATACGGGCGTCGCAGCCCCAGCCGGAGAGCAGGACCAGGCGGTTCATGCCATCTCCTCCCGGGCGCAGGTCGCCAGCGCCTCCAGCAGCGCGTCCAGGGCATCGTCACCGTGGGCGGCGCTCAGCGTGATGCGCAGGCGAGCCTCGCCGTGGGGCACCGTGGGGGCGCGGATGGCACCGACGCGCAGGCCCTGGTCGCCCAGCCGGGCCGCCCAGCGCATCACCCGCTCGCTGTCGCCCAGCACGACGGGCTGGATGGGGGTGGTCGACGCGCCCAGCGGCAGGCCGAGTCGCCGAGCCTCGCGGCGGAAGCGGTCAATGCGCTCTTGGAGCCGGGTACGGCGCTCGGGTTCGGACTCGAGGATGTCGAGGGCGGCCAGGGTCGCCGCGGCCACACCGGGGGGCTGGGCGGTGGTGTAGACGTAGGGCCGGGCGAACTGGATCAGGTGCTCGATCAGCGCCTCGCTGCCGGCAACGAAGGCGCCGGCGCTGCCCAGCGCCTTGCCCAGGGTGCCGACCAGCACCGGCACCTCTTCCATGCCATGGGCCCGGCCCACGCAGCCATCGCCGTGCTCCCCGAGCACGCCCAGGCCGTGAGCGTCGTCGACCATCAGCCAGGCCCGGTGGCGCCGGCAGGTGGTCGCGAGGCCCCCGATATCGGCGGTGTCGCCGTCCATGCTGAAGACGCCGTCGCTGACCACCAGGCGCGGGGCCTCGCCGGGGACGCGCGCCAACAGGGCGTCGAGGTCATCGAGGTCGCGGTGGTGGAAGCGCCGCGAGGGGCTGCCGGCGAGTTGGGTGCCGTCCAGTAGTGAGGCGTGGTTGAGACGATCCTGGAAGACCCGGCAGTGCCGGTCACAGAGGGCCTGGAGGGTGCCCAGGTTGGCCATGTAGCCGGTGGAGAACAGCAGCGCCCGGGGGCGGCCGGTGAGTTCGGCCAGGCGCTGCTCCAGGGTCTCGTGGACCGTCAGGTGGCCGCTTACCAGGTGCGAGGCGCGGGCGCCGGCACCGAAGCGGCGGGCGCCCTCGGCCTGGGCTTCGGCCAGGCGCGGGTCCCGGGCCAGGCCCAGGTAGTCATTGCCGGCGAAGTCGATGAGTGGCTCATCGACGGCCAGGGTGGGGCGCGATCGCCACAGGCCCGCGGCCCGGCGAGTCTCAGCATGCTCGGCCAGGCGACGCTGCCAGGGGGCATCGCGGACGTCCATGGCCGATCAGGCCTGCGCCGCGTCGTAGAACAGCTCGCTGCCCCGCTGCCGCTGGATGGCATCCTCGAGGGCGGCTTGTGCCTGGCCGTCGTCGGCACAGGTCTCGCGGCGCTCCGGGTGCAGGCCGAGCTTGTCGAACAGCGCCCGGTCGCGCTCCACCTGGGGATTGCCGGTAGTCAGCAGGGTATCCCCGTAGAAGATGGAGTTGGCACCGGCAAGGAAGGCCATGGCCTGGGTCGATTCGGCCATCTGCTCGCGTCCGGCGGAGAGCCGCACATGGCTCTTCGGCATCAGGATGCGGGCCACGGCGATGGCACGGATGAATTCCAGCGGGTCGAGGTCCTCCACGTCCTCCAGGGGCGTGCCGGGGACCTTGACCAGCATGTTGATGGGCACGGACTCCGGATGCGGCTCGAGGCGCACCAGCTGCTGGAGCAGGGCGGCACGGTCGCGCGGCGCCTCGCCCATGCCGAGGATGCCGCCTGAGCAGACCTTCATGCCGGCCTCGCGGACATTGGCCAGGGTATCCAGCCGGTCGGCATAGGTGCGGGTGGTGATGATCTCGCCGTAGTAGTCCGGGGAGGTGTCGAGGTTGTGGTTGTAGTAGTCGAGGCCGGCCTCGGAGAGCCGCCTGGCCTGGTCGGCATCGACCATGCCCAGGGTCATGCAGGTCTCGAGCCCCAGGGCCTTGACCTGGCTGACCATCTCCATCACCACTCGCAGATCCTTCTCCCGGGGACTGCGCCAGGCGGCACCCATGCAGAAGCGGCTGGCGCCGGCCTCCTTGGCAGACCTGGCCTGCTCCACCACCTTCTCGATCTCGAGCAGCTTCTCCTTCTCCAGTTCGGTGGCGTAGTGGCCGGACTGCGGGCAGTACTTGCAGTCCTCCGGGCAGGCACCGGTCTTGATCGAGAGCAGCGTGGAGACCTGGACAGCGTTGGCATCGAAGTGGGCCCGATGGACTTGCTGGGCACGAAACAGCAGGTCGTTGAAGGGCAGCGCGAACAGGGCCTCGATCTCCTCCAGGCTCCAGTCGTGGCGGATGGCCGGGTGGCCGGCTAGGGTCAAGGCATCCGGGGCATTGTCGGGGCGTTGGGCAGGCATGGCGGGCTCGCTTCTGGTCAACTGGTCGCGGATCGCGGGGTTGACCGATAGGGTACGGGGGCAATTGGGTATGTCAACCTTTCGCCGTCGAGAGGTTGACGACTGGTTGCGTCGCGCCCTGCCGGGGCGTTGCCTGTTCTGCCTGGGAGTCAGCCAGGATAGTCGTCCCTGGTGTGAGGCCTGTCTTGCAGCGCTTCCCTGGAACCGCACGGCCTGTCCGCGCTGCGGCGAGCCCCAGCCCGGCCAGGCCGTCGGCCGGGTCTGCGGGCACTGTCTGCGGCATCCGCCAGCCTTCGACCGGACGCGGGTGGCCCTGCGTTACGAGGACGAGGTGGCGATACTGCTGCAACGCTTCAAGTTCCATGCCTCCCCGCGGGCCGGGGCGGTGCTGCTGGCGCTATTGGAGGTAGGCTGTCGGCCAATGTCGGGACAGGCCCCCCAGGCCCTGCTGGCGGTGCCCCTGCATCCGCACCGGGCACACCAGCGGGGCTTCGACCAGGGGCGTTGGCTGGCCGAGCGACTGGCGGCCCGCCAGGCGATCCCGCTGCTGCGGGCGCAGCGTCATCGCGATACGCCGAGCCAGCGCGGCCTGGATCGCCGGCGGCGGCGAGGCAACCTGCGTGGCGCTTTCAGTGTGACCGGGCCGCTGCCCGCGCGGGTGGCTCTGCTCGACGACGTGATGACCACCGGCGCAACCCTGGATGCCCTGGCGCGTGCCTGTCGCCGGGCGGGCGCCGAGCAGATCGAGGCCTGGGCGGTCGCCCGTACGCCGCTGGAGTCGCCCTGAGGCGCCGGGGAGCGCGGCGGGACCGCTCGCTTTGCTACCATGGGCCTTTGATCCCGACGAGAGTGCCCATGAACGACGCGACGCACCCCTTTGCCCGCCTCGCACCCGCCCGGGTGGTGGCGGCGGTGGAGTCCCTGGGGTTCTGGCTGCCCGGTGAACCCTTCGCGCTCAACAGCTACGAGAACCGAGTCTACCTGGTGCACGATGACGAGCGGCGACGCTGGGTGGTCAAGTTCTACCGTCCCGAGCGCTGGAGCGATGATCAGATCCAGGAGGAGCACGACTTCCTGGCCGAGCTCGAGACCGCCGGCGTGGCGGTGGCCGCCCCCTGGCGCGATGCTGCCGGTACCAGTCTCCACTGCGCCGAAGGCTTTCGTTTCGCGGTCTTTCCCCAGCTGCCGGGCCAGGCGCCGGAGCTGGAGGAGCCAACCCATCTTTTCGCCCTGGGTGAAGTCATCGGGGCCATGCATGCGGTCGGCGCGCGTCGCCCCTTCGTCCATCGCCGGGTCATGGACCTGGATGCCATGGTCGGGGAGGCCTGCGAGGGCGTGTTGGCAAGCCGCTGGCTGGACCGGCGACAGCGGCTCGCCTACCAGCGGGTGACCGAGGCCCTGCGTCCCGCCCTGGCCGCTCAGGCCTGGTCGCCCTCGTGGAACCTGCGTGTGCACGGCGACTGCCATCTGGGCAACATGCTGGGGCGCGACGAGCACTTCGCTCTGGTCGATTTCGACGACTGCCTGATGGCTCCGGCAGTACAGGATCTCTGGATGCTGCTGACTGCCCAGGAGGAAGGCGAGCGGCAGATGCAGCTCTCGGAAGTGATTGAGGGCTACGAGCAGCATCGCGACTTCGACCGCGGCGAGTTGGCGCTGGTGGAGCCCCTGCGCACGTTGCGCCTGTTGCGCCATAGTGCCTGGCTGGTGGCCCGCTGGGACGATCCGGCCTTTCCCCTGGCCTTCCCCTGGCTGGCCGATGCGGGCTATTGGGAGGCGCATATCCGCGAACTGGAACAGCAGCGCCAGGCACTGGAGGGGGCGCCGCGCTGGCTTGCCCAGTGAGCCGTCCCCCGGGCGGCCCAACGGCCCCCTGCCAGGGGGCGTCGGAGATCGCGGCGTCCTGCCAGTCTGCGCTTATTCGCCAGCGGCGTCGTCGACCTGGCCGGGATTGGCCTCGCGGCGTTCGGCATTGAGCTGCGCCGAGGGGTTGGCCTGCTGCTCGATGCGGATCGGGCTGGTGAGGGTCAGCAGGAAGCTGTCGCCCGGTGCCAGGCGACATTGGTCGTCGTCGCAGGCGGCGATGCCGAAATGACCGTCGCTGCCGTAAGCGCCGGCCGTGAGTTCGCCACTGTAGATCTCGCTATCGCCGCCTTCGGCCTCGATGCAGGTCAGGGAATGGGTGGTCAGGCGGATGCGGTCGCCATCGCGCTGGGCATCGCCGGTCACCACGCAGTAGTCAGGCAGCCGGTGGCTGCCGGTGCCGCTGTCCACCGGGCGCAGCACGATATCGTCCCGGCGCGGAGTCTGGGCGTCGAGCACGAGGTCGTCGACGACCTCCATCTCGACCTGGGCATCGGCGGGGAGTTCGAGGGTGTCGCCCATGGCCAGGCTCGGCAGTGCCAGGGCGGTGGCCATCAGCAGCAGGGTCGGGGTCTTGATCATGTCGGCTCTCGGGGGTGACTTGGGCACAGCATGAAGGTGACTTTACTTTACCACACGGCGGGAGGGCGGGCAGCCGTGCGCCGGCATGGTACGCGCGACATTCTGTCACTGCCCGGGTCAAGCGGCCACTGCGTCCGGCGGCGCCATGCGCTAGAATTGTGACCTTCCGGATCCATTTGCTTGTACATGCATTGGGTTTTGTATAGTTTACGTATAAAGGTGTGGTGGCCGGGCCTGTGCCCACGCACCGCGACAACGACACTGCATGGGGCCTGACCATGACCGAACAACTCGCTAACCACTATCGCCGGATCATCGAGGAGCTGGGGGAAAATCCCGAGCGTGAAGGCCTGCGCGATACCCCCAAGCGGGCCGCCAAGGCCATGCAGTTCCTCAATCACGGCTATACCCAGTCCCTGGAAGGGATCGTCAACGGGGCGGTGTTCGAGTCGGACACCGACGAGATGGTGCTGGTCAAGGATATCGAGCTGTATTCGATGTGCGAGCACCATCTCCTGCCCTTCATCGGCAAGTGCCATATCGCCTACCTGCCGCGGGGCAAGGTGCTGGGCCTGTCCAAGTTCGCCCGCATCGTCGACATGTATGCCCGGCGGATGCAGATCCAGGAGAACCTGACCCGCCAGATCGCCGAGGCCGTCCAGCAGGTGACCGAGGCCCGCGGCGTGGCCGTGGTGATTGAAGCCCGGCACCTGTGCATGATGATGCGCGGGGTGGAGAAGCAGAACTCGAGCATGACCTCCTCGGTGATGCTGGGCGCTTTCCGCGAGCACCAGAGCACCCGGCAGGAGTTCCTGACCCTGGTTCACGGCCGCTGAAGGAGCTCGCCATGCCGTTGCATGCCCTGGATGACCAGCACCTCGACCACGACCTGGCCACGATCCGTATCAAGAACCTGCGGCTGCGCACCCATATCGGCATCAAGGAGGAGGAGATCCGCAATCGCCAGGACGTGGTGATCAATGCGGTGATCCGCTACCGGGCCGAGAAGGCGGTGGCCTTCAATCATATCGAGCAGGCCCTCAACTATCGCACCATCACCAAGCAGGTGATTGCCCATGTCGAGGAGAATCGCTTCCTGCTGCTCGAACGCATGACCCGGGAAGTGCTCGACCTGATCATGAGCTTCGAGCAGGTGCTGACGGCCCAGGTCGAAATCGACAAGCCTTACGCATTGCGCTTTGCCGATTCGGTCTCCATCACCCTGTCCGACTCTCGGGAACCGCGGCGCGGGGCCTGAGCCGACCGTCGGCTGGCCGATTGCACGATGGGGGGCCGTGGCGGTTGGCGCATCGGGGTCCTTGCGCTTAGCATGAGGATCAACCCTCACGATGTGCCTTCGCAGCCAGGAGTCGACCATGGAAGCCCTGAAGGAAACCCAGCTCTACTGTCCCTTCGCCTATATCGACGGTAGCTGGGTCGCCGCTGATAGCGGTGAGCAGATCGACGTGATCAATCCGGCCACCGGCGAGACGATGGGCAATGTGCCGCGGCTGGGACGTGCCGAGACCGAGCGAGCCATCGAGGCCGCCGATGCGGCCCTGCCGGCCTGGCGGAGTCTCACGGCCCAGGAGCGCGCCGATATCCTCATGAAATGGCACGACCTGATGCTCGAGCATCAGGACGACCTGGCCATGATCATGACCCATGAGCAGGGCAAGCCGCTCAAGGAGGCCGCCGGGGAAATCGCCTATGCGGCAAGCTTCCTGCGCTGGTTCGCCGAGGAGGCGCGGCGGGTCTACGGCGAGACGGTGCCCGCGGCCAAGCCCCACCAGCGCATCCTGGTGACCAAGCAGCCCATCGGGGTGGTCGGCGCCATCACGCCCTGGAACTTTCCCGCCGCCATGATCACCCGCAAGGCGGGCGCCGCCCTGGCCGCCGGCTGTACTTTCGTGGTCAAGCCGGCCAGCCAGACCCCGTTCTCGGCCACGGCCCTGGCTCTTCTCGCCGAGCGGGCCGGCGTGCCCCGCGGCGTGTTCAACGTGGTGCCCGGTCGCGCCGCGGAGATTGCCGCGGCCCTCACCGAGTCCCCGGTGGTGCGCAAGATCACCTTCACCGGCTCTACCGAGGTGGGGCGCGAGCTGATGGCCCAGGCGTCCCGTCACGTGCAGAAGATCTCCCTGGAACTGGGCGGCAATGCACCCTTTATCGTCTTCGAGGATGCCGACCTGGATGCAGCGGTGGATGGCGCCATGGCCGCCAAGTTCCGCAACGCCGGCCAGACCTGCGTGTGCACCAACCGATTCCTGGTGCAGTCCAGCGTGGTCAACGCCTTCTGCGAGAAGCTGGCGGTGGCCATGAACAGCGAGCTCAAGGTGGGCGACGGTACCGAGTCCGACGTCAACATCGGACCGCTGATCGACGACAAGGCGGTGGCCAAGGTGACCGAGCATGTCCAGGACGCCGTGGACCACGGGGCCGAACTGCTGCTGGGCGGACATGCCCATCCGCTGGGCGGCAGCTTCTTCACCCCCACCCTGATCAGCGATGCCAGCGGTGCCATGAAGGTGGCCCGGGAGGAGACCTTCGGGCCGTTGGCCGCGGTCTTCCCCTTCGAGGACGAGGAGGATGCCGTGAGCATGGCCAACGACACCGAGTTCGGTCTTGCCTCCTACTTCTACTCCCGCGACCTGGGACGCGTGTGGCGGGTCGCCGAGGCTCTGGAATACGGCATGGTGGGCATCAACACCGGGCTGATCTCCAATGCCGCTGCCCCCTTCGGCGGGGTCAAGGCCTCGGGCCTGGGTCGCGAAGGGGGACACCAGGGGCTCGACGAGTTCCTCGAGACCAAGTACCTGTGCATCGATCTCGGTGACTAAACCCCCGCCTCAAGCGGTAAGCTTGAAGATCGCCGCTTCCCGGCAAAGTGCGATGAACCAAGAAAAACACCCCGCCGAGCACGCTCGGTGGGGTGTTTCTTTATAAGGTACCTGAGAAAACGGCTGGACGATGGTCAGGCTAGGTGAAAATCGGCGCGAAAGCGGAGTTTGCTTTTGCAAATGAGCACTTCAAGCCGATTTTCAACGACGGCATGGCCGGGTTCCAGCGTTTACCTCTCCGTTTAGTGGCGGAAGTGGCGCATGCCGGTGAACACCATGGCGATGCCCGCCTCGTTGGCGGCGTCGATCACCTCCTGGTCGCGCATGGAGCCGCCGGGCTGGATCACCGCGGTGATGCCGGCCGCCGCCGCCGCGTCGATGCCGTCGCGGAAGGGGAAGAAGGCATCGGAGGCCATCACCGAGCCCGGCACCGAGAGGCCCTCGTCGGCGGCCTTGATGCCGGCGATCCGCGCCGAGTAGACGCGGCTCATCTGGCCGGCGCCCACGCCGATGGTCTGGCCGTTCTTGGCATAGACGATGGCATTGGACTTGACGTACTTGCCGACTTTCCAGGCAAAGGCCAGGTCGCGCATCTCCTGCTCCGATGGCACCCGCTCGGTGACCACGGTGAGCTCGTCGCGGCCGACCATGCCCAGGTCGCGATCCTGGACCAGCAGCCCGCCGGTGACGCGCTTGAAGTCATGGGCATGCTCGCGCTCGCCGGGCCAGTGGGCACCGATGTCGAGCAGGCGCACGTTCTTCTTCTCGGCGACGATCGCTCGGGCCTGCTCCTCGACTCCGGGGGCAATGATGACCTCGACGAACTGGCGATCGATGATCGCCCGGGCCGTGTCCGCGTCCAGTGGCCGGTTGAAGGCGATGATGCCGCCGAAGGCACTGGTCGGGTCGGTGGCGAAGGCCTTGTCGTAGGCCTCCTTCAGGCTGGCGCCCACGGCCACGCCACAGGGGTTGGCGTGCTTGACGATCACGCAGGCGGTGTCGGTGAAGGTCTTGACGCACTCCAGGGCGGCGTCGGTGTCGGCGACATTGTTGAACGACAGCGGCTTGCCCTGCAGGGTCTCGGCGGTCGCCACACTGGGCTCCCGGCAGTCGGTCTCGACATAGAAGGCGGCCGACTGGTGGGGATTCTCGCCGTAGCGCATGGCCTGCTTCTTCTTGAACTGCAGGTTGTAGGTGCGCGGGAAGCCGTCCTCGCCCCCCGGGACCCGCTGGCCCAGGTAGTCGGCGATGGCCGCATCATAGCCGGCGGTGTGCTCGAAGGCCTTGACAGCCAGGTCGAAGCGGGTGGCCTGCTGCATGCCGCCCTGGGCAACCTCCCCGAGGACCCGGTCATAGTCGCCGGCGTCCACCACGATGGTGGTGTAGGCATGGTTCTTGGCGCAGGCCCGTACCATGGTCGGCCCGCCGATGTCGATATTCTCGATGGCCTCTTCCAGGCTGCAGTCGGGGCGCGCCACGGTGGCCGAAAAGGGATAGAGGTTGACCACCACCATATCGATCGGCGCGATGTCGTGTTCGGTCATGACCGCATCGTCCTGGCCTCGGCGCCCGAGGATGCCGCCGTGGATCTTGGGATGCAGGGTCTTGACCCGACCGTCCATGATCTCGGGAAAGCCGGTGTGCTCGGAAACCTCGGTCACCGGGATGTCATGCTCCCGGAGCAGGCGATAGGTGCCGCCGGTGGAGAGCAGCGCGACACCCTGTTCGCTGAGGCCGCGGGCGAAATCGACGATGCCGGTCTTGTCGGACACGCTGATCAGGGCGCGGCGGACCGGAGTGGGAGAGGGGACTTGAGACATGGGCGTCACTCTATTGCGGGCGTTGGGATCAAAAAAGCGAGGAAAGAGAACGCGCAAGGGCGCCTCCCGGGCGCCCTTGTGGATCAGATAAGATCGTAGTGCTTGAGCTTCTTGCGCAGGGTGCCGCGGTTGAGGCCGAGCATCTCGGCGGCGCGGGTCTGGTTCCCCTGGGCGTGTTCGAGCACCGAGGCCAGCAGCGGCGCCTCCACTTCGGCCATCACCATGGCATGGAGGTCGGTGACGCTGCTGCCGTCCAGGTGCGCGAAATAGCGGCGCATGGCGGCTTCGACGGCCTCACGCAGGGGCATGTCGTCCCGCGGCAGGCTGGCGCCTTCGGCGACCTCGGCGAGATCACGGGAGGCCCGGGCGTCTAGCTCGGACAGCGCGGGATTCTGGTCAAAGGCTTGGCTGCTGGTCATGCGGCACAGGTTCCATCCGGCGTCATGGCCTGGGCGACACGGCGGGGGGCCGTGTCCGGCTCATGACGAAACAGTTCGTCGATGAAGCGGCACTGGGCATCGGCGCTGTCCAGGCCATTGAAGGTGGCACGCAGGGCGCGACGGCCGGCATCGTCGAAACGGGCATCCCCGGCCAGGTACCAGCCGAGGTGCTTGCGGGCGATGCGCACGCCCATATGCTCACCATAGAAGTCGTGCAGGGCCAACAGGTGGCCGCGCAATACAGAGGCACGCTCGTCGTCGCCGGGGGGGGACAGCGGGCGACCATAATGGAGGTAGTGGTCGATCTCGCGGAAGATCCAGGGATTGCCCTGGGCCCCGCGACCGACCATCACCGCATCCGCCCCAGTATAGTCGAGGACGCGGCGCGCCTTCTCGGGAGAATCGATATCGCCGTTGGCGAGCACCGGGATGTCCACGGCTGCCTTGATCGCGGCGATGGTGTCGTACTCGGCCTGGCCCCCGTAGCGCTGCTGGCGATGGCGGCCATGCACGGCCAGTGCCTGGATGCCGGCGTCCTCGGCCAGCCGGGCGACGCGAACGCCGTTGTTGCTCTCGGCACACCAGCCGGTGCGGATCTTGAGGGTCACCGGCACGGGCACCGCGGCGACCACCGCCGCGAGGATTTCGGCGACCAGGGCCTCGTCACGCAGGAGTGCCGAGCCGGCCGCCTTGTTGCAGACCTTCTTGGCGGGGCAGCCCATGTTGATGTCGATGATCTCGGCGCCCATCTCGGCGTTGAGCCGCGCCGCCTCGGCCAGCATCTCGGCATCGCCGCCGGCGATCTGCACGGCGCGGGGCCCGGGCTCGCCGCGGTGATCCATGCGCAGGCGCGACTTGCGCGTGTGCCACAGGCTCGGGTCCGAGGTCACCATCTCGCCGACCACCAGTCCCGCCCCCAGGCGCCGGCACAGCGCACGGAAGGGCCGGTCGGTGACGCCGGCCATGGGCGCGAGCACCACCCGGTTGGGCAGGGTGTGGCGGCCGATGCGGGGCAGGGGACGGGAATCGGGCATGGTCACGGTCGGTGGCTCGGAGGGGGACCTATCATACGCCCCCGGGGATTCTGGGTGAAGGCACTGTTTGTCGCGGTCGTCTCAGCCGGCACATCGTCAGCCGGCGCATCGCCCGGTTAGCCGCACCCAGCCCTCGCGCACCACCGGCTCGTCCATGATCAGGCCCTGGCCCGAGTAGGCGGCCTTCACCTCCTCGGCCTGGCCCTCGAGGATGCCGGACAGCGCCAGTCGCCCGCCCGGCGCGACGCGCCCGGCGATCTCCCCGGCCAGCTCGACCAGTGGCCCGGCCAGGATATTGGCCAACACCAGCGGGAAGCGGGCGTCGGTCGCCAGCTGCTCGGGATAGCAGAGCCCGAGGGCCGTGTCGGGGATCGCGTTGCGCTGGGCGTTGTCGCGGCTGGCGGACAGGGCCTGGGGGTCGATGTCGGTGCCCGTGGCGCGGCGAGCGCCCAGCTTGAGGGCGGCGATGGCCAGGATGCCGGAGCCGCAGCCCACGTCCAGGACCTCGATGCCCTCAAGCTCGCCGTCCATGGCCAGGCCGTCCAGCCATTCCAGGCATAACGCCGTGGTGGGGTGGGTGCCGGTGCCGAAGGCCAGGCCCGGGTCCAGGTGGAGATTGACCGCCGCCGGGTCCGGTGCCGCGTGCCAGCTGGGCACGATCCACAGGCGCTCCCCCATCCGCAGGGGGGCGAAGTCCTCCATCCAGGCCCGCTCCCAGTCCCGGTCGTCGAGCAGTTCATGCTCGATCTCCGGGCAGGGCTCTCCGGGCATGGCCTCGGCCCAGGCGGCCGCCAGGCGCTCGAGCATCGCCGCCAGGCCGGCCAGGTCGTCATAGAGGCCGGTCAGCACTGTCTCGTCCCACAGTGGGGTGGTACCCCGCTCGGGCTCGAAGACCGGTGCGTCATGGGCATCCTGCAGGGTAATGGCAGTGGCGCCTTCGGCCAGCAGCAGGTCTTCGAGCAGTTCGGCCTGCTCAGGGGCGATGCGGGCCTTGAGTTGCAGCCAGGGCATGGGGGGACTCCCGGGGATCGGAGGGGGAAGAAACGACGACGGGGCGGCGTCGGCCGCCCCGTGGGGGAGGGATCGGCGCCGCGCCTAGAGGCCGAGCTTCTTCTCCAGGTAATGGATGTTGACACCACCCTGCTGGAAATAGCCGTCGCGGACGAGGTCCTTGTGCAGGTCGGTGTTGGTCTTGATGCCTTCGACCAGCAGTTCGTCCAGGGCGTTGCGCATGCGGGTCAATGCGGTCTCCCGGTCCACGCCCCAGGTTATCAGCTTGCCGATCAGGGAATCGTAGTGCGGCGGCACCGAGTACCCGGTGTAGACGTGGGAATCCATGCGCACCCCCAGGCCGCCCGGCGGGTGGTAGAGGGTTACCTTGCCGGGGGAGGGCATGAAGGTCTTGGCGTCCTCGGCGTTGATCCGGCACTCGAAGGCGTGGCCGGTCAACTTCACGTCTTCCTGACGGATCGACAGCGGCAGGCCGGAGGCGATGCGCAGCTGCTCGCGGACGATGTCGACGCCGGTGACCATCTCGGTCACGGGGTGCTCGACCTGAACACGGGTGTTCATCTCGATGAAGAAGAACTGGCCGTCCTCGTAGAGGAACTCGAAGGTGCCGGCGCCACGGTAGCCGATGGTGATGCAGGCCTCGCGACAGGCCTCGAGGACCTTGGCGCGGGCCTCCGGGTCGAGCCCCGGCGCCGGGGCCTCCTCCAGCACCTTCTGATGACGACGCTGCAGGGAGCAGTCGCGGTCATAGAGGTGGATGGCATTGCCCTGGCCGTCGGCGAGCACCTGGACTTCCACGTGGCGCGGTTTCTCGAGGAACTTCTCCATGTAGACGGTGCCGTCGCCGAAGGCCGAGTGAGCCTCGGTGCGGGTCACGGTCACTGCGGAGAGCAGGTGGGCCTCGGTGTGCACCACGCGCATGCCCCGACCACCGCCACCGGCGGCGGCCTTGATGATCACCGGATAGCCGATGCGACGCGCGGTCGCCACGATCTCGCCCTCGTCATCGCCGAGCGGGCCGTCGGAGCCGGGCACGGTGGGCACACCGGCCTTCTTCATCGACTCGATGGCGCTGACCTTGTCGCCCATCAGGCGAATGGTCTCGGCGCGAGGGCCGATGAAGGTGAAGCCGGAGCGTTCCACCTGTTCCGCGAAGTCGGCGTTCTCGGAGAGGAAGCCGTAGCCGGGATGGATGGCGCTGGAATCCGTGACCTCGGCGGCACTGATCAGCGCCGGGATGTTCAGGTAGGACTGCGCGGAGGAGGCCGGGCCGATACACACGGCCTCGTCGGCCAGGCGTACGTGCATCAGCTCGCGGTCGGCCTTGGAGTGGACCGCGACCGTACGAATGCCCAGCTCCTTGCAGGCGCGCAGGATGCGCAGGGCGATCTCGCCGCGATTGGCGATGAGAACCTTGTCCAGCATGAGGGGGTCCGCCAGGTTGGTGGAAAGATCAGGAGATGACGACCATCGGCTGCTCGAACTCGACCGGCTCGCCGTCCTCGACCAGGATGGCCTCGATCACGCCGTCACGATCGGCCTCGATCTGGTTCATCATCTTCATGGCCTCGACGATGCACACGGTCTCGCCCTTCTTGACGCTCTGGCCGATCTCGACGAAGGCCTTGGCGCCCGGGGCGGGCGAACGGTAGAAGGTGCCCACCATGGGCGACAGCACGGCCTGGCCCTGGTAGCCGGGGCCTTCCTCGGCCGGGGGCTCGGCCGAGGCCGCCGGCTGAGGCGCGGCGGGGGCTGGCTGGGCCGGTGCCGGCCAGGCGGGGGCCTGGGGTTGGGGGTAGGCGCTGCCGTTCGGGTGACGGCTGATGCGCACCGATTCTTCGCCTTCCTGGATCTCGATCTCGCTGATATTCGACTCTTCCAGCAGCTCGATCAGTTTCTTGACCTTGCGGATGTCCATGACGATGTCTCGCTCGGGTGGATTCGGGGGTCGCCCCGGCGCTGTCAACCGGGGCCAACTTGCAATAGATCGCGGCAAGATGTCGACTCTTGGCGCCTCTATCGGCCTTGAATAGCGTTGTCGGCGGAGTTTGCCGAAAATCGTCGGCGATGTCCAGCGGGGTTCGAACGGCGTTCGCCGGTGGCCGCTACGGCCGGCCGGGCGCTCAGCTGCGGCGGCCCGTCAGCCAGTCGCGGACACTCTCGAGATGGCTGGCCAGGCCGGCTGCGTCGACCTCGCCCTGGACCCGGGCCTCGCGCAACTCCCGGTCGCCGTCGAAGAATAGCAGGCTCGGCGGCCCGAACAGGGCGAAGTGGTCGAGCAGGGCGCGACTCTCGGCATCGGTGTCGGTGACGTCCACGTCGATGCGGCGGAAGTCCGACAGCGCCGCGACCACCGGCGGTGCCGGAAAGACCTCGCGCTCCATGATCTTGCAGGAGATGCACCAGTCGGCCGTGACATTGACCAGGGCGGGACGCGGGTCGTCGGCCAGCGCCGTCTCCAGCGCAGCAAGGCTCTCGACCACGGTGACATTGCTTGCCGGCGTGCCGGCCTCGGTTCCGGGCGCCGCGGGAGCGGCGGCCGGCATCGCCGCCAATGGGCGCAAGGGGTCATGGGCGCCCCGGGAGGCGCCGATCACCAGGGTCACCCCCCAGACCAGCAGCAGGATGCCGGCGGCCTGGCGGACCCGCGGCCAGCCCTGGGCCTGTTGCAGGCTCAGGGCACCCAGGGCCAGCGCGGTGCCCACGGCGAGCGCCGCCCACAGCAGCAGGGTGACCGGCGGCGGCAGCAGGCGCTCGACCAGCCACACGCTGATGCCCAGCAGCAGAATGCCGAAGGCGACCTTGACGCCGTTCATCCAGGCGCCGGTTGGCGGCAGCAGGGTGGTGCCGAAGGTCCCCACCAGCAGCAGCGGGACCCCCATGCCGAGCGCCAAAGCAAGCAGGGCGGTGCCGCCCATCAGAGCATCGCCGGTGGAGGAGATGAACACCAGGGCCCCGGCCAGCGGCGCCGAGACGCAGGGGGAGACCACCAGCACCGACAGAGCGCCGGCCAGGGCCAGGCCGGCCGGGCCGCTCTGCTGGGCGCGCGCCTGGAGGGCATCGATGCGCCCGGCCAGGCGCGGCGAGAGGCGCAGGTCGATGGCGCCGAACATGGCCAGGGCGAACAGCGCGAAGAGCACGGCGAAGGTGATCAGCACCGGTGCGGATTGCAGGCGGGCCTGGAGGTTCAGGCCGGCACCGAAGACTCCCATCAGCATCCCGACGCCAGCATAGGTGAGCGCCATGCCGGCGACGTAGCTGGCCGAGAGGGCGAGGGCTCGGTATCGGCTGGGGTGCTGGCCGACGATGATCGAGGAGAGGATCGGCACCATGGGCAGCACGCAGGGCGTGAAGGTCAGCCCCAGGCCGGCGAGGAAGAACAGCCCCAACACCAGCGGCAGGCTGGCATCGCGGATCAGGGCGCGGAAATGGCCGTCCTCGCTGCGGGGCACAGCGGGTACGGCGACCGCCGCTGCCGAATTGCCCTCCACGGCGGCAGTGCCTGGTGCGTTCTCCCCGATGGCGTCGACGAAGGCCGTGGGCGCCGGTCCCTGTGGGGCCTGCAGGGTCACCTGCTCCGGCGGGTAGCAGAGCCCGGCATCGGCGCAGCCCTGGAAGGTCAGGGCCACCTCCAGGGGGCCCGCCACGGGCGTGGTCAGGGGGACCTCGAACACCACCCGGTCATAGAAGACGTTGACGTCGCCGAGGAACTCGTCGGTCTTGGCCTCGCCGGGCGGCAGTCGGGGCTCGCCCAGGCGGACACCTTCCTCGAGGGATTCCACGCTGAAGCGGTGGCGATAGAGGTAATAGCCCTCGGCGTTATCGATGCCGATCCTGAGCGTCTCGCCGTCATGCCAGGCCTGGGGCTCGAAGGCCTCCATGACCGGCAAAAACTCCGCCTCGTCGCTGTCGGCAAACCACTGAGCCTGGGTGGCCAGGGGCATCAGCAACAGGAGCAAGGCGGCGGCGAGGCGACGGGCGTTGATCACGGGACTTCCTTCATCCGAACGGCGATGGCGGGCTTGTGACTCATGCAGTGTCCTGGGGTTCCGCAGGGGGCACCGCTATGATCAGATGCTAGGATATCGCAGCGGCCGGGGGTTGTGGATGACCGCCTTCCCGCGAGGCCGCGCCGAATCGTCGCGCCCGCGACTCATCAGCAGCTAGGGAAACAAGGACATGGCTTTGACGCGAAAGGCGGCCGACAGGCGCCGCAGCAAGGTCGAGGCGCTGGAGCGCCCGCAGTATGGCTGGATCTGGAAGCCGCTTCTGGCGGTACTGGTCATCTATCTGCTGGTGGCGATGGGGCTGGGAATCTGGTGGAGCCGCACGCCGGCCCCCTTTGCCCTGGAGCCTGCCGTGGCCGAGCAGCGCGAGGCGACCCCGGCGGCCCGGGGGGCGGTGACCACGGCCGGCCTTAGAGCGGTGGTCGAGACGCTCCTCGACAAGCCCGGCGGCTATCTGCGCAACGACATCGCCCCGCCGGGGCTTTGGCTCGACAACATGCCGGCCTGGGAGCTGGGCGTGCTCAGCCAGAGTCGTCGCCTCGCACGCGCCCTGCCGGCCATGGCCCAGGGCGAGGCGGGTGAGCTCGAGCGGGTCGAGACGCACCTGCAGGGTGACAGCCGCGACTGGTTCTACCCCTCCACCGAGCACCGCCTCGAGCAGGCGCTGAGCGGCCTCGGCGCCTACCTCGAGCGCGTGGGGGAGGGCGGCGAGGCCGCCTTCGCCGAAGGCGGGCAAGGCCTGGCGCCCTGGCTGGCCGGGGTGGCCGCGGGCCTCGATGACCTGGGAAGTCGTCTCTCGGCGAGCGTCGCTCGTCCTGCGGCCCTGGCCGACCTGGATATCGAGGCCGAGGGGCTGCCCCGCGAGACGCCATGGTATCGGGTGGACAACGTCTTCTTCGAGGCCCGGGGGCAGGCCTGGGCGCTGCTTCACCTGCTCGAGGCGGTGCGCCATGACCAGGCCGACGTGCTGGAGGCCGCCGGCCTGACGGGGCGCTGGGAGATGCTGGTCGCCGAGCTCGAGCGTAGCCAACGGCGGCTGTGGAGCCCGGTGGTGCTCAACGGCTCCGGCTTCGGCATCTTCGCCAATCATTCCCTGGTGATGGCCAATCATGTGGTGCGGGCCCGGGACCTGACCCGCGAACTTGCCAGGACGCTCGAGCAGGCCGTGCCGGTGACCGCCGGTTCGGTGACGGAGGCGCCTGCCGGGGGCGGCGAAGCGGCCGCGGAGTCTGCGGCGGGATCGGCCGACGAGGCCGCGGGTGCCGCCGGCTCGGCGGCGGAAGCGCCTGCCGGGGGCGACGAATCGGCCGCGGAGGCTGCGGCAGAGCCGGCGGACGAGGCCGCCGGTTCGCCGACAAAGGCGCCTGCCGGAAGCGCCGAGCCGGTCGCGGAGAGCGAGACGGCACACTGATCCGTTAAACGGCGACGGGCCGCCCGAGGGCGGCCCGTCGTCTGAGAGTGCGGTCGAGTCGCCGGGGATCAGGCCTTCTCGTAGGCGGCCGCGGATTTCTCGATGGCCTTGCGGGCAGCCTCGACGCCTTCCCAGGACTCCACCTTGACCCACTTACCCTTCTCGAGGTCCTTGTAGTTCTCGAAGAAATGGGCGATCTGCTGGCGCAGCAGCTCGGGCAGGTCGGTGACCTCCTGGATGTCGTCATACAGGCTGGACAGCTTGGGATGCGGCACGCACACCAGCTTGGCGTCCTCGCCGGCCTCGTCGGTCATGTTGAGGATGCCGACCGGGCGCGCCCGGATGATGCTGCCCGGCTCGACCGGGTAGGGGGTCACGACCAGGGCGTCGAGGGGGTCGCCATCGTCGGCGAGGGTGTGCGGGATGAAACCGTAGTTGGCCGGGTAGAACATCGGCGTGGCCATGAAGCGGTCGACCAGCAGCGCTCCCATGTCCTTGTCGATCTCGTACTTCACCGGCGCGTGGTTGGCCGGGATCTCGATCGCCACATAGATGTCGTTGGGCAGGTCCTTGCCGGCGGGGATGTTGTCGAAGTTCATGATCGCGTCCTTCTTGGCGGATGGCCGAGTCGAGTGGAGAAAAATCCGGCGAATTATACGAAGCCATGTCGGTGATTACCAATCCGACATAGGTGTCGAGGCGGGCGGAGGCCACTACGGCTTTGGTGGACGAGCCAGTGGTAGCGACAGCGGTGTATCATGAGCCACCGATGGAAGGGCCGGCCCGCCGGCGAGACGCGCGACCGCAAGGAGACTGTTCTTGGCACCCGCACAATTGTCACTGAGTTACGGCCAGGCCTTCGTGGCACCGGAGCGCCGCCGGCATCGCAGCTCCATGTCCGTGCGCCTGCCCGAGGGGCCGCTGCTGACGGCGAAGGGCGCCTGCGCCCTGATCAGTGACTCCACCTCTCGCAACCCCCTGGCCAAGCAGGCCGGTGACATCAGTGTGCGGGGGTTTTTGGCCGACTACTTTTCGACGCCTGATCACTGGGACGTGAAGACCTCGGCCACTCGGGTGCTGCGTGCGCTGAACGGCTGGTGTTTCGGCCAGAGCCGCCAGGTCAGTGACGGCGGTTTCGTCAGTTCCATTTCGACCATGATCTTTCGGGGGCGCGAGGCGCACCTGTTCCACATCGGTGACACCCTGGTGTTCCGGCTGCGTGGCGCCGAGTTCGAGCAGTTGTCCCGGGACCACGTGACCGACCTCGGTGGCTATCGCTACCCGTCCCGTGCTCTCGGCATGGATGCCGGGCTCGACATCGAGTATGCCCGGCTGCCCCTCAAGCAGGGCGATATCTTCCTGTTCACCACCCAGGGCGTGCAGGGCACCCTGATGCCGTCGGACTACGTACGGCTGATCCGCGAGGATGCCAGCGACCTGGACGCCGCCTGCGAGCGGTTGGCGCAGACCGCCCGGGAGCGGGCCCAGGAGCGAGGCTACGGCAGCGACCAGTTCTGCTTCCAGCTGGTGCGCATCGATGCCCTGCCCGAGGAGGAGCAGGATTACCCCGGCAAGGTCTACGGCGATCTGCCGATCCCCCCGGAACTGGCCGTGGGCGAGCGGCTCGACGGCCTCGAGGTGCGCGAGGTGCTGTCCCGCACCGCCCAGTCCCGGGTCTATCGCGTCCGCGACGTGCGGACCGAACGCGATCTGGTCATGAAGGCCCCGAGCCCTGAACTCTCCAATCGCAACGCCTACCTCGAGCACTTCCTGCTCCAGCAGTGGGTGGTGGAGCGGGTGCATTCGCCCTTCGTGGTGCGGGTGATGGAGCCGTCCCGGCCGCGGCGCTTCCTCTATTACCTGATGGCCTACGTCGAGGGCGAGACGCTCACCGAGTGGGTGCGTCACCACCCCCAGGCCGGTCTCGACCAGCGACTCGATATCGCGATCCAGCTGGGCAAGGCCATCCAGGCACTGCATCACCGTGACCTGCTCCACCAGCGGGTGCATCCCGACAACGTGCTGATCGATCCCCACGGCCAGGTGGTGCTGGCCGACTTCAGTGCCTGCCACCTGCGCGACGTGGACGGCCACCGCCGTTCCCGGGGGCTGCTGCGCCAGGTGGGTATCACCGAGCACAGCGCCCCGGAATATGCCCTGGACGACGAGGTGGGGCGCCGCAGCGATCAGTTCTCGCTGGCCTCCACCGTCTACTGGCTGCTCACCGGGGCGCTGCCCTACGAGCTGCCGCTCAAGGAGCTGCTGCGCCACACCGACCTGGAGCGGATGGTCTACCGCAGTGCCCGGACCCTCAACCCCGAGATCTCCCCGGCCCTGGATGACGCGCTGCGCCGCGCCTTGTCGCCGCAGCGCGCTCTGCGCTTTCGCCGCCTGTCGGAGTTCCTCCACGCCCTGCGCCTGAGCGGCGAGCCGCAGCGCGATGCCTCGGGAACGCTTGGCGAGCCCGCCCGGTTCTGGCAGGGCGTGGCGGGGGTTCTGCTGCTGCTGCTGGTACTCTCCTGGCTGCTCAAGTGAGCGGGCGGCCACAAGCGACAGGCCCGGGCGTATGCCCGGGCCTGCTGGTGCGGTCGACGGCCTATCGTGGGAAGAGGCGGCCTAGAGCGTGAAGGTAGGCAGCTTGCGCTCGACCCGGTGCTTGGCCAGGTGCGCGACGGCGGGCAGGCCGTTGACGAAGGGGGGGAAGTCCTCGCCCTGGATCAACGGCGACAGGTAGCGGCGGCAGGCCTCGGTGATGCCGAAACCGTCCTCGCGGATGAATTCGCGGGGCATGAACTTCTCGCGGTTGGCGACTTCGGCCAGCGGGGCGGCCTCGACGGTCCAACCATAGGGCGCATCGCCGGTGCGTCTGATGGCCGGCATCTGGGCGTTCTGTCCGGCCAGTGCCAGTTCCACGGCCTTCTCGCCCACCGCGTAGGCCTGGTCGACGTCAGTCTTGGAGGCCAGGTGGCGGGCGGCACGCTGCAGGTAGTCGGCCACCGCCCAGTGGTACTTGTAGCCCAGGTCCTGCTTGACCATGCCGGCCAGCGTCGGGGCCACGCCGCCGAGCTGGCGGTGGCCGAAGGCGTCGGTATTGCCGGAGTCGGCCAGGAAGGTGCCGTCTTCGTAGCGGGCGCCCTCGGAGACCACGATCACACAGTAGCCGTACTGCTTGACGGATTCCTCGACGCGGGCCATGACCGCGGCCCGGTCGAAGGCGACCTCGGGGAAGATCACCAGGTGCGGCGGCTCGCCCTCGCCTTCACCGGCCAGAGCGCCGGCGGCGGCGATCCAGCCGGCGTGGCGGCCCATCACCTCGAGGACAAAGACCTTGGTGGAGGTGGCGCACATCGAGGCGATATCGAGGGAGGCCTCCAGGGTGGAGGTCGCGATGTACTTGGCCACGCTGCCGAAGCCCGGGGAGTTGTCGGTGATCGGCAAGTCGTTGTCCACGGTCTTGGGGACATGGATGGCAGTGAGCGGGTAGCCGAGCTTCTCGGACAGCTGCGAGACCTTCAGGCAGGTGTCGGCACTGTCGCCACCGCCGTTGTAGAAGAAGTAGCGGATGTCATGGGCCTTGAAGACCTCGATCAGGCGCTCGTACTGGGCGCGGTGGGTCTCGATGTCCTTGAGCTTGTAGCGGCAGGAGCCGAAGGCACCGGCCGGAGTATGGCGCAGCGCCGCGATGGCCTCATCGCTCTCGCGGCTGACGTCGATCAGGTCCTCGGTCAGGGCGCCGATGATGCCGTTATGGCCGGCATAGACCTTGCCGATCTGATCGGAGTGGCGGCGGCAGGCCTCGATAACGCCGCAGGCGCTGGCGTTGATCACGGCGGTGACGCCGCCGGACTGGGCGTAGAAGGCGTTGTGCTGAGCCATGGGGCTATCCTGTTGCTGGTCGCATCAAGGGAAGCGCGCGGTGGCCGTCTCGCCAGGCGGGTCGGGCGCTTCCGGTTCGGGTCCGGACAAGGCCGCAGATTCTAGCCTATCGGCCCTGCGGCTGCATCCTGTCGGCGATCCGCGACGGGCGGGGCGGGCCGCTGGAGGGCGCGCGGGGGCCATGCTAGTCTGCCGCTTTCCACCGGCCGGGCCGCCGGTAAGATCTTTCGGAAGCGGAGACTCCATGCATCTTCACATTCTCGGCATCTGCGGCACCTTCATGGGCAGCCTGGCCCTGCTGGCCCGGGAGCAGGGGCATCATGTCAGCGGCTCCGATGCCAACGTCTATCCGCCCATGAGCACCCAGCTCGAGGCGGCCGGGATCGCCCTGATGGAAGGCTTCTCGGCCGACCATCTTGCGCCACGGCCGGATCTGGTGGTCATCGGTAATGCCCTGTCCCGAGGCAATCCCGAGGTCGAGGCCGTGCTCGACGCCGGCCTGCCCTATGTCTCCGGGCCCCAGTGGCTGGCCGAGCGGGTGCTGCCGGGGCGGCGGGTCCTCGCCGTTGCCGGTACCCACGGCAAGACCACCACGGCCAGCCTGACTGCCTGGCTGCTCGAGTCGGCGGGCCTCTCGCCGGGCTTCTTGATCGGTGGGGTGCCCCGCAACTTTGACATCTCGGCGCGGCTCGGGGCTCCCGGCGCGCCCTTCGTGGTGGAGGCCGACGAGTACGACACCGCTTTCTTCGACAAGCGCTCCAAGTTCGTCCACTACCGGCCCGAGATCGCCATCCTGGGCAACCTCGAGTTCGATCATGCGGATATCTTCCCGGACCTCGCGGCCATCGAGCGGCAGTTCCACCACCTGGTGCGCACCGTGCCGGGTAAGGGGCGCCTGCTGGTGGCCGACAAGGAGCCGGCCCTGGAGCGGGTGCTGGCCCAGGGCTGCTGGACGCCGGTGTCGCGCATCGGCGAGGCGGCCGACAGCCCCTGGCGCTTCGTCCTGGAACGCGAGGATGCCAGCCGCTTCCGGGTCATCCACCGGGAGGGCGAGGTCGAGGAGGACGCCGTGGTCGACTGGGCGCTGACCGGCGACTACAACGCGCGCAACGCCCTGGCGGCGCTGGCCGCCGCCCACGCCTGCGGCGTCGATCTGGCCCGAGGCTGTGCCGCCCTGGCCCGCTTCGAGACGCCCCGGCGACGCCAGGAGGTTCGCGGAGAGGTGGCCGGCATCCAGGTCATCGACGACTTCGCCCACCACCCCACGGCCATCGCCGCGACCCTGGCGGGCCTGCGGGCCGCCACCGCCAGGGGGCGGCTGCTGGCGGTGATCGAGCCCCGCTCCAATACCATGCGCCTGGGCACCCTGCGCGACCGGCTCGCCGAGAGTGTGGCCTGTGCCGATGCGGCCTACTGGTATCAGCCGGCGGGGCTCGACTGGTCGCTGGCACCGGTGATCGAGGCTGCCCCGGTGCCGGGGTGGAAGTACGATGACCTGGAGGCTCTGGTCGCCGCCCTGGTCGCCGAGGCCAGGCCCCATGACCGCATCGTGGTGATGTCCAATGGCGGCTTCGGGGGCATCCACGAGCGGCTGCTGGCCGCCCTGGAGGTCGCCCATGGCTGATACCTTTCGTCCGCCTGTCACCGTGGCCATCACCGGCGCTTCGGGGGCCCAATACGGGCTGCGCCTGATCGATGCTCTGGTGGCGACGGATCACGAGGTCTGGGTGATGATCTCCAAGGCCGCTCATCTGGTGATCGCCACCGAGACGGAGGCCGAGCTGCCGGCTCGCCCCGAGCGCCTCTCCGCGGCACTCGGCGAGCGCAGCGGGGCGCGGCCCGGGCAGATTCGCTGCTTCGGTCGCGAGGACTGGATGGCCCCGGTGGCCTCGGGCTCCGGGGCCAGTTCGGCGATGGTGATCTGCCCCTGTTCCACCGGCACCCTCTCGGCAGTGGCCTGCGGGGCCAGCAACAACCTGATCGAGCGCGCCGCCGACGTGGCCCTCAAGGAACGCCGCCGGCTGATCCTGGTGCCCCGGGAGACGCCGCTCTCGGCGATCCACCTGCAGCACATGCTCGAGCTGAGTCGTCTCGGCGCCGTGGTACTGCCGGCGGCACCCGGGTTCTATCATCAGCCCCAGACACTCGATGACCTCATCGACTTCATCGTCGCGCGCATCCTCAACCAGCTGGGCATCGAGCATCGCCTGATGCCGCGCTGGGGGGAGTGACCGCCATAGCCGACGCGCAAGCCGACCCGCCATGACAAGGATGTCACCCGCATGATCTCGCTTTCTGTGCTCTCGGTGTTCGTGCCGACCTTCCTGCTTGTCTCGCTGACCCCGGGCATGTGCATGACCCTGGCCATGGTGCTGGGCATGACCCATGGCGTGCGCCGAACCCTATGGATGATGCTCGGCGAATTGGCTGGCGTGGGCCTGGTGGCCGTCGCCGCCGGTGCCGGGGTGGCGGCGCTGATGCTGCGCCAGCCCGGGCTCTTTGCGGTCCTGAAGTGGGTCGGGGGTGCCTATCTGGTCTATCTGGGGGTGATGATGTGGCGCTCCCGGGGGCGCATGGCGGTGCCCGAGACGCTCGATGGTCAAGTGACCGCGGGGCGCCGCGAGCTGGTCGCCCAGGGGTTCGTCACGGCAGTGGCCAACCCCAAGGGCTGGGCCTTCTTCGTGGCCCTGCTGCCGCCCTTTCTCGATGCCTCGCGGGCCCTGGAAGGCCAGCTCACTGGACTGGTCGCCATCATCCTGGCCATCGAGTTCCTGGCACTGGTCACCTACGCCACCGGGGGGCAGACGTTGCGTCATCTGCTGGGCAGGAGCCGTAACGTGCGGCTGCTCAACCGTATTGCCGGCACCCTGATGGTAGGGGTCGGTGCGTGGCTGGCCCTCGGCTGATCGGCTAGGCCGGGCCCAGCCAGACCACCCGGGCGGCGGTGAGGCCCAAAGAGGCCGCCACCAGCAGTGGCCAGGGGCAGGGAGCCAGGGGCGCGCGGGGATGGCGCTGCCAGGCCAGCTGCACCAGGGCGCAGACCACCAGGCCCAGCAGGGCGCCGCCGATCAGGTCGCTCAGCCAGTGGACGCCGATCACCAGCCGCGATAGCGCCATGGGCACCACCACGGCGATCGCGCCCCAGTAGACCCAGAAGCGTCGGCCCAGCGGCAGTTCCCGTGCCGTGAAGGCGGCCGCCAGGCCGAATACCACCACGGCGGTGGATGTGTGGGCGCTGGGATAGGCCAGGGAGTCGGCCAGGTAATCCGGCACGCTGGGGCGGGCACGGCCAATCGTCGCCTTGCCCAGGGTGTTGAGCAGCGCGATGCCGGTCAGGCCCGCGGCGATATGGCCGAAGGCTGCCAGGTGTCTCCGCCACAGCAACCAGAGGCCCCAGGGCAGGGTCAGGGCGATCACGCCATAGAGGTCGCCGATCTCGGCCATCCGTTCGGCCAGCCATGCCAGGCCGGGCACCGCCAGCGCCGCCATGGCGGCGTTCAGGTGCGTATCCATCGGCAGCGGGCCGTCATGACGCAGCACCACCAGGGTCCAGGCCGACAGCGCCGTCAGCGAAGCCACCAGCAGCAGCCAGGTGCCCAGCGGCGGCTCCCGGTCATGGGGGCGCGCCAGCAGGCGCCAGGCCAGTCGGCTGCGAGGGTGGCGGCGTGACAGACGCGCCAGTCCCCGGTAGACCAGGCCATGGCGATGGGTCTGGTGGCGCAGCCAGGAGAAGATCAGCGCCAGCGCCACCACCATGACGCCGAGCCCCACCAGCCAGGGCCGCAGCGCTTCGGGAAACCCCGGCAGGCGCTGCCAGGCGTGGCCCAGCAGGTAGCCCGGCAGCACATAGGCCGGCGCCCAGAGCAGCGCCGAGCCGATGTTCGCCCAGGTGAAGGTGCGCGGCGGCATGTGCATCATGCCGGCGATCAGCGGCACCACGGGACGTACCGGGCCGACGAAGCGTCCCAGCAGTACCGACAGCGGGCCGTGGCGCTGGAAGAAACGGGCACCCCGGGCGAGCCATTCCGGATAGCGCGACAGCGGCCACAGGCCGGTGACGCGCTCACGCTGGGTGTAGCCGATCCAGAAGCTGAGACCGTCGCCGACCACGGCGCCGAGAAAGGCGGCGGCCAGCACCGTGCCGACGGCCACCTCCTGGTGGCCGGCCATGGAGGCGGCGGCGGTGATCAGCACCACGCCGGGGACCAGCAGGCCCACCAGGGCGAGGGATTCGATCAGGGCAATGGTGGCGATGAGCGCGATCAGCAGCGGCGGCGAGGGCGTCAGCTGGTAGAGGGCATCGGCAAGGTTCAAGTGACTCTCCGTAGTCGTGAGCCGGCGGGGCGACGTTCACCCATCGGCCAGGCTATGGCTCATGGCCTGCAGGCGCTGCTCGAAGTGTGGCCAGGCCTCGTCGCGACGGGGAAAGGCCAGCCGGGTACGCAGCTGCAGGGGGCCGGTCTCCACCAGCACAATCTGGCTCAGCGCCTGGGTGAGGCGATGACGCACCAGCAGGGCCCCGCTCTCGGTGGTGTCCGGCAGCAGCAGCCAGAAGACGGCGTCGCCCTCCCGGCCCAGGACATCATGTTCCCGACAGCGGCTGATGATGCCCCGGCACAGTCCCTGAAGCAGCGCCGCACGAGCCTTGGCGCCGAACTGCTCGCCGGCCATGTCGACCTGGGGCAGGTGAATCAGCAGCACCGCCAGGGGGCGCTCGAGAAATTCCGCCCGCTCGAACTCCCCGGCCAGGCGCTCGTGGAGGCTGTCACGGGTGACGGCACGGCACTCGCGCTCCCAGGGGTCGGTGACGAGCAGCAGCGCCTGCTGGCGGAGCCGCTCCCAGGGCACCAGGGCGGCCACCGCCACCAGGGCCAGGTAGACGAACAGCAGGTCCCGCTCCAGATCACCGTTACCCAGCAGGGCCAGCCAGATCGGTGTCAGGGCCAGGTTGAGCAGCATGGCCGGCCCCAGCGGCAGCAGCAACAGGGCCAGGACCGGTGGCAGGCCCACCCACAAAGCCGGCAGGCCAGCCTGGCGGGGCAGCTCCACGGCGGTCAGCAGGAAGCCGCAGATCAACACCAGGTATGCCGATGCCCGGGAGGGGGTATGGGTCCCCGCCGCCAGCAGGGTTGCCACCAGCATCACCGGCGACAGCAGGGCCGGCATCAGGATGCGTCCATAGTCGCCCATCAGGTAGAACCACAGGGCCTGTCCCAGCAGCAGCAGGGTGGCGACGGCGAGGATGGCGGGGAAGAGCCGCGAGGCGTGCGGGCGATGCTCATCCATGGTGGGCGACCTCCTTGACCTCGAGGGGCGTGTCCTGATGCGCCAGGGCGCGTCGCTCCCGGACCAGCGAGCCCAGCCGGGGGAGGGCGACGACGCGGGCCGTGACCGGTTCCTCGATGGCGGCGAGCAGCTGGTGGCGACGGGCGGCGGCCTGTTCGGAGTCGCGATTGATCAACAGCACCCCCAGGGTGCGCCGGTCGAGCCGGTAGCAATGCTCGAAGCGTCGGGTCAGGCGACACAGGCGCTCGGCCAGGGGCCATAACCGCCAGCGCGATGTCCGCAGCAGCAGCAGTTCGGCATGCACCCGCTCCTGGCTGGTGCGCCGACGCTCCCGCTGGAGGTCATGGTGGAGCTGGTGGCCGGGCCAGATCGGTAGCCCCGGCACCAGGCGGGCGCGGTCGAGCATGCGCCGGCGCAGAGCCTGCAGCTCCAGCGAGCGAGACAGCCCCAGCAGCATCATGCCGGCCAGCAACAACCCCGCCAGTGCCCATTGCTCGGCGCCCAGCAGGTCGGGCAGCAGCGCCCAGCTCATGATCGCCAGCAAGGTGTTGAACAGCAGCATCCAGCGAGGCTGAGGCAGCATCAGCAGGATCGCCCAGGCCCATAGCCAGGTGAGGTGGCGTTCCGGGGCCACCCACAGCAGGGCCGCCAGCAACAGCCCCGGCAGCAGCTGCCAGGGCACGGTCGCCGGATGACGATGGCTGAACTCGAGCTGGGTCGCGGTGACGCCCAGCCAGATCGTGGTCAGCCACAGCAGCAGGGCATCCGCCAGGCCACCGGCATTGGCCGCCAGCGTGGCGGTGAGGCCGGCCGCCGTCACCAGGTTGACCCGCAGGAGTCCGATTTTGTACTTGCTCTGCATGGTGACTTAGTATGGTCCCTTTCCCCGAATCGACTCGACCGCCGGTGCTGCGGCCCCCTTAATCCAGGAGACACTCTACGGCATGACAGCTCACGCCACCCACTCCGATCACGCCGAGGGCGTCGGCGACGTCGACGCCTACATGCAGCGCCTGGGGCAGCAGGCCCGCGAGGCGACCACCCGCATGCGGCGGGTCGAGACTGCCGCCAAGAACGCTGCACTGCTGGCCATGGCCGAACGCCTGGACGAGGCACGTGCCGAGGTGCTGGCCGCCAACGCCCGCGACCTGGCGCGGGGACGGGACAACGGCCTGGATGACGCCCTGCTCGACCGCCTGGCCCTGGACGATGCTCGCCTGGATGCCATGATCGAGGGGCTCGGCCAGGTGGCGGCCCTGCCGGATCCGGTCGGCGAGATCGACGGCCTGCGCGCGCGTCCCAGCGGCATCCAGGTCGGCCAGATGCGCGTTCCCCTGGGGGTGATCGGCATCATCTACGAATCCCGCCCCAACGTCACCATGGAAGCGGCCAGCTTGTGCCTGAAATCGGGCAACGCCTGTATCCTGCGTGGCGGCTCCGAGGCGCGGGAATCCAATGCGGCGATCGCCGCGTGCATCCAGGCCGGGCTCGAGCGGGCCGGGTTGCCCGAGGGTGCCGTCCAGGTAGTGGCCACGACCGACCGGGCGGCCGTGGGCAGGATGATCACCATGCCCGAGTTCGTCGACGTGATCATCCCCCGGGGCGGCAAGTCGCTGATCGAGCGCATCACCCGGGAGGCCAGCGTGCCGGTGATCAAGCACCTCGACGGCGTCTGCCATGTCTACCTGGATGCCACCGCGGATCCGCAGAAGGCGCTGGCCATCGCCGTCAACGCCAAGACCCAGCGCTACGGCACCTGCAACACCATGGAGACGCTGCTGGTGGATGCGCCCCTGGCCGAGGCGCTGCTGCCGCGCCTGGCGGCCGCCTACGACGAGCACGGCGTCGAGCTGCGCGGCTGCGAGCGCACCCGGGCGGTCCTCGACACCATCGCCGTGGCCACCGAGGACGACTGGGCGGCCGAGTACCTGGCGCCGGTGCTGGCGATCCGTGTCGTCGACGGCATCGACGCGGCCATGGCGCACATCGAGCGCTACAGCTCGCGGCATACCGACGCCATCGTCACCGAAAGCTATACCCTGGCCCGTCGCTTCCTGGCCGAGGTGGACTCCAGCTCGGTGATGGTCAATGCCTCCACGCGCTTCGCCGACGGCTTCGAGTACGGGCTGGGCGCGGAGATCGGCATCTCCACCGATCGCCTGCATGCCCGCGGGCCGGTGGGTCTCGAGGGGCTGACCACCCGCAAGTACGTGGTGCTCGGCGACGGCCAGGTCCGGCAGTGAGCGTGCCGGCGCCGCCGCCCCGGGTCGCCATGCTGGGCGGCACCTTCGACCCGGTCCACCTGGGCCACCTGCGCAGTGCCGTCGAGCTTCACGAGGCGCTGGGTCTCGATCGCGTGCACATGGTGCCGGCGGCCTCGCCGCCGCTGCGCGACACGCCCCGGGTGACCCCCGAGGAGCGCCTGACCCTGTTGCGCCTGGGGATCGGTGACACCCCGGGCCTGGTCGCCGACTCCCGGGAGCTCGATCGCGAGGGTCCCTCCTACAGCGCCGACACCCTGGCCGAGCTGCGCGAGGAGTACGGCCGCGAGGCCCGGCTGGTGATGGCCCTGGGGCATGATGCCTTCCTGCGCCTGGCCGACTGGCATGCGCCGGAGCGGCTCTTCG
The DNA here is from genome assembly GCF_003966155.1 of Halomonas nitroreducens. Classification (GTDB taxonomy): domain Bacteria; phylum Pseudomonadota; class Gammaproteobacteria; order Pseudomonadales; family Halomonadaceae; genus Halomonas; species Halomonas nitroreducens. The sequence goes on from NZ_RXNS01000005.1 coordinate 103,789, forward strand.
CGCTGGCCCACGTGGTGGTGATCGAGCGTCCCGACCATCAAGCGCGTCTGCCGGCGTCGCTGACAGCGCTGATCGGGAATCGCGAGGTCGCGTCGACGGCGGCACTGATGGCCGCTCCCGCGGGAGGGCTGCTGCGCCTCTCGCTGCCCTCGCGGATGGCGATTTCCGCCACCGAGGTGCGCCATCGCCTGGCCACCGGTGCCAGCGTGCGCTACCTGCTGCCCGAGGCCGTGGAGGCGCACCTGCTTACCCGGGGACTGTATCGCCACTAGGCACTGCCACCTCGCGCTCAAGTCGGTACAATGTAGGCATGACGATTTGTCGCTGAGAGGGGCTGATAAAAAGGGTATGCACATCGACGCACTCAAGACTCTGGTGGTAGACGCGCTGGAGGAACTCAAGGCCAGGGACATCGCGGTCCTGGACGTGTCCCGGCTGACCAGCGTGACCGAACTGATGGTGGTGGCCAGCGGTACGTCCAGCCGCCACCTGGCAGCACTTTCCGACAAGGTGATCCAGGCCGCCAAGGAGCGGGGGATGCCACCGCTCGGGGTCGAGGGCGAGAGCGGCGCCGACTGGGTGCTGGTAGACCTTGGCGACGTGGTGGTCCACATCATGCTGCCCGAAACCCGCGAGCTCTATGACCTCGAACGCCTCTGGGCAGACCTGCCCAGCGACGGGGTCGCCCTGGAGGAAGAGGCGCACGGCACCTCATGAGGGTGCGCCTGCTGGCGGTGGGCACCAAGATGCCCGACTGGGTGACCCGTGGCGTCGAGGAGTACCGCAAGCGCTTGCCCCGGGACTTCGCCCTCGAGCTCGAGGAGGTTGCCCCGGGGCCGCGGGGCAAGAACGCCGACACGCGCCGCGCGGTGGCCCTGGAGGCCGAGCGCCTCCGCGCCCGCCTGCGGGGGGGCGAGCACCTGGTGGCCCTGGAGGTCGGTGGCAAGGCCTGGAGCACCGAGCAGCTGGCGCGCCAGGCCGAGAGCTGGCGACTCGACGGCCGCGACGTGGCCCTGCTGGTCGGCGGTCCCGACGGCCTGGACCCGGCGCTGTCGGCGGCCGCCGACCAGCGCTGGTCGTTATCCCCCCTGACCCTGCCTCACCCGCTGGTGCGCATCCTGCTCGCCGAGCAGCTCTACCGTGCCTGGACCCTGATGGTCGGTCATCCCTACCACCGCTGAACGGCTCTAGCGTCCTCAAGGATATCGTCCCGCATGCGTCAGCAACGCGACACCCTGAAGAACACCGAACAGGAGCTGCGCGTCTTCCGCTGGCGGGCGCTGCTGGCGGTTCTGGTGGTGATCATCCTGACGGGCCTGCTCAGCGGCCGGCTCTTCTACCTGCAGGTCGTGCAGCACGAGGTCTACAGCACCCGCTCGGAGAAGAACCGGGTCAGGGTCGAGCCGCTGCCGCCCACCCGTGGCTTGATCTACGATCGCAACGGGGTCCTGCTGGCCGAGAATCGTCCCACCTACAACCTGACCCTGGTGCGCGAGCGGGTCGATGACCTGGATGCCACGCTGTCGTTGCTGGTCGAGCTGCTCGAGTTGCCCGAGGAGGAGGTCGAGGCCTTTCGCCAGCGTTCGCGCCAGCGCCAGCGCCCCTTCCAGCCGGCGCTGCTGATGAGCGATCTCGACGAGGCGCAGATCGCTCGGTTGGCGGTGAACCGCCACCGCCTGCCGGGGGTGGAGGTCGAGGCCCAGCTGCTGCGCTACTATCCCGATGCCGAGGACATGTCCCATGTGCTGGGCTATGTCGGGCGCATCAATGCCGAGGAGCTCAAGCGCCTCGACACCGGCGACTATGCCGGGACCCATTTCATCGGCAAGACCGGGGTCGAGCGCTTCTACGAGGAGCAGCTGCACGGCCAGGCGGGGCTGCGCAAGGTCGAGACCAATGCCCGGGGGCGAGTGCTGCGGGAGCTGGGCCGCACCGATCCGGTGCCCGGCGAGACCCTCACCCTGACCCTCGACAAGTCGCTCCAGCAGCTGGCCGTCGACCTGCTCGACGGTCGCCGTGGGGCCATCGTGGCCGTTGCCCCCCAGAGCGGCGAGATCCTGGCCATGGCCTCGGTGCCTGGCTTCGACAGCAACCAGTTCGTCACCGGCATCGATGTGGCGTCCTATCGGGCCCTGCAGCAGGACCTCGACCTGCCGCTGTTCAACCGCGCGATCCGTGGCAGCTACCCGGCGGGGTCGACGATCAAGCCGTTCATGGCCATCACCGGGCTCAAGGAGGGCGTGATCACCCCCGACACGACCATCTACGATCCCGGCTACTATCAGCTGCCCAACGACGATCGTCGTTATCGCAACTGGCTGCGCTGGGGGCATGGCCGGGTGGACCTGGAGCGGGCCCTGGCCGTCTCCAACAACACCTACTTCTACTCGCTGGCCCATGAGCTGGGCATCGACCGCATACACGACAGCCTGGCACAGTTCGGCTTCGGCCAGCGGGTCGCCGCCGACGTCGCCGGCGAAAGCCGGGCGCTGCTGCCGTCCCGCGACTGGAAGAAGGCGCGCTACAACCAGCCCTGGTATCCCGGCGAGACGCTGTCGGTGGGCATCGGCCAGGGCTACCTGCAGATCACCCCCCTGCAGCTCGCCACCGCCACGGCGGTGTTGGCCAATCGCGGCGACTGGGTGCAACCGCGCCTGGCCCTGGAAGTCGGCGGCGAGCCGGTGCCCACCGCGCTGCCGGAGACGCCCCCCGACGTGGAGTTGGCCAACGAGGCCTGGTGGGATCGCGTCTATGCGGGAATGGAGAAGGTGCTCTCGGGGCGTGAGGGTACCGCCCGGCGCTCGGGGGTGGGCCTTGACTACCGCATGGCCGGCAAGTCCGGTACCGCCCAGGTGTTCTCGCTGGGGCAGGATCAGCGCTACAACGCCGCGGAGCTCAAGGAGCGGCTGCGCGACCATGCCCTCTTCATGGCCTTCGCGCCGGTGGAGGATCCGCAGATCGCCATCTCGGTGATCGTCGAGAATGCCGGCGGTGGCAGCAGTCATGCCGCGGGCCTGGCCCGTCAGATGGCCGACTTCTGGCTGCTCGATCGCCAGGCCGGGAAGGCCCCGGTCGGCGAGGGCGAGCCCCCCGACGATTTCGTTACGGAGGATGGCTGAGATGGCGATGGCTGAGCTGACTCGGGGGTTGCGGGGGCGGCCCGTCAAGCCCCCCCAGAGCGGCATGTCGCGACGGCGCAGCCTCTGGGAGCGCATCCACCTGGATCCGTGGCTGCTGGGCATGCTGCTGCTGCTGATGCTTTCCGGTCTGGTGGTGCTCTACAGCGCCAGTGGCCAGCGGCTCGACGTGGTGATCGCCCAGGCCGTGCGCTTCGGGGTCGCGCTGACGGGGATGGTGATCATCGCCCAGTTCACACCCGCGACCCTGCTGCGCTGGGCCCTGCCGGCCTACCTGGCGGGCATGGCCATGCTGGTGGCGGTGGAGGTCATGGGCGACATGGGCATGGGTGCCCAGCGCTGGCTGGTGATCCCCGGGGTGGTGCGCTTCCAGCCCTCGGAGATGATGAAGCTCGCCGTGCCAATGATGGTGGCGGCCTGGCTGAGTCGTCGGGAGCTGCCGCCCGGCTGGCAGGATCTGGCGGTCTGCGCCGTGTTGATCGGCGCCCCGGTGCTGCTGATCGCCCGCCAGCCCGACCTTGGCACCTCGCTGCTGGTGGCCCTGGCCGCGGTCTTCGTGATCCTGCTGGCGGGGCTGTCCTGGCGCGTCATCCTCGCGCTCGGGGTGCTGGCGGCCTCGGCGCTGCCGCTATTGTGGGTGAACATGCACGACTACCAGCGCCAGCGGGTACTGACCTTCCTCGACCCCGAGAGCGATCCTCTGGGGGCCGGCTGGAACATCATCCAGTCGACCACCGCCATCGGCAGCGGCGGGCTCTGGGGCAAGGGCTGGCTGCAGGGCACCCAGTCCCAGCTGGAGTTCCTGCCGGAACGCCACACCGACTTCATCGTCGCCGTGCTCGGCGAGGAGTTCGGCCTGGTGGGCATGCTCGCCTTCCTGGCCCTGTACCTGATGATCGTGTGCCGGGGCCTGTGGCTGGCCGGTGCCGCCCAGGAGACGTTCGGGCGCCTGCTGGCGGGGAGCATCATCCTGACGTTCTTCATCTACGTGTTCGTCAATGTGGGAATGGTCAGCGGCATCCTGCCGGTGGTCGGGGTGCCCCTGCCGCTGGTCAGCTACGGCGGCACCTCCAGCGTGACCTTGCTGGCCGGTTTCGGTATTCTCATGGCCATCCATGCGCACCGCCGCCTGCTGCCGCGCTAGGCCCTTTCGCCCCGGTGGCAGGCACATGATTCAGGGAGAGACGGGATGACGGTGACGACGCTTTCACGGGGACGCAGGACGCTGGCCCTGGCGCTGGGCGGGCTGCTGGCCCTGGCGGCCGCGGGCGTATCGGCGGGGGACTTCGACCCGCGTCAGGGCGACGTCCGGGCGCTGGTGGATGAGGTGGCCGAGCGGGGCGTGGCCCGCGGCTGGCTCGAGGCGGCACTGGGACAGGCGGATTTCCGCCAGGAGGTGCTGGATGCCATGTCCAAGGCGGCCGAATACCACCTGGTCTGGCACGAGTACCGCGATATCTTCCTCGGCGAGGAGCGCATCGCCAAGGGCGCGGCCTTCATCGAGGCCCATCCCGCCGCCTTCGAACGCGCCCAGGCCGAGTACGGGGTGCCACCGGAGATCATCGCCGCCATCCTCGGCGTCGAGACCCGCTATGGGGAAGTGACCGGCGATCACCGGGTCCTCGACTCGCTGTCCACCCTGGCCTTCCATCATCCCCGCCGCGGTGACTTCTTCCGCGGCGAGCTGGCCGCCTTCCTGGAGATTGCCTATCGCCAGGAGGTCGCGCCGGACAGCATCGAGGGGTCCTACGCCGGTGCCATGGGCTATCCCCAGTTCATTCCCACCAGCTATCGCGCCTATGCGGTGGACTTCGACGGCGACGGCCAGCGCAACCTCTGGACCGACCCGGTGGATGCCATCGGCAGCATCGCCAACTACTTCGCCGAGCATCGCTGGCGGCCCGGCGCTCCCGTCTACCACGAGGCCGAGGGGCCGGCGACTCCGCCCGAGGGCATCGCCTTCAACCAGGCGAAGCCGCCGTCGATGAGCGTGGCCGAGCTGCGCGAGCGGGGCATCACGCCCCGGGACACGCTGGCCGCCGAGACCCGCGTGGTGCCCCTGGCACTGGCCATGGTCGACGGCACGACTCGTTACCGGCTGGGCCGCGACAACTTCTACGTGATCACCCGCTACAACCACAGCTACCTCTATGCCATGGCGGTGACCGAACTCGCCGAGGCGATCGCCGAGGCCCGGGGCCGCGCCCCCGGCTGGTTCGAGTCGACCGCCGCCGATCGGGAGGGGAGCCAATGAAAGCCTGGTGGCTGGTCGCGCTCGCGGCCCTGTGGCTCGGCGGCTGTGCCGGGGGCGGCGGCAGCCGTCCCGCCGACGTCGGGGGTGCCGCCGGGGCGCCGGGGATTGCCGGCGACGGCGAGCGCTACGCCATGAGCAGCGACGCCTATCCCGAGGAGCCGCCGGACGTCAGCCAGGTGCCCGATGCGGTACCGCGGGTGGAGGCACCCTCCCGGGCGGGCAATCGGGCCAGCTACGAGGTGTGGGGCAAGACCTATCACGTGCTGCCCGATGCCAGTGGCTACGAGCGGCGGGGCACCGCCTCCTGGTACGGCAAGAAGTTCCACGGCTACGCGACCTCCAACGGCGAGATCTACGACATGTACAAGATGAGCGCCGCCCATCGCTCGCTGCCGCTGCCCACCTATGCACGGGTCACCAACCTGGACAACAACCGCTCGGTGATCGTGCGGGTCAACGATCGCGGGCCCTTCCACAGCGAGCGGGAGATCGACCTGTCCTATGCCGCCGCGGCACGACTGGACATCCTCGATCGTGGCACCGGCCGGGTACGGGTCGAGGCCATCGACGCCCGCGACTGGCAGGCCCGGCGCGGCGACGCCGCGGCCAGCCGCGACCAGCCGGCGACGGCTGCCACCGTACCGAGCGCCCCCGAGGCCCGCTCCACCGAGGCCGGGCAGGGAGCGGCCAGCGGCGCGGTGAACGCGGCCAGCGGGGCGGGCGGGCCCGCCGCGCCCCAAGATCCCGCGGACGGTGGCCCCGCGGGGCACCGCCCGATCTACCTGCAGGTGGCCGCCCTGGGCTCGGCGGATAATGCTCGCGCCCTCAAGGTCAGGCTCCAGGCCTCGCTGGATCGCCCGGTGCGCGTAGCCAGCGCGGCGGGCATGCACCGTGTCCAGGTCGGCCCCCTCGAGAACTCGGCCCAGCTCGATCCGCTGCGTGGCGAGCTGCGCCGCGCCGGTTTCGACAAGGCCTTTGTCGTCGACGGTGCCGAGTGAGCTCGGCGTCCCGTCATCGTCCATCGATCACCCTGATGCACCCGAAGAGACCACCATCCATGAAAGTCCTGCGTTCGTTCCGTTTCCGCCGGCTCGTGCCGGTCCTGTTGGCCTGCCTGTCGCTGGTGGCGTCGCCGCTGCTGGCCCAGACGCCGCAGCCCCAGCAGCCACCGCAGCCCCAGACCATGATTCCGGCACCACCGCGGCTGGCCGCGACTTCCTGGATCCTGATGGACGCCGACAGCGGCCGCGTGCTAGCCCAGCACAACCCGGACGAGCGCCTGCCGCCGGCCAGCCTGACCAAGCTGATGACCGCCTACCTGGTGGAGCGTGAGCTGAACAGCGGCAATATCGCCCCCGATGACCTGGTGCCGGTCAGCGAGAAGGCCTGGCGGACCGGTGGCTCGAAGATGTTCATCGAGGTCGGCGAGCAGGTGCCGGTCAGCGAGCTGCTGCATGGCATCGTCATCGTCTCCGGTAACGACGCCAGCGTGGCCATGGCCGAGTACCTGGCCGGGGGCACCGAACCCTTCGCCGATATCATGAACCAGCACGCTGCACGGCTGGGAATGACCAATACCCACTTCGTCAACCCGACCGGGCTGCCCGACGAGAACCACTACTCCTCGGCCCGCGACCTGTCGCTGCTGGCCCAGCACATCATCAACGACTATCCCCAGCATTACCGCATCTACCGCCAGAAGCAGTTCACCTACAGTGGAATCGAGCAGCCCAACCGCAACCGCCTGCTGTGGCGGGATGCCAGCGTCGACGGCCTGAAGACCGGCTGGACCGAGGAGGCTGGCTACTGCCTGGTGTCCTCCGCCGAGCGCGACGACATGCGCTTGATCTCGGTGGTCATGGGCACCGCCTCCGAGGAGGCTCGCGCCCAGGAGACCCAGAAGCTGCTCAGCTACGGGTTCCGCTACTACGAGACCCTCAAGCTGTATGATCAGGGCGCCGTGCTCAACACGCCGCGCGTCTGGGGCGGTGACAAGAACGAGCTGCGTGTCGGGGTCGACAGCAATGTCTTCATGACGGTGCCCCGCGACCGCAATCAGGAACTCACCGCCAAGCTCGACCTCCAGGCGGACCTCACCGCGCCCATCGCCGCCGGCGAGACGGTCGGGCAGATGGAGGTGCGGCTCGGCGACGAGGTAGTCGGCGAGCGGCCGCTGCTGGCCCTGGAGGCCATCGAGGAGGGCGGTTTCTTCAAGCGCCTGTTCGACAAGGTGCAGCGCTTCTTCACCAACCTGCTGGGCGGTTTCTTCGACTGAGCCGGGCCGGCGCCTACCCGCGCCCTTGGTGGCAGGGCGCGGGTTGAGTAGAATGGTCGGGTATTCTTCCAGATGGGTGAGGGATGAACGACAAGACTCTGCGTGATCTTCGCCAGCCGTCCACCGGCCGTCGTGCCGGCAAGTCGCCGAAGATCACCTTTCCCTGCGATTATCCGATCAAGGTCGTGGGCGATGCCGCCGAGGACTTTGCCGCCATGGTATGCCAGGTGGTCACGCGCCACGCACCCGACTTCGATGCGCAGTGCATCCAGGTGGTGCCGAGTCGCAATGGCCGCTTCCAGTCCGTGCGGCTGACCCTGCGGGCCACCGGCGAGGTGCAGCTGAAGGCGCTGTTCACCGAGCTCAAGGCCAGCGGGCGCGTGCACATGGTGGTCTGAGGTGGAGCCGCTGCAGGTGTATCGCCTGGGCCGCCGCCCCTACGAGCCGGTGTGGCGGGCCATGCGCGATCTCACCGACGGCCGCGACCCCGCGACCCCCGATCAGCTGTGGCTGGTCGAGCATGACCCGGTGTTCACCCAAGGGCAGGCCGGCAAGCCCGAGCACCTGCTGATGCCCGGTGACATTCCCGTCGTGCAGACCGACCGCGGCGGGCAGGTGACCTACCACGGGCCGGGCCAGGTGGTGCTCTATCCACTGCTCGACGTGCGCCGCGCCCGGCTGGGCGTGCGCGACTTGGTGAGTGCCCTGGAGAACGCGACCATCGCCCTGCTCGCCGACTACGGGGTCGAGGCTCATGCCCGGCCGGATGCGCCCGGTGTCTATGTGGGCGAGGCCAAGATCGCCTCCCTGGGCCTGCGTATCCGGCGCGGGGCGAGCTTTCATGGCATTGCCCTGAACGTCGACGGCGACCTCTCGCCCTTCGCCCGCATCAATCCCTGCGGCTATGCCGGCATGGCCATGACGCGGCTGGTCGATGTGGCGCCAGCCTCGCCGGGCGTGGACACGGTCGCCGAGGCGCTGGCCGCCTGCCTGGCCCGTGAGTTGGGAAGAGAGCTGGTCGACGCAGCAACACAAAGGTAGGGGGCGACCCCGAACAAAAATCCCGAGGCCAGTGCCTCGGGATTTTTTTATGCCTCGCCGATCCGTGGCTAGCATGGGGATAAATGCTTGCGTTTGCTTTTCTGCTCGAACCTCGAACCTGTCCGCGTCAGCTCACATTGCGCGCGGGGATGAGGTTGGGGTCGTCGGTCGGCTGGCCCGGTACCTCGGCGGGGGAGGCCAGTTCCAGGCCCAGGTTGTTGTTCTCGAACACCCGGTCGGCTCGATAGCTGGAGCGTACCAGGGGGCCGGACGGCACCTCCATGAAGCCCTTCTCCAGGCCCTGCTGGCGATAGCGCTCGAACTCTTCCGGGGTGACCCAGCGTTCCACCGGCAGGTGGTTGCGGGTCGGGCGCAGGTACTGGCCGAGGGTGACGATGTCGACTCCGATGGCGCGCAGGTCGTCGAAGGTCTGGAGAATCTCGTCGTCGGTCTCGCCCAGCCCCAGCATCAGGCTGGTCTTGGTGATGACGTCCGGGCGATGGCGCTTGGCGTGGGCCAGCACCTCGAGGGTCTTGCGATAGCCGGCGCGGGGGTCGCGGACCCGCCGGGTCAGGCGCTCGACGGTCTCGACGTTCTGGGCAAAGACCTCGAGGCCGGAATCGACGACCCGCTCGATGGCTCTCGGCGCCCCGTCGAAGTCGGGGGTCAGGGCCTCTACCGCGACCTCGGGGGTGCGGGCCTTGATGGCGCGGATGCAGTCGGCATAGTGGCCGGCGCCGCCGTCGGGCAGGTCGTCACGGTCTACCGAGGTCAGCACGATGTAGCGCAGGCCCATGAGTTCCACGGATTTGGCGGTATTCTCCGGCTCCTCGGCATCCAGCCAGCCCTTGGGGTTGCCTGTGTCCACCGCACAGAAGCGGCAGGCCCGGGTGCACACCGAGCCCATCAGCATGATGGTGGCGGTGCCGTTGCTCCAGCACTCGCCCATGTTGGGGCAGTGGGATTCGGCGCAGACGGTGCTCAACCGGTGCTGGGCGACGTTCTTCTTCACGGCATCGAAGCGCTCGCCGCCGGGGATCTGGGCCCGCAGCCACTTCGGCTTGCGGCCGAGGGCCGGGCTCTCTTCGGTCTGCTGGCGCTGCTTCATGCCATCCTTGATGGCGGTCGCGCCGTGTTCGTTGCGATATTTCTCACCGCTGGACACATGCTTGGAGGTGTTGTTGCTCATCAGCTGGAAGCCTCTCCACTCGGCGTCGGGTCGCCAGGCGTGTGCGTCGTCCGGTGACGGCAAGCGGGGGACGGCCGGCGACAGGCGTGGCGTGTATCGGTCTTGGCGCGCTAAGTTACCATATTCGCGGCCTGGCTGGACAGGCGCTCAGTTCGCGGCCTCGGGCAGGCAGGCCACATCGTGGCTGGGCAGCGGGGCGGGGTCGGCACTGAAGTGGGCCTGCAGCTCGTTGAGGTGATCGCGCACGAAGCGCAGGAACAGCTCGGTCACCGGGGTGGGGAAGCGCTCCCGGTGATAGACGGTGCACCAGGAGTGGCGCAGCGGAAAGCCCGGCAGGTCGAGGCGCGAAAGCAGCCCGGCCTCGAGTTCCAGGCGCACCGCCAGGCGCGGCAGCACCGCGACCCCGAGCTGGGCCATGACGCCCTGCTTGACCGCCTCGTTGGTGCCCATCTCGATGGCATGGGACAGCGCCACGTCCTGCTCGGCGGCGAGTTCTTCCAGGGCGCCCCGTACGCCGGAGCCGGGTTCGCGCATCAGCAGGTAGTGACGGGCCAGGTCTTCCAGGGTCGGCCGGTGGGCCGCCAGCAGGGGGTGTCCCGGCCAGACCACCGGAATCATCTCGTTGTCGAGGATCGGCATGAACACCAGGTCCTCGTCCCGGGGCACTCGGGCCATGATCACCAGGTCGTCGCGCTGCTCGGCGAGGCGCTCGAGTGCCTGGGCGCGATTGCATACCCGCAGGCGGATCTGCACGTTGGGGTAGTGGGCGCGGAAGCGGGCCAGCAGGTGCGGCACCACGTACTGGGCGGTGGACACCGCCGCCAGGTTGAGTTCGCCGCTGATGGTGCCGTCGAGGTCCGAGAGGCTCATCTGCAGCCGGGCGACCTGGCCGAAGATGGCCCGCGCCGAAGCGGCCAGGGCATCGGCGGCGGGCAGGATGTGCAGGGTGCGCCCGGCATAGCGGAACAGCGGCTGGCCCAGGGCCTGTTCGAGTTGGCGGATCTGGGCACTGACCGCCGGCTGGGTCAGTCCCAGGGCCTCGGCGGCCCGGGAATAGGACTGGCGTTCGTGGACGGCGCGGAAGACCTGGAGCTGGCGGAAGGTGAGGCGGTTGAGCAGTTTGGGTGTGGTCATGGCATCGTCCAGTGGGGCGGGGCGCGGCGACGTCCGTGTCTGCCGTCCCGACATGCTAGCATCGCCTCTCTCTTGCAAGCCATCCGGAGTGACCATGTCAGGATCCCCCCCTGCGGTTTCCCGCCTGCTGGTCGTCGCGACCGGCCCGGGCGGTCTTCGCCTGCGCCAGGCCTGTGCCGAGCTCGGCCTGACGGCCATCCTGGCCAGTGGCAGCGCCGAGGCACTGGTGGCCCGTGCCCTCGAAGCGGGCTGCGAGGCCCTGCACCCCGGCGAGGGGGAGGCCGTCGAGCAGCTGGCGCTGGCCGAGGCCTGCCGGCGTGCCGGCCTGCGCTTCCTCGGCTCGCCGGCCCCCCTGCTGGCGGCCATGGCCGAGGGCGGGGGCATGCGCCGGCGGATGCGCGAGGCCGGGTTGCCGCTGGCCTCGGCAGTCGCTGGCCGGGAAGTGCGGATGTCCCTGCTGGCCGACGGCCAGGGCCGGGTCGTCTACCTGGCGCCGCGTCAGCGCCTGCACGAGGCCCTCTCGGTGGCGCCGCTTGACTGGCTGACCGCCGAGCGCAGCACCTACCTGGGCCGCCTGGCGGGACAGGGCGTCGCCGCCCTCGGGTTGACGGGCCTGGTGGAGGTGCGGTTTCGCGTCGAGGGCAATCGTCCGGGCTTCGCCGCCATGGCGCCGGGACCGACCGGCGACGAGGCCCTGGACGAGGCCCTGACCGGACTGGATCCGGTGGTCGAGCAACTGCGTGTACTGCTCGGCGGACGACTGCGGGAGCGCCAATCACGACTCGCGCAACATGGCCATGCCCGGCTCTGGCGCCTCTCGTTGCCCCCGGAGGCCGGGCTGAGTGGTGGGCCGGGGCTGCGCCTGGACCGGGCGCGCGGCGAGGCCAGCGCTCGCCTGCTGGCCTGGGGGCGTCGGGCAGAGGAGGCCCGATACCGGGCGTGGCGGGGGCTGGTCGAGCTGCTGGGAGAAGCGCAAGCGACCCGCTTGACCTTGATCTGAGCCCGGCGTCTCCGGACAGCATCTCGCCGGGAGCCAATTTTTTCGCTATATTGCACTGCAACAAAGTCGAGTCTCACGCGGCGAATGCCCTTCGCCTTCCCATGGCCACCCATGGAGTCCAATGATGAATTCCCTGATGCCGACCCTGCCGCCAGCCGCGCTGTCCTTCATGGACCCCTTCGGCTTCGGTCGCGCCGCCTTCGACTACTGGCGCGACGCCATGGAGCGCAGCACCCTCTACCTGGATGTCATGCGCCAGCGCGGCAACCAGTACCTGGAGCATATCGAGAAGACCAAGCCCAATGTGCTGGGCTTCGAGGCCGAGGTGCTGCTCGACGGGCGTGATCTGCCGCGCCCGGTGAACTACGAGCTGCTGCAAGTCTTGCCGCCGCAGGCGATGGAGACCGACCCCCAGATGCGGCCCTTCGTGGTCGTCGACCCGCGTGCCGGTCATGGCCCGGGGATCGGCGGCTTCAAGCCCGATAGCGAGCTCGGCGTGGCCCTGCGCGCCGGGCATCCCTGCTACTTCATCGGCTTTTTGCCGTACCCCGTGCCGGGCCAGACCGTCGAGGACGTGGTCGAGGCAGAGGTCGCCTTCCTGCGCCATATCATCGACCGGCATGCCGAGACCGCGGAGAAGCCCATGGTCGTCGGCAACTGCCAGGCGGGCTGGCAGATCATGATGGCCGCGGCCCTGGAGCCCGAGGTCTTCGGCCCGATCCTGATCGCCGGGGCGCCGCTGTCCTACTGGGCCGGCGAGCACGGCCATGCGCCGATGCGCTACACCGGTGGGCTGACGGGCGGCAGCTGGGTGACCGCACTGCTCGGTGACCTGGGGGCCGGACACTTCGACGGAGCCTGGCTGGTCCAGAACTTCGAGCGGCTCAATCCGGCCAATACCTGGTGGAACAAGCAGTATCGGCTCTATGCCAACGTCGATACCGAGGCCGATCGCTACCTGGAATTCGAGCGCTGGTGGGGCGGGCACGTGGTGCTGGGAGCCCAGGAGATCCAGTATATCGTCGACAACCTGTTCGTCGGCAATCGGCTCTCCACTGCCCAGCTGGTCACCTCGGACGGCCGGCGCATCGACCTGCGCAACCTGCGCTCGCCGGTGGTGGTGTTCTGCTCCCGGGGCGATGACATCACGCCGCCGCCCCAGGCGCTGGGCTGGATCCGCGACCTCTACGAGGATACCGACGACATCATCGCCAACGAGCAGACCCTGGTGTATTGCGTCCACGACACCACGGGCCACCTGGGGATCTTCGTGTCGGGCAGCGTGTCCCGCAAGGAGCATGCCGAGTTCACCGCCAACATGGACTATATCGACGTCCTGCCGCCGGGACTCTACGAGACCTCGATTTCCCGGGCCGAGGACCGTCCCGATGCCGAACTGGTCGAGCGGGACTACCTGCTCGAGTTCGAGACCCGCAGCATCGAGGAGCTCGACCGGGAGGTCCAGCATCGCCCCGAGGACGATCGGCGCTTCGCCACCGTGGCGCGCATTTCCGAGATCAACCTGGGGCTCTATCGGCTCTTCCTGCAGCCTTGGGTCCAGGCACTGGCCACCCAGGAGGCCGCCCACTGGATGCGCCTGATGCACCCCAACCGCATGGCCTACCGGCTGCTGTCGGATCGCAACCCGCTGATGGTGCCGGTACCGGTGATGGCCGACAAGGTGCGCCACGAGCGCCATGAGGTGGGCCAGGACAATGTCTACCGGGCCGTGGAGGGCATCCTCTCCAGCCAGATCACCCACGGCCTCGATGCCTGGCGCGAACTGCGGGACCGGACCAGCGAGCGAGTCTTCCTGGATTTCTATGGTCAGCCCCTGCTGCAGGCCCTGGTCGGCCTCGGCGGTGACGCCCATGTGCACCGCCGCCGTCCCGGTACCGAGCCGGAACACCGCCGCTTCGTCCAGCGTCGCCGTGAGGAGGTCCACGCCCTGGTCGCCGAGGGCGGCAGCCACGAGGCGGTGATGCGCTCGGTGATCCACGTGCTGGGGGGCGCGCCCGCCAGCGATGAGCGCAATTTCAAGCGCCTGCGGGCCTCCCGTGCGGAACTCGAGCCAGGAATCCGCCTGGCCGACTTCAAGCACCTGGTCCGCGAACAGTTCTTCATCCTCAATCAGGACCACAAGGCGGCGCTGGCGGCGATACCCTCGCTGCTGGCGGGGCAGAGTGCCGAACAGATCGAGGGGCACCTGGCGCATATCGAGCACGTGCTGGCCGCCAGCGGCGAGCTCAGCGAGCGCGCCGCCGTGCGTTTCGCGCACATCCAGTCGCTGTTCCGCCAGGCCAAGCCGGTCGGTAGCGGGCCGGTCTCGTCTGGCGTCGCGGCCGATGGCGAACCGGAGGACCTCAAGCCGGAAGAAGCCCCGGAAGACGCGGCCCCGCCGGCCGAAGAGACCGAGCTAGCGGCCCAGCCGGCAGAGGCTCCGGAAGACGCGGCCCCGCCGGCCAAAGAGACCGAGCCTGCGGCCCAGCCGGCAGAGGCTCCGGAAGACGCGGCCCCGCCGGCCGAAGAGACCAAGCCAGCGGCCCGGCCGGCATCGACTTCCAGCAACAAGCCGGTCTCCAGCCGTCGTCGCAGCACCAAACGCAAGGCGGCCCCACGCCGCCGGAGCCCGGGCAAGAAAGACGACTGACCAGGTCCGTTCGGCCACCCTCACGCCCCCGCCGGTTCGCCGGCGGGGGCGTTGCGTTGTCATCCCAGGCTTGTCGCCGTGGAATCAGCGGTCTAGGGTCATAGGCTCGGCCCGTCGTGACTGGCGCGATGGCCGACGCTGGGGTAGGGTAAGCGCATTTTTCACCCGTCGAGACTGGGCGGGCCGAAACCGTCCGGCGCGAGACCGCAGGCTCGCGCCTACAGAATTGTGGAGCACTATGGGCAAGTCACTGGTCATCGTCGAGTCGCCCGCCAAGGCCAAGACGATCAACAAGTATCTCGGCAACGACTTCATCGTGAAGTCGAGCGTGGGGCACATTCGTGACCTGCCGACCAGCGGCTCGGGCAAGGCGGCCTCGGACCCCAAGGAGCGTGCACGCCAGGCCGCGGCGACCCGCAAGATGTCCGCCGAGGAGAAAGCCGAGTACCGCAAGCGCAAGGCCCACGACCAGCTGATCCGGCGCATGGGTATCGATCCCGACCATGGCTGGGAGGCCAACTACGAGGTCCTGCCCGGCAAGGAGAAGGTGGTCGCCGAGCTCAAGAAACTCGCCGACAAGGCGGATACCGTCTACCTCGCCACCGACCTTGACCGCGAGGGGGAGGCCATCGCCTGGCACCTGCGCGAGACCATCGGCGGCGACGAAGCCCGCTATCGGCGCGTGGTGTTCAACGAGATCACCAAGAACGCCATCCAGGAAGCCTTCGAGGACCCGGGCCAGCTGAACATGCCGCGGGTCGAGGCCCAGCAGGCTCGCCGCTTCCTCGACCGGGTGGTGGGCTTCATGCTCTCGCCGCTGCTGTGGGCCAAGATCGCCCGTGGCCTGTCCGCGGGCCGCGTGCAGTCGGTGGCCATGCGGTTGATCGTCGAACGCGAGCGTGAGATCCGCGCCTTCGTCCCCGAGGAGTTCTGGGACGTGCACGCCGACCTGGCGCCATCGGCAACAGATAATGACGCGGTCGGCCCGGTACGCTTCGAGCTCACCCGCCAGGATGGCAAGGCCTTTCGGCCGACCTCCGAAGCCGAGACCCTCGAACGCATCGCTGCGCTGCGTAAGGCGGCGCTTTCGATCACCTCGCGGGAAGACAAGCCCACCCGCTCGAAGCCGAACGCCCCCTTTATCACCTCGACGCTGCAGCAGGCCGCCAGCGGCCGGCTGGGGTTCTCGGTGAAGAAGACCATGACGCTGGCCCAGCGGCTCTACGAGGCCGGCTACATCACCTACATGCGGACCGACTCCACCAACCTCTCGGGGGAGGCGGTGGCCGGGGTGCGTGATTTCATCGACGAAGAATACGGGGCGCGCTACCTGCCCGAGGCCCCCAATCGCTATTCCAGCAAGGAAGGCGCCCAGGAGGCCCACGAGGCCATCCGTCCCTCCGAGGTGACCCGCCGCGCCAGCGACCTGGCCGGCATGGAGCGCGATGCCGAGCGCCTCTACGAGCTGATCTGGCGCCAGTTCGTGGCCTGCCAGATGACCCCCGCCGAGTATCTCTCCACCACCCTGACGGTGGAGGCCGACGGCTATGAGCTCAAGGCCAAGGGGCGCGTGCTCAAGTTCGACGGCTATACCCGAGTCATGAAGCCCATGGGGCGCAAGGACGAGGACCAGTCCCTGCCGGATCTGGCCGAAGGCACGCCCATGCGCCTCGAGGCCCTGGATCCCCAGCAGCATTTCACCAAGCCGCCGGCGCGCTACACCGAGGCGAGCCTGGTCAAGGAGCTGGAGAAGAAGGGCATCGGTCGGCCGTCCACCTATGCTGCCATCATCTCCACGATCCAGGACCGCGGCTACGTCAAGCTGGAGAACCGGCGCTTCTACGCCGAGAAGCTCGGCGATATCGTCACCGAGCGCCTCAAGGAATCCTTCCCCGACCTGATGGACTACTCGTTCACGGCGCGCATGGAGGACAGCCTGGACGAGGTGGCCGAGGGCGAGCGACGCTGGCGCGAGCTGCTCGATGCCTTCTATGCGGAATTCCGCGAGGAGCTGGCCCAGGCCGAGAGCGAGGACGGCATGCGGCCCAACCAGCCGGTGCCCACCGACATCGACTGCCCGACCTGCGGGCGCAAGATGCAGATCCGCACTGCCTCCACCGGGGTCTTTTTGGGCTGCTCCGGCTACAACCTGCCGCCCAAGGAACGCTGCAAGACCACCATCGACCTGCTGCCCGGGGACGAGGCGGTGGCGGCCGACGCCGGCGAGGATGCCGAGACCGACGCCCTGCGGGCCAAGCATCGCTGCCCGAAGTGCGGCACCGCCATGGACAGCTACCTGATCGACGAGACTCGCAAGCTGCATATCTGCGGCAACAGCCCGGACTGTGACGGCTACGAGGTCGAGCAGGGCAAGTTTCGCATCAAGGGCTACGACGGGCCGACCATCGAGTGCGACAAGTGCGGCAGCGAGATGCAGCTCAAGTCCGGGCGGTTCGGCAAGTACTTCGGCTGCACCAACGAGGCCTGCAAGAACACCCGCAAGCTACTGCGCAGCGGCGAAGTGGCGCCGCCCAAGATGGATCCCATCCCGATGCCGGAGCTGGCCTGCCAGAAGGTCGAGGATCATTATGTGCTGCGGGACGGGGCGAGCGGCCTGTTCCTGGCGGCGAGCAAGTTCCCCAAGAACCGCGAGACTCGTCCGCCGCTGGTCGCGGAGCTCAAGGCTCACGCCGAGGAGCTGCCGGAGAAGTATCGCTACCTGCTCGATGCACCGAGCGAGGACCCCGACGGGCGGCCCGCCCAGATCCGCTTCTCGCGAAAGCTCAAGGAGCAGTTCGTGATGACCGACGACAACGGCAAGGCCACTGGCTGGAAGGCAACCTACGCCGATGGCCGCTGGCAAGTGGAGGACAAGCGCAAGTGACGCCCCGATCGCGTACCAACCAGCTCCTCTACCAGGCCGAGTTGCTGCTGGCGACGCCATCCGGCGACGACGAGCATCGCGAGGCCCGGCGCATGGCCGGCGAGGAGGGCGCGCTGGCCCTGCTGGAGCTGGCCCTCGAGTCGCTGCTGCGCGAGGTGACCGAGCATGCCGCCCTCGAGCGCCATGACTGGCGCGAGTTGCTGGATCCCCAGGGAGCCTCGCTGGCCGAGCTCGAACGGTTGCGCAGCCTGGCGGTCCGGCCCGAGAGCTGGCTGGCCAGGCTGCTCTCCCGGCTCGAGGCCCTGCATTCCAGCGAGGGCGTGGCTCGCCGTTCCAGTGG
This sequence comes from Halomonas nitroreducens, assembly GCF_003966155.1. Lineage (GTDB taxonomy): Bacteria > Pseudomonadota > Gammaproteobacteria > Pseudomonadales > Halomonadaceae > Halomonas > Halomonas nitroreducens. The sequence goes on from NZ_RXNS01000005.1 coordinate 121,693, forward strand.
CGCCGCCCAGGGGCTGATCGCCGTGGGCAGCGCCGCGGCCCTGCACGAGGAACTCCGCGAGTGCCTGGACGAGGCCAAGCGGGAGATCGCCGCGCTGCGCGAGACCAGCGAGGAGTGGTAGCGGGGCGGTGACCAGCACCGCTACCAGGGGGATGAGAGATGCCGCCATAACCGGTACACTCTCGCCCCTTTTCCCCTGACCGGACCCCTCCCTTGATCGCTACCGCCAACGTCACCATGCAGTTCGGGGCCAGGCCCCTGTTCGAGAACGTCTCCATCAAGTTCGGCCGCGGCCACCGTTACGGCCTGATCGGTGCCAACGGCTGCGGCAAGTCCACCTTCATGAAGATCCTCGGCGGCGACCTCGAGCCCTCGGCCGGCCAGGTGATGGTCGATCCGGGGGCCCGGCTCGGCCGGCTGCGCCAGGACCAGTTCGCTTTTGAGGAGGAGCGGGTCATCGACACCGTGATCATGGGCAACCGGGAGCTCTGGGAGGTCGCGGCGGAACGCGAGCGCATCTACTCGCTGCCGGAGATGAGCGAGGCGGACGGCATGGCGGTGGCCGATCTGGAAGTGCGCTTCGCCGAACTCGATGGCTACACCGCCGAGGCCCGGGCCGGCGAGCTGCTGCTGGGGCTGGGCATCCCGCTGGCCCAGCACGGCGGGCCGATGAGCGCGGTGTCGCCGGGTTGGAAACTGCGGGTGCTGCTGGCCCAGGCGCTGTTCGCCGACCCCGACGTGATGCTGCTCGATGAGCCCACCAACCACCTGGATATCAGCACCATCGGCTGGCTGGAGGAAGTGCTCAGGGCGCGCAACAGCACCATGATCATCATTTCCCACGACCGCCACTTCCTCAACAGCGTCTGCACGCACATGGCGGACCTGGACTATGGCGAGATCACGCTGTTTCCCGGCAACTATGACGACTACATGACCGCCGCCACCGCCGCGCGGGAGCGCCAGCACGCCGACAACGCCAAGAAGAAGGCCCAGATCGCCGAGCTGCAGGCCTTCGTCAGCCGCTTCTCGGCGAATGCCTCCAAGGCCAAGCAGGCGACCTCGCGGGCGCGCCAGATCGACAAGATCAAGCTCGAGGACATCAAGCCCTCCAGCCGGGTGAGTCCCTTCATCCGCTTCGAGCAGGGCCGCAGGATCCACCGCAATGCGGTCAACGTCGAGGCGATCACCAAGGGCTACGGCGGCGTCCCGCTGTTCGAGCGGCTCTCGCTGACCGTCGAGGCCGGCGAGCGCATCGCCATCATCGGCCCCAACGGCATCGGCAAGACCACCCTGCTGAAGACCCTCGGCGGCGAGCTGGCCCCCGATGCGGGTGAGGTTCGCTGGACCGACAGTGCCGAGCTCGGGGTCTTCGCCCAGGATCACGGCGACGACTTTGCCAACGACGCGACCCTGTTCGAATGGATGGCCCAGTGGACCGATGGCGGCGAACAAGTGGTGCGTGGCGCCCTGGGGCGCATGCTGTTCTCCAGCGACGACATCGACAAGTCGGTGAAGGTCATCTCCGGTGGCGAGGCGGGGCGCATGCTGTTCGGCAAGCTGACGCTGACCCGGCCGAACGTGCTGCTGATGGACGAGCCCACCAACCACCTGGACATGGAATCCATCGAGGCCCTCAACCTGGCGCTGGCGCACTATCCGGGCACTCTTGTCTTCGTCAGTCATGACCGCGAGTTCGTTGCCTCGCTGGCGACACGTATCATCGAGATGAGCGAAGAGGGCATCAGCGACTTCACCGGCAGCTATGACGACTACCTGAAGAGCCAAGGGCTCTACGGCTAGCGAGCGGACCGTCGGGGCCGGGGTGGAGGTGTCGCCCCGCTATCAATGGCGGTCGTTCCAGTGGCGCTGCATCTCGAGGAAGGTCAGCGATGCCGACCAGGTGATCAGCATGAAGCCGGTGAGTGACTCGGTGCCCATCAAAAAGCGCAGCGGCCCCTCGGGATACACATCCCCGTAGCCCAGGGTGGTATAGGTGATGGCCGAGAGATAGATGTAGTCGAGGCCGTTGACGATGGCGGTCCCGGCGACGCTGGCCGAGGTGGTCGCCTCCAGCCACCAGGCGGTCAGGCCGAACAGCCAGATTTCCACCACATGGGCGCCGAGCAGGCCGAACATTAGGCCCAGAAAGCGTCGCCGCCGGGTCGGCGACGTCCGCCGCATCAAGCCGCTGAGGACACTCGATACTTCATAGTGCAGCAGCACGCAGATCACCACCAGGATGATGGTAGCACCCGCCGCGGTCAGGTGGCTGATATCCAGCAGGGCATCGGTCAAGCGGGGCTCCTTGTCGCAGCGGGGGGGAGGGCGGGCCCTTGGGAGTCCGGCGCCCATGGCCTTGATCTGTATCATGCCGAGGTGGCATCTCTTGGCTAGGATATCAGTAGCAACCCCCAACGGGCACGGCGAGGGCATCGGGTCCTGGTCGCGACGATTCAGCAGGGAGGAGATGACCATGCGCTTCCATCAGGTCCGGGAACTGGTGAGCTGGGCGGCCGACTATCATGGTCGGCTTCAGGCGGCCTACAGCCGGCTCGCCGGCGGAGAGGTGACGGAGCGGGTCCGGCTGGCGCTGGATTACCTGGCCGATCATGAGCGGCGCATGCAGCGCGATCTGGAGGAGTACCTCGCCGACGGCAGCGACCATCGCAAGGTGCTCGACACCTGGTTCGACGACCCCAACGACTTCCCCCATGCCCCGGTCCTCGAGCGGCTGCCCGGCGATATCGGTTCCACCGGGGTCGAGAACGTGCTGGCCACGGCGCTCACCATGCATCGTACCCTGCAGGATCTGTATCGCCACCGTGCCGAACTAGCCGGTGGCCAGGCGGAGCGCGAATTCTTCACGGCCTTGGCCGAGGGCCAGGACGCCGAAGTCCGTCGCCTGTCCCGGGACATGCTGAGACTCGAAGACTACTGAGCAGGCGACGCCCGAGGCGAGGCTGACTAGGCTGGGGGCAGGTTCTGTCCATTCGCCCCCTGTCAGGAGAGCCCATGCGCCAGTCCCCGCATCCTGTCCCGTCACCGTCTCCTGAGACTTTTCTGCCAAGCCTGTCCAGACTCATCGACACCCCGCCCACTGGCGAGGAAGTGCTCGAGGTTCATGCCCTTCTCGGCGACGCTCTCAGGGCCCGGGCCAGCGATATTCACCTGGATCCCTTCGAGGGAGGGTTGCGCCTGCGCCTGCGCATCGACGGCCATGTCGTCGATGCGGCCACTGTCGAAGCCGGCCTTGGCCAGCGACTGATCAATCAGTTCAAGGTCCTCGCCGGGCTCAACCCGGTGCCGTCGTTGGCCACGACCGAGGGTAGCTTCGGCTGGTCACCGGACGAGTCGGGCGAGGTCGAGGAGCACTTCCTGCGGGTCACGGCGGTGAAGTGCGTGGCCGGCGAGAAGCTGGCCGTGCGCTTTCTGGCCGCACCGCCCGCCTTCCCGGATCCTGGGGCCCTGGGGCTGGGCGAGCACGGGGTGCGGGGACTGAGACGCTGGCTGGATGCCACGGCGGGTATGCTGCTGGTCGCCGGCCCCACCGGGGCCGGCAAGACCACGACGCTCTACACCCTCCTGGAGCAGCTGCGGCTAAGCGACAGCCAGGTGGTCACGCTGGAGGATCCGGTCGAGTACGAGCTGCCGGGCATCAACCAGGTGCAGGTCGATGCGGGCAGCGGACTCGATTTCGCCTCTGGCACACGCTCCATGCTACGCCTGGACCCCGACTATGTGCTGATCGGCGAGCTGCGCGATCCGGGGTCCGCCCAGGCGGCGGTCAGTGTCGCCAACGGCGGCCGCTCGCTGATGGCCACCCTGCATAGCCGCGATGCCGTGGGCGTGGTCTCCACGCTGCGCCAGCTGGGTCTCGATGATGCCGAGATCGCGGCCAGCCTTGGTCTGGTGATCGCCCAGCGACTGGTGCGCCGGCTCTGTACGGCCTGCCGTCGGCTGGGCCCCGTGGCGCCCGAAGAGGCCGACTGGCTGTCGGCGGTAGGCGCCGCGGTGCCCCGGCGCGCCTGGTCGGCAGTGGGCTGTGAACGCTGCCAGGGCCTGGGCTATTACGGCCGCACCGGGGTCTTCGAGGTCTGGCAGCCGTCCGCCGAGGACCAGGGGCGCCTGCTGCGCCATGCCGACGAGATCGAGCTGCGCCGTGGCCTGGTCGAGCGAGGCGAGACCCTGATGCTCGCTGACGGCCTGGCCAAGGCGGAGGCCGGGGTAACGACCCTGCGCGAGGCATTGCGAATGGGCGCTATCCTCGCGGCCTGACCTGGCGAAGCACGTCCGGCGCGCTCTCGCCGGCGAGGGCCCGGCGCTCGTCGGCATCCAGCAGTGACGCCAGGCAAGCACCGGTCACCTCGCTGGCCGCCGCCAGCACGTGGGCCCAGGTGGCCCGGTTGGCGAACAGCATGCCGAAGGTGTCCAGGGTCCCGCCCCGGTTGCGATAGCCGAGAAAGCGCGTGCCGTCGCCGGTGTCCAGGGGCCGCAGGACGCCGTTCAGAGGCTCGGGGCGCCCATGGCAGAGGAACACTCGGGCGGGGCAGTCGGCCACCCGCTCGGTCCGGGCGTTGGCCTCGAGTGTCACGCCGGCCTCGCGAGCGTCACGGGGCTGGCGCAGCCGCCCCGGCGATTGGATGGCATAGAGGCTGGTCGCGATACCGGCGCGGTCCAGCCGGGCCAGTGCCTTGTCCATCTCGATCAGCTGGTAGGCGCCGAGCGCGAATAGCTGCAGGGCAGGGGCCTCGGCCTCGTGCAGGCACAGCACGCCGTCACGCTCCAGGCGCCGGGCCTGGTCGGCATCGAGTCGTACCGGGACCGGGTTCTTGGGGACCACCATCACCGCGACCCGGCCACGGCTGTGGTAGAGAGAATACAGCGCCTGGACGGTACTGGGGGCGTCCACCGGGAACAGGGTGGGGGCCACGTCGTCCATCTCGCCGAGCCAGGCCTCGCAGAGGGTGGGGTCCTGGTGGGACTGCTCGTTCTTGCCGTTTTCCCAGACATGCGAGCTGGCCAGGATGGGGACCGTGAGCCAGCCGGGAGGGCGTCCCGCCTCGTGGCCGTGGCGGGCGAAGATGATTTCCTGACGCATCGCGCCGAGCATCTTGACCGCAAAGGCCTCGTAGCTGGCGACCAGGTTGAGGCCATGCTTGTTGCCCAGGGTCGCGCTGACCACGGCCTCTTCGTTGAGCGCGGTGATCACGGCGCCATCCAGCGCCTCGGCCACCTCCGGTTCCGGATCAGTGACCCGGTGACGGAGACGGTCGAGGGTGTGATTCAGGCGGTTGCTGCGCATCTCGTCCGGGTTGCCCACGCGCACGCGAAGCCCGGGGTTTGCCTCGACCAGGCCGACAAAGGCGAGATCCACCGCGGCCATGGGCGAGACGGCCTCGCCCGGTGTGAAGGTCGGCAGCGCGGGCAGTTCTGGCAGGGGCGGGTGGGGGGCGGCGAGGGCATGGTCGCGTTCCCGGGGGCGTGCCGTCCGGGCATGGTCGTTGAGCCGGGCAACGGCGGCGACCAGGGACTCCCGGGGAACATGCAGTCGTGCCGCCCCCTGACGGAAGCGACGGCGAGCCTCGGCATCGATCGCCGGGTTCTCGCCCAGGGGAAGGTTATGGGCGGCGTTGGTGCCGGCCCCCGGGAACCCGTAGCCCTTGATCGTCTCGGCGATCACATAGGGCATGCGCACCGGGTAGCGGGTCTTGCCGGTGGCAATGGGCCCGGCCTGCTCGTCGAGTTCCTCCTCCGCGGTGAGGATCGCCCAGGCCACCGCGGCGGGATCCCGGCCATCGACGGTCAGCGGCGAGAAGCCGTTCAGCGTGAGGTGATCCTGGAACCAGGCGGTACCGCCGGCCTGGTTCATGCCGGTGCGCTGGTCGATGCGCCGGCCGTTGGCGATCATCACCGGTACCAGGTCGCCACTGTCCTCGGCGCGCCACCAACGCGGGACCCAGTCCGAGCCGCGCTGTTCCTCGAAGGCCCCGTCGCTGAGGAAGGCCACCAGCGAATCTCCCGCGAGCGGCATATGGGCATACTGCAGGCCGGCGAACCCCAGGTAGCCGCCCTCGCCGGTGCCACCGGCGGTATGCGGGTTCACGTGGCTGCCGAGGGGGGAGACGGGGTGGCCGCCGGCATCGACGGCGCTGCGGTAGAAGTCCGTCACCAGGCGGCTCAGGCCGGTATCGCTGAGCCCGTAGCGGGCGGCGTGGCTTGGCGTCATGTTGTCCACCAGCACGTTCACCGCGTCGATGGCCGCCACGCAATGGCCCTGGCCCATGGTCCAGGAACGGGTGCGCCCGGAGAGGCTGTTGGCCAGCAGGTAGCCGACATAGGCGGGGACCATGTTGAGCGCGCCGCCGGTATGCCCCTGGGGCGCGGGCTTGAAGTCCTCGGCGGCGAGCTCGCCGCCGTCGAGGCGCACGCGTTGGCAGTAGGTCATATGAACCACCAGCCACATGCCCATGCTGGCCAGCCGGTCCGCGGCATGGAACCGCGCCAGCCAATCCCGGTGCGTCTTGGCGTCCGGCGCGTGATGATCGAGCAGCTGGGCGATGCGCGCCCGGGTGGTGGGTTCGTGGCGAATCACGCCGAGCCCCCGGGCCCAGTGCGCGAAGGAGAAGATATCGGAACTGTCGTCGAATGGCGACGGGGGAAGGGGCTGCGACATGGTGATGTCTGTCCTGGGCGACGGCGACAAGCGCTCGGGATGTCTCCCAGCCTAGTTGGCCGTTGCCTCAGGGCAAGACGGAGCCGGCGTCCCCTGACAGAGACGCCGGAATACGCTATAAAGGCGCTCACGCTTTCCTGCCACGATGCTTCCATGACGAAAAAGGTGGAGATGCCAGTCCTTTCCCGTCGCCGCTTCGGCCTGCTGGCCCTGAGCGCCTCCCTCTGGCCATGGGCGCCCGCCCAGGCCGACACGACCCTGATGACCGACCTGCTGGCGAACGCCACGTCGCCGCGGCATCCCGGCGAGCTCTGGGTGCTGGTTGACGACCGCGAGGCATCGCTCAGCCTCTACCGGGGCGAGGCGCGCCTGGAGCACTATGCGCCGATCTCGCTGGGCCGGGGCGGTGCCAAGCCCCAGCGCGTGCGCGGCGACCGGGCCACCCCCCTGGGCGAGTTCCGGGTGAACCGGTTCAACCGTCAGAGCAAGTTCCATATCTTCGTCGGCCTGGACTATCCCACGCCGACCCATGCCCGGCTGGCCCTGGCGTCGGGGCTCTACAGCCAGCAGGACTATGACGATTACTTCTCCTATTACCGCCGCCACGGGGCGCCTCCCCAGGACACGGTGCTGGGGGGGGATATCGGCATCCATGGGGTCGGCGTCGGTGATCCCGAGATCCACCGCCGCTTCCACTGGACCGACGGCTGCGTGGCGGTCACCGATGCCCAAGTGGAGCGCCTGTCGTCGATGATCGACATTGGCACGCGAGTCGTGATCCGCTAGGCTTTATATGCGCTAGGGACGCTCTAGTCGGTAGACAAGCGTTGTGTCTTGCTATAGAACAGCGTTTGACTCCTGTGACACGCAGCAGACATTGCTGTAGGAAGACCTGCAATTGCAGGAAGCCTGTTCTTCAGGCATCACCAACGCAGTACCAAGGAAGACCCAAGGAGAACACCATGACTATGAAGACCACTCTTAAGCTGACCGCCGCTGCTGCCTCTCTCGCCGTTCTGGCCGGCTGTGCCTCTTCCAGCGCCCTGGAAGAAGTCCGCATGACTGCCGAGTCCGCTCAGGCCGACGCCGCCGAAGCGCGCAGCATCGCCACCCAGGCACAGAACACCGCTAACCAGGCACAGCGTGACGCTCAGGCGGCTCTGCAGATGTCCCAGCAGAACCGTGAAGAGATGAACCGCATGTTCGAGCGTTCCATGCGCAAGTAATCCCCGGATTCCCACGCCAGGCGCGCCGCCTGGCGATGCGGTATCGGAAACCACTCCTCCTGAGAGGGGTGGTTTTTTTTGTCCCGACGCCATGACGGGGCTGCCATGCCCCGGCGAGCCGGTCCTCGGGCCGGCTCGCCGTTGGCATCAGCCCTGTGGCGGCAGCTGTTCGTACAGGCTCGGCCGGGCCGCGATCAGCTCCAGGCGGTCATACAGGGTTTCCGGGGTCGGGGCCGGCTCGGCGGGTTCGGGGGCGGCCTCGAGCGCCACCGGCATGCCGCCGGGGATCTCCACCACCTCGCGCAGCCGGGAATAGTCGACCGGGTACTCGAGCCCTTCGGTGCTGGCATCGACCTGGCCGAGTGCCTCGGTGACCCGCTGGATACTGGTGCCCTGTTTCTCGTCCAGATAGGGGTAGGCCTGGACATAGAGGGTGCCGTCGGACCAGCCCAGCTTGAAGCTCTCGTTGATCAGCCGTACCTGGGTGCCCACCGCGATCTGGTCGAACAGGTGCTCCACATCCTGCGGCAGCATCCGCACGCAGCCGTGGGAGACGCGCATGCCCACACCCTCCGGCTTGTTGGTGCCGTGGATCAGGTAGCCGGGAATGCCGAGGCGCATCTTGCGGGTGCCCAGCGGGTTGTCCGGGCCGGCAGGCACCACGCTGGGCAGGGGGTCGCCGGCCTCGGCGTGTTCGCGGCGGATGGACTCCGGCGGGTACCAGGCAGGATCCTTGACCTTCTCGGTGATGGTGGTGTTGCCCAGCGGCGTCTCCCAGTCCTGGCGGCCCACCCCGAGAGGGTAGGTCTGGACGATGCGCGGCTCGCCTTCCGCGGCCGGGGGATAGTAGTAGAGGCGCATCTCGGCGACATTGATCACGATGCCGTTACGCGACGCATCGGGCAGGATAAACTGGCCGGGAATCGTCACCTCGGTGCCTTCGCCGGGATACCAGACGCTGACGTCCGGGTTGGCGCGCACCATGGCCCGGTAGCCGATACCGTGCTCATGGCCGATATCGATCAGGGTGTCTTCCTTGTCGGCCTCGACGGTGTAGACCTCGCCGACTAGGTCGCCTTCCTCAGGAAGCAAATAGTAGCCGCGAGGCAGATCCTCGTTGGCCTGCAGCGGGACGGCGAGGGCGCCGCAGAGCCCTAGCGCCAGGGTGGCGCGGGCGGCATGCGCGAGCAGTGGGGAAGGGGTCATTGCAGTCATCGTCTCTGAAGTCATTCGTCAAGGAGCCGGGCGGCGATCGCGTCCCTGGGGCGCCGTGTGAGGTTAGAGTGCCCGAGACACGGCCGGTTCGCTAGAGTGGGGCCACGATTGAGGTTCAAGGGCCGAGGGTCATGCCGCCTCGGCCTTGCGGTTGAGGGCATCGAGCAGCTGTTCCACGACGGCGAAGCGGGCCGCCTCGTCGGCCATGTCGGCCTCGAAGCGCAGGGTGTCGGCGCCCTCCAGGCGGTAGCGCTGCGGCTCGCGCTGGATCAGCTCGACCAGGATCAGCGGGTCGACCCGGGTATGGCCGGCGAAGATCACCCGCCCCCGCTCGGGGCCGGCCTCGAGGCGCGCGATGCCCAGGCGCTCGGCCCGCTGGCGCAGCCGGGTCTGGCGCAGCAGGGTCTTGACCGGCGCCGGCAGCAGGCCGAAGCGATCGATCATCTCCACCTGGAGCTCCTTGAGCTCGGCCTCGCTCTCGGCGCTGGCGATCCGCTTGTACATCACCAGGCGCTGCTGGACGTCATGCAGGTAGTCGTCGGGAATCAGCGCCGGCAGGTTGAGGCCGATCTCCACGCCCTCGTCCAGGGGCGCTTCGATGTTGGGTGTCTTGCCCTCGCGAATCGCCTTCACGGCGCGATCGAGCATCTGCATGTAGAGGCTGTAGCCGACTGCCTCCATCTGGCCGCTCTGCTCGTCGCCGAGCAACTCGCCGGCGCCGCGGATCTCCATGTCGTGGCTGGCCAGGGTGAAGCCGGCGCCGAGGTCCTCGGCCTGGCCGATGGCCTCGAGGCGCTTGACGGCATCCCGGGTCATCGCCCGCGGCGGCGGGGCCAGCAGATAGGCATAGGCCTGGTGGTGGCTTCGGCCGACCCGGCCGCGCAGCTGATGGAGCTGGGCCAGGCCGAACTTGTCGGCGCGCTCGATGATGATGGTGTTGGCGCTGGGTACGTCGATGCCGGTCTCGATGATTGTCGAGCAGACCAGCACATTGAAACGCTTGTGGTAGAAGTCCGACATGACCCGTTCCAGGGAGCGTTCCGGCAGCTGGCCATGGGCCACCGCCACCCGCGCCTCGGGCACCAGGCTGCGCACCGTCTCGGCGGCGGTCTCGATGGTCTTGACCTCGTTGTGCAGGAAGTAGACCTGGCCGCCGCGCAGGATCTCGCGGAGCAGCGACTCCTTGATCACCGCCTCGTCGCGCTGCTGGACGAAGGTCTTCACCGACAGCCGGCGAGCCGGCGGCGTGGCGATGATCGACAGGTCGCGGATACCGCTCATGGCCATGTTCAGGGTCCGCGGGATCGGGGTGGCGGTCAGCGTCAGGATGTCCACCTCGGCGCGCAGGCTCTTCAGGCGCTCCTTCTGGGCGACCCCGAAGCGATGCTCCTCGTCGATGATCAGCAGGCCCATGTTGGGGAAGCGCATCGACTTCGAGAGCAGCTTGTGGGTGCCGATGACGATGTCGGCCTGGCCTTCCTCGATGCGCTTCAAGGCGGCGCTCTGGCCCTGGCCGGCGGTGAAGCGGGAAATCAGCTCGATGTTCACCGCGGTGTCGGCGAAGCGGTCGCGGAAGTTCTCGAAGTGCTGGCGCGCCAGCAGGGTGGTGGGCACCAGCACCACCACCTGGCGGCCCGAGTGCACGGCGAGGAAGGCGGCGCGCATGGCCACCTCGGTCTTGCCGAAGCCGACGTCGCCGCAGACCACCCGGTCCATGGGGCGCGGGGCGGTCATGTCGCCCAGTACTGCCTGGATGGCGGCGCGCTGGTCGGGAGTCTCCTCGAAGGGAAAGCTGGCCGCGAAGCGGGCGTACTCGGCATCGGGCGGCGCACAGGCGAAGCCCTCGCGGGCCTCGCGTCGGGCATAGACGTCGAGCAGTTCGGCGGCGGTGTCGCGGATCTTCTCCGCGGCCTTGCGCTTGGCCTTCTCCCACTGCTCGGAGCCCAGCCGGTGCAGCGGGGCCAGCTCCTCGTCGGCGCCGGCATAGCGCGAGATCAGATGCAGGCTGTCCACCGGTACGTAGAGCTTGGCGCCGTCGGCGTATTCCAGGCACACGAACTCGGCGGCCTGGCCGCCGGCCTCGAGGGTCTCGAGGCCCCGGTAGCGCCCGACGCCGTGGGCCTGGTGGACGACCGGCGCGCCGGGCTTGAGCTCGGAGAGGTGGCGGATGGCCAGTTCCCCATCGTCGGTGGCCTTCTCCCGGCGACGGCTCTGGCGCACCACCTCGCCGAACAGCTCGGTCTCGCTGATCACCACCAGGTCAGGGTCGGTCAGCCGCAGCCCGGTCTCGATAGCCCCCTCAGTGATGGCGGTGCGCTCGCCAGCGGCGAGGAAGGTGGCGAAGTCATCGACATGGGGCAGGGGGATCCCCAGGGGCGCCAGTGTCTCCTCGAGGGCCTCGCGGCGGCCGCGTGACTCGGCGACGAACAGCACCCGGCTCTCGGGGTGCTCGTCGAGGAAGGCTGTCAGGGCGGCCAGGGGCTGCTTGCCGCGGGCATTGACGGTGACCTGGGGAGGCGCTTGGGCCGCCGGCACCCGGGCATGACGATGGGCCGGGTCGTCGGTGAGCTCGACCCGCGGGTGACGCTTGATGGCGCCGAAGGCCTCTGCCACGGGCACGAAGGCGCGGTGGGGCGGCAGCAGCGGTCGGGTGGGATCGACCCCCAGGTTCTCGTAGCGGCTCTCGATGGCGGCCCAGTGGTGTTCGGCAGCCGCGAGGACGCCCGGCAGCATGGCGACCCGGGTCCCCTCGGCGAGGTGCTCGAACAGCGTGGCCGTCTCGTCGAAGAACAGTGGCAGGTACTGCTCGAGGCCGGGGGAGGGGATGCCCTTGAGGGCGTCGACATATAGCGGGCACTGGCGAGGGTCGACGTCGAACAGCGTCTCGAAGCCTTCCCGGAAACAGGCGACCGCCGAGCGGGACAGCGAGTACTCGTGGGCGGGCAGCAATTCGACCTCCGCCACCTTGTCCTGGCTGCGCTGGGTGTCCGGGTCGAAATGGCGCAGGGTGTCGATCTCGTCGTCGAACAGGTCGATGCGCAGGGGCGCGTCGCTGCCCATGGGGAAGAGGTCGATCAGGGCGCCGCGCAAGGCGTACTCGCCGGGCTCGAAGACCGTCTCGACGGCCCGGTAGCCGGCCCGCGACAGGCTCTCCCGGAAGCGTTCCCGGTCCAGGGTCATGCCGACTTCGAGGGTCATCACCCGGCCGGCGATATAATCCACCGGCGGCAAGCGCTGCATCAGGGTGTTGATCGGCACCAGCACGATGCCGTGCTCGCCGTCCTGGAGGCGGCGCAAGGTGCGCAGGCGGGCCGAGACGATGTCCTGGTGCGGGGAGAAGCTGTCGTAGGGCAGGGTCTCCCAGTCCGGGAAGGGCAGTACCGGCAGGCACGAGTAGAACCCCAGTTCGCCCTCCAGGCGCTGGGCCTGGGCCGTGTCGGCGGTCACCACCAGCAGGGGTGCGTCTTCGGCGAGGTGGGCCAGGGACAGGGCCGTGGCGCTGCCGGGGGGCGTCTGCCAGTAGAGGGTGTCGCGCAGTCCCTGGGGACGCGCGGGGTCGAGAGGCGAGAAAGTCGGCATGGCGTCGCTTGCGTCGTGTCGATGGGGTGACAGGAGGCATCATACCAGCCCGAGGGCGCCATGTAGTGAAACGTGGATTCCTGTAAAACCCCTACAGCCCCTGCGACCATCCCGTGATTGCCCTGGCGAACGGGGGGCCGGATAATACGCCCGTATCTCAATTCCCATAGAGAGGCCTCTCGTGAGTCAGCAACCCCTCGATACCGTCTTCCAGGAATGGCATGACAACCAGGCGATCGCCGAGCAGATGATCCCGCTGATCGGCAGCCTCTACCGCCACAACAACGTCGTGACCACTCTGTACGGCCGCTCGCTGTTCAACCGCAGCGTCATCCGGATCCTCAAGGACCATCGCTACGTTCGCAAGATCGAGGGGACCGAGCTCTCCGTCAAGGACACCTTCCCGCTGGTCAAGGCCATGTCCGAGCTCAACCTGGGGCCGGCCCACGTCGACGTCGGCAAGCTGGGGGTGGCCTTCAAGAAGCGCGGTGGCGGCGATGCCGTGGCTTTCCTGCGCGAGGAGCTGGCCGAGATCGTCGATTCCCACGACCCGGATGCCGGCAACGGCGAGCCCAAGGACGTGGTGCTGTACGGCTTCGGCCGCATCGGCCGCATCCTGGCTCGGGTGCTGATCGAGAAGGCCGGCGGCGGCAATCTCTTGCGCCTCAAGGCCATCGTGGTGCGGGGCCGCGGGGACATCGCCAAGGACCTGGAGAAGCGCGCCAGCCTGCTGCGCCGTGACAGTGTCCATGGACCCTTCGACGGCACCATCAGCGTCGATGCCGAAGCGCGCACCCTGACCGCCAACGGCAACGTCATCAAGGTGATCTATGCCGACTCGCCGGCCGAGGTCGACTACACCGCCTACGGCATCGACAATGCCGTGGTGGTCGACAACACCGGCATCTGGCGCGACGAGGACGGCCTGGGTCAGCACCTGGCCTGCAAGGGCGTGGCCAAGGCACTGCTGACTGCGCCGGGCAAGGGCGACGTCAAGAACATCGTCTATGGCATCAACCACCAGGACATCACCGCCGAGGATCGCATCATCTCGGCGGCGTCGTGTACCACCAATGCCATCGTGCCGGTGCTCAAGGTGCTCAACGACGAGTACGGCATCGCCCACGGCCACGTCGAGACGGTGCACTCCTACACCAATGACCAGAACCTCATCGACAACTACCACAAGGGCGACCGCCGCGGCCGTAGTGCGCCGCTGAACATGGTGCTGACCGAGACCGGCGCGGCCAAGGCGGTGGCCAAGGCACTGCCGGAGCTGGGCGGCAAGCTGACCGGCAACGCCATCCGCGTGCCGACGCCCAACGTCTCCATGGCCATCCTCAACCTGACCCTGGAGCGGGAGACCGACGTCGACGCCCTCAACGACTACCTGCGCCGGATGTCCGTCGACTCCACCTTCCAGAAGCAGATCGACTACGTCGACTCGCCGGAAGTGGTCTCGACCGACTTCGTGGGCAACCGCCATGCCGGCATCGTCGATGCCAAGGCGACCATCGCCAATGGCCAGCACGCCGTGCTCTACGTCTGGTACGACAACGAGTTCGGCTACAGCTGCCAGGTCATCCGTATCCTGCAGCAGATCTCCAACGTGAACTTCCTGAAGCTGCCGCGCACTCAGGGCTGATCGCCTGCCGTCCCTGCCGCCCGGCGGGGACGCCTTTCCTTCGCTCCGGCCCTAAGGCCGCCTCGCTCAACGTTTTTTTCACCCTCTGCGACACTTCGCCCCTTGCCGCGGCGACCCCTTTGCGACCTTATGGCAGGTGGCCATCGCATTGGCTTCTCTTTATAATACCGGGGATTTTTCGGGGTGGTTCGAGCTCGCCTCGGGCCCGACTGGTAACATTCTGACAAGCAATAGAATTCTAATCCATTCGCACCCCTTTCCTTCGTATATCCGATCCATCAACTGGGCGAGACTATGATCGAAGTCAAGAAAGGCCTGGATCTCCCCATCACGGGAGCCCCGGAGCAGCGCATCGAGGATGCGCGTCCGGTGCGCCATGTGGCCGTCCTGGGTACCGACTATATCGGCATGAAGCCGACCATGGAGGTCCGGGAAGGGGACAAGGTCAAACTGGGCCAGCTGCTCTTCACCGACAAGAAGATCGACGGCGTGCGTTTTACCGCGCCGGCCGCCGGCGAGGTCGTGTCGATTCACCGCGGCGAGAAGCGCAAGCTGCTGTCGGTGGTGATCAAGGTCGACGAGACCGAGGATGCCCTGGAGTTCACCGCCCACGGCCGTAACAAGCTGGAATCCCTGGAGCGCCAGGCCGTGGTCGACCAGCTGGTCGACTCCGGGCTGTGGACGGCGCTGCGCACGCGTCCCTACTCGCGCACCCCCGCCATCGATGGAACGCCGGAGGCCATCTTCGTCACCGCCATCGACACCCATCCGCTGGCCGCCGATCCCGCCGGGATCATCAATGAGCAGCCCGAGGCCTTCGAGGACGGCCTCAAGGTGCTCGCCAGGCTAACAGAGGGCAAGGTCTTCCTGTGCACCGCCCCCGACACCCGTGTGCCCGGTGGCGACGTCAAGGGCGTGCAGGTCGAGACCTTCGGCGGCCCGCACCCCGCCGGCCTGGTCGGCACCCATATTCATCACCTCTCGCCCGTCGCCCTCCACAAGCGCGTCTGGCATATCGGCTACCAGGACGTCATCGCCTTCGGCAAGCTGTTTGCCCAGGGCCAGCTGGATGTCAGCCGGGTCGTGGCCGTGGGCGGCCCGCGCGCCGAGAAGCCGCGCCTGCTGCGCACCCGCCTGGGCGCCAGCACCGATGAACTGCTCGCCGGGGAAGTCATCGAGCCCGAGGACACCCGGGTGATCTCCGGGTCGGTGTTCTCCGGGGTCACCGCCGAGGGCAGCCTGCGTTTCCTGGGCCGCTTCCACAACCAGGTCAGCCTGCTCGAGGAAGGCAACAAGCGTGTCTTCATGGGCTGGATGTCGCCCGGTTCCAACCGCCACTCGGTGCTCGGCATCTACCTCTCGAAGATCAAGGGGCTGAGCAACTATGCGCCGACCACTTCCACCAATGGCTCCGAGCGTGCCATGGTGCCGGTGGGGGCCTACGAGGAAGTGATGCCACTGGACATCCTGCCCACCCAGCTGCTGCGCTCGCTGATCGTCGGCGACATCGAGACGGCGATGCAGTTGGGGTGTCTGGAGCTGGATGAGGAGGACCTGGCGCTGTGCACCTACGTGTGCCCCGGCAAGTACGAATACGGTCCCATCCTGCGTGACAACCTCACCATGATCGAGAAAGAGGCCTGATGATGGGTATCCGACAGACACTCGAGAATATCGAGCCGCACTTTCACAAGGGCGGCAAGTACGAGAAGTTCTATCCGCTCTTCGAAGCGGTCGACACCATCTTCTACACCCCGCCGAGCGTGGCCAAGACCACCGCCCATGTGCGCGACGGCATCGACCTGAAGCGGATCATGATCACGGTCTGGCTGTGCACCTTCCCGGCCATGTTGTTCGGCATGTGGAACGCCGGCTGGCAGGCCAACCTGGCCATCGCCGAGGGCTTCAGTGCCATGGGCGGCTGGCGCGAGGCCATCGTCATGACGCTCGCCGGCGGCCATGACCCGGGCAGTTTGTGGGCGAATTTCGTGCTCGGTGCCACCTATTTCCTGCCCATCTACCTGGTGACCTTCGTGGTGGGCGGTTTCTGGGAGGTGCTGTTCGCGATCAAGCGCGGTCACGAGGTCAACGAGGGTTTCTTCGTCACCTCCGTGCTCTACGCCCTGATCCTGCCGGCTACCATCCCGCTGTGGCAGGTGGCGCTGGGCATCACCTTCGGCGTGGTGATCGGCAAGGAGATCTTCGGCGGTACCGGCAAGAACTTCCTCAACCCGGCGCTGACCGGCCGGGCCTTCCTGTACTTCGCCTACCCGGCGCAGATCTCCGGTGACGCGGTGTGGGTCGCCGCGGACGGCTACACCGGCGCCACCGCGCTGTCCACCGCCTTTCAGAGCGGCATGAGCGTGCTGAGCGAGCAGTACAGCTGGTGGGATGCCTTCCTCGGTTTCATTCCCGGCTCGGTGGGCGAGACCTCGACGCTGGCGATCCTGATCGGGGCCGCGGTGCTGCTGTGGACCAAGATCGCTTCCTGGCGGATCATGCTGGGCACCTTCCTGGGCATGGTGGCGACCAGCGCCCTGTTCAACCTGCTCGGCTCCGACACCAACCCGATGTTCGCCATGTCCTGGTACTGGCATCTGGTGGTGGGCGGCTTCGCCTTCGGCATGGTGTTCATGGCCACCGACCCGGTGTCCGCCTCCATGACCAACCCGGGGCGGCTGATCTTCGGCGCCCTGATCGGTGTCATGACCGTGCTGATCCGTGTGGTCAACCCGGCCTTCCCGGAAGGCATCATGCTGGCGATCCTGTTCGCCAACCTGTTCGCCCCGCTGATCGACCACTTCTTTGTTCAGGCCAACATCAAGCGCCGGATGCAGCGTACCGGCGTCCCGGCCGAGGAGACTGCCTGATGGCACAGAGCAACAACTCCATCAAGAAGATCCTGACGGTGGCGTTCGCACTTTGTATCGTGTGTTCGATCATCGTCTCCACCGCCGCGGTGGCGCTGCGCTCCAAGCAGCAGCTCAACCAGGAGCTGGATCGCAAGACCAACATCCTGGCCGTGGCCGGCCTCTACGAGCCCGGTGACGACATCAAGGAAGCGTTCGAGCAGATCACGCCGCGCGTGGTCGACCTACGCACCGGCGAGTACACCGACCAGTTCGATGCCGAAAAATACAACAGCTTCCAGGCGGCCAAGGATCCGGCCCAGTCCCGGACCCTGTCGGGGGAGAAGGACATCGCCGGCCTGTCGCGCCAGGAGAACTACAGCACCGTCTACCTGGTGGGCGACCCGGACGATCCCGAGCAGGTGATCCTGCCGATCCGCGGCCAGGGCCTGTGGGGACTGATGCGCGGTTACCTGGCGGTGCAGGGCGACGGCAACACCATCGAAGGCATCACCTTCTACTCCCATTCCGAGACGCCCGGTCTCGGCGGCGAGGTCGACAACCCCCGCTGGAAGGCCCAGTGGGAGGGTAAGGAGATCTTTGCCGACGCGGACAGCGCCCAGCCGGCCATCGCCTTGGTCAAGGGCGGTGCCAGCGAGGAGACCGAGGTCGACGCCCTGTCCGGTGCCTCGCTGACCAGCAAAGGGGTGACCAATCTCCTGCAGTTCTGGCTCAGCCCCGAGGGCTTCGGCGAGTATCTCGCCCGGTTCCGCAATGACATCGCCCGGGAAGAAGTGCAGGACGCTTCCACCGACAGTGACCAGACCGAAGGAGCCTGATGATGTCAGCACCGACTCCCAAGGGCGTCCTGACGACGCCGATCTTCAAGAACAACCCCATCGCGCTGCAGATCCTGGGGATCTGCTCCGCCCTGGCGGTGACCAGCAGCATGAGCGTGTCGCTGGTGATGTCACTGGCGGTGATCTTCGTCACGGCCTTCTCTAACCTGTTCGTATCGCTGATCCGCAACCACATCCCGTCCTCGATCCGCATCATCGTGCAGATGACCATCATCGCCTCGCTGGTGATCGTGGTGGACCAGATCCTCAAGGCCTACGCCTACGAGATGTCCAAGCAGCTGTCGGTGTTCGTCGGCCTGATCATCACCAACTGCATCGTGATGGGCCGTGCCGAGGGCTTCGCCATGACCAACACTCCGGGGCTGTCGTTCCTGGATGGCGTCGGTAACGGTCTGGGCTACGGCTTCATCCTCATGACCGTCGGCTTCGTGCGCGAGCTGCTGGGTGCCGGCAGCGTGTTCGGCGTCACCGTGCTGGAGACCGTGCAGAACGGCGGCTGGTACGTGCCCAACGGCCTGCTGCTGCTGCCGCCGTCCGCGTTCTTCATCATCGGCCTGATCATCTGGGTACTGCGTGCCGTCAACCCGGAGCAGGTCGAGGAGAACGAGTTCCAGATGAAGGAAAACACCCAGCCGAAGGAGGCCGTGTAACATGGAACATTATCTGAGCCTGTTCATCGCCTCGGTCTTCGTCGAGAACATGGCCCTGGCGTTCTTCCTGGGCATGTGTACCTTCCTGGCCGTGTCCAAGAAGGTGTCCTCGGCCATCGGCCTGGGCATCGCCGTGGTGGTGGTGCTGGTGATTACCGTGCCGGTGAACAACCTACTACTGACCTTCCTGCTCAAGGAGGGCGCCCTGTCCTGGACCGGCATCAGCGGGGCCGAGAACATCGATCTCTCCTTCCTCGGCTACCTGAGCTACATCGGCGTCATCGCTGCCATCGTGCAGATCCTCGAGATGTTCCTCGACAAGTACGTGCCGGCGCTCTACAACGCCCTGGGTGTCTTCCTGCCGCTGATCACCGTGAACTGCGCGATCCTCGGCGCGACCCTGTTCATGTCCGAGCGCAGCTACAACTTCGGCGAATCCGTGGTCTACGGCCTCGGCGCCGGCGTGGGCTGGGCCCTGGCGATCACCGCCCTGGCCGGTATCCGCGAGAAGCTCAAGTACAGCGACGTGCCCGCCTCGCTGCAGGGCCTCGGGATCACCTTCATCACGGTGGGCCTGATGTCACTGGGCTTCATGTCCTTCTCCGGCATCCAGCTCTGAGTCGTGTGCTGCCGGCGGCGCGCCGCGCCGCCGGTGACCAGGCAACGCAAGCAATAGGAAACCGACATGGTTGATACAACAGTCATCTTGCTCGGTGTGGTCATGTTCACCGTGATCATCATCGGTCTGACGGCGGTGATCCTGGCCGCCCGCAGCAAGCTCGTCAGCACCGGGGATGTGACCATCGAGGTCAACGGCGACCCCGACCACACCCTGACCACTCAGGCCGGCGGCAAGCTGCTCAATACCCTGGCCGCCAACGGCATTTTCCTGTCCTCTGCCTGTGGCGGTGGTGGCTCCTGCGCCCAGTGCAAGTGCCGCGTGGAGGAGGGCGGTGGCTCCATACTGCCCACCGAGGAATCGCACTTCACCCTGCGCGAGAAGAAGGACGGCTGGCGCCTGTCCTGCCAGGTGCCGGTCAAGCAGGACATGAAGATCGAGGTCCCCGAGGAGGTCTTCGGCGTCAAGAAGTGGGAATGCGAGGTCATCGAGAACCCCAACGTCGCCACCTTCATCAAGGAGCTCAACCTGCGCCTGCCCGAGGGTGAGGAAGTGGCCTTCCGCGCCGGCGGCTACGTGCAGCTGGTGGCCCCGCCCTACGACATCAAGTTCTCCGACTTCGATATCGAAGAGGAATACCGGGGCGACTGGGAGAAGTTCGGCCTGTTCGACGTCTCCCACAAGAACACCGAGGAAGTCATCCGCGCCTATTCCATGGCGAACTACCCGGAAGAGAAGGGCATCCTCAAGTTCAACATCCGTATCGCCACCCCACCGCCCAACACCAGTCACCCGCCCGGGCTGATGTCCACCTATGTCTTCGCCTTGAAGCCGGGTGACAAGGTCACGGTGATGGGGCCCTTCGGCGAGTTCTTTGCCAAGGACACCGACGCCGAGATGGTGTTCATCGGCGGCGGTGCCGGCATGGCGCCGATGCGCAGCCATATCTTCGACCAGCTCAAGCGCCTCGATACCAAGCGCAAGATCTCCTTCTGGTACGGTGCGCGCTCCTGGCGCGAGACCTTCTACAACGAGGAGTACGACCAGCTGGCCGAGGAGCACGACAACTTCGAGTGGCACCTGGCCCTGTCGGACCCGCAGCCGGAGGACAACTGGGAGGGGCCGACCGGCTTCATCCACAATGTCCTCTACGACAACTACCTCAAGGACCACCCGGCGCCCGAGGACTGCGAGTACTACATGTGCGGGCCGCCCATGATGAACGCCTCCGTGATCAAGCTGCTGCTGGATCTCGGCGTCGAGCCGGAGAACATCATGCTCGACGACTTCGGCGGCTGATCGGCCCCGGCGACCTGCAGGGCTGGCCCACGGGCCAGCCCTGCTTGATTCCGCCGCCCGATATGCCGCTTTCGGGGCGGCATATCAGGCGACGGTACCTTAGGGAGCGCGACGGTAACTGTCGTTGTCCCAAGGGTGGCACCATCTCAGCGATAGCGACGGAGCACTCCAATGAGCACCTTTCTCGTGGTACTTGCCTTCATGCTGGTCATCATGGCCGCCATGGCGATCGGCGTCATCCTCGGTCAGAAGCCCATCGCCGGCAGCTGCGGCGGCCTCAACAAGCTCGGCCTCAAGGAAGGCTGCGAGGTCTGCGGCGGCAAGGATGAGGTATGCGAAGAAGAGAACCGCAAGCGCAGCGGTGGGGCACGTCGTCGTAGCGACGAGAGCCGCGGGGCCGACCTCGGCTACGACGCCACCAAGCGCTGACGCGAAGTTCGAGGTTTTAGGGGCGAGGTTCGAGGTGGCGGGAGAGCCGCTTGCTGCGCGATGAGAGGAGTAGCGCCTGACCCCTCGCCCCTTGCCCCCCCGACCTTGCCCCTCGTATCCATGGCTAACAGGAGATAGCAGGATCCATGGCAGTCCACAATTACGACGTGGTGGTGATCGGCACCGGCCCGGCCGGCGAGAGCGCCGCCATCAACGCCGCCAAGCATGGCAGGCGCGTGGCGGTGGTCGAGAAGCAGCCCATGGTGGGAGGCAACTGCACCCACTGGGGCACCATCCCCTCCAAGGCCCTGCGCCACCAGGTCAAGCAGATCCTCTCCTTCAACACCAACCGCATGTTCCGGGATATCGGCGAGCCCCGCTGGTTTTCCTTCCCCAAGGTCATGGAGCGCTCCCGGGTCACCATCGACCAGCAGGTGGCGATGCGCACCAACTTCTATGCCCGCAACCGTATCGACCTCTACGGCGGCGTGGCTCGCTTCAAGGATGCCCATACGCTGGTCGTCAGAGGGGAGGGCGAGAGCCTGGAAGAGCTGGTTGCCGGCAAGGTCATCATCGCCACCGGCTCCCGACCGTACCGACCCGCGGACATCGACTTCCGGCATCCGCGCATCTACTGCTCCGATACCATCCTCAGCCTGTCGCATACCCCGCGCACCCTGATCATCTTCGGCGCGGGGGTGATCGGCTGCGAGTATGCCTCGATCTTCTCCGGGCTCGGGGTCAAGGTGGACCTGATCAACAACCGCGGTAGCCTGCTGTCCTTCCTCGACGACGAGATCAGCGATGCGCTCTCCTACCACCTGCGCAAGCATGGCGTACTGATCCGTCACAACGAGGAGTACGAGCGCGTCGAGGGCGACGAGTCCGGTGTCACGGTGTACCTGAAGTCCGGCAAGCGGCTGCGCGCCGATGCCTTCCTGTGGGCCAACGGTCGCACCGGCAATACCGACGAGTTGGGCCTCGAGACCATCGGCCTCGAGGCCAATGGCCGCGGACAGCTGCAGGTCGACGATCATTATCGCACCGCCATCCCGCACATCTATGCCGCCGGGGATGTCATTGGCTGGCCGAGCCTTGCCAGCGCCGCCTACGACCAGGGCCTCAACGCCTGTGACGAGCTGCTCGACCGTGATTACCGCTACGTAAGCGACGTACCCACCGGGATCTACACCATCCCCGAGATCAGCTCCTTCGGCCGCAACGAGCGGGAGCTGACCGAGGCCCGCGTGCCCTACGAGGTCGCCCAGGCGTTCTTCAAGGATACTGCCCGCGCCCAGATCACCGGTGACACCGTGGGCATGCTCAAGATTCTCTTCGATCAGGACACCCTGGAGATCTACGGCATCCACTGCTTCGGCGATCAGGCCTCGGAGATCGTGCATATCGGCCAGGCCATCATGCAGCAGGAAGGGGCGGCCAACACCCTCCAGTACTTCGTCAGCACCACCTTCAACTACCCGACCATGGCCGAGGCCTACCGGGTGGCGGCGCAGAACGGGTTGAATCGGGTCTTCTAGTCAGCCGTGCCGGAGGCGCACCACCTGGTCATGGGTACTAGCGACACGGAGGCAGCATCGTCCCATCGTGATCAGGCGATGAGAACATCGCGCTGTTGGCTCACTGGAGCGAGCCGGGTTGGCGCGTGCGTCAGCCACTTTCGGCGCTAGGCGATCGACCGACCCGACTGACTCCGGGTGAGTCTTTTCGATGGACTGAGGATTGATGTCCATGACCTCCAGCAAGCATTGCAGGCTGTTGGTCGAAAGGCCTGCCTGCTTCACGGCCTCCCATTGGCTCATGACCAGCCCGCGGACAACCGTCTTGCCTGTTCACTGCAGCGATGACCGGATCTGTCATGACAACATCCTGACTATTGACACAATAGCGAATCGAAAACAAGAAAGGCCAGGATAGTGAGCCGATGATTCTTCGCAGTGAAGATTGTCTCGGCCACGTTCATGGCTTTCCCAGGCGACGTGCCGCAGCTGTCGCCCTTTTGTCCGGCACCATCCAGCCATTGATCAGCGCTGGTAAGTACTAGTGGCGTGATCTCCCACGTCTCAACCGCCAACACATACACCAGCCTCTCCTCGGCATCGCTAGCCACTACCCTTGCCGCTTCTACATGCATGACAGTCGTCTTGAACTCGTTGTAGTAGCGGCATCATTGGCACGATTATATCTTCCCTCGGCCTGCCGCCTGCTCGAGGTCCCTCGAGTCGTCTCCTCACGCCCTCAATGAAGCTAATCGACCACGAAAAACGTCATCCTCTCCCCAAGGAGGAGTCAAACTAATTGCAGTATGGTTAATCTCGTACTTGCGTCCTGCAGATTCAGTCATTGTTTTCACATTAGTCAGTGAAAAAAATGGTGATGCAGACAAAGTTACATAAATTAACCTTGTGAATGGAACGTAGCGATACATGTGATTCAGTAAATTCGCTGCATTTGTCATCAATGCTATATAGGCCCGCCGGCTTGGGCGGCATATCACTATCGACAAGGCTACAGGGATGCGTCAGGCATGACCCCCTGGGGCGGTAGCGTGAGTTCACGCAATGAGAATAAGAAATCATATGTCTAGGCCTGTTGTTGTGCTCCCCCACCTCCTGGTTTCAATAACAAACTTGAACAATGGTTTCTCTCCATAATGCAAAGTGTGTGTCATTATCTTGAGTGTTGAGATGGAGTTTACGTGTGGAAGATTTTCCCTCAAACTTCAAAATGAGTGACTAACGTTATATGAACAGCTTTTCACGTAAGGGTGGTGGGGATTTCCCGCCCGGTGAACCAGGCTTTAATTATTCTCCAAGGCCGGCAAATGATGTCATAGATGTTGGCCGCTTGTTAGGGATGTTGCTGGATAACAAGTGGCTGATTATATTGACCGTTATGTTGCTCACCATCGGAGGCATCGTGTATGCCGAACTGCAAGTGCCGGTTTATAGAAGTGATGCTTTAGTGCAAGTTGAAAAAAGAGGGACTGTCAGTC
Source organism: Halomonas nitroreducens (assembly GCF_003966155.1). Taxonomy (GTDB): domain Bacteria; phylum Pseudomonadota; class Gammaproteobacteria; order Pseudomonadales; family Halomonadaceae; genus Halomonas; species Halomonas nitroreducens. The sequence goes on from NZ_RXNS01000005.1 coordinate 145,753, forward strand.
CAATAGGTAATACAGACCAAGCTGCAGGCATATTGAATCAAGGAAACAATATAGCAGCCGAGATCGAGATTCTGCGTTCGCGCATGGTGCTGGGTAAAGTTGTCAAAAAGCGGTCTCTTGACACTCGGGTGTCACCGAGGAAATTGCCGGTCATTGGCGACTATGTTTTGAGGAATAATGTTTCCAGGCCGAATGTTAGTGAAATGCCTTTAGTCGGTGGCTTGTTAGAAAAAAGCGGTATAGGTCTTCAGGAAGCTATCGATCATTATCCGGCTGTATGGGGCGGTGAAAAGATCAGAGTTGCACACTTCGATGTGAGTGACCAACTGCGAGGACAGCCAATAACACTAAAAGTCGTTGGTGGCGAACGGTATCTGATTTATATGGATGGCGAGGTGTTGGGAGAAGGCCATGTTGGCGAGGAGGTCCTCTTGCTAGATGGAGGAATCTCTATAAAAATTCATTCAATTGAAGCGCATGAAGGAGCGGAATTTACTTTTGTGAAATCATCCAGGCTCGCGGCTATCAACGCTTTGTCATCACGGTTAACCATTTCCGAGGTTGGGGCCGGTGCCAGGATTGGCAGCACCGGGGTGTTGGAAGTTACATTGACAGGTACTGACCCGGAAGAACTTCGGCTTACCTTGAATGAAATCGTTGATACATTCCTGCTTCAGAATGTAGAGCGCCAAGCTGAAGCCACTCAACAAAGCCTTGAATTTCTCAAGAAGCAAGCACCTGAATTGCGTGCCCAGTTGGCGAGTGCCGAAAATCGTTTGAGTGAGTATCGGGCCAGTGTTGATAGTATCGACTTGGATGCAGAGGGCCTTTCAGTCATCGAGCAGTTTATTGAAATTGAAAGAAAGCTCAATGAATTGACCATCCAGGAAGCTGAGGTGGCCCAACGCTTCACACGCAATCATCCTACTTATCAGTCGATACTGCGGCAGAAGGCATATCTTTCAGAGGAGCGAGATCGGCTGGACCAACGGGTGAACCAGATGCCCGCGGCACAGCAAGAGGTAATTCGCCGAACCAGGGATGTTGAGGTGACCCAAGCAATTTATGTCAATGTCCTGAATAAGTTGCAAGAGTTGGAATTGGCCATGGCCGGCACCGTTGGAACCCTGAGGATTATCGACAAAGCTGAAGTTGGGCGGGCACCGATCTACCCTAATAAATTCAGCATGGTGGCCATTGCTTCTTTGCTGGGGTTTGTGATGGCCGTCTTTATAGTGATAGTCCGGGGGCTGTTTAATCGTGGTGTGGAAAGCCCCGATCAATTGGAAAACTTAGGATTTCCAGTTTATGCTGCCATCCCATTATCTTCTGAGCAGCCGAGATATAAACGACGCATAAACAAGTCAAGCTCGGCTAACTCGGGGGTTTTGGCTAATCTTCATCCTGAGGATACGGCAGTTGAGGCAATCAGAGGTCTTCGCACAGCACTGCACTTTGCGATGATGGATGCTAGCAATAACTGCCTGATGATATGTGGACCGAGTCCAGATGCGGGGAAAAGCTTCGTTACCTTGAATTTGAGTGCTGTCTGCGTGCAGGGCGGGCAAAATGTACTGGTTATTGACTCGGACTTGAGAAAAGGGAATCTACATCGTGCATTCGGTTATGATTCTACTCAAGGTCTTTCCGAGGTGATTAGCGGAAGGATAGAAGTAGAGGAGGCCATCAAATCCACCGGGATCGAGGGGTGGGATTTCCTGTCACGCGGCATCGCCCCACCCAATCCATCAGAGTTATTGATGAGCAACCGGTTCTCGAACCTGATAAGTAAAGTCAGTAGCGATTATGACTTGGTGATCATGGATACGCCTCCTGTGCTGGCAGTCACCGATGCGGGCATCATTGGCAGACATGCGGGAACGACGCTGATGGTTGCGCGCTTTCAAGTGAATCCACCCAAAGAAATCAGGCTTGCTTACAGTCGCCTCGAACATGTTGGTGTTGAAGTGAAAGGTTGCATAATCAATGGTGTTCAGCGGAAAGCTGCAACGACATATGGTTATGGATATTATCACTATCAATATTTAACAAGGAGGCATGCTTCTGAAAGGAAGAGGGTGGTTTGATTAAGGACGGGGCTTGTCTGATTTATGAGTGGTAGATTCACTTTGGCACAGCACTAGTTTAGGTGAATGTTTGCTGTCTGTGTCTAACAGGCGCTGGGCGTCAAGGAGTTCTCATGAAGGGGATAATACTCGCTGGAGGTTCCGGTACTCGCCTGTACCCTATAACCATGGGGATTTCCAAGCAGCTTCTGCCTGTTTATGACAAGCCGATGATTTACTATCCGCTTTCCGTATTGATGCTGGCTGGCATTCGTGAGGTATTGCTTGTCACGACCTTGGAAGAGCAATATTGCTTCAAGCGCCTACTTGGTAACGGCAGTCAGTTCGGCTTGACACTGGAGTATGCAGTTCAACCGAATCCCGATGGCCTAGCCCAGGCTTTCATTATCGGTGAGTCATTTATTGGAGACGACAGTGTCTGTCTGGTTCTTGGAGACAATATCTTTTATGGGCATGGGTTCTCGCCGATACTGCAGAAAGCGGCCGCGCGGGAAGCCGGTGCGACAGTTTTTGGCTATCAGGTAAAGGATCCTGAACGCTTCGGCGTCGTAGAGTTCGATCGAGACAGGCGAGCCATCTCGATTGAGGAAAAGCCAAAAAATCCCAAATCACGTTATGCAGTGACTGGTTTGTATTTCTATGACAATGACGTGGTGGAGTTCGCCAAGCAGGTGATGCCGTCCGAGAGGGGCGAACTGGAGATCACCAGCATCAACCAAGCCTATCTGGATCGCGGTGACTTGAGGGTAGAGCTTTTAGGGCGTGGCTTTGCCTGGCTTGACACCGGTACGCATGAAAGTTTGCTGGAAGCTTCCCAGTTTGTCGAGACAATCGAGAAGCGACAAGGATTCAAGATAGCCTGCCTGGAAGAGATTGCATTCAATAATGGCTGGTTGTCGGCCAATGCGCTGTCAAGAGCGGGAAACGATTATGCCAAAAATGGCTATGGCAAGTATTTGCTTGAGCTGGTGAAAGAGCAATGATTCCTGTTACAAAACCGTACCTGCCGAGCCAGGAGAAGTTCGCCCGCTACGTCGACGGGATCTATTCACGTAGCAGGCTGACCAATCAGGGCCCTCTGGTCGAGGAGTTGACATCCCGACTGGAATCCCACTTGTCCGTCGAGAACCTCCTGTTGGTGGCCAACGGAACTCTCGCATTGCAGATCGCCTATCGCGCTGTAGCCATTCCCTCCCGGGCGAAAGATGCGACGGCAATCACGACGCCTTTCAGTTTCATTGCCACCACCAGTTCACTCCGCTGGGAAGGCATCGACCCGATATATGTTGATATTGACGCGCGAGGCTGGTGTCTGGACGCTCGTCGGGTGACCGCGGCCCTGGATCAGTCCAGCAGGATTTTGGTGCCTGTCCATGTGTTCGGTAATGCTTGCGACGTGGAGACATTGGAGCAGATCGCTGCCAGCCATGAACTCAAGCTCATTTATGACGGTGCCCATGCCTTCGGCGTCAAGTATCGCGGCAAAAGTCTTTTGCGGTACGGAGATGCGACGACCCTGAGCTTTCATGCCACTAAGCTGTTTCATACGATTGAGGGTGGTGCCATTGTCTTCCGGAACCGGGAAGACTTCGAACGTGCACGTCATATGATCAATCATGGCCAGTCCAGCGATGGCAAGGTGGAAGGATTGGGAATCAATGCCAAGATGAATGAGTTCCAAGCGGCTATGGGACTTTGCGTGCTGGATGACATGGCAGATATCTTGGAGCGACGCGCCGAAATCTGGGGGCGGTACCAGGCCGGGCTCAAGGACACCTTTCAACTCCAAGAAATAACTCCGAATTGTGAGATCAATTACTCTTATTTTCCCATCGTCTTCGAGAATGAAGCCATTCTGTGTGATGCGAAAGCCATCCTTGAAGCAGCGGGTTATTTCCCAAGGCGATATTTCTACCCATCTCTTGAAACGCTTTCGAACAAAATTGGTAAGGATTGCTTGAGCAACTCGAGGGCGGTGTCCGAGAAGGTGCTTTGTCTGCCACTGTACCCTGAGCTTGGACTAGGCGATGTAGAGAGTATCATTGAGCTGACGCGTCAGGCAGTGAAATGAAAGTTGCAGTCATGCAACCTTACTTGTTTCCCTATTTGGGTTATTATCAACTGGCCAAGTGTGTTGATACGCTTGTTCTTTACGATGATGTCAATTATATACCTAGAGGGTATATCAATCGCAACTACATACTCTACCAAGGTCGTAAATGGCGATTCACGGTGCCGGTTATGGGAGCTTCCATTCACAAGAAAATTTACACATTGAGCTTTTCAAGAAACGTCAGTGGTGTATTGCAGAGCATTCGGCATGCGTATTCCAAAGCCCCGTATTTTGATGCAGTGTTTCCCATGGTAGAGGAGGTGTTGGAAAGAGAGGATAGAGACATAACGGACATGTGCAGCAGTGGCATTAGAGAGGTGCTCGATTACTTGGAGATTGGGACTCCGCTGCTCAGATCCAGTCGTATGGAATACAATAAACATCCAGGGAGATCGCAAAACTTGATGGAAATATGTTCTTCACTGGGTGCGTGTGAATACGTGAACAGTCCTGGCGGTAGATTGATTTACGATAAGAAAGAGTTTTCTTCTTGTGGCTATAACCTTTCATTCCTGGAGCCTCGAGAAGTCCACTATAATCAAGGAAAGAACGAGTTCGTTCCCAACTTGTCAATGATCGACGTTTTGATGTGGTGTTCCAAGGATCAGGCGATGGCGCTTCTCGATGAGTACGATATTGTATAGCTCTTTCAATCCTGAAGGATTTGGTCGCCATCAAGTATGCTGGAAGACGATATAAAGCTGCTGGTCAAAAATGAATTGGCCGCTCGTAAAGAAGACTTCATTGCAATATCGGATGTCGATGCTTACGTGAAAAAACTGGTGAGCATGGCGGAGATATTGACACATTACAGTCGTGGTCGAATGATCGGTTGTATCGCCTATTACTGTAATAACAGCCAGACACGAACAGCATTCTTGAGCCTGATCATCGTTTCACCCGAGTCGCGTGGAAGCGGCCTGGCAGATGTGTTGCTAGATCAGGCGATTGGTTGGGCAAGAAAGAACCAGATGGAAGCCCTTGCTCTTGAAGTTAGGAAAGGCAATGAACGAGCCCTGCATTTTTATGAGAACCGTGGCTTCGAGGTCAAATATGAGGAGCTAGACATCTATGGTCTCGAGTTGCCCGTATGTGAATCGGTATCCAAGTAGGTTTCATAAATGAGGATGAAGCCAATGTCTGAGTTTATGGATAGCACTTTGTTTGACAAGAAAATGAGCGACGATGGTTGGGTGATATTCAATAATGTCATTGACAAGGAGTTTGTCGATCGGCTGAGAAAAGACTGTCTAAAATGGATCGATATTTGTACCTACTATCAGGTTGTGAATAAGATAAATGAAGTGGGGGATGGTACAGCCCACCAGGCAGTGGGAGGTCAGGACAGCATAGATGAGTTTCTGGATAGTCATCTTTTCCATGATTACCTGTCTCGATTTTTTGATGGAAAGCCATATGCGCTCAATGCCTGTACCCCGGTAGGAGGCTTTCCTGATACAAATATTTACATTCACAAGCTTCACCGTGATGTCGGCTCATTCATTCCAGGATATTCACTGAGAGTCAATATGTTGGTCATGTTGGATGACTTTAATCTCGACAATGGTGCCACCAAGGTTATGACCGGTTCGCATATGAAAGAAGAAAAACCCACCGACGAAGAATTCGACGCCAAGTGTGATGCTCTGCTGGCAACCGGCGGTTCAGTGGCATTGTTCAATTCCTACTTATGGCATAAGGGAGGTATAAACATCACAAGCCGCAACAGGGTAGCCCTCACCTTGAGTTTTGGGCGTGCCTTCCTGAAACCGCAGCTGGATTATGCCAGGATGCTGGGTGAAGAATATGGCGAAGGGCTAACGGAACTCACTCGTCAGGTACTGGGTTATAACTGCAGAGTTCCGACGAGTCATGAAGAGTGGTACAAGCCGGTGGATCAACGTTTGTACAAGGCAGGCCAGGGCTAATTTCTGAATTCTCCCAGTGTTGATGCTTCTTTGTATCGCCTTCTATGACATTGTCACCTCACCGGCTTCAACGTGGAACTTATTGAAGACTATGTTGGGTTCACTCAGGATTCTCTATTCCCTGCTGACCAGAGAGCAGCGGAATAAATTGCTGCGCTTGCAAATTCTGATTGTCATCATGTCGATTGCCCAGATTCTCAGTGTGCTGTCAATTGGCCCCTTCATGGCCATTGTCGGCGATATTGAGCGTCTCAAAGGGCAGGGTGTCCTGGCCGATATCTATCATGCCTCTGGGATCAGCAATCCCTTGGATTTCCTGTTCTGGCTGGGCGTCGTGGTCTTGGCGATTCTGGTATCGGCGGCGCTGATTTCCATATATACGACTTGGCGCATGTGTATGTACGGTGCCAAGATAGGTGTCGATATCAGTAGCCGATTGTTTGATTATTACATGAGGCAACCTTGGTTGTTTCATGTACAGGGAAGCAGCAGTACTCTGACGAAACATATTTCACAGGAATGCCAACGTGTCAGCCTGGGTATCATCAAGCCTGTCATCGATGTCAATGCCAAGCTTTTGATGAGTTCAATGATGGCCCTGACGCTTGTCATATACAATCCTGGAGTGGCGTTGTTCGGTCTCCTGATTTTCTCCTCTTCCTATTTTCTACTTTATGTGACGGTACGACGTAAGCTCACGAACAATGGTAGGTCGATATCGCGCATCCAGACATTACGTTACAAGACCATGTCTGACGGCTTTGGTGGTATAAAAGACGCCCTCGTGTTGGGTAGGGGGCATAGCTTTATCGAAAGATTCCGTCAGACAAGCGATGATTTTGCCCGCGTCAACGGTATTACTCAATTGTTGACTCAGCTGCCACGCTACGCGATGGAACTGATCGCATTCGGCTCTATCATCTTTCTGGTCTTGTATTTGTTGTCCGTTCACGAGGGTGATCTGGGAAAAATGCTGCCGATCATGTCAGTCTATGCATTGGCTGGTTTTAAAATTTTGCCCGCCTTCCAGCAGATCTATCAGGGAGTTTCCAGTATCCGCAGTAATATTGCGGCATTCGAAGTCATTCACGATGACCTGATGGCTTCCCGAGAATCTTCGGGAAACGATCAGCAACAACCTGAAGAAACTCACGTTCCATGTCATGATGATGTGGCATGTCATAGGTTAACACTGAACATCGGCATTCGGCTGTCTAATATCGTCTTTCACTACCCTGGAAAGGATGAACCGGCCTTGAATGGCCTGAGCCTCGATATTCCCGCCAATAAGGTGATCGGTCTGGTCGGCGCCTCAGGGTCCGGAAAGTCCACGGCCGTCGATATTCTGCTAGGACTCATCTACCCGGATAATGGTCAGGTTTTGGTCGACGGTGTTCCCCTCCCCGAAGTCGACAAGCGGGCCTGGCGATACACTATCGGCTATGTTTCCCAGAGTATCTTCCTGTCGGATGCCAGTATTGCTGAGAATATCGCCTTCGGGATCGCGCCGGAGGCGATCGACGAGAGCCGTGTCAAGAAGGCCGCAGGTCTGGCGTATCTCGATGAATTGATTGCCTCTTTGCCGCAGGGGCTTGCCACGCCCGTCGGCGAGCGCGGTATCCAGCTGTCCGGGGGACAACGCCAGCGTATCGGTATTGCCAGGGCCTTGTATTTCGATGCCAGCATCCTGGTCCTGGATGAAGCAACTAGTGCGCTCGATGGAATTACCGAAAAACAGGTGATGAATGCCATTCATGCATTCTCCGGCAGCAAGACGATCGTCTTGATTGCGCATCGTCTGGCGACGGTGAGTCAGTGTGATTGTATCTACCTGCTCTCGGATGGTCGGGTTATAGATCAAGGGCGGTATGACGAATTGGCCGAACGTAATGACACCTTCAAGCGCATGGCCAAGCTGGTATAACGCCGATTTTCCCTAGTCAGGTTGTTGGTCAAAAGGCCTTACGGGATCCGGATTTGCTCCCCACGGAACAAGTCTACATAAGGTGATCAAAGAAGTGACCGGGAGAAGGGAGTATGGACTTGAAGAAAGCAAGGATCTTAGTCACGGGAGCCGATGGATTCATCGGTTCACACCTCACCGAGGCGCTCGTGGAGGGCGGCCACGACGTCAAGGCTTTGGTGATGTACAACGCCTTCAACAGCTGGGGATGGCTTGAGCAGGCCTCACCACTGGTTCGACGTGATATTGAGGTCATTGCGGGTGACATTCGCGACCCGAATGGTATCCGCCAGGCCATGTGTGACTGCGATGTCGTGTTCCACCTCGCCGCGCTGGTTGCCATACCATACTCCTACCGCTCCCCCGACAGCTACGTGGATACCAATATCTTGGGTACCTTGAACGTCCTCCAGGCGGCGCGTGAGCTGGAAGTGTCTCGGGTGATTCATACCTCCACCAGTGAAGTCTATGGTACCGCCCACTTCGTTCCTATCACAGAGGAGCATCCGCTGCAGGCCCAATCCCCTTATTCCGCCTCCAAGATAGCAGCAGATCAGCTTGCCCTGTCGTTTCATCGCTCCTTCTCGACACCGGTGTCTCTGATCCGCCCATTCAATACCTATGGGCCTCGCCAGTCTGCGCGGGCCGTGATCCCCACCATTATTACCCAGTTGGCCTCAGGCAACCATTGCCTGCAATTGGGGGCGCTTCACCCGACACGCGACTTTAGCTATGTCTCCGACACGGTCGCCGGATTCATACGTGTCGCCCAGTGCGACGATGCCGTGGGGGAAGTCGTCAATATCGGCAGTGGTTTCGAGATCAGCATCGGACAGACGGCACAACTGATTGCCGAACTGATGGAATGCGAGATCATGATCGAGACCGATGCCCAACGTCTGCGGCCAGAAGCAAGCGAGGTCGATCGCTTGTTGGCCGGCACTGATAAGGCGCAACGTCTTCTGGACCACAGGCCCGAACACGAGGGCGTGGCGGGCCTGCGCCATGGCCTTGGAAAGACCATTGAGTGGTTCCGAGATCCCGATCATCTGGCCCGGTACAAGTCGCATCTTTATAGCCTCTAGCTGATGTGATGGCCCCTTAGGATCATTGAATAACGTGAGTGATTTCCTGGTGATTGGCGGCGGCGGTCATGCTCGCGTGCTGATTTATACCCTCAAGGCTCTTGGTCATGACGTTCGTGGGTATACGGCATTGGCTGACGAGGGAGAGTTGGTTCAGACCCCTTATCTGGGGAACGACGATGTTCTCGCATCGCTACATGTGATGCTTCCGAGCTGTGCTGCCCTGGGCGTGGGAAAGACGGTGATCGAGAGTGAGCGCTTAGCGCTGTTCGAAAAAATACAGGCCGTGGGTATCCGCTTGCCTCCGGTTGTCTCAGCTGGTGCGCTCTGTCATGCCGGCGTCTGCTTGGGAGATGGCACTGTGGTGCTCGATGGCGCCGTCGTCGTAGTTGGGAGTCAGCTTGGACGTGCCTGTATCATCAATACCAATGCCACGGTCGATCATGACTGTGTGTTGGGAGATGACGTGCATGTCGCGCCAGGAGCAACACTCAGCGGCGGTGTCGAAGTAGGCGATCACTGCATGATTGGCACTGGAGCCAATCTCATTCACGCTGTCCGTGTATGCGCGGACTGCATGATCGGTGCAGGGGCCACCGTGATTCAGGATATCACCGCACCCGGGGTCTACGTTGGGATACCTGCCAGGAGGATCGCATGAACGATACCGCTGCCTGTTTCATCATCGCTGAGGCTGGGGTGAACCATAATGGGTCGCTGGACCTGGCGTTGGAACTGGTGGAGCAGGCCCGGGAGTGCGGCGCGGATGCCGTCAAGTTTCAGACCTTCAGTACGGATCTGATGGTCACCAAAGAAGCCACCAGTGCCACTTATCAGTATCGCGCCGTCCCGCAGGCTAGGTCACAGTATGAGATGCTGAAAGCCCTGGAAATGTCGGAAGCCAACTTTGTGGCTATCGAGGCCCATTGTCGTGCCTGTAACATCGAATTCCTGTCGAGTGCCTTCGATGAGCAGAGCGCAGTCTTCCTGGATAGACTGGGAATGCGCTTGTTCAAGGTACCGTCGGGGGAAATCACCAATTTTCCCTTGCTGGAGACCATCGGCCGGTTTGGAAAGCCAGTGATCCTCTCAACGGGCATGAGCTGGCTGGGCGAGATCGAAGCCGCCGTCGAGACCTTGTCCCGGACCGGTGCAGGCAGGATCGACTTGCTGCACTGTGTCACCGAATACCCGGCCCCTTATGACGAAATCAATCTGTCGGCCATGCAGACTCTTGGTGCCTGTTTCGGGACAAGAGTGGGATATTCAGATCACACGGCTGGAATCGAGATTCCTCTTGCTGCTGTGGCGATGGGAGCCTCCGTGATCGAGAAGCATTTCACACTCGATCCGGACATGTCGGGACCGGACCATGCCGCCTCTCTGCCTCCCGGCGATTTCAGGCGCATGGTGGAGGCCATCCGGCATGTCGAAAGTGCCAGGGGGGATGGTCGCAAGCGTCCAGCACCCTGCGAAATGCTCAATCTCGAAGTCGTACGCAAGAGCGTTACCGCGAGTCGAGAGATCGTGCAGGGGGAGGTCATTACACGTACGCACCTGACCTTGAAGCGCCCCGGCTCGGGGCTGTCACCCCAATGCCTGGACGCCGTAGTTGGACGCCGCGCATCGCGCCGAATCGAGGCAGATGAGCTCATCGACTGGGGTGACCTGGCATGAATCATCGACGTCTGTATGTAGTGACTACCACACGGGCCGACTATGGACTCCTGTACTGGCTGATGCGTGAAATCGACGAGGATCCTGAGCTCGAGCTTCAGCTGGTGGTGACAGGCTCTCACCTGTCCACGGAGTTCGGATTGACGGTCCGGGAAATCGAGAACGACGGTTTCCGCATTCATCGGCGTATCGAGATTTTGCTGGCATCGGACACTCGCACTGCCATGACGCGGGCCATGGGCCTGGCCATGACCAGTTTCGGCGATGCCTTGGCGCAGGATCGACCCGACCTGGTGGTGGTATTGGGAGACCGCTTCGAAATCGTGCCGGTGGCGTTGGCAGCGGTGGTCGAGGGGATCCCCGTGGCGCATCTGCACGGGGGAGAGACCAGCCGTGGAGCGCTGGACGAATACTTCCGGCATGCCGTGACAAAGCTGGCGAGTATCCACTTCGTGGCCACCGAGGCCTATCGACGCCGGATTTTGCAGATGGGGGAGAATCCAGACCTGACGTTCAATTTCGGCGCGCCGGGACTTGATCATTTGCACCGTACGGCATTGCCGAATCGAGATGCATTACGTGATGCTCTGCAACTGCCTCTTGATCAGCCCACTGCCATCGTAACCTATCACCCGGTTACGGGTGAAGCCGACGGGGCCGCAGAACAGCAGATCGATGCGTTGTTAGAGGCGTTGGAAGCCGTCGATGACCTCTTTGTCGTTTTTTCCAAGGCCAATGCCGATACTCAGGGGCGGATGATCAATGCAAGGCTGGAAGAGTGGTGTGCGCTATTCCCATATCGAAGCCGGCTGTTCGATAACTTGGGGCACCGATGGTACATGAGCTGCCTTCTTCATCTGGACTTGATGGTCGGAAATTCTTCCAGTGGTTTATTGGAGGCACCATCCTTCGGTCTGCCGGTTGTCAATATTGGAAGGCGTCAGGAGGGAAGAATTCAGGCCGATAATATCATCTCTGTCACCTGCGATCCAGAGAGTATTCGTCAGGGGGTTGTTCGGGCAAGGAGTGTAGAATTTCGAAAAAGCCTGGAGGGAATGCATAACCCTTATGAAGGTGACAGTAAGGGGAACGTCTCACAGGCAATTAAGGATGCCCTGAAGAAGACGCCACTGGGACAGTCATTGAGGATCAAATCATTCTTTGATCTTGAGCCCTTTGATTTCCTGGAGTGAAGGGGGAGACAATCATGCTTGATTCAATACTGATAGCGGAAGGCCGAAATGTTCTGGATGCCTTGCACCAACTCGAAGAGACGCAAAGAAAGATTCTTTACGTCACAGACCAAGACCGACGCCTACTGGGCACCCTGACCGATGGAGATGTAAGACGTTGGATTCTTGGAGGAGGAGACCTGGACGGTATCGTTGGGGATGTCTGTAATCGTGCGCCATACGCTGCAACGAAGGAGCAAGATCAGTCCCTGATCAAGAAAACCATGTTAGAAAAGCATATCACGTCCGTTCCCATTCTGGACGATGATGGTCATATCTTGAGTGTCCTGTTCTGGGATCATCTCTTCAAGGAGGAAGAGCCGTTAAAAACCAGCGTCTCATTGAGTATGCCCGTTGTGGTCATGGCTGGAGGAAAAGGGACGCGCCTGGCACCCTTTACCAATGTGCTGCCCAAACCATTGATTCCAGTTGGTGATCGCACGGCAATTGAAGTCATCATCGACTCCTTCGCCGACTATGGTATCGATGAGTTTTATTTATCGGTTAACTACAAATCGAAACTGATTCAGGCCTTTTTCGAGGAGCTTGAGCCTTCATATCGACTTAATTATCTTTATGAAGATAAGCCTCTGGGTACTGGTGGTGGCCTTCATGCCTTGGCAGGTAGAGTTCAAGGTGATCTAATTGTTACCAACTGCGATGTCATCATAAAGACGGACTATCATGCATTGGTGGAGCATCACAGGCGTGAACAAAATGACATTACGATGGTCGTGTCTCTGAGGAACTATGATATTCCTTATGGGATTTGTGAGATCGTCGATAATGGGCAGCTGTGTGGAATGCGTGAAAAGCCTCGCTACAACTTTCTGGTTAACACAGGGTTGTATGTGTTGAATTCTTCGGTTCTGGATGACATTCCTTCAGATCGTTTCTACCACCTCACCGAGTTGATCGAAAGCGTTAAACAACGCGGTGGACGCGTCGGTGTCTATCCGATCAGTGACAAGGCATGGTTGGATACCGGCGAGTGGCAGCAGTACTGTGACACGATGGCTCAGCTAAGGTCTACACCGGCCTGATCGTTTCTGCTCTCCTGGTGCCTGAAGACTTGCCAGTTAAGGATTACCATGATGATCGATAGCGAACGAGTCATAGCCATCATCCCAGCCAGGGGTGGAAGCAAAAATATACCCCAGAAGAATATCCGGCCCCTTCTGGGAAAGCCGCTGATCGCCTGGACGATCGATCTTGCCAGACACATCGACGCGATCGACCGCATCATTGTCTCCACAGATTGCGGCGATATTGCCAACATCGCGGAGGCACATGGAGCCGAAATCCATGAACGGAGTTCCCATCTGGCCAGCGATACGGCACTGGTGATAGAGACCGTCCTGGAGCTCTCCCAGTGGTTGGACCGAGCAGGGGAGAGCGCTCGGTACGCCTTGCTGCTCGAGCCGACTTCACCCCTGCGTCAGGAGCGAGACGTTTTGCGCTGTCTCCGTCGATTGCATGAACAGAATCTCGACTCCGTTGCGACCTTCAAGCCTGCGGAGCTCAATCCCCACCGGGCCTGGCACATCGATGACGATGTACCGCGCAGCTACATAGAGGGAAGCGTACCCTGGCTTCCTCGCCAGCAGTTGCCCGTGGCCTATCAGCTCAGTGGTGATGTCTATGCGTTTAGGCGAGACCGCCTCACCCCCTCTACGCCCGGTATGCTGTTCGGCCATGCGGGTGCCGTGATGGTTTCTGGTAAGCATTCCCTGGACATCGATAACGAATGCGACTTCTGCCTGGCAGAACTCATGGCAAGGGAGCTGCAGCATGACCAAGTCACTCCATGATCTACTGGATCTCGGCGGACGCACTGCCCTGGTGAGCGGTGGTGCTGGCTACCTGGGCAGCAGCATCTGTGAGGCTCTGGCCGAGCTCGGAGCCAACGTGGTGGTCGCCAGCCGTGACGGCCAACGCTGCCGGGCACAGGTGGCATCTCTGCTGGACAGCTGGCCTCAGGGACGACACCTGGCCCTGGAGTTGGACGTCACGAGCCCGGTGTCAGTCACCGATGCTGTCCAGCATGTGCGGGATCACTATGGTGGCCTGGATATCCTGATCAACAATGCATGGTCGGGACGCAAGAACAGTTGGGAAAGCATCGAGGAGGACGACTGGTACCTCGATATCGACATCAGCCTGAATTCGGTCTTCCGCATGGTCAAGCGGTGCTATCCCCTGCTCAAGGCGCGGTCGGGTTGCATTGTCAACATCGCCTCGATGTACGGGCATGTGGCGCCGGACTATCGGCTCTATCTCGGGACCGACCATGCCAATCCTCCCAGTTATGGCGCGGCCAAGGCTGGCGTACTGCAGTTCACTCGCTATCTGGCAAGCTTCCTCTCGCCCGATGCCATTCGCGTCAATGCCATTAGCCCGGGGGCCTTCCCCCACGCAGTGACCCGCGAGAACGAGGCCTTCATGCAACGCCTCGAGGCCAAGGCCCCACTGGGACGCCTGGGCGAACCCCATGAGTTGAAAGGGGTAGTAGCGCTGCTGTGCAGTGACGCCGGATCCTACATGACCGGTCAGAACATCTGCGTGGATGGAGGGTGGGCTGTCTGGTGACGCGGCTTCGGACGTTGCTGAGGGACGAAGCTGGGTACTGGGGGGAGGAGGAATGTCATGCTGAAGCAGCCGATGGGGCAGCACCGGCCAGCAAGGAGCACGAACCGGCGTTCGCAGGAGATGATTCGAGCCCACTATCAAGTCGAGAAGGCGCTGGCAAGGCGGTTGCGCGACGCCTTGCCAGAGGAGCGGCGAGTGCTGTACTCATCGCTCTACGATGAACTCTATCGGCGCGTGCCGCAGCACCCTCAGCTGACTCGCAAGTCTTCTCCCTCGGAAGTCCAACAGGCCGTTGAGGCGCAGCTGTCCTTCCTGAGTCGCTTCCTGGACAAAGCGCATACCTTCCTGGAGATTGGCCCCGGTGATTGTGCGCTTTCCTTCGAACTGGCTGGACGTGTTCGGCGGGTCTATGCCGTGGATGTCTCCGATGCGATCACCCGACATGCAACTCGCCCCGAGAACTTCGAGCTCTTCCTGTCGGATGGCAGCAGTGTACCGGTACCGCCGGGATGCGTGAATGTGGCCTACAGCAATCAGCTGATGGAGCACCTGCATCCGGACGATGCCTGGCAGCAGCTCAGGAACATATATGAGGCGCTGGCTGCCGGGGGGCACTACGTCTGTATCACGCCCAACCGCCTGAGCGGGCCGCACGATGTCTCGAAGTACTTCGACGACGTGGCGACAGGACTCCATCTGAAGGAATACACGACCATCGAGTTGCAACGGCTGTTCCGGCAGGTCGGATTCTCGCGCGTCACCGTCTATATCGGCGCGCGAGGTCGGTATTTGCGGTGCCCCCTGAGTCTGGTCGGCGCTTGCGAACGGCTGCTGGAAGGCTTGCCCCATGCCTGGCGCAAGGCGCTCGTCAGAGGGGGAGCGGTCGGAGCGGTGCTGGGCATTCGCCTGGTGGGTACGAAGTAGCGCTGGAACCGTCGAGCTGGACTGGCTCGATCGAGCAAGGGAGCGAAACGGCATGGGCATTCGGATCGGAATGTTGGGGTGCAGTCCGGGCAATGGGCATCCCTTCTCCTATTCCGCCATCATCAACGGCTACTGCTATGCGGGCCTCAGGGAGTCCGGCTGGCCGGTCATCCACGACTATATCACCTGTCGCGATCCTGCCGATTTCGGGGTGGCGGATCTCCGTGTGACTCATGCCTGGACCCAGGCGGAGGAAGTGACGCAGGCCCTGTGTCGCACCGCTGATATCCAGCATGCGTTGAGGCATCCCCAGGACATGCTGGGTGAGGTGGATGCCGTGATCATCGCCCGCGACGATGTCGAAAGCCATCGCTCCTTGGCCGACCCCTTCCTCGAGGCGGGGATGCCGGTGCTGATCGACAAGCCCCTGACACTGGATCGCCGGGACCTGGACCATTTCACGCCATACCTCGAAGCCGGACAGCTGATGTCCTGTTCGGCGATGCGTTACGCCACCGAACTCGATGTCCCGCGCAGCCGGCTGGCCGAGTACGGCGAGCTGAAGCTGGTGTGCGGCACTATTCTCAACGACTGGGAAAAATACGGCATCCATATGCTGGAAGCCAGTCTGTCGCTGGTGGCGTCACGGCCACAGAGCGTCCAGCCGCTGCCTGGCATCCATCAGGGGGTGGCGATCCTGCTCCAGGATGGCAGTCGGATAACCGTCGATGCGCTGGGCAGCGTGCCACCGCACTTCGAGCTGGCGCTATACGGCAGCGAGCGAATCACTCGCCATGCGATCACCGACAACTTCGGCATGTTTCGGCGAATGCTGTGGGCGTTTGCCCACCAGGTGCGTGGCGGGATACCCATCATCGATCCCGTCAATACGCTCGATATCCTCCGCACACTGATCGCCGGTCAGGAAGCGCTGGATAGCCGTCGTGAGGTCCTGATCCATGAATGACAACACATCGTCACCCAATCGGCAGGAGCACGAGCCATCCCACCGCATTCGGGTATGCCTGGTCAACGACACCTCGAATACCCACAACTGGGGAGCACGGGCCACGTCGCAGGCCCTGAGAACGCTGATCCATGAGGCAGGCGGGACCGTCGAACACACGCTCTATGAGTCGCGCCTGACGGCACCGCAATACGCCGACCGTCGCAGCCTGGATGGTGTGGCCGGCCGCCTTCCCGGCGGTGCCGCCCCCCGGCGTATCGGGCGGGGCGTGCTGAATCGCCTGGCCCGCTATTACCCGGACGCGGTACCCGCATGCTGGGCAGAGTTCGATGCCAAGGCGCGAGCGGTGATGGACGGACGAGCCTTGCGGGATATTCGCCAGGCGCTGACGAACAGCGACTTGGTAATGATCAGCGGCGAGGGATGTATCTATGGCAACCTGCGACAGAGCCGCATGCTGTTTTTCATCGCCTACCTGGCCAGATGCTGGCTGGACAAGGAAACGGCACTGGTCAACCACAGCGCGGATCTGGCACATCCAGTGCTGTCCGCGATTGCCCGGGAGGTCTATCCCCGCCTCGACGAGGTGGTCTTCCGCGAGGCGGATTCCGCCCGCGCCTGCGGCGACTGGTGCCGCCCGCGAATCGCGGCCGATGCCGCCTATCGGCTGACGCCGGCGCCGCCTGAGGCCTGGTTGCCGATTGCCGCCCGTCCGGGCTACTTCGATGGCTGGCCGTCCCGGGCCGCACGCTTCGACCCCGCACGGCCCTATGTATGCGTCGGCGGTAGTTCCAGCTATCTGCGCCGGGGACACCGATCGATCGATCCCGTGGCCGGTTATGTGGCGCTATGCCGGAGATTGGCGGCCGATATAGCACCGGTGCTGCTGGTGGCCGCCTCCTGGCAGGACGAGCGCATCTTTCGGGCGGTCGCCGCCGAACTGGACATGCCGCTGGTGGGGATCGCCACCCCCGTGCAGCAGGCCATCGACATCATCGGTAACGCCCTGGCCTATGTCGGGGGGCGCTGGCACTCCGGCGTCTTTGCCCATGCCGGTGGCACGCCCACCGTCGCCCTGGGCGCCTACACTCCCAAGATGCAGGCACTCCTGCATCATGCCGGGCTGCCTGGCGAGCCCTTCGACCCCTTCGCACTGGCGTCTCAGTCGGCGGCGATCATTCGCCAGACGCGGGACCTGATCGATCAGGGCGAGGCACTGCGCGAGAGGCTTCGGGCCACTGCCAGGCGAAGTGCCTGCTATGCCGAGCAGAACGTCGGCATCCTCGCCGCCCGACATGCCCAGCGTGTCTCCCACTCCATGGTGATCTCATGAGCGCTCCCTATCACCGGCTCTTCGATCTTCGGGGGCGAGTCGCCGTCGTCACCGGGGGCGTAGGGGTTCTCGGCCGGCACTTCAGTCGTGCCCTGGCGGAGTTCGGCGCCCATGTCGTGGTCGCGGACCTCGACGGAGAGGACACCGCGCGTTGGGCCGACGAGTTGAGCGAGATCACCGGGGTCGCCTGCGCCGGCTGGGCATGCGACGTTGCCGAACCCGCGTCTGTCGATGAGCTGGTCGCGCGCACGGTAGGGCGTTTCGGCGGCATCGACATCCTGCACAACAACGCCGCCAGCAAGTCCGACGACCTGTCGGCCTTCTTCTCTCCGGCCGAGGACTACTCGCTGGACGAGTGGCGCAGGATCATGGCGGTCAACCTGGATGGCGTGTTCCTGGTCTCGCAGGCGGTAGGGCGGCGCATGATCGAGCAGGGAAGAGGCGGGAGCATCATTCATACCGGTTCCATCTATGGCCAGCTGGGAGCCGATGCTCGTATCTATGCAGGCTCCGAGTACCTGGGGCAAGCGATCAACACCCCACCCGTCTATGCGGCTTCGAAGGCCGGGGTGGCGGGACTGGCGCGCTACCTGGCGACCGCCTGGGCGGCACACGGGATCCGCGTCAATACGCTGGTGCCCGGCGGCGTGCGCAGCGGCCAGAACGACGAGTTCGTCGCCCGTTACTCGCAACGTGTGCCCTTGGGCCGGATGGGCGAGGCCGACGACCTTGTCGGTGCGCTGCTCTATCTCGCCTCCGACGCCTCGTGCTACGTCACCGGCCAATACCTGTTCGTGGATGGCGGCCTCAGCGCCTGGTAATGACACGACCCAGGGAGAAATGCCCGATGTCGAACCCATTGACCATCGTGATGTACCACTACGTGCGTCCGCTGCACAGGAGCCGCTATCCCGAGCTCAAGGCGCTGGAACTGTCCTGCTTCCGCGGTCAGCTCGACTTCATCGGCCGCCATTATACGGTCGTCGACATGGAGCAGGTAATCGCTGCCACACGGGGCGAGCCGCTGCCACCTCGGCCCCTGCTGCTGACCTTCGATGACGGCTATCGGGACCATTACGAGCATGTGGTGCCGCTGCTGGTGGAAAGGGGCTGGCAAGGCAGTTTCTTCCCGCCGGCATGTGCGGTGCGTGAGGGCAGGGTGCTCGACGTCAACAAGGTCCATTTCACCCTCGCCAGCGTCGAGGAGCCGGGGTGCCTGGTCGAGGCAATCTTCGCGGCGCTGGACGAGCATCGCGGCGAGCATGACCTGGCCGACAATGCCGCCTACTTCGGGACCTATGCCCACGAGAGCCGCTACGACGGCCCTGAGGTCACCTTCGTAAAACGGATGTTGCAGAAGGGATTGCCCGACGGCCTGCGGGAACGGGTCATCGAACGTCTGTTCCGCCGTTTCGTGACCACCGACGAGGCTGACTTCGCGGCCGATCTTTACATGAGCGTCGATCAATTGCGCGAAATTCACGCGATGGGTATGTGTATCGGCAGTCACGGCGATCGGCATCGTTGGTTGAACACCCTGCCTGGTGAATGGCAGCGCCAGGAGGTCGACGCCAGTCTGGCGTTTCTGGGCGAATTGGGGGTGCCACGACACGATTGGGTGATGTGTTACCCCTATGGAGGTTATGACGACGGCTTGCTGGCGATGCTGCGTGAGCGTGGCTGTGCGCTGGGGCTGACCGTGGAAGTCGACCTGGCCGATGTCTGGCGCCACGATCCGCTGCGGCTGCCACGGGTGGATACCAATGACTTGCCGGCACAGGCCGATGCCGTTCCCGGGGAGTGGGCTTGGGTGGCAGCCTCTTCGAGCCGCTGGGGAGCGGGAGTCTCGTCATGATGACGTTGCTCAGGGATCTGACCCCCCTCAATCGGGTGATCTGTTCCCGCGACATGGATGTCACCGTGGCCTACCTGAAGGAGCGCTTGCCGTTCCAGGAGCATACCTATCCCGCCGACGTACCCTATAACGGCTGGGTGATCCCGCCAAGCTGGGACGTCAGGCGGGCGCAGATCATCCACCGGGGACGCGTGATCTATGACGGTCGTCACCATCCGCTGGCGGTGATATCGCTCTCGACCTCGTTCGAGGGCACGGTTGACCGCGAGGAGCTGCGACGCCATTTGCATTATGACCATCGCTATCCGGACGCCATCCCGTTCCATTTCCGGCAGTTGTTCCGCAGCTGGCAGCGCGACTGGGGGTTCTGCGTTCCGCAGACCTTCTACGATGAGCTGGCCGAGGGCGATTATGAAGTGATCATCGAGACGGAGGAGGGCGCGGGTACCCTCAAGGCGCTGACCCTCGACTTGCCCGGACGCACCAGTGATACCGTCGTCTTCGGTGCCAACCTGGATCATCCCGGCGTCGCCAATGACGGCCTGTCGGGGGTGGCGGTGGGCATCGCCCTGTTCGAGGCGCTGATACGGCGTCGGGAGCCGGCCCGATTCGGCTACCGGCTGGTGCTGGCGCCGGGGATCATGGGCAACGAATACTATCTTGGACACTTGCCTCGCGAGCAGCGCGAGTGCCTGCTCGAGGGGGTGATGCTGGAGATGCTCGGTTCATCCACCGAGCTGACGCTGCAGTTCTCCCGGGGACAGCAGTCCAACCTCGAGCTCGCCCTGGCCGCGGTACTGGAAAGGCGAGACTGCCGCCACCGTACCGGCGCATTCGCCCGCTGGCTGATCAATGATGAGTACATCTGGGAGGCCTATGGCATCCCGATGGCCTCGCTCTCGCGCTATCCGTATCCCGAGTACCACTGTGATCGCGACAGCGTCGAGCGGATCCGGCCCGAGCGCCTCGAGGAGGCGGTCGCGGTTCTGCAAGAGGCGGTCGAGTTGCTCGAGTCGGGAGCGGTGGTCCGCAAGCGCTTCACCGGCAACATCTGCCTGTCACACCCCGATTACGATCTCTACGTCGATCCCGGGCAGGTGGCCTTCGGCGACGTTCCAGACGAGCGGCGCCGAAAGCTGCGCCAACTGATGGAGCTGGTGCCCACCTTGACGCGACCCACCGGAGTGGCCCTGCTGGCCGAGCGGGTGGGCCTGCCGGTCTCGACGGTCGAGGAATACCTCGGCGAGTGGGCCCGGCGCGGCCTGGTGGAGTTGTCATGAACAGTCGATACGCCGGCATCATGGCAATGCCTGCGGCCATGAAGCAGCGGACCGTCGGGGTGATTGTCTCGACACCCCTGCAATACTTGAACGCCCTGGAGCTGGTCGAGGAGCTGGCGTGTCGGGAGCGTTACTTAGCAATACAGGAAGCGTTCTACAACCTTCTCGATTTCGCCGATCTCCCCGGATTCGCCAGCTGGCGGCGCGTGGAGGTGGTGCCGGCCGGCACGCAGTTGCCGGAGCAGCGCGCCGGTCGCTATGTGCGCTGCCTGGTCGATCTGCTCACAGATCGGCAGGCCCATCGCCGGATCGGCCTCATGCTCGAGGATTGGCCGCCGCTCGAGCTGGTGGTCATCGGCAATCCCTACGAGGTCATCCATCAGGACTTCGCGGCCCAGAGCGCAGCGGACGAACTGCTGATCTGCGACGACGGCACAGCGAGCGCGGTCTTCGATCCCGCCGTCAATTCGCGCAGCCGCCAGCTGCGCAAGCGCATGATCGGCATTCGGCATGATCCGCTGGCACATGCTTGGTGGTACACCGCCTATCCGCAGGGGCGCAGGCAGCACCGCCTGCTGCTGAATACCTACTCCTATCTGCGCGCGCAAGTGTCGCGACGCTATGACAGCTCGCGGGGCGCCGACGATATCTGGTTCCTTGGCCAGCCACTGGTCGAATTCGGCGTGATATCCGCCACGGCCTACGCCGAGCTCATCCGCAGCATCGCCACGAACGTCTATCGAGGACGTCGGTTGCGCTACCTGCCCCATCCGCGAGAGTGGCCCACCTGCCTCGGCAGCCTCGCCGCCGCCGCGGGGATCGAGCTGGCCAAGCGCTCGGGACCGGTCGAGATCGAGCTGATTCGCTGTGAATGCCCGCCGGCCAGGGTCGGGATGCTCTACTCGAGCGCCTTCCAGACCTGTCATACGATTTTCGCCGGCGCGGTTCCCTTCGATGTCTTTGAACCCGATGAGAGGCAGCTGAAGCCTTGCAATGGGGAGACTCGCATCATGCGCGATTGCTATGCCTATTTCCGCGCGCATGTCAGAGACCCGCATCGCTTCTTTCATCAGGACGCCGCGCTCGACTGGGCGCAGGCGGGGACCGAGCAGGACGACTTGCTGGGGGAGAACGCATGAAGATCGGCCTGGTGGTTGCGCGGCTCGAGCAGGGGGGGGCCGAGCGCCAGCTGATGCGCCTCGCCGCGGGACTGGCACAGCAGGGCCACCGGGTGGAGGTGCTCTGCTACCGGGGCGCGTCGGCATTCGACGCGGAGCTCGTGGCTCAAGGCGTGGTGGTGCGCACCGCCGAGGCCAGCAGTCGCCTGGAGAGCATCGCGTTGACGCGACGCTGGCTGGACGCGTTCGCTCCCCAGGTTGTGCACGCCTTCATGAAACGGGCCTCCGGCGTTGCCGTCCTGGCCCGGCATGCGCGGATGCCGTGCCGGGTGTTGGTGAGCGACTTCTCTACCGCCACCTATGGACGGCGCAAGCCGTCGCTGTGGATCGCGCTGTGTCTCTTTGGGTTCGCCGATGGAGTGGTCACCGAGACCGACATGAATCGTCGCAGCCTCGAGCGCCTGGCTCCCTGGCTGCGCGGACGCGTGGCCGTGGTGCGCAATGGCCTGGATCTGGCGCGCTTTCAGCCACCGCCCACCTGCCTGCCGACATCCCCCCTGCGATTCTGTGCAGTGGGGAGCGCCTATGCCGTCAAGAACCCGGAACGCGTCGTCGAGGCCGCCGGGCGGGTATACCGGCGTTGTGGCGCGGTGTTCCGGCTCGATTGGTATGGACGCCTGGGGCTGGAGGGCGACCATCACCCATCGGCGGCCTATCGCCGTGCCCGGGGGCTGGCCGAGCGGCTGGGTATCGCGCGGCTGGTCACCTTCCATGGCGAGACACGCGATGTCGAGCGAGCGTACCAGGGGGCCCACGTGCTGATTCATGCGTCGCTTCAGGAGGGGTTTCCCAATGCCGTGGCAGAGGGCATGGCCTGCGGTTTGCCACTGCTGGTCGGGCGGGTGTCCGACCTGCCGATGATCGTCGAGCGCGCCGACAACGGCTTCGTCTTCGACGAGACCGATCCCGAGTCGATCGCCGACGCCATGGAGCGGATGCTGCTGACCGCGCCGGACGAGCGTCAGCGGATGGGGCGGCAGTCCCGGCGCCTGGCCATTGACTGGTTTCACCAGGCGCGCTTCATCGATGATTACCTGAATCTCTATACGGATATGCTGGGGAGCGAGAATGTCCGTCGACTGGGTTGACCTGGCCCGGCGCTGGGTGCCGCGCGATCTCCGGCGTGCCGTGCAGCATCACGTCTCGCTGACGGAGGTCAAACGTCGCTACTTCGCCCGGCGCGACCCGCTGTCCGGTGTGACCGCCGGCGACGTCAACCGCTACGGCAGCCCGGTGCGCGTCGGCATTTTCAAGAACCGCGTTCAGCGGCATACCCACTACGTGCGTGCCTGTCAGGAAATGGGCGTGCCGTTCCGGGTGATCGACATCGCCTGTGACGACTGGTTCGAGCGGGTCGGGGCCAGCGGCTGCGGGCTCTTCTTGGCCTGGCCGGACGCCAGCCTGGGGCCTTACGCGCGGCTCTACAAGGATCGCTGCGCGCTCATCGAGCAGGCGCTGGGGTTGCCTGTAATGCCCGGCGTCGCCGAGGCCTGGATGTACGAGGACAAGATCCGTACACGCGACTGGCTGGTGGTGCATGGCATCGCTCACCCTCGGACCTGGATCTTCTTCGACGTTGCCGAAGCACGCCGTTTTGCACTCGACTGCCCGTTGCCGATCGTCTTCAAGACCCGTTTCGGCGCGGCGGCCTGCGGCGTGCGCATCGTGCATCGCCGCCGGGACCTGATGCGGATCGTCAGGTGCGCCTTCGCCGGGGGGCACGTCCCGGCCGGTCATGACAGGCGCGATCGCGAGTGGGGGAGCCTGCTGCTGCAGGAATACCTGCCCGAGGTGCGCGAATGGCGCATGGTGCGCATCGGCGACTCCTATTTCGGCCATCTCAAGGGCAGCGTGGGAGGGCTACACAGTGGCTCCGGGC
Source organism: Halomonas nitroreducens (assembly GCF_003966155.1). Classification (GTDB taxonomy): domain Bacteria; phylum Pseudomonadota; class Gammaproteobacteria; order Pseudomonadales; family Halomonadaceae; genus Halomonas; species Halomonas nitroreducens. Next base: position 169,843 of record NZ_RXNS01000005.1, read on the forward strand.
GGGTGGAGTGGGCGCCACCGGAACACCGCCATCTCGAGCTGCTGCACGCGATCACCGAAGCGGCGGGATTCCGCAGCATGGACATTGACCTCTTCGAAACGCCGGATGGCACCCTGCTGGTCAACGAGCTGCAGACCATCTTTGGCGCCAGCGTCAGCATCGACCAGCTGCGCCTGGATGGCAGGCCCGGCCGCATGGTACGCGACGGCGCCGATGGGTGGCGCTTCGAGGCTGGTGACTATGCCCGTAACGCCTGTGCCAATGAACGTCTGCGCTACGCCTTGGAGCGATACCGTCATGAAAGAGCTCATTAGAGACCTGGCCAGTCGCGGCGTGGTGGGCGTCGGCCTCAGCGCCCTGGGACGGCGGCTGAGGCGCGACGAGGGGACCATGATCCTTTATGGCCATCGTTTCCGTGACGATGACGAGGGCTACCTGCAGGGATTGAATCCGGCCTGGTTCGAGGCCCAGCTGGCCTACCTGACCCGTCATTACGAGATCATTCCGCTGTCGACCCTGGTTGGCTGCCTGGAGCAAGGCCGTGCCGTACCGGCCCGATCCGTGGTGCTGACCATCGACGATGGCTTTCGCGACAATCTGGAGCACGCCTTTCCGCTGCTGGAACGTTATCGTGTCCCGGCGACTATCTTCGTGGTGACGCGGTCGCTGACCACCGGTGAGTTGCCCTGGTCGGAGCGTCTGGGTGTGCTCTTCCAGCGCACGCGGGTACCGGCGATAACGCACCCCCTGCTGGGGGGGCGACCCTGGCCCCTGACCCGCCCCGTGCAGCGTCGCGCCGCCTGTCAGCGCGTCAAGGCGGGCATCGTCACCCGAGGCCGCGAAGATCGGGATGCCGTGATCGAGACGCTGGCGGAACGGCTGGGCATCGAGCCCCCCAGCGACCGCATGCTTAACTGGGACGACGCCCGTCTGCTGCAGGCCAATGGCATCGAGATCGGTGGCCATGGCTACTCGCATGCCCTGCTGGGGCGCGTCTCGCTTGCCGAGGCCCGGCGCGAGATTGCCCGCTGTCGGGCGGATCTGGAGCACTTCCTCGGGCTTCAGGCAGCGTCGTTCTGCCTGCCGGGGGGCAGCTACACCGATGCCGTCGTCGAGGAGGTCAGGAAGCGTGGCTTTCGCTCCTGCTTTCGCCCTGACTATCACAAGCGTTACAACCATTCCGCCAACGCCGATCCCTTCACGCTGGCGCGCTGGGGGCTGCCCAATGCGCCCGGCCACCATCTGGAAGCCGAACTCGACGGTCCTTTCCACGGCATGCGGCGCTGGCTTCATCGGCTGTCGCTATCGCCGCGCCCCCTGTGAGACGCCTGCCATGCCTCCCCTGTTCATCATCGAACACGAGCGCCGACCGACGCTGTTGCTGCTACTGGCCGGCCTGTTCATCTTCGTCTCGCTGTTCGACTATCATCAGCTCACCAGCCTGCCGCTCTTGAGGACCCCCTCCGCGCCGATCGGAATCATTCTGGCGCTGGCATTCACGGTGTCCCGGGCGCTGAGCTACCGTCTCTACACGGGCCCCCAGACCTGGCTGTTCCTGCTGATCGGCGCGACCCTGCTGGCAGAGATGTTCCGGTTCCTGTCCCAGGATGCCTGGCAGTTCCGCTTCTACCTGCAATGGCTGCAGATCTTCATCCTGTTCATCATCCTGCTCGACCTGGCGAAGGATCCCCGGGCGTTGCATCTCCTGTGGGGTAGCGTGGTCATGGCAGCGCTCTTCCTGGCGCTGCTGGCGCTGACCGCGGGCATCGAGTCGTCCAATGGTCGCAGCGGCTACGAGGAAATCGACCTCAACCTCCAGGCCTACCTGTTCACCCTGGGGCTTATCACCCTGATCTGGCTGCTGCTGGAAAAGCTCAAGTCGCTGCGACTTTGGCAGCTCCTGGCCGGGATCGTCGGCGTGGCGATACTCCTGCTGAGCATTCTCAAGACCGGCAGCCGCGGTGCTTTCCTGGCCATGTCGGCTGGCGTGGTCGTACTGCTGTGGTTTAGTGCCAGGCAGCGTAATACCGCGGCCTACGCCTATCTGCTGCCACCCTTGTTGCTTCTGGTCGTGTGGCAGGTGACCACCAACGACCTGGTACTCGAACGCCTCTTCAATACCGTGGCCGGTCAGGAAGACAACAGTCGACTGGATATCTGGCGTGCTGCGGGATATATGCTGGCCGAGCAACCGTTGATCGGGCACGGGCCCGACTTCATGCAGAAGCTGGGCGGGAATAATCACACCGGCACGGGGATCAATTCGCACAACAGCTATCTGCAGATTCTGCTGGCCTTCGGCATTCCGGCGTTCCTGTGCTGGCTGGGTATGCTGGGATCCGTATTGTGGCGATGCTGGCGGCTACGCCACACCCCTTTCGGCGCACTGTTTCTCAGCGCGATGGCTGTCACCTGCCTGTTCGGCATGACCATCGACCTGGCCTTCAATCGTTTCTTCTGGGTAACGCTGGCGCTGGCAGCCAACGTGGAGGTCTATCACTGGCGCCCCGGCTTCCCTCCTGTCGCCCCGGCGGCGACCCGCTGGGCACGGCAACACTGAATGCCATGGCAAGGGTAGGGTCGCCCGGACGCTGCCCGGCGCCGGACCGCTCGCGAAATTCACCCGGCATGGTGGGAACTTCCGGGAGACGTTCGATCCTCCGCCAAGGAGTCACACATGGACTTACTGTACCTGCATCAGTACTTCAACACCCCCGACATGAACGGCAGCACGCGATCCTGGGAACTCGCTCGACGCCTGGTCGACCGCGGGCATCGGGTGCGAATGCTGACTTCCTGGCGCGAGAATGACGGCTCCAGGGACTGGTTCGTTACCGACGAGGCGGGCATCGAGGTGCACTGGTTGCCCGTACCCTATGACAACAATATGGGCTACCCACAACGCCTGCGCGCCTTCGGCCGTTTCGCCATCGGCGCCGCACGCCGTGCCGCGAGTCTTTCCGCCGATCTGGTGTTTGCCACCAGCACGCCGTTGACCATCGCGCTGCCTGCCGCCTATGCCATCCGGCGCCAGCGTTGTCCGATGGTGTTCGAGGTGCGCGACCTCTGGCCCGAGATGCCGATCGCTGTGGGGGCGCTGCGCCATCCCCTGCTGATTCGTCTGGCCCGAGAACTGGAGCGCTTCGCCTATCGAAACGCCGCTCGAGTGGTGGCCCTTTCCCCCGGCATGCGTGATGGGGTGGTGGCGACGGGATATCCGCCGGAACGTGTCAGGGTCATCCCCAACAGCTGCGATCTCGCACTGTTCGATGCGAGCCCAACGACGGCTCGGAGTTTCCGCGACCTGCACCCCGAGCTTGGCGAGCGACCGATACTGCTGTATGCCGGCACCCTGGGCAGGATCAACGGCGTCGACTACCTGGCGCACCTGGCTGCGGCGCTGGGGGCGCAAGGGACGCCGCTCAATGTCGTGATCATCGGCGACGGGGCGCAAGGCGAACAGGTCCGGGACACCGCCAGGCGGTTGGGAGTGCTTGATCGCCACCTGTTCATGTATCCCATGTGCTCCAAGCAGGGCATCGTCGCCGCCTTCGCCGCGGCGGAAATGGCGATTTCCTGCTTTGTCGACCTGCCGGAGATGGAAAAGAACTCGGCAAACAAGTTTTTCGATGCCCTGGCCTCGGGCACGCCGGTCGCCATCAACTATGGGGGCTGGCAGGCGGAACTGATCGAACGCCACGATATCGGCCTGCGGCTCAGCCGTGATCCCCGTCGGGCCGCCAAGCAGCTTGAGGCCTGGTTTGCCGATGCGGCACAACAGGCGCGCGCCGGTGCCAAGGCCCGGGAACTGGCCCGCACGCGCTTTTCCCGCGATCACCTGGCCGACGAACTGGAGGCCGTGCTGCAGGAGGCGCTGGATGAGCGCCAGGCCAACCAGCGTCAGCATCAGTTGTGAGAGGCGTTGTCATGCGGATATGCTTGATCGGTAACCTGGGCGGACAGACGCCGGGGCAGGATGGCCAGATCCTGCGTACTCGTCTGGTAGCCAGCGAGCTGCGCAAACGACTGGCCTCGGGAGACGTGCGATGCATCGACACGCATGCCGTGCGCCACCATATCCTCGCCACGCTATCAAGGATCCAGCTTGGCTTTAGGGGCGCCGACCACGTCATCATCATGCCCGCCGAGCGTGGGCTCCGCTACCTGTTGCCGTTCTATCTCTACTGGCGGTGGCGTCATGCCGTACCGGTACACTATCTGGTGATCGGGGGCTGGTTGCCTACCTTTCTCGTGCACCGCCCACGGCTGAGGAACGGCCTGCGCCGTCTGGACAGTCTTCACGTGCAGAGCCGCCGTATGGTCGAGCTGCTCAGGCATCAGGGGTTCGACAACCTGCACTGGCTGCCCAATTTTCGGGACTTTCCCGGGCAAGGCCCGGTGTCGGAAGAAATTGGCGCCCCGCTCCGGCTGGTGTTCCTGTCACGCATGATTCCCGCGAAGGGAGCGGGTCTGGCCATCGCCGCCGTGGAGGCGCTCAATGCCGCCGGCAAGCATCCCCGCTGTGCCCTCGACCTTTATGGCCCGGTGGCCGATGTCGATCGGGACTGGCTGGAGCGACTCCTGCAGGGCCGCGGCGATGCCATCAACTACCGTGGCGCCCTGGCGGCGGATGCTGTCATCACCACCCTGAGTCGTTACGACGCCTTGCTCTTCCCGACCCAGTATGACGGCGAGGGCTTTCCCGGGGTGATCGTGGAGGCCTACGCCGCCGGCCTCGCCGTGATCGCCACAGACTGGCAGGACAACGCTGAGGTCGTGATCGACGGGATCACGGGCCTGCTGTTCCCCCCTGGTGATGCCGAAGCCCTGGTCCAGTGCCTGGACGGGCTGAACCGCGACTACGAGGCCCTGCTGGCCATGAAGGCCGCCGCCCGGGAAGCGGCCGCCGCTTACCACGTGGACGAAGTCATGCCCGCGCTGCTGGCCACCCTGGCCGAGACCGATCAGACCCTCTGTGACGGTGTCCAGGGGATGTCACAATGAGCGGCCTGATGGGGGGCGTGCACCTCGGCGCGCCGCGTCGTCAGCTCGAACTCGCGGCGGCGAGCCTGCTGCATGGCACCCATGCCTCGGCGCAATGGTTGCCGGGTGGTGGCCCGGTCGAGCTCGGCGGCCTCGACTGGACCGCCAGCCCCGGGCAGTTGTCCTGGCACGACGGTCATGGGGTACGGCTGATCCTGCATGGCAGCGTCATACTCGAGGGGCGGTGCTGTGATGCCCGCACCCTGGTGGAGCGCTATCTTCAGCGAGGGCTGGATGGCCTGCTGAGGGGGGAGGGCAGCCATGCCATCGTGCTCTGGGATGTCCGGCAAGGCAGCCTGTGGCTGTTCACCGATCCTATCGGCAGCGTGCCGCTGTGCTATGCCTGGCGGCACGGACGGCTGGCCTTCGCCCCGGAAGCCAAGGCGGTGCTGCGGTTGCTGGGCGAGACGGCCCGGCTGGATCGCCAAAGCACTCTGCAGTTTCTGATGAACCGTTACCTGATCGGCAACCGCACGATGTTCGAGGGCATCACGCGCCTCGGCCCGGGGGAACTGCTGCACTGCCAGCCGGCGTCAGGGCTGCTCGAGCGTCGGCGCTACTGGGACCTGCGCTTTGAATCCCGGATCCAGACGCAAAACGAGGCGGTGGAGACCCTGGACGCGGCCCTGGCCTGTTCGCACCGTCGGATGCTCGACGACCTCGGTGACCACGATCGCTACCAGCTCTTTCTGACCGGCGGCCTCGATTCCCGGGGAATCCTGGCCTACACACACCGCCTCGGTCATCTGCCCGCGCGGGCGCTGACCTGGGCGGCCAGGGACGACCTGCCGCTCTCTGACCCCGATCTCGCCCGCCGTCTGGCCGGGGCGTATGGCGTGGACTTCGATGTCTGCCGGCTGGACGGGAACCGCTGGGTCGACCATGCCCGCGACTGGTGTCGGATCAGTGAACTGCTCTGCGACAACGCCAGCAGCTTTGCCAGCCACTTGCAGGCCTTCGATGCCTGGCAGGCACACCAGGGCCGTTTCGTCGTCCTCGGCGACCAGGCCTTCGGCGCCGGCCCCCTGCCGGGAGGACACGATGAGGCCATCGATAACATCCTGCGTCAGGCCCGGCAGGCGGCACGCGACCCCTTGCCCCACCTGCTTGCTGCTTCGGCGTTGCAGGAGACGCGGCAGTGCTTCGCCGGCGAGCTCGAGGCCTTGATCGCCGCAGGCCCCAATGATGATCCCAAGGACATCCAGGACTACCTCTATTTTCACACCTATATTGCGCGATGGATCCTCGCGCCGGGCAATTTCAAGAGCCCCATGTTCAGCGTCCGTCGCCCGATGTTGACGATCGGGGTGATGGAGGCGGTTAGCCGACTGGCCCCGCTGTGGCGAGTCGACAAGGCGGCCTATGTGGCGCTGTTGCGACAGCGCTTTCCTGAGCTCGGCGCCATACCGGTCACCGCGGTGGATGCTGGCATCGACTGGGCCGGCCTCATGCGCCAGGCGAGCCCCTTGAGGCAGGCGCTGCTGCCCCGCCTGGACCCTGAGCGCCTCGCCGGGCTACCACTGGCCGAGGACATCGATGCCGATGGTCTGCGCCGTTTCGTCGCGTCATTTTTCGCGGGTCCGTCGGTGGCCGGCGACCGCGGTTCCCCGTGGCAGCGGCACCTGTACGACCTGCGCCGCCGGATCAGCCGATCGCCACGGCTCGCGCGCTCCGTCAGGCGCATTCAACCCCTGGTCATGCGCCTGACGGGCCTCCAGGCGCAACAGCGGGCGATGGCCCATCACCAGGTGCTGATGCGACTCGCCCTCTTGACACTGCTGCAGGACTGCCTAGAGGCGGGGGACTTCGATGGTCGTCACGGCGATGCCGGGCTCGAGGAGCGGCTGCAGGCGGGACGAGTGCAGTGCCTCGAACCTCGACAGAGCGCCTGAGGGCCGGCCGAGCCCGAAGAGGAGACGTACGGTGCGAGAGAACGACTATGCCGGCTTCCTCGCGGCCGCCGGCCATCGCGTGGTACATCTGGAAGGGGTCGACTGGTATGCCTATCAGGGCTTCATGATGCCCGCCTACCTGCCCCACGCCACGCCAGAGATCAGTCGCGACCATGCCCGGCGCCTCCAGTCCCTCGCGCGCTGTCCCTTCGTGCGCTGGAGCGAGGGGTTCACGACTGCTGCGGAGGGGCCCTGGTGGTACGTGATTCGTCGCGGACCCTATTCCTTGCAGCAATGCAGCGCCAACACCCGCAGCAAGATTCGCCGGGGGATGAAGCGCCTGACCGTGCGCCGCGCCACCCTCGACGAAATGCGGGAACAGGGTCACAGCGTCTGCATCAGGGCCGCGGAACGTTACGACGGCGTCGGGGTGGCCACCGTGCCCCGACCGGAAGAGTTCGCCGACCGTCTCGGAGCCGCCGCGACCTACCCGGGGGTAGTGGAATACTATGCCGTCTTTCGCGGAGATCGCATGGTGGCTTTCGCCGAGAATCACCTGCAGGCCCAGGCGGCCTTCTGGGAGAACATCTGGTACGACCCGGAGGCGCTGCGCGATTACAGCAGTTATGCCCTCACACATGTAATGCTCGAGGACTATCTCAACAGGCGCGGCTACCGCTATGTCACCGATGGCAGCCGCTCACTCTATCACCAGACACGGGTACAGCAGTTCTTCATCGACAACTTCGGCTTTACCCTCCAATACGCCCGTCTGCAGGTGGTCTATGGTCCCGCGTTCGGATGTCTGGTGAACACTGCCTACGGGCTCCGGCGTTGGCTGCTACCCGCCATCGTTCCCCGGATACCCGCCGTCCAGAAGGCCAAGGCGATCCTGGCCCAGGAAACCATTCGTCGTAGCTGTCGCTGACCGGCAGCAGAGGCATCCTCCCCCGGTATGCACGGGTCGGCCGACACAGCCCGGACCATCTGGTCGGCCATGACAGCATGGGTGGCATCGTGGGCTTCATCGAAGCCGTCCGGACAGGCCTGGACCGCCCCCCCCACCGGGCAGAAGGCGATACCAGCTGTCGCGATCATGGAGCGAGTTGATGGTCCAGGCCTGGATGTCAGAGCGGGACGCCAGACAGCCGGCGCGGGTTGCCCGCCCGGTTCTCGATCCACCACGGAGTGAGCATGCAGGATGGGGATTTACATGGGCGGACAAGCGCCTCTCCCAGGCTTGAGTGAACGGCAACAGCTGCAGAAGCGATGCTTTGATATCACTTTCGCCTCGATCGGCCTGGTAGCCCTGGTCTGGCTCATCCTGCTGGCGTATCTGGTCGCCAGCCTGGATACCCGCAGCCATGGGCTCTTCGCTCAACAGCGAGTGGGGCGAGGGGGCAGGCTCTTCACCCTGTACAAGATCAAGACCATGCGGCCCCGAGCCCATATCCACACCACGGTCACGGCCGCCAACGATCCACGTATCACCCGTATCGGCCGCTTGTTGCGCAGGACCAAGATCGATGAATTGCCGCAACTGTGGAACGTGTTGATCGGTGACATGAGCTTCGTGGGGCCCCGTCCCGACGTGCCTGGATTCGCCGATCGACTAGGAGGCGAGGCCTTGGCCATCCTCAGCGTGCGACCCGGCATTACCGGACCTGCGACGCTACGCTTTCGCGGAGAAGAAGAGCTGCTCGCCAAGCAACCGGATCCTGATACCTACAACCGCACCGAAGTGTATCCCGAAAAAGTGCGCCTCAACCTGGAATATCTGCGCCATTGGGGCCTGATGCAGGACGTGCGGCTGATATGGGACACTCTGGTCGGCTAGCCCGATTCCGGTATGGCATCCCACCTTCCGCTTGCAGAGCATTCAAGGATACCCCGTGCGCCGTGGCCCCATTTCACCCTGGCCTGGCTACATCCGGGAAGAGATCCATGTCATTTCCAAGATACCGGGAGCTAATCGCGTCAAGTAGCAGAGTGGCGGTGAGGGGCGCCGCTGTGAAAGGGGGCGCCCAGTTCCACGGCAGCGAATACTTCCTTGGCTCCAATGGCACCATGCCGCTGCACTGGCACCGAGGGGGCTCGGCAAGGCGGGATGGGGCGCGAAGAGATATCGCTAGAAGGTCTTCATGCCCCTCGGGCTGAGCCCCGAGCCACATCCGTGTCTCATAAAGCTGGGAAAGATCAGTCAGTCATGGTGAACCCGTCCCAGTCCAACCGAAGGGGCAACCGTACAGGTCTGGCACCATCTTGGGTCAGGCGATGCGCTTGCCGGTAGTCTCCTTCCTGAATTCAATCAGAAGCCAGAAAAAGCACTATCTATATGTAGCGCTCTTAAGGGAAACAGAAAAGTTTCTCATGATCCTCTTTCTGTCGATAGAGGTGTTCCATGAATCAGATAGGTGAACCAGCTCCTTGCCCGCTAGAGCCTCTTAGCGAAGGAGAGATTGTTGATGCTTGGAAAAGTGAAGACGTTGTTGTAAGCATTCTATGTCCTGCTTATCAGCATGGCAGTTTCATTGAAGATGCCATCAAGGGGTTTTTAGCACAGAGAACAAGTTTCAGGTATGAGATTATTATTCGGGATGATTGTTCTCATGATAACACTCAAGAAGTGATAAGGAAGTATGAGAAAGCATACCCAAAGATAGTGAAATCAAGAATTGAGAATAAAAACACATGGCCAAATATCAAGGCATTGCCTGTGCTCCTGGGGATGGCAAAGGGGAGGTTCATAGCTATATGTGAAGGAGATGATTACTGGATCGATGACCTTAAATTGCAAAAGCAGGTGGATTTTTTACGCCAGAACCGGAATGTCTCATTGCTCAAGACGAGAGCTTTGGCGGTGGAGGATGGTGTTATTATCTCGCCGTTGTTAAGCGGGGGGACAAGGACGTTCATGTACCCTTCCAGTATAGAAGTTCCCGAGCAGCTTTCTTCTCGATGTTATTTTGGGGATACCGTATTGCAGGCTATCCTGCAACAGCAAGGTGAGGTGTGTACGCTTGAAGATATTACTGCGGTATGGAGAAAGCATTCGGGGGGGGTCTGTGGAGGCTTGCTTGAAAGCAATGCGGAGTTTCTCAATCTGCAGCGCTCACAAACCAATTTTTGGATTGCGCAATACTTTTATGAACAAGGAAACAGTAGAGAGGCGCGAAAGCATATGGTGCGCAGCTTGAGCTGTATAGCGCAAAATAATGTCAACGACAGGAAACGTGTAATAGCATCATTTTGCCTGGGTTTTTTGATTTCTTCCTCCAAGAACCTTGTCAGGCCATGGCTTAAAGGCCTAAAAAGTGGATAGTCCATGTCGAGCTGAGATTGAATGAGTTGGTGATTATGGCAACAGTAAGTGTTGCAAGGTGACATTATGTCTCGTAATGAACTGGAAACTGTCAGCAGTTATTTGTTCTCTGCCATGGATGATGTCGGTGTAAACTATGTAAAGCATTCTTCACTTCTTCCCCCTTCTGACATGCCATGGGGGAATGATATAGATGTGGTGATTGACAATAAAAGCAAAAAAGATTTTTTAACATTGATGAATAAGGTGAATGCTGAAAAGTCAAAAAAGGCATATCCTGCATATATGGATGTTTATGTTATGCAGGCGGGGGGAGTGAGTGTTCCCATAGATGTGCTGTGGGGGTTGGTAGTAGAAATGCCGGGAGGAGAGTTGTGGAAGCTGCCGATGGTCTCCAGGAATAATCGAATCAAGTTGAGTCATGGCGGTTATCGTCCGAGAGCCTCTACGATATTGATTTTTTTAGCCGCACGTTATTCTTCACTTCATAAAGGCGTGTATGATCTTTCGCAAGGGTGGTCCGACAAGAATAAGACGAAGTGGAGGCGCTATTATAAGTCTTTCTTCAGGGAGGTTGAAGGCGAGAGCATAAAAGAAATATTGGAGTTGGTTGATGGCTATGCCAGGTCGGAAAGGACTGGTGTTAACAATGAGGAATGGTTGAGCCGATTGAGGGGTCTGTTTGAAGTAAGTGATGCGTTAGATTACTTGTAGTGTAATTGTGAATCAAGCCTGGAGAGCCAATGACTAACCAGTTGGTGGTTTCAGTCGGAGCTGGTTGCGCTCAAAGGAAGTTTATTGAGAAGCTTAAGGCTCATGAATATAAAGTCGCTGCATTTGGTCGAGGAAGAAATGATCCATATGCAGTGTCTTTGTGCGATTACTTTGAGGAAATTGACACATCTAATGGCGCCGAGGCTGTTAGCTGGATAAAAAGTCTTGGAGAAAGAGTGCTGGGTGCTGGGTCTTTCTCTGGGGGAGGTGCGATAGATACCCTTCAATATATTGATCGCGCATTCTCATTGTGTACGCAAATTCCCGGAAATCTATCAGTCGGGATAGACAAGAAGGAACAGCAAAAACTTTATAAAAAAATAAAAGCGGGGCATATAGAGACCTTTTACGGGGATGAGTTTAAGGATTTAACTGTCAAAGTGAAAAAGGACAAGATGTATATTGTGAAGCCGGTTGTAGGAAGAGGAAGTTTAGGGGTTTATACGTTAAGTGGCAAGGAGGTCTTGGAAAAGATAAACGAGCAAGGCCTGCCTGGTTGTGTTGTTCAGGAATACGTTGAAGGAAAGGAATACCGGGTCTTGCTATTGGTTCACAATCGAACAATCAAGACTTTATGCCCGATAAGAAGAGAGTCTGCGGCAGGCAGCTGTCTCTTGGGGCGCTTGTCTTTTGACATGACTGCAGAAGCCTTGTTGAACCATTATTTCAAAAGCCTCCTGAGCAAAATGAATGTCGAAAACTCAATTGTGAAGGCCGATGTGCTTGTGCATGAAGGAACGGTAAAGCTCATTGAAATGGATATTGGAGTCGGCGGGGGCGTATATTTTGTGAAGTATGCCTCAGAAGTTCAAGGGTTTGACATTGTTGATGACTACATTGGCTTGATTACAGGTGGTGAGGTGAGAAATCACATGGGGCTCAGGAAAAGAGGTGAGCTCGTCATGGACTATGTTTACCATGATTACGGCGATAACGTATTGCTCCAGGACAGTTTGATAAAAAAGATGTCGGATATGTTAGGGGGGTGCTCAATACAGTTCAATCCACTTCTGAAGAACAAGGTGGGCGGGCGTCCACAGAAGAATTCAGACTTCATTTTCTGTGTCATTCATAACAATAGGCATCTGTCTAATAGCGATGTAAATCGCTTGGCCAGGCTGGCTGTCAGAGAAACTGATATCAAAGTAGGGTGAGGCTGTTAAAAAATGGACTTTGGAAACAATAAGATTCAAGCATTAGAGTTGTCAGATTCCAGCTAGTGTATTCCTGGTCGGCGTCAAGGCAATGTTAAACTTCATAAGGATGCAGCCAACAAAACCTAGTGTCGGAAAAAGGTTGCAGAGCGTTGTTTGCGCAACATGCTCGACGTCAACGGTTATGGATGCTTCGATACATCCCTCTCGGCGTATCAATTTATACCCTCTTTAGTAGAGGATGAAAATTGGTGTTGATTAATTGCTGATGGCTATTGAAAGGATTGTTATTCGAATGGTGTTGGGGCTTCATGTCCAGCGATCAAGGGCAGTATCCCTTGTGGGGAGAATCGTTAATGGTCGATAAAGCCATTGTAGTGTTTTCTGGGTTTAATCAAAGAGCAGTAATTGCTTTTTTACGTACTCTGGAAGGGAATGAAATCCCCTATGGTATAATTGCTCACTCAAGTCGAGATCCGATTTTCAAAACAGCATATAATAAAAACGTAATGGCTGTCCGTGAGTGCGAGCAACTTGAACTGTTGGACTTGCTAAGCAAGATAAATATAGTGCAACAGCGATTGGCCGCAAAAAAATATGTGATCGCTCCATCAAGTGAGTCGATTAATAGGTTAATGCTGGATAACCAAGAGGCGCTATCTCGAAAGAGGTGTGAAGTTCCCTTGGTAGATGTGGAAAAGTATGCAATGATATCTGATAAATATTCTTTTGGTGATCTTTGTCGGTATCATGGAATCTCCGTCCCCTTTGAATATGAAAGTATTTCTAGAGCAGTGTTTCCTTTTGTGGCAAAGCCAAGAAGATACACGTCTGACTCTGGCAGGGTGCATAATCCATTTTTGATTTTTGACGAGGAAGATAAAGCAGTGTTCCTGAAAGAACATTTGGAAAGTGATTTTTATTTTCAGGAATATGTTGAAGGGGATAGTTATTATCTTTTGTATTGCTTCATGAAGAAAGGCGGCGTTTCCAAGTTCTCGCAGGTCAATTTGATTCAACAGCCTAATGGCAAGTCAATAATTGCTGCACAGGATTCCAGTCTTCATCTTTCAAGCGAAAGCAAGAAATATGAGTATCTGTTCAGCAGCATTGGTTTCTACGGTTTGGTTATGGTGGAAGTGAGAAGGAAGGATAATGCCTACTACATGATAGAGGCAAATCCTCGCTTTTGGGGGCCGTCCCAACTGTTTGTCGATGCGGGTGTGAACTTGTTTGAGAGCTTACTGTATGATAACGACGTGATCAGCGCTATGCGACAAGCAGAAGTGCGACAAAATGTTAAGTATTTATGGCTTGGAGGCCTCGTGCAATCTTCAAGTATGGGGGACGTTAAGGTATTTGATAGTCATGGAGATGGCTTCCTCAAGGATTTTGCCAAGTGGTTGAAGTTTGATGTGTATAATAGAAGTGATACCCATGAGATATTTTATCAGGAACTTGGGATAGGGTGAGTAAGTATTGATCCTTACTGTTTTTATTGAATCATAGGCAAACGTTATTTCCCTGGTCTGACTAACCGATCAGGCAATTCCTAAGATGAAGTTATACTGCTGACGTTAAGGCAGATTGAAAGAGTCAATCCAAATCCTACATGATAGAGCGTTGAGACGAGGAGATTTCACGATGATCGGTTTACGTCGTATGGGCGGCTATTTCATCGGCTTGAATGTCCGTCGGCTCAAGCGGGTGGCATTTATCATGTCTGGTCACCGTGACTATCGGACCAGGAGATATTTTCCCCTGGATCTGGGGCTGGCGCCATCGGTCGACCGCATCATGGACTTCAGGAATTTCGGTTATATGCCGGTGGATCTGGGGCCCGCATTGACCTCCGAGTTGATTGCCGCGTCAGAGCGCAAGATCGGCGAGATCGGCGTGGAGGGCACCGTGCCCATCAACGGGACTCGTTTCTTTCGAGACGCGTTGCAGCAATCGGATTACGATCCCGGCTCTCCGTTCATGCGCTTTGCCCTCGACGAGTCGATTCTCAACACCGTGGGCCAGTATCTTGACTCGGCGCCGTTGATCGCTTCTATCGAGTTGATATATTCCATGCCATCGGGCGTTAGCGAAGACGACCGCAGCAAGTCCCAATGGTTTCATCGCGACCATATCGGCAAGAAGATAGCCAAACTGTTTGTCTATATCCGTGACGTGGAGAGGCAGAATGGCCCCCTCAGATTCATTCCCCTCGAGGCATCGAAGAAAGTGCCCTGGTGGCAGCAGATTCCGCACCATATCCCCGACGAGATCATGGGGAAGTACGTGGATGAGGGAGAGCTTGTGGAGTATTGCGGGGAAGCCGGTTCCGCGGTGTTCGTGGATACAGATCGGTTATTTCACTGTGGCAGCCGCTGTAGTGAGCCACGCCTGGCATTCATCGTCAATTATACCACGGGGTTCAACTATCGCGGGCGGTGCATCAGCAAACTATGGCTGCCGGAGAATACATCGGAACACCGCCTGTCGAGACTGCAGCGTCTGGCCTTGGGGCAACCCTCATAAGAGCCATGGTCATGGAATGTTGGCAAGGTTACAACCCGGACTCGTCGTCGACTTCATATGGCGTCTTGTACTTGTCTGGAAATTGAGGTGGTCGTCGGATGGCTACATTATCGATTATATCTCCTTTTCACGACTCAGTCGGCAAGTGTGAGGGTTTATTGGGGACTCTGGAAAACGTGAGTGATCCTCAAGTGGAGATCATCCTGGTGGATGATGGCTCGTCTGATGATACGCTTGCGCTTCTGGAAAGGTTCAGGGAGACCGCGTCGACCAGAACATTGGTGGTTGCTCAAGAAAACAGGGGGCCGGGCGGAGCCAGGAATCATGGATTGAAAATGGCAAATGGCGATTATGTCTGGTTCGTCGACTCGGATGATAATATCAATTTAAGTGTGATTGAAGAGATCAAGATGCTAGCGAAGGAGGAGTATGACTTTATAGACTTCAATGTTGAAGAAGGAAGTCGAGTCTGCAATACCATTGGATTGCCGCCAGGCGACTACTCAGCCGGAACGTTCGAGAAGGAGGACTTGATCGATCGGTTGGGGCGAGTGTGGGCCAAGGTGTTCAGAAGAGCATTCATCATGAATAACAATATAGCCTATCCTGAGTTTTGCATTTATGAAGACAATCCCTACGAATTTATTTATCCATTCTACGTTGAAAATTTTTACAAGAGCGCGTCAGTGGGGTATCAATATAATGAGGAATGTGTGTCGATTACTCGCGGGGGCGACAGCCTTCGCTTCTTTGACAGGATGTATACCGCCGTTTACGGATTTTCCAGGACCAAGGACATGGCATCCCAGCGAGAGAGAAAAAGGCTGGAAGAGAAGTTTGTCAGGCTTTACCTTTTCAACACTGTGGGTAGACAGATAAGAGGCCCAGCTGGCAAATGGCTGGTCGCCGCGCGGGTCATGCGGCAGTACAGGGATGTAGCCAAAGAACAGGATATAGCCCTCAAACCTCTTAGCGTCGTTTCAGGGAATTACAAATACAAGTCACTATTCATCTTTCTTTGGGCCTTTTCATTCCTGCTCCCCTGCCAAGAGGGTTATTTTCATCGAATCCGGTTCCAGGCGTGGGGGAGGCCGTTTGTGGACTCTCAGCCTGATGAATCAGCTGCGCAAACGCATCCTCTAAATTCGCATACTTGATGTGGCGCCACGTCTGATCCCTGCCGAAAGTGTGACGGTGGTTGATGACCGGGACAAGGATATTCCATTAACTGGCATGGATCACAGAGACCATCTCTTGAAAAGAGTTGATGAGTTGGTTTAGAAGCGCCAGGAGAGGGTAATGAAATGAAGGTTCTGATAACGGGGGGAGCGGGTTTTATAGGCTCTGCCGTCATTCGGCATGTCATAGAACATACCCGTAATGTCGTCATCAACGTGGACAAGCTGACCTACGCCAGCAATCTGGAATCGCTTGAATCATGCGCAGTCAGCCCTCGTTACCGCTTCGAGCAAGTCGACATCTGTGACCGCCTGGAACTGCAACGGGTATTTTCTGGGCACCAACCCGATGTCGTGATGCACTTGGCGGCGGAAAGCCATGTGGATCGTTCCATCGATAGTCCGGCCCCCTTCATCGAAACCAATATAATCGGCACCTATACAATACTGGAAGTGGCGAGGACGTACTGGCAGAACCTGAGTCAGCCCAGGAAGCAAGCCTTCCGCTTTCACCATGTCTCGACCGACGAGGTTTACGGCGACCTGAGGGGAGAAGATGGCCAGTTTTCCGAAGACACTCCCTACGCGCCGAGTTCGCCGTATTCGGCGAGCAAGGCATCCGCCGACCATCTGGTGCGTGCCTGGCAGCGAACCTTCGGTCTGCCAATCCTCGTCACCAACTGCTCGAACAACTATGGTCCCTATCACTTTCCGGAAAAGCTTATTCCCCTGATGATACTCAATGCCCTGGATGGAAAGCCGCTGCCGGTATATGGCAGGGGGCAACAAGTCCGGGACTGGCTATATGTCGAAGACCATGCCCGCGCGCTCTACACCGTCCTGAGTCGCGGCAGGGTGGGGCAGACATATAACATCAGCGGCCATGTGGAAAAAAGTAACCTGGAAGTGGTGCATGCCCTCTGCGACCTGTTGCAGGAACTGGCCCCATCGTTGTCGGGCGACGTGGTTCACTATCGTGATCTGATCACATTCGTCGATGACCGGCCTGGTCACGACCAGCGATATGCAATCGATGCTCGCAAGTTGCAGCGTGAGCTCGGTTGGCTGCCGCAGGAGACGTTCGCGTCGGGCCTGCGGAAGACCGTCGAATGGTATGTCGCCAATCCCGGCTGGTGTCAGCGGACTCTGGCGGGCTGTTACACACGCGAGCGACTCGGGCTATTGGCGTGAGCAGCGTGGACGCTATTCGCAGCGAACGGTCGTGGAGACACTGGCCGGCCTTTGGCTGTTTGTCATGGGCCCGATCGTGATGAATCGGATGGATGAGCCGTGCCATGTTGCACCGGCATCAACTCTCTGCCCCGTACTGCACGGGCAAGAGGCTACTTCATGGATGTGCCCTGCAGTGGGTACAGGGCTTCGTAACTCCCGACCTTGAACCCACCACCATGCAGAACCGTAGAGAAAGCTAGCATCGTGAAGGTGATCCGGCATGACAACCACCTCGCCAATACAATCACCGCGAAGTAACCGCAGTTGATATTGGCTTCGCTGATCTAGTGGAGGGTGATGTGCTGAATTATATAAAAGAAACATTGCCTCCGTCCACAAGGGCATGCCTTGGGAGAGCAAGAAAAAAAATACAGAACAAGACCGTTGATCAAATAGATAAAAAAATATTGGCGTGGAAAATGCGTCGCCATCATGCCAAGGAGATAGAGAGAATAAAGCATAAAAAAAGAATCAAGGTGGTGTTCCTTGTAATAAAGGAAAGCGTCTGGAAGGTCGATACTGTATTCCAGAAAATGCTGGATGATCCCTTCTTTGATCCGGTTATCCTTGCCTGCCCTTACGTTCAACATGATCATGGGAGAATGATCGAGGATATCGATAGGGCATATCAGTGCTTTTCAGTAAAAGGCTATCCCGTAATACGTGCATATGATGAAAAAAATGATGCCTGGCTAAGTATTGAAGAGCTGGATCCCGATCTGGTTTTTTTCACGGTTCCACACAAGTTGACCAGGCCAGAGTATTACGAGGGAGCATATTCTAAATACTTGACATGCTACGTTCCTTATTACTGTCTTGCCACTAGTCACGTTGGTGACCAGCGTACTTTTAACCAATTGTTTCACTGCGCCATGTGGAAGATTTTTATGCCGCACCAGTTTTCCATGGAGAGGGCAAGACTGGTTGCTGCGAATCAAGCTGTCAATTGTGAGGTGACGGGATACCCATCATGTGAAAGCTTGCTGGTAAACTGCAAAGGTGGGAAGCGGGCATGGAAGGAACAGAAGCCAGAAAAGAAAAAATTCATTTTTTCACCTCACCATTCCATCAATGAGGACGCTGAGTCAAGGTTGTCCAATTTTCTCGAATATGCCGAGTTCATGGTTGAACTCATGAGGAAATACTCCAATGAAACTCAGTGGTCTTTCAAGCCGCACCCGCTCCTCAAGTCTAAGCTCTATATACATCCTGACTGGGGAAGGTATAAAACCGACAAATATTACTCTTTATGGGAATCATCCGATAATTCTCAGTTGGATGAAGGCGAGTATGGCGATTTGTTCCTTCAGTCAGATGCAATAATACATGACTGCAGTTCGTTTATTGTCGAATACCTTTTGGTGGAAAAGCCATGCCTGTATCTTGCCAGTAATGATAAGCAGATTGGGCTGATCAATGATTATGGATTAAAGGCTCTAAAGGCCTATGATATTGCCAAAGATAAACAAGATATAGAGGCTTTTTTGGTTTCCGTTATTCACGGGGGGCGCCGCCTTAAGAGTACTCATGTCCAGTTTTTATCCGAAGAGATCGAGCCCTTGTATAATCATGAGTCACCGTCCAACAAGATATTGAGATGCATCAAGAACGAGATTTCTATCGCGGGGAAGTAGTTCGACCAACCTTGCGGAGCTATATCTGGCAACTTATTGAACATGCTCTATCGCCGCATTCCATCGAGGTTCCCTGCCATGAATGATGCCACAGAGATAAGATACGGATCAGCTTCTAAAGCAGCTGTAAACCAGACAAGGAATCAACTTATCATCCTCGGTGCTGGACGTCCTCACAGTGGTGACCAGCACCCGGTTCTCAGGGGAGCCTCCAACCAAGGACGCGTACTGGATTGGCTTTTACAAGCGGTAGGGTGTCTCTCACCGGAAGTCAAGTTTGTTGGCGGATACCAGATTGAAGAAATCTCCAGCCGCTACCCTGGCCTTCATTACACCTTCAATGCGGAATGGGAAAACACTGGTGCAGCAGCCTCCTTGCTGCACGCTCCTTTATCCATAGATACTCAGTACTTCATTTCATATGCCGATGTGCTGTTTCACGAGTCAGCCGTGCGTTCCGTCGCAGAGGCTAGTGGCGATATTGTGGTAGCCGTTGACAGTGCATGGCGCCATCGTTTCTCCTGCCGCTCGGATGGCGATATCAGGCGTTGCGAGAAAGTGACTATCTTCCAGGATGCAGTGACAAGCCTGGGGCCAGACATATTACCTGAAATGGCAGATGCGGAGTTTGTCGGATTCGTTCGTTTGAGCCCGGTAGTAATCCAGTATCTTAAAGCTAACGCCGAATCAATTTTTACAGCAGTACAGCACGCCAATCTTTCTCAATTGCTGGAGTTGCTTCGTATAAGGGGCTTCGGTGTTAAAGCAGTGGATGTGAAGGGGGATTGGGCAGAGCTCAACGAGCCGCGTGATCTGACCAGGTTCAT
This sequence comes from Halomonas nitroreducens, assembly GCF_003966155.1. Lineage (GTDB taxonomy): Bacteria > Pseudomonadota > Gammaproteobacteria > Pseudomonadales > Halomonadaceae > Halomonas > Halomonas nitroreducens. The sequence goes on from NZ_RXNS01000005.1 coordinate 189,426, forward strand.
CATGGGCACCAAGGCACAGACCCTGCATCGTCTGCAGGGGCTTGTGAGACATAGCCACATTGCTGACCAAGTCAGCTTTACCGTTGCTGAATGGCTCAGTGCTCCGGATCTGGTGATCCGGCGTATTCTGATTGCTTTTCCGCAGGGGCGCCTGGTAGTGCGTAGCAGTGCCCTGTCGGAGGATGGGTTTACCAGTGCCAATGCGGGAGCCTACACGAGTGTGCTGGGCGTGGAGGTTGCAAAGCAGCCCGCTGTACGGAGGGCGATACAGGAGGTGATAGCTTCCTATCCTGACGGAAATGCAGATCATCAGGTATTGGTACAGCCTATGATTGAAGGGGTCAAGATCAGTGGTGTGGCGTTCACTCGAACACTGGCTGATGGAGCGCCGTATTATGTTATCAATTACGATGACCTGACGCATAGCACCGATTCCATAACGAATGGGACCAGCCGCGATCACAAGACACTTCTGGTCCATCGTCACGACAGATTGACATATCAGCAGGCTCCCGAGCCCATAGGTGATCTCCTCCAGGCCCTTCATGAGGTCGAAGATTTATTGGATTATGACTCTCTGGATATAGAATTTGCAATCAGTTCGATGGACCAGATCCATGTGTTGCAGGTCAGACCGATTGCCGTGAGACACGAAAGACTGGCAGCCAGAGATGAGGATGTCACGGAATTGCTGAGTAATGCCGTTTTACGCTTCATCTCCTTGCAAAAGCCATCACCTTTCGTGGTAGGGGGCCCTGCCTTGTTTGGGGTGATGCCCGACTGGAATCCGGCGGAAATCATCGGCACTAAGCCGGGACGTTTGGCCATGAGTTTATACCGTTTCCTGATCATGGACGAGGTCTGGGCGACTCAAAGGGCTGAATATGGATACCGGGACGTGCGGCCCCATCCGCTAATGGTCGCTTTTGCCGGACACCCCTATGTCGATATTCGTGCCAGCTTCAATTCCTTCGTACCCGACAATGTCGATGATGTGCTGGCCGGCAGGCTGGTCAACTTCTACCTGGACTGGCTGAGACAACATCCACACCTTCACGACAAAGTAGAGTTCGACGTGGTGCCTACCTGCTTTGCCCTGGATTTTGAACGCTGGAAGACGCGCTTGATCGAGAAAGGTGGCTTCTCCGTAGAGCAGGTGAACAGTCTAGGAGATGGTCTAAAAGACATCACCAAAGGGGCCATCAGCCGCACGCCTAAAGACCTGGAGAGCATTGAGGAATTGCAACGTCGCTTTGAGCGCATCATGCGGGTTGATATGCCTGAACTGGAGCGTGCATTAGTGTTGCTCGAGGACTGCCAGCGCTATGGCACCCTGGCGTTTTCTCATCTGGCCCGCAGCGCTTTTGTGGCTGTCACATTGCTGAAGTCGGCTGTCTATCGCAGGGTTATCAGCCAAGAAGCGGCGAATGCCTTCCTGAATTCCATCCGTACGATAACACACCGCCTCACGGAAGATGCTGCCGCTACCGCAAATCATCGTATGCCCTGGCAGACATTCGTCGAACGCTATGGGCATCTACGCCCAGGCACTTATGACATTACCTCACCGTCTTATTTGGAAGACCCGCTGCATTTTCTGGCCCCCATCGTCGAGCGTGCGAGGAACAGGGCAGAAGATGCCAGCACTGACGTTGAATTCCATTGGCGCAATGAGCGTGCTGAAATGGGTAGGGCCTTGGCCGAAGAAGGACTGTCGGAAGATCTGGCAGAAGTTGAGCACTTTATGCGTAATGCCATAGAGGGGCGTGAGTATGCGAAGTTCGTCTTTAGTCGTCATCTCTCGGCCGCGTTGGACTGTCTTGTGAAGGTGGGAAGTTTCTATGGTGTGTCCCGCGACGATTTGGCGCATCTATCACTTGACGCCTTTACTGCCCTGCGTTCAGGCAATGTGACCACCAACGACATAGGCGAATGGCTCCGTGAACAGGTTACAGATGGCAAGCGGTCGCACCAACTGGCAAGGATGGTCGAACTACCTCCCTTGCTTCTCAATGAACAAGATTTTTATCTGTTTCATTACCCTAATACTCAGGCCAATTTTGTGGGAACCGGCAGGGTCATCGCATCATGCGTGGAACTGGGGAATCTATCTGTCAGTCAAACACCTTCCTTGGGGGGCAAGATTGCCTTGATTCCTCAGGCTGACCCGGGGTTCGACTGGATATTTGGTCAGGATATCGTAGGATTAATCACTATGTATGGCGGGGCCAATTCCCATATGGCTATCCGAGCGGCTGAATTCGGATTGCCAGCCGCCATCGGAGTGGGGGAAACCCGTTACTCGTGTTTTGTTCGGGCATCTGTTCTTGAGCTTGACGCTGCCAACCATCGGATACAGGTTCTTCGGTGAGCCTGCGCATCGGTATCACCCAGCGGGTGGAAGTGGCAGCATCATACGCTGAGCGTCGCGATTGCCTTGACCAGCAATGGACTGTTTTGGTTCAACAGTTGGGTCTTACGCCAGTTCCTGTGCCTAACAGTGTAGATAATGCAGCATCATGGCTGGATGCGATGGCTCTGGATGGTTATATCCTCTCCGGCGGAAATGACCTGAGTTGCTTGCCTAGCCCTACATGCCCAGCTCCCGAACGGGATCGAACGGAACAAGCCATTCTTGACCACGCATATGATATGAGCCTGCCTGTGCTGGGCGTTTGCCGGGGCTTGCAGATGATGAACGTATATCTTGGCGGCAGCCTTCACCTCGTTGAGGGGCATGTCGCGACTCGGCATGCCGTCACGGCAACAAGTGATGATGCCCGATTTACTGATTACACCGTGGCCAACAGCTTTCATGACTGGGGGGTGACGCTAGAAGGCCTGGCCGAGCCACTGCAGTCTTGCCTAACGGCGCCAGATGGCACCATCGAGGCTTGCAAGCATCGTCAGCGGGACTGGATCGGGATTATGTGGCATCCAGAGCGGGAAACACCCTTTACCCAAACGGATATTCGGCTCATCGATTGGCTGTTCAGGGGAAATTTATGAAAGCCATCATTCTAGCGGCGGGGCAAGGAACTCGTCTGCGACCCTACACTAATGATAAGCCAAAATGCATGGTCCACTTGGCTGGAAAGTCGCTTCTGCATCGGCAAATGGAAATCATGTCTCAGTGTGGAATTTCAGATAGCATCATCGTTGGTGGGTATTGTATAGAGCGTATTGATCCACTCGATGCGAAGGTGGTGGAGAATTATGACTACGATTCTACCAATATGCTAAGCACGCTCTTCTGCGCGCGCGATCACATGATCCCCGGTGAAGATCTACTGATAAGTTATGGCGATATAGTCTACGAGCCGCAGGTTCTTCAATCGATTATTGATTGCAGCGCTGCGATCTGTGTGGCTGCAGATACGCAGTGGGAGAAGCTGTGGAAGTTGCGAATGGATGATCCTTTGTCTGATGCAGAAACATTTGTATTCGATAAAAACCAATATATAGTTGAATTAGGGAAGCATCCGAAGTCTTATCGTCAAGTGCAAGCTCAGTATATGGGGCTTATGCGTATTCGTAGCGACAAGGTGGCGGACGTTATCGCTGCCTATGATGCCTTGGATGTCGATGCGCTATACGATGGAAGTGATTTTTCCAACATGTATATGACAAGTTTTCTACAGTGCCTGATTGATAAGGGGTGGCTTGTTAAAGCGTGCCTGGTAGAGGGCGGGTGGCTTGAGGTGGATACAGCGGAAGACTTGAATACCTATGAACGTATGGCAGTGGAAGGTAGCCTCGATCATTACTATAAATGTTCCTCTCCATCGTGAAACCTGCTTTAAAGCAACGTAATATTGCCATGGCCACATGGCTCTGATGGTTAACCATAATAGGCAGGCGCATGGGTCAAGTGGCATTTGATTTTATTCTTGCATGCGGTATCGCAACTAACGGTGGGACTGGGAACCTCTTCTCCGATGCGGTCGAGCGTGAGGTGAGTGATCAATCGTGGCTTGACGCTCCATTTCTACTGACTTTCACCCTGATGTTATCTTCTCCCTAGCCTTTTCCACTCACAATGTGAGAAATCGCTCGATAATGCATACCGCTGATATCAGTGGTGAGTGGCAGGCAGCCCTGATAAGTTAATGCACTTTCCTTGTTATCTGGATGGGTTGTAGCGAACCTTTTAATGTCCAGTGGCCAAGCAATGGCAAGGCGACTTCCTTCCGCGGACGCGGTTTTTACACTTGATCTTCTACTCGTCATTTCTCTCGCATATTTCTTCTGCCTCTCGTGGTTCGCATGACGTTTGGTAAAGGCCGGTACGGTTATCTCAATCAATAGAAACATGGCTGGTCAGGTTCCATGTATTCCTCGACGTCCCATGGCGTATTGTGTGGACAGCAATATTCATTTATTACGCATCGGGATTATATTGGCAATAGGTTTCGATGTCACGCCCTGTATCGGACGATCAATGAACTGCTGTTAAGTGAGGTTCTGGTGCTCCTGCCTGCACTGTATTCTGATGGAGATTGTGCGTCATGATATTGGTTACTGGTGGTGCTGGTTATATTGGTTCTCACGCGGTAGTGAGACTTCTTCAAGCAGGCTATGACGTTGTGGTTCTTGACAGTCTTGAAAATAGTTCCGTGGAGGCCTTGTCTCGTGTTGAATCTATCGCACGAAGGTCTCTACATTTTATTCAAGGGGATGTTCGGGATCAATCATGTCTACATGACTTGTTTGCCTCATGTGATATTGATTTTGTGATGCATTTTGCCGGTCTAAAGTCGGTGTCTGAGAGTTTGGTGAAGCCAATGATTTATTTTGACAATAATGTTGGTGGAACCTTGTCCTTGTGTCAGGCAATGGACAAAGCCGGAGTTCGAAAACTGATATTCAGCTCCTCTGCTACTGTATACGGTAACGTGCCTGCAATGGCCATTCATGAGGGGTTTCCTACTCGAGAACCAACCAATCCTTATGGTCGTTCCAAGTTGATGAATGAGGAAATTCTAAGGGATCTGGTGAGTGCCGATTCGCGATGGTCTATTGGCCTCTTGCGGTACTTCAACCCTGTGGGGGCTCACGAGAGTGGTGTGATTGGAGAAGATCCTAACGATATTCCCTGTAATTTGTTGCCTTATATTTCACAGGTTGCCATCGGTCGCATGAAAATGCTGTCAGTGTATGGCAACGATTATCCTACTCCTGATGGCACAGGAGTGCGGGACTACATCCATGTGATGGATCTCGTTGATGGACACCTATGCGCAATGCAGACTGTTCAGTCGAGGACAGGGATCGGAGTATGGAATCTTGGCACTGGGCGAGGCTACTCCGTTCTGGAGATGGTTCGCGCCTTCGAAAGGGTCTCGGGGCGATCTGTGCCCTTCCAGATTGTTCCCCGTCGTCAAGGGGATGTTGCCGAGTGTTGGGCCGATCCTGTCAAGGCCGAGCAGGAACTCGGCTGGAAGGCAAGGCGCACTCTGGATGACATGATGGCGGATACCTGGCGATGGCAATGCCAAAACCTAAACGGGTATAATAATGACGATCGCTTTTCTTCCTTTGGTGGATAATACCAAGAGTACCTATCATGAGTACGACAGCGTCCATCCTATCTTCGCTTTAGGTTGTCGGCGACTTGCAACGTAGATATCGTATGGTTCATATGATGCCAAGCGACATTTTTAACATATTCGTAGTGTCACCTCGCCCTCCGGGTCTGACCAAGAAGCACTTATAGGCGCATCAATTGCAGTTCATGATTTCTTGAGAGATCGGGAAGCATCAGTGATTGCAATTGCTGATTTTCAATCAGGTTGGTCATGAATATTCGAGACATTTACTGGATTCCGTCTTGATGAATGGGCAGATAGTCATGCCAGGTGTAAAGGCCGTTCAGGCCAGTGCGATACTGATTATCTTCGCATTGCCTGCGCTCATGAACACGGCTTTATGGCTCCTTGCGGTGAGCTTGGCCATTCTTGGGCTTGTGATCATGGCGTTCAATCCTTTTCTTAGCGATGCGTGTGGTTCACCGCCGTTGCCCAAGGCTGGGCGAGTGTTGGTTCTGGGACTCGGCATCTATGCAATCACCCATCTGACGATGAACCTGTATCATGGGAATACTGTCGCGGAGTGGTCGCGGGTCGTGTTGCCTCTGCTTTGCCTGGCGGGCGCAATGGCACTGCATGTTCGACAGCCCAAGGCCTCGTGGATGTGGATTGGCTTGTCTATCGGCGCTCTGCCACTGGGTTTCCTGGCGATCGTAGAACGCCTGCTGGGTGTGGATCGCGCCGGGAACCATGGTCCCCTGGATGCCATCCTCTTCGGTAACATCGGCTTGCTGGCAGGCCTGCTTTGCCTTGCCGGCCTGGGATGGGCTTGGGCCCGGCCTCGCCGTTGGCGATGGTGCGTGGCTCTGCTGACAGGAGCAGCTGGTGGTTTTATCGCTTCGGCACTGTCGGGAAGTCGTGGTGGCTGGATTGCCCTTCCATTCGCACTTGTTATCTTTAATCTGGGACTAGTGCGTTGGCTACCAGCCTCTCGTCGGACTGTTTTCTGGTTTTCAGTGATGGGAGTACTGGTTGCCATCTATGCCTTTCCCCATACCGGTGTCCAAGATCGGATTGGTGTCACGCTCGGGGAGGTGACCCATTATCTTTCAGGTGAAGAAGTGGACACGGGGTCCGTCAGCTTGCGCCTCGATATGTGGAGTGGTGCCGCCCGATTGGTCAAGGAGAGTCCCGTTCTGGGGCACGGTGAGGCCGGCTATGATGAAGGCATGCGTCGGTTGATGGGGAAGATGGGGCTCGAGCCGGGCATTCTGCAATTTTATCATGCGCATAATGACCTTCTGGACGCCTGGGCGAAGGCTGGCCTCCCGGGTCTCCTGACGTTACTGATGCTTTATGCTCTCCCCATTGTGCTCTTCCGCTCCGGCCTGGCAAACCCTGATCCTGCTAGCCGTTCGCTCGCGATGGCAGGTGTGCTGTTGTCGGTTTGTTTCATGAGTTTCGGAGTAACGTACAGTTTTTTTTATTTCCCGGTGGGAATCGCGGTCTATTGCAGTTGGCTGATGGTCATCTGGAACCTCCATCAACAGGCCGCTGAGTCTCTTCCAGTAAACCAGTCCGAGCATGGGCGTCATGGTATGTCACGAAGACTGGGTTCATGACATCCTGACGATGTACCCTGGGTGTGCACCATGGCTGATACTTGCTTATCTAAGCGATGTGGCTTTGCCAAGCATGAGGTGTTTCAGGCATTCACCCCTTATCCGTCGTATGGTCCTCAAGCGCCAGGCGAAGTGCATCCCTGAGAATCGGCAGATAAGAGGCATCGAGATCACGTACCGCCGAGAGCAGGGTCAGACGTCCCTGCCGGGCGTGACGCATCAGCAGGAGCAGGCATTCCGGGGCGTCTCGTAACTCTCCTCGATAGCGGGCGGCAAAGACAGCAGCGCTGATCTCCCCCTGATGGAACTGCCGGCGCAGGGCGGGGGAGGGCGAGGCGTCGCGATACCAGTCGGTCAGCGCCAGGGATTCCCGACGCTTGCCCCGTGGCCAGAGGCGGTCGACCAGGACCCGGGCACCATCGTCGGGCTCCGGTGCCTGGTAGATACGCTTGAGTGCGATATCGTGGTTCACTCCTCGGCCTCCTGGTCGAGAGATGCGCGTTCCGCCCTGGCCCTCGCCTGCCAGGGGCCGGGAAGGGCGGCCGCGCGATCCAGGGCCTGGCGTGCCGTCTGCAGGTCCCCCTCGCGGCTCGCCAGCAGGCCCAGGTTGAGCCAGCCCGGGGCCAGCTCCGGGTCGGCAGTCGTGGCCGCACGATAGGCCGCCAGGGCCCCGGGACCATCGCCGGTGGCGTGCCGGGCATTGCCCAGGGCGAATTGCACCATCGCCGCATCGGGGTGACGCTCGGCCAGGGCCTGCCAGGCGGGCAGGGCCGCACGATTCCCCTGCGCCGATTCGAAGTCGGCGATCGCCCGGATGGCGGCATCGACGCCGACACTGGCCGGCAGCCTGCCCGGTGCCAGGGCCACAAAGGCCCAGCGGTCACTTCGGGCCCAGGTGGCATCGAAGCGGGCGACGTCGACGACGCGTTCGGGGGTCATGCCGCTGTGCAGGGTCAGGGACTCGTCCGGCAGGTCATAGCCGATGGCCACGGCATAGTGCCAGAGCGGCCAGGCGGGGAGCGCGAGGTTCTGCATCACCACCACCGGATTCCCGGCCGCCAGCTCCTCGAGAAGGGCGTCGTACTCACCCGGTATGCGGAACGGTACCATCCCCTGGCGACGTACCGTGGCGAGCATCTCCGGTTGCACGCTGCCTTCCCGGCCGGGCAGGAAGACCTGGGGGATGAGGGCGTCGACGCTGGCGTCGCGGCCGCCGGCGTTGAGCACCATGGCCAGGGACGCCGGCCCGCACTGGTAATCGCGCTGCCCATGGAAGGGCACGTCATCGAGTTTTACCCGGTCGGGCAATGCCTCGCGGGTGGCGGGTGACACTTGCGGGGCACTGGCGCACCCCGCCAGCAACAGCAGACAGGCCATGATCACAAGAACGCCCGCGATGCGGGCGTTCCTGCGTTGCGGTGGCCGGATGTGACCGGTCATTCGATGCCTCGGGACTCAGCGGGTGAAGGGGAAGACATCGGTGAGGCCCAGGATATCGGTCACCAGCAGGATCACGAAGACGGCGAAGAGGGCGCCGACCACGCTGGCCCCGGCGGGCAGTTGATCGAGACGCTCGGCCATCTGGCGGGCCTCCTCGTCGGAGAGAGCGGCCACCCGGGCTTCCACCTCGGTCGGCGAGACGCCCTGGGCGAGGAGCTGTTGCTGGACGTCGTCGCGGGCGAGAATCTCGCGGATCTTGGCTCGATCACTTTGCGTGGACGCGGCGTCGAGTACGGCCGTGGTGCCGACCAGGTCATTGCCGGCTGGTGCGGGAGCCGCGGCGACCGGCAGGCTGCCCAGGACCAGGGCGGCAATCAGGAGCGGGCTGAGGAGTCGGCTGAGTCGTTTCATGATGGCGTTCCTTTTTCTGTCATGGTTGGTCCGGCTCGTGTCCGCTCTGCATGGGCTTCCTTGTCCCATGACGGCGGCGATGCTTCGACAGTATAGAGGATAAGTCACTGACGTTTCACGGCTCTGCGTTGATTCCCCTGGGGTTGCACCGCTACACACTGAACCGCTAGGCCCCTGTGTCATTCGCCAATCGGGCATGAGCCGGATCATTCACCCTGCGCAGAGCGGCGACGGCTGGCCGGCCAGGGATAGCGAGCCAGGCTCAGCCGACCCGATAGGAGGAAGGCAGCTCGGCCAGCGGCCCGCGACCGCCGGCCAGGGTCAGGGTCAGGTCGTGAAGGCCGTCCCAGAGGGGAATGGGGCTCGCGCCCTTGATCGCCAGGTCCAGCCGCTGGGCGAACAGCAGCAGCTTGTGCAGGCGCTTCATGGGCAGGCGGTTGATGGCCTGCTGATAGGCGGGGCGCCGCTTGTCGAAGATCGGGGGCTTCTGGGCCTTGCAGGCATGCTCGAGGCTCTGGCCCTGATCCAGATGCTGGTGGAGCGACAGCAGCAGCCGCAGCTCGCGGGTCAGCGCCCAGAGCACGATGGGGGCCTCGACCCCCTCGCCCCGCAGGCCGGCCATGATGCGGGCGACGCGGACCCGCTCGCCCTTGAGACAGGCATCCATGAGGGTGAAGACGTCGAAGCGGGCGCTGTCCTCCACGCCGCCGGCGACCTGCTGGGGCGAGATGCGGGCACCGGGAGGGGACAGCAGGGCAAGTTTCTGCAGCTCCTGATCGGCGGCCAGCAGGTTGCCCTCGGTGCGCTCGCCGAGCAGGCGAGCGGCATCGAGATCCAGCGTCAGGCCATGGCGACCGGCCCGGTCGCGGAGCCAGTAATGCAGTCGCGAGGCGTCCACCGGCCATACCGGGACGAACAGCCCGGCCTTGTCCAGCGCCTTGAACCAGGCGCTCTTCTGCTCCCGGTAGTCGAGCTTGCCGGCGGCGATCAGCAGCACGTTGTCGCTTGACGCCATGCCCTCGGCATACTCGCGCAGTGCCTTGGCGCCCTCCTGGCCGGGCTTGCCGTTGCCCAGGCGCAACTCGATGAGCTTGCGCGAGGCGAACAGCGAGAGGCTCGCCGATGCCTCGGTAAGACGGCCCCAGGCGAAGTTGGCCTCCACATGGAGCACCTCGCGCTCCTCGATGCCCGCCGCCCGCGCGGCGCCCCGCACCGCATCGCAGGCTTCCATATGCTGCAGCGGCTCGTCGCCGGCGACGATCACCACCGGCGGGAGGGACTTGTCCAAGGCCGGTTCAAGCTTGTCGGGAAAGACCTTCACGATACGCCCTTCATGCCTCGGCGAGTGGGCGCAGGCGGTCAAGCAGCTGGCGAACGGCCTCGCGGCGCAGTCGCTCGCTGACCGCCTCGCGCTGCTCGTCGCCGGCCAGCAGGTTATCCTCGCTGACCTCGAAGCGCCCGCTGACTTCCAGGGTCTGCTGGTCGAGGCGATAGGCCCGATCGGCGCGTCGCTGGACCGAGAAGGGGACCCGCAGCGTCATCTCGTGTTCCTGGCTGCCCGAATCGAGCACGCTCAGGCTGCGCTCCTCGAATTCCTCGGCGCCGAGATTCAGCACCAGGGGGGCATCGTCACGGATCCGGGTGCCGGCAGCCTCGAGGCGATCCGTGGCCAGCCGACTGAAGTCGCTGTCGCGACCGGCGACGGCCAGTGCCTCGAGGCTCAGGGCAGGCTGGCCGTAGCCGCGCAGGTGGAAGCCACAGCCGGCCAGGGCCACGGAGGCACCGACGGCGAGACTCAGGCGAAGCAGGGTACGGCGCTGCATGGAAGCTCCTTTGCGGCCCTCAGCCGACGACGATATTGACCAGCTTTCCGGGCACCACGATGACCTTGCGCACCGTCTTGCCCCCGACATGGCGCTGGACGTTCTCGGCGGCCATGGCCTGGGCCTCGATGGCCGCCTTGTCGGCATCGGCCGGGACGTCCAGGCGAGCGCGCAGCTTGCCATTGACCTGGACGACCAGCTCGATGGTGTCACGGGTCAGCGCCGACTCGTCAAGCGCCGGCCAGGTCGCGTCGATGGCCGGGTCGTCATGACCGAGCTCGGCCCAGAGGGCGTGACAGACGTGGGGAGTGATGGGGGCGAGCAGCAGCACGCAGGCCTCCACGGCCTCGCGGGCCACGGCCAGGCCGAGCGGGCTTTCGTCCTCGCACTTGCCCAGCGCATTGGTGAGCTCCATCACCGCGGCGATGGCGGTATTGAAGGTAGTGCGACGGCCGATGTCGTCGCTGGCCTTCTTGATGGTCTCGTGGGTCTTGCGGCGCAGCTCGCGCTGGGCATCGTCGAGGGCGTTGAGTTCCAGCTCGCCGGGCTCGCCGGCCGTCAGGTGCTCGGCCACCAGGCGCCACAGGCGCTTGAGGAAGCGATGCGCGCCCTCCACGCCGGCGTCGGACCACTCGAGGGACTGCTCGGGCGGCGCGGCGAACATCATGAACAGGCGCACGGTATCGGCGCCGAAGCGGTCGATCATCGCCTGGGGATCGACGCCGTTGTTCTTGGACTTGGACATCTTCTCGATGCCGCCCATTTCCACCGGCGCCCCGTCGCACTCGAGCACGGCACTCAGCGGCCGCCCCTTGTCATCGCGCTTCACCACCACATCGGCGGGATTGAACCAGTCCTTGCCGCCGTTCTCGGTGGGCCGATAGAAGGTCTCGGCGATCACCATGCCCTGGGTCAGCAGGCGCTGGAAGGGTTCGTCGGACACCACCAGGCCGAAGTCGCGCATCAGCTTGTGGAAGAAGCGCGCATAGAGCAGGTGCAGGATGGCGTGTTCGATCCCGCCGATGTAGAGATCCACCGGCAGCCAGTAGTTGGCGCGCTCGTCGAGCATGGCCTCCGGGTTGTCGGCGCAGCAGAACCGCGCGTAGTACCAGGAGGACTCCATGAAGGTGTCGAAGGTGTCGGTCTCGCGGATCCAGCCGTCGCCCAGGTCACTGAACTCGGGCATCTTCTTCAGCGGCGAGCCGGAGGCGTCCACGGTGACCTCCAGCGGCAGCTCCACCGGCAGCTCGTCGTCGGTGAGCGGCACGGTCTGGCCCTCCGGGCCGTACTTGACCGGAATCGGCGCGCCCCAATAGCGCTGGCGGGCCACGCCCCAGTCACGCAGGCGGAAGTTGGTCTTCACCTCGCCCTGGCCCTGCTCGGCGAGTTTCGCGGCGATGGCGTCGAAGGCTGCCTGGAAATCCAGGCCGTCGAACTCGCCGGAATTGATCAGCACGCCATAGTCGTCATGGGCCCCCTCGCTGAGGTCCGGGGCGCCGCCGTCGGCGTCGGCGATCACCGGCTCGATGGGCAGGGCATACTTGGTGGCGAATTCCCAGTCCCGCTGGTCGTGGGCGGGCACCGCCATGACCGCGCCGGTGCCGTACTCCATCAGCACGAAATTGGCCACGTAGACCGGCACGCGGCGACCGGTGAGGGGATGCACGGCCTGGTAGCCGGTGTTCATGCCCTTCTTTTCCATGGTGGCCAGTTCGGCCTCCGAGGTGCCGCCGTGGCTGCATTCCTCGAGGAAGGCGGCGAGTTCTGGCTGGCCCTCGGCGGCAGCCTTGGCCAGTGGGTGACCGGCCGCCACGGCCACGTAGGTCACGCCCAGCAGGGTGTCGGGCCGAGTGGTATAGACCCGCAACGGCTCGAGGGTGTTGTCCTCGTGGTCGGCGATGTCGAAGGCCAGCTCCACGCCCTTGGACTTGCCGATCCAGTTGCGTTGCATGGTCTTGACCTGCTCGGGCCAGTCGACCTTATCGAGGTCCGCCAGCAGCTCCTCGGCGTAATCGGTGATCTTGAGGAACCACAGCGGGATTTCCTTGCGTTCCACCGGGGCGCCGGAACGCCAGCCGCAGCCATCGATGACCTGCTCGTTGGCCAGCACGGTCTGGTCCACCGGGTCCCAGTTGACCGTGGACATCTTCTTGTAGACCAGGCCCTTTTCCACCAGCTTGGTGAAGAACCACTGTTCCCAGCGGTAGTAGTCGCTGTCGCAGGTCGCGAACTCGCGGCTCCAGTCGTAGGCGAAGCCCAGCGCCTTGAGCTGGTCGCGCATGTAGTCGATGTTCTGGTAGGTCCACTTCGCCGGCGGCACCTGGTTCTTGATGGCGGCGTTCTCCGCCGGCATGCCGAAGGCGTCCCAGCCCATCGGCTGCAGGACGTTCTTGCCCTGCATGCGCTGGTAGCGTGAGACGACATCGCCGATGGTGTAGTTGCGCACATGCCCCATGTGCAGCTTGCCGCTGGGGTAGGGGAACATCGACAGGCAGTAGAACTTCTCGCGGCTGGCGTCTTCCACCGCCTTGAAGCACTGGTTCTTGTCCCAGTAGTGCTGGGCGTCGCGTTCGATATCAAAGGGCTTGTATTGTGCGTCCATCGCTGTCTTCGGGTACCTTGCTAGTCGAGAGCAGCGCCCAGGGCGCTGCGCATGTCAGCGGGCCTTGTCCGGCGTCAAGATTCGCCCCGTCGAGGCGGGGAACCCATTGATTCGCCGTCGGCATGTCGTCTAAATGGAAGAACCGTTGGGTCGCAAGGATACCCCAGCACGGCAGGCCCCGGCTATGGTGGCCTGGCCACCAGGCCCAGTGAGGACACGAGGAGACCAGCATGAGCGAGCACAAGGAACCGCAGCATCAGGACCATCGGTTGAAGGAAGCCTACGAGCGGGTGCTGTCCCGTCTCAAGGAAGGTGCCGGCGAGCTCAACCGGGAGAACCTGCAGAAGGAGCTCGACGAGGCCGTGGAATTCGAGGCGGAGGTGGAGGAATTTACCCGGGACGAGCTGTCGCTGCTGCGGGCCTGGGTCGAGCGGGACCTCAAGGAGATGCGTCGCTACCTGGGCGCTGGAGGCGAGGGCGTGGCCAGCTGGCTGGGCATCGACCTCTCGGTGCTGTCCCGCAAGGTGGTTGAGTCGCTGCTGTCCATCGCCGACCGCAGCCTGGTCGAGCGCGAGCGCCTCGAGGAGGATCTGGAGGCCTCACGCGCCGATTACACGGCCGGCGAGATGGCGGCGCCCGGCCGCATGGCCTGCACCCACTGTGATGCCATCGTCGAACTCGAGGGCGTGACCCGTATCGAGGCCTGTCACCAGTGCGGCCACCGCTACTTCGTGCGTGCGCCGCTGGATTGAGCCCCGCGCCCCCTGTGCGCAGGGGGCGATGTCTCCGATGTTCTACGTCCTGGCCAGCCAGGCGATCATGGCCACCACCAGAACGGCCATTACCAGCGCGTAGCGCAGGTTCTCGCGCATCATAAGAGTGCCGCTGACGCCGTAGCGTCCCTGCAGCGAGAGATTGATTCCCGACAGCGGGCCGACACTGGTGCCCACCGCCCAGGCCGCCAGCGCCGTGAAGGCGAACAGCGTCTGCTGACCATCCGCCAGGTCGAGCACCGAGGCGAGCACCGAGACCCCGATGATCGGATGCAGCCCGGCCACGGCGCTGACCACGATGGCCAGGAAACTGAACATGGCCTCGCTGATGCCGTATGTCTCGAACAGTGTCCAGCCACCGTCGGTGGCGGCATTTGCCAGTGTCGAGAGTCCCTTGGTCAGTAGGCCCGCGCACAGGAACAGCGAGATCTCCCCGCGCATGGCCGGCAGCCGCGTCAGGGCATGGCGATGCAGCCGCCCCAGGGTCCAGCGTGGCCCCTTGGTCAAGTTGGTGACCAGGGCCGAGGCCGGCATCAGGAAGGTGATGATGCTGACGATGGACAGCTCTGGCGTCAGGCCGAAGTGGAAGCCCATCACCAGCGCCGCCATGACGACCGGTAGCAGCAGGCTGCGCGGCGACATCGAGAAGCCGGCGGTGTCGCTGAGGTCGAAGCGGCGCGGCAGCTCCAGCATCGTCACCAGGCCCGCGCACAGCGCCAGGGGGAGGCCGTGGGCCAGCACGGTGGCGTAGTCCATTGCCGGGGCCAGGGTCATGACAATGCCCATGGAGGCGAAGAAGGGCGACCACAGCGCCGCGCTGGAGAGCCCGCGGTTGAGAGCCAGCAGCTGTGGAAGGGTGAGCGGGGCGTGTCGGGCCAGGCGGTCGCCGACCATGAACACCGTCGACAGGTTGAGGATGGTGCCGAGCAGGTGTACACCCAGCCAGGTGCCGGCGAGTCCCCGGCGACCGGTCACCGGATGCCCGGGCGGGCGCGGCCTGCCCCGCAGATTGCCGATCAGGCCGATGAAGCTCACCCCCACCAGCATGGCCACCACCTGGGTGTTGCCGTCCAGCACACCGGACCAGTCGACCCGGGCGCCGTAGCCGACCGTCGCGACCAGCAGCAGCCCCGCGCCCATGCCCGCCAGCATGCCCGCCTGGCGGCGGTTGCGCCGCGGCAGGTCGGGCCACAGCAGAGCAGTGCCCAGCCACAGGGCGGGACCGGTCAGGGCCTCGACGGCAGGCCACCAGGCCAGGCTTGCGATCCGCGACAGCAGGCCGGCGAGAATCGCCAGACCGGCCAGGGCGTGGCGGGGGGCGACCTCGGGCGAGGCCGCATCGGCGGTCTGGGCGGGCATGGCGACGTTTCCTGGTTGACGGGCGACTGTGAAAGGAAAGCGGCAAGAAGAATAGCATCCTAAGCAAGGCGCCGGGTCGCCTCAAAGAGACGGCGGGACTTGTGCTGAGTCACCCCGACCACTGCCGCGCCTCTTCCTCCCGGGCCCCGTCGAGCAGGGCCAGCATGGCCCGGGCGGCATTGGACAGGGTGCGGCTGCGATGCACCAGGTAGCCCAGGGGACGATGGATCGGCGGGTGGTCGACCTCGAGGACGGCCAGCTCGCCGGCCACCAGCCGCTCGGGCAGCAGGCTCCAGCCCAGGCCGATGGCGGTCATCATCTTCAGGGTCTCCAGGTAGTTGGTGGACAGCGCCACCGGAAGCGTGAGGCCGGCGGTGGCGAAGCGCCCCTCGATCAGGCCGCGGGTGAAGGTCAGCGGACCGGGCAGCACGGCGTCGTAGGCGCACAGCTCGTGCAGTCCCAGCCGGCCACGCCCGGCCAGGGGGTGGTCGGACGCGCAGACGAAGCACAGCCGGTCGATCCACACCGGCACCACCTCGAGCTGGGCATCCGGGTGCGGGGCCAGGGTCACCACGGCGATCTCCAGCTCGCCGTCGAGCACGCCCTGATAGGCCTGCTCGGAATCCAGGAAGTGCAGGTCCAGGCGCACCTCCGGGTGCCGGCCGGTGTAAGCCTTGAGCAGCGGCGGCAGACGGTGCAGACCGATATGGTGGCTGGTGGCGAGCGTCAGGCTGCCGGCGATGCGGCCTTCCAGGTTGCCCAGGGCCCGGCGGCTGTCGTCCACCATCACCAGGATCTGGCGCGCCCGGGGCAGCAGCAGCCGGCCAGCCTCGGTGAGCGCCACCCGGCGGCCGATGCGGTCGAACAGCCGGGCGTCGATCTGGCCTTCCAGCACGGCGATGCGCTTGCTGACCGCGGGTTGGGTCAGGTGAAGCTGCTCCGCGGCCCGCGAGAAGCTACCGGTGTCGGCCACGGCCAGGAAGGCCTGGAGGCTCTGGGTGTCCATGGTGTGTCCTCAAGGCGTCGGTCATGTATTCCCCAAAGGAATCTATTTAATAAATAACATGAATTGCTTTTATGTGCGCGCCGCGTGACACTGCTGGAAAAGCGCCAAACGGCATAGACGGAAAGATCGACCGGACACGCAAAGGGCCCCAGGCCCGGGAGAACGAGATGGCAGGCCAGACCCTCTACGACAAGTTGTGGTCGCAGCACCTGGTGAAGGAGCGCGACGACGGCACCGCCCTGATCTACATCGATCGCCAGCTGCTCCATGAAGTGACCTCGCCCCAGGCCTTCGAGGGCCTGCGCCTGGCGGGTCGTCGTCCCTGGCGGATCGATGCCAACCTGGCGACCCCGGACCACAACGTGCCGACTACCCTCAAGGAGCGCGCCGAGGGCAACGCCGGCATCGAGGATCCGGTGTCGTTGATCCAGGTGCAGACGCTGGATGACAACTGCAACGAGTTCGGCATCGAGGAGTACCGCATCAACGATCCTCGTCAGGGCATCGTCCACGTGGTGGGGCCGGAGCAGGGCGCCACCCTGCCGGGCATGACCGTGGTCTGCGGCGACTCCCATACCGCCACCCACGGGGCCTTCGCGGCCCTGGCCCACGGCATCGGCACCTCCGAGGTCGAGCACGTGCTGGCCACCCAGTGCCTGCTGGCCCAGAAGATGAAGAACATGCAGGTGCGCGTGGAAGGCGAGCTCGGCGTCGGTGTCACCGCCAAGGATATCGTGCTGGCCATCATCGGCGAGATCGGGACCGCCGGCGGCACCGGCTACGCCATCGAGTTTGCCGGCAGCGCCATCCGCGAACTGTCCATGGAAGGGCGCATGACCGTCTGCAACATGGCCATCGAGGCCGGGGCCCGGGTCGGCCTGATCGCCGTGGACGACACCACCATCGACTACCTGCGCGACCGCCACTACGCCCCGACGGGCGAGCAGTGGGAGGCCGCGGTGGTCGACTGGCGCGAGCTGGTCTCCGATGCGGATGCCGAGTTCGACAAGGTGGTGACCCTGGACGCCGCCGCGATCGAGCCCCAGGTCTCCTGGGGCACCAGCCCGGAGATGGTCACCGGCATCGGCGGCGAGGTGCCGGATCCGTCCGAGGCCGCGGACGAGACCGCGCGCAACGGCATCGGCCGGGCGCTGGAGTACATGGGCCTCGCCCCCAAGCAGAAGATTACCGATATCCGCCTCGACAAGGTGTTCATCGGCTCCTGTACCAACTCGCGCATCGAGGACCTGCGCGAGGCGGCCAAGGTCGCGCGCGGCAAGAAGGTGGCCGACTCGATCAAGCTGGCCATGGTGGTGCCGGGCTCCGGCCTGGTGAAACGCCAGGCGGAAGCCGAGGGGCTCGACAAGGTGTTCATCGAGGCGGGCTTCGAGTGGCGCGAGCCGGGCTGCTCCATGTGCCTTGCCATGAACGCCGACAAGCTGGGGGCCGGTGAGCACTGCGCCTCCACCTCCAACCGCAACTTCGAGGGGCGCCAGGGCTTCGGTGGGCGTACTCACCTGGTTAGCCCGGCCATGGCGGCGGCCGCAGCCATCGCCGGCCACTTCGTGGATGTGAGGCAGCTTGCCGCCAATGACGACGCCCAGGTACAGGAGGCCTGAACCATGAAGAAGTTCGAACGCACCGAAGGCCTCGTCGCACCGCTTGACCGGGCCAACGTCGACACCGACCTGATCATCCCCAAGCAGTTTTTGAAGTCGATCCAGCGCACCGGCTTCGGCGTCAATCTCTTCGACGAGCTGCGTTACCTCGACGAGGGGCAGCCGGGCCAGGACGTCTCGCAGCGGCCGCTCAACCCCGACTTCGTGCTCAATCAGCCGCGCTACCAGGGTGCGAGCGTGTTGCTGACGCGTCGCAACTTCGGCTGCGGCAGCTCACGCGAGCATGCCCCGTGGGCGCTGGAGGACTTCGGCTTCCGGGTGGTGATCGCGCCGAGCTTCGCCGACATCTTCTACAACAACGCCTTCAAGAACGGCATCCTGCTGATCAAGCTCCCCGAGGAGCAGGTCGACCGGCTGTTTGCCGAGGTCGAGGCCAGCGAGGGCTATCGGCTTGACGTGGACCTGGAGAACCAGCGGGTGATCACGCCGTCAGGCGAGATCCTCGAGTTCGAGGTGGACGCCTTCCGCAAGCAGTGCCTGCTCGAGGGGCTCGACGATATCGGCATCACCTTGAAGGACGAGGACGCCATCCGGGCCTTCGAGGCCAAGCATCGGGCCGAGCGTCCCTGGCTGTTCCGTGATAGTGCGCAAGCCTGACAATACATACTGCAATCGGCCGGAACATGGGACTGAGCCGTCGGCCGGCCCCGAAGTGTCGGGCCATCGAGGAGGCGCTGTGTGCCCATCCCTCGCCTAGGGCCTCCTCTCTGGCTTGCCACCGGCGTCCCCTCGGTTGACCGGCCACAAGGACACAAGGAATCACGATGACACGCAAGATTCTGGTACTGCCGGGCGATGGCATCGGCCCGGAAATCACTGCCCAGGCCAGCCGGGTGCTGGCCGCCTGCCAGGCCCGCGGCCTGGATATCGAGGTGGAAGAGGCGCTGGTCGGCGGGGCCGCCTACGACGCCGAGGGCTCGCCGCTGCCCGAGAGCACCCTGGCCCGGGCACGCGCCGCGAATGCGGTGCTTCTCGGTGCGGTGGGCGGGCCCAAGTGGGACACGCTCGAGGACATCAGCAAGCGTCCCGAGAAGGGACTGCTGGGCCTGCGCAAGGAGCTCGGCCTGTTCGGCAACCTGCGCCCGGCGCTGCTTTATCCGCAGCTGGCCGAAGCCTCCAGCCTCAAGCCCGAGCTGGTCGCCGGTCTCGACATCATGATCGTGCGCGAGCTCACCGGCGGGATCTACTTCGGCCAGCCGCGGGGCATCGAGGAGCGCGACGGCCAGCGGGTGGGCTACAACACCTACGTCTATTCCGAGGCAGAGATCGAGCGCATTGGCCGGGTCGCCTTCGAGATGGCGAGCAAGCGCAACAAGAAGCTCTGCTCCGTCGACAAGGCCAACGTGCTGGAAGTGACCATGTTGTGGCGCGAGGTCATGGAGCGTCTGGCGCCGGAATATCCGGACGTCGAGCTGTCCCACATGTACGTGGACAATGCCGCCATGCAGCTGGTCCGCGCTCCCAAGCAGTTCGACGTGGTGGTTACCGGCAACATGTTCGGCGACATCCTCTCCGATGCCGCGGCGATGCTTACCGGCTCCATCGGCATGCTGCCCTCGGCCTCGCTGAACGCGTCCGGCCAGGGCATGTACGAGCCTTGCCACGGCAGCGCCCCGGACATCGCCGGCCAGAACGTCGCCAATCCGCTCGCCACCATCCTCTCGGTGGCCATGATGCTGCGCTACTCACTGGGCGAGGCCGCGCTGGCCGAGCGTATCGAGGCCGCCGTGGGCCAGGTGCTCGACGATGGCCTGCGCACCGCGGACATCGCCGCCGAGGGCCAGCGGACCGTGTCCACCGCCGAGATGGGTGATGCCGTGCTGGCGGCCTTCGACGCCATCTAGCCTGTCTGCCCCTCGCGGGGCGCAGCTTGCTCCGAACCTCCGGCTGCGCCTCCCTTCACCTTTTCGTCAGGGGCCTGTGTGACCTCCAGGGCACGTCCGGCGCTCTGGACCCCACGACGTTGCCCGGCGACGCCGGTCTGGTCGCCCTCTGATAGAGGGCCTATCGGCAATTCCGGAAAGTCCGGTAGGGCAGAGCCTGTCTCGACTATGATGTGATATGCCATGTCAGGTTTGCACAGATAGGCCGCCGTGAAGACACTTCGCCGCTTCATTGATCTACCTCGTTCTCGACAGGCGTTGGTCCTCGAAGCCACCTGCTGGCTGGTACTGGCATGGCTGTTGGTGCGCATTTTCCCTTTCCGCTCATGGTCCCATTGGCTGGGTGACCAAGTGCCGGGAATGGGGGAAGTTGCGTCAGCCGATGCAAAAAGTGATGCTCTGGCGAGGGATATCTCCCGGACGATTACGGCCATCAACCAGCGCGTAGGTAGGCGATTTACCTGTCTGATGCTCGCCATGTCGCTTCAGTGGATGCTCAGCCGTCGACATATTTCCAGCAGCCTGGTGCTCGGAGCCCAGACCGAGCAGGACGTTAAGCAACGACTGTCCCTCAAAGCGCACGCTTGGGTGAGTATCGGTTCTGGGGTCGTTCTGGGTGAGATTGGGGAACAATATGCTCCGCTCTCCAGCTTTGTTCGCCGCTACCGATCACCGAAAGGATAATGCCGGTGAGTGCGATCCTTGGCCGTATTCATTTATCCGGAAGGTTGGTGGACCCTACAGCATTCGCCTCTGCGCTGGCGACACTGGACCATTACGGTCGAGACGGTGCCAGCATGCGGGTCGAGGCAGGAATCGGTCTCGGCTATCAACGCCTCGATGTGTCCCCCTTTTCGGTACATGAGCGCCAGCCCCTTGTGGAAGGCCCCTATGCGATTGTTGCCGATGCCATTCTCGATAATCGTGAATCGCTCTGCGATGAATTGTCCATTGAGTCAGGCTGGCGTTCTCAAACACCCGATAGCCGGCTTCTGCTGCTTGCATACCGCCGCTGGGGGCAGGAGTGCGTACAGCGACTCGTAGGAGATTTCGCCTTTGCACTCTGGGATAGTCGCAAACAGATACTGTTCTGCGCCAGAGATCACATTGGGGCTCGGCCCTTCTACTATCACTCTTACGGTGACAGCTTCGTCTTTTCGACTGATATCCGTGCTCTGCAAGCGTTTTCGGATCTTGCATTTGAGATCGATGAATCGCGTGTGGCCGGGTACCTGTTCTGGCCATTTGGCTGCCGTGAAGGCAGTTTCTTTCATGGCGTTTATCCTCTGCCTGCCGGACATTGCATGTCCGTGGACCATCACGGAGTATCTTTACGGGCCTACTGGCATCCCGGTGACGTTCCAAGCATCCGCTACGCGAGACGAGAAGACTATATTGAGCATCTCCGAGAGTTGCTGGAGCAGGCGGTGAGCGATCGCCTGGTCTCGCACTACCCGGTTGGCTCTCACCTGAGCGGAGGGTTGGATTCTGCAGGGGTGACGATTCTCGCCAGTCGCCTGATGCGGGCAAGGGGTAGGAGGCTGGACATGTGCTACAGCTGGTCTCCCCCCATCTCGAGCGAATATCCCTTATCTGATCGAAAACGTGATGAACGCAGGGTGATCGAGGAGATCTGTCGTCGGGAAGATATCCGTTGTCTCTACGGACCGACCACGGGCCAGGACTATCTGGATTATCTCAAGGGTGACATTGCTCTGGAGGGAACCACCGACCTGTTCGAGGAGCATGGGGTCATGCGTCAGGCTGCTTACCGGGGTACCCGGGTCATGCTCTCAGGGTGGGGAGGAGACGAGTCTGTCACTTTCGGAGTGCGAGGTTATCCTGGTTATCTATTGAAGCATGGGCAGTTGATGCGTCTGCTCTCGATCGCTCATAAGGCGGCCGGCGGCTATCATCGTCCAAGGAAATGGGCCAGTTTCCTTTGGCGGGAGTGTTTGCTATCCCTTCTTCCCGATAGTGTTTATGCACGCTACAGCCCCTACCTGAGGCCCGAGCAACTGGAGTTTCTGTACCGGCCTGACTTTGTCGAGCGGTTTGCGGGCTTGCTGAGCTACCGCTCGCCGGCATGGAGAGAGTATCCCGACCCTGTCGCCATGCAGGTCTTGTTGCTGACAAATGGGCATCTGGAAGGCCGCATGTCGACTTGGTCGCATTGGTCGGCCCGGCACGGCATCGTCTATCGTTATCCTCTAACAGACCTTCGCTTGCTGCGCTATACATTGGGCCTGCCCCCCGAGCTGTTGTGGTTTCAGGGCCAGGCCCGGAGCCTCTATCGCAGCGCTCTCGATGGCGTGCTCCCGCGGGAGGTTGGCAAGAACGATACTGTCAATGAACGCAAGCGAATGAAAGTCCGGGGGGAGTGCTGGAAACTCCTTGCGTTGGAATCGACAAGAGGGGCATTCCAGCACGAGTGTCGATGGCTGGATATGTTGGCCTTGCATACCAGAATGAGCGAAGCACCTTCCGAGATGACGTCCGCTGAGCAGATGCTGCGCTTCCTTCCCCTTTGTTCCGCTGTCCAAGTTTGGCACTTGTGGAAGTATTATGAGTTAAATAGTTGATGATTAGCATTTTCATGCTTTCTTACTATCACTTTAGGGTTATTGCAGGCTTCTTGACTTTTTATGGTTCTGTAACGATATTTTACAAAAGCTCTCCAAGTGGGCTGAGTCGTGATTTGAGGGTGGGAGAGCTCGAAGGTTCGACGACTGGAGGATGCCAAATGAAAAAGCCATCAGATGCCGAGATGCGTGATCGGAACAGCGAGAAACGCGAGTGGGTTAGGCCCGAACTGACATCAATGAGCGTCGAACAGACTCTCTCGGGAAGACAGAATGTGCCCGCCGAGGACATGTCAGGTCGCTCCAATGTGCCAGGCTCTTGATTCTCTAGTCAATGCTCATCGCGGTTCCCTATGACATGGATGGCCACTGGTGGTCATAGGGAGCGGGATCAGGTCCTCAAGAAAGGCGTGCTATGGATAAATCAACGGTAGTGCGGCGTAATCCCTCATTACTCTTCTCTGTTCTGGACGAAGATACAGTCTTCTTCAGTGCTGATCGCGGTCAATATTATGGTACTCAGGCCGTCGGGAGTCATATTTGGGCTCTTATCGAAGAGGAAATGAGCATCTCTTCGATATGTGATAAGCTTCTCGAGCATTTTTCTGTGGATCAAGAGACATGTGAGCGTGAGGTGTCTTGCTTTATGAAGCAACTTGAAATGGAAGGGTTGATCATGATTCGATGAAGGCACTAGCCAATACCATTTTTTTATCAGAGGCGTTAGCGATAATGGTATGCTTGTTTCATGAACATGCCATGATAGATTCCTCCCAAACCGACAAGTTCCTCATGCGTCCCTTTTTCGCAAATTTTTCCCTTATCCATAACGTAGATGTAGTCAGCCATTCTGACGGTTGAAAGCCGATGGCTGATGATGAGGGCTGCGCGATGATTGATACGCTCACGGAAGGTGTCGAAAAACTCAAACTCCGCGCCAGGGTCAAGAGAGCTTGTCGGTTCGTCAAGAATTATCAGTTGTGATTCTCGCAAGAATGCTCGTGCCAAGGCGATTTTCTGCCACTGACCGATGCTTAGCTCCTGGCCATTGTCAAACATGCGTGTCAATTGTGTATCATAGCGCGCTGGAAGATCCTCGATAAATGAGTGCGCCCCTGCCTTTAGTGCGGCCATCTCTATGGATGGCATAGAAATGGAATGATTGATGTCACCGAAGTGGATGTTTTCGCGAACTGTCGCCGCATAGTGAGAGTAATCCTGAAAGACTACGCTAAAATACCGGCGGTATCCTTCCAGGTCGAAATCTCGAATGTCCACCCCGTCTATTGTTATGCGTCCCTCGATCGGATCATAGAGGCGACACAGGAGCTTGATGAGCGATGTCTTGCCAGAGCCATTGGCGCCCACCAAGGCGACTATCTGTCCCGGTTTTATTCTTACATCGATTTCACATAGGGCGAAATTATTGGCATGGGGATAGCGAAAGCTTACGCTCTCGAAGCGAATGCCTTCCACTAGTTTTTCTGGAAATTGTCTGTGAGAGTGACTGTCAACCATGGCTGGGCTCATGTCCAGGAACCTGAAAATAAGCCCCATGTAGAGGTGGTCCTCGTAAAGTCGGGAAAGCCGCTGTATCACTTCTTGACCAAGGGACTGGGCACGTTGGAAGATGAGCATGAAGAGAACCAGATCTCCGGCGCTGCTCTTGCCTTGCGAGGTCCGCCATGCAAGGTATAAAAGGACGACAAAAAAAGCAATCGTGGCGATGCTCTCCGCAGCGATATCGGCATATGTGCGTCGTTTGTTGATTTTCATGCGCCCCCGCCTAATGTGTCCGCGAAGGTTGGCATAATGGTCTTTCAAATAGTCGCCCAACTGATAGAGCCGTAGTTCCTTGGCGTGCATATCAGATGTCATCAGCCAGTCGAGGTAGCTTGCGTGTCGCTCCATTTGGGTACGACGTCGCTGCCAATCGTATAGGTGACGGGTGAAATAAAGTCGAGCTACTGCTGCCGGGACTATAGCGAGCATCAATACTGGCAGCAGTAGCCAATGAATCGAGACGATCAATAGCATGACGCCCGACAGCATCAGCCCGCTCCTGATCAGCAACATCAGATTGCCAATGACCTGTGCAGGACGCTGATTTCCGGCCTCCCTTGCCCGCTCCAGCGTATCGAAGTAGTGGGGGCTTTCGTAGAAAGCGAGATCGACACTAACGGCACGTGAATGAATTTTCTGATCGATATATTCGGCAACCAGCAGTGCATTGGCTTCTTTCGCAAGATTCGACATGGCATGAGTCGCAAGGAATGCGAGAGACGTTATTCCCGTCAGGACAACGTACCATAACACTGGGGCGGCATGAGCATTGGAACCGTCCTGGGAAACAAGCTCGGTGACCACATCGGCGAGTTGCTTGAGAAGATATAGCACAGTCAAGCCCAAAGCCACTTCAAGTAGCATGAGCAGTGTGCTTAGCACAGACCATTTTCGACTGCCCGCCCAGACTATTGGCAGGATTCTGGAAAGGGTTCGCAGTGGGGAGAGGAATATATGCGTCTTGCTCATGACTGATCGCGTTCAATCTTTTTTTTCTTCTTGACTTTTATACTAGATCTCTTTATCAGGACGCGCCATGGTCGCGTGATGTAATAAAGCCATTGCCAGCGAGCGGGCAGTGGCCAAGATTGATAATCCTCATAGCCTGGTTTGAAACACTGTAGCCATCTAAAAACTCTCGAAGACATCCGATGAGATGTGGTGGTCTGCCAGTTGAATGAAAATTCTGGTGTATGAGGGGACTCCCGGTTTATAGGTGCATCCCGTTCCCTCCCTTGTACTGCAATATGAAAGGCGTTCAGCAAGGAGTTTGCATTCTTCCCAAGGAATGTAAGGTTTCTCTTCGAGTCGTCGGCAAGGGCATGGTAAAGATCCAGGCTTGCTTCGACAGTCGTCAATGCCCCCTGTTTCTTCGCACACCGATACACTGAATCCAGGGAAAAGCTTGGATGGCGTTGAATGGCATCGAGATCGACAAGCCAGTGCAAGTGTGACCAATGGTGGCGTGTGTGGTGAAGACATATATATACGAACAATTCCGGCGTAGGCATGACCCAGCATTCCTCACCACCTACGGATAGTAGTTCCCTATCTTTCATTGCAATCTCTGTGGGGTAAAGCTTTCCACCCCTATCCAATTTCTTGTGCAGTTCAATTTGTACGCCTTGAGGTGAGATTAGCGTCATCACAGTCTTCGTGCGAATGGCGACCTGTAGACTCGTGATTTCATGGGACATGTATTCTGGATCATATGCTTGGTAGCCTAGTTGCAGTGCAGAGTCCAACAAGGCCAGGCAATGCTGCTGAGGCACTAGTAGATCAATGTCGCGGCAACAGCGTATGGCCGGGTCATCATAATAGCGCTTTGCCAGTGAAGGACCCTTGAAGAACATATATGGAATATGCAAGGGGGCTAGAATCTCGCGAGAAAGGCGTTGCTGTTCGCCCATGATCTGCAAGTTATGATGGATGATGCTCAGGCATTGGCATCGCATTTCATACACGCCTTTCTGTGTTATCGACGAAGGGGAAAGGGATCGCAGGTGTTGATAGGCCAAGGGAAGAACAAGCAGCTTTTCTGCTTTGCGTGTCACGTCTGACCAGTCGGTTATATCCTCGCAGAGCGTCAAGGCCTTTAGGCGCTGAGAATCCGTGAGTTCAAGCCTGGCGAGCAGGATTAACAAACGCAGGCCCGTGTCCAGCAGGGCATTCTCAGCCGTCATGACTCGCTTCATGCTGAATTCGCTCAAGCAAGGGGGCCAGTCCCTGTTCCATGCTTGGCAGCGACCAGGGGCGGCGATAGCGATAGACCGAGATCTTCCGTGCCAAGTCGGTCGCACAATCAAGCAAGTGTCCCGGACCACTGAAGATCCAGGCGCACTCCGGTCGATAGATCGCGGCCATGATGGCCTGGAACGCCTCCAGGCCATGCAGAGGGTAAAACTCAACCTGGTTATCCTTATCGTTCCGCTCCAGCACCACTAGGTAGCGTAATGGCAGGGCGATTGTCTGGAAGCCGCAATGCTGAACGATCTGGTACTTGGCACCCCGTGTCATGTCCCTGATCAGTTCCGGGCCGTCGAGCTCAAGATATGTCAGTGCATCCTTGCAGAGCTTGATTCGATGAGGGCCGGGATACAGGTAGGGCAGTGTCTCCCCGGGTTTGACGACCCCAACGTCATCGCTTACCAGTGGCCAGCCCCTGTGATAGTGCAGCCAGGCTGCCAGTGTCGACTTGCCCGCACCCGAGGGACCCGTGAAGCCCCAAACGCCTGAGGGAGTATTCAGAGCGCTGAGATGCAGAGGCAGCCAATGTCGCTGGTGCAGCAGGGCGCCCAGGGCGGTACCCATAAGGTAGAGACGCATCTCCCTGTCTCGAGCGTCGCCTGAGTGCCTCGATCTTCTAGATCGATCGATCTTGATATGGCGCCCCCGCTCGATTTTGAAGCGAGTCCCCCCCTCCAGACCAAACTGGCAGCAATCTTCCGCATACTGAAGCCAGCCTTCCTGCACATGGGGGATATCCAGTGTTTCCGCGAGAGGGGCCTCAACGATTGAGACATCTGAATCGGGGGGAGGGGAGGCTGCTGGAAGCTCCGGGAGCTCCAGTTGTGAGCTCACCACTAGGCCGTAGGTAGCGTAATGGTATGGCAAGGAAGCCAGATGCGAATCCACCTCATTACGTCTTGTTTCTGCATTGAACGATGCGCCAGCAACAGCCCTTTCCTGATGCATGTGGTGAGCCCTCCTCCAGGATCGCCTCGTGCTGGCGAGTCGGGTACTAAGACCTCAAAGGAACGGGACTTAGCTCGGATGCCAGAGTGGGGTGTTGTTTTGGTTACACTATGAAACATTGTAGTCGGTTCTTGTTACTGTGCATGCGAGGATTGCTGCAGCCTTTCGCACCTGGGGCTCCCCATGGCAGGCCTTGGCTAACCCCCTCCCTGCCAGATGGGGCTGGCTCATGTATAATGTGGCCCTCATTCGATTTCTGGAGGACTTCACATGTTGAAAGTCGGTTTCGTTGGATGGCGTGGCATGGTGGGCTCCGTGCTCATGCAGCGGATGGTGGAAGACGGGGATTTCAGCGGCATCGAGCCGGTCTTCTTCACCACCTCCCAGGTCGGCCAGCCGGGGCCCGACGTCGGCGTGGACGTGCCTCCGTTGAAGGATGCCTTCGATATCGAGGCCCTCAAGGCGCTTGACGTGGTGGTCACCTGCCAGGGCGGCGACTACACCAAGAAGGTCTACGAGGATCTGCGGGGCGGCGGCTGGAAAGGCTACTGGATCGACGCCGCCAGCACCCTGCGCATGGCCGACGAGGCCACCATCGTGCTGGATCCGGTCAACCGCAAGGTGATCGATGACCAGCTGGCACGCGGTGCCAAGACCTTCGTCGGCGGCAACTGCACCGTCAGCCTGATGCTGATGGGCTTGGGGGGGCTGTTCGAGGCGGACATGATCGAGTGGATGACCTCCATGACCTATCAGGCTGCCTCCGGCTCCGGCGCCAAGCACATGCGCGAGCTGCTCAACCAGATGGGCGCGCTGCGCGACAGCGTGGCTGGCGAGCTTGCCGATCCGTCCAGTGCCATCCTCGACATCGATCGCAAGGTCACCGCGGCCATGCGCGGCGGCGACTTCCCGGTCGACAACTTCGGCGCGCCGCTGGCCGGCAGCCTGCTGCCCTGGATCGATTCCAAGCTCGACAACGGCCAGAGCCGCGAGGAGTGGAAGGGCTCGGTGGAGACCAACAAGATCCTTGGCCTGCAGGACAACCCGGTGCCTATCGACGGCCTGTGCGTGCGCATCGGGGCCATGCGCTCCCACAGTCAGGCGTTCACCATCAAGCTCAAGCAGGATGTGCCGATCGACGAGATCGAGGAGCGCATCGCCACGCACAATGACTGGGTGAAGCTGATCCCCAACGACAAGGACGCCACGATCGACGGCCTGACCCCGGCCGCCGCGACCGGCACCCTGACCGTGCCGGTGGGTCGCCTGCGCAAGCTGGCCATGGGGGGCGAGTACCTGTCCGCCTTCAGCGTCGGTGACCAGCTGCTGTGGGGGGCCGCCGAGCCGCTGAAGCGGATGCTCAAGATCCTTCGCGAGCAGTGACGGCGCGTCACCGGGGGCCTTGGCCCCCGGTGTCCCGATCTCCTTGCCGAAAACGGGGCGCTTCTTTCGAGAAGCGCCCCGTTTTCGTTGCGTGGGCGACGAGGCGGGCATCTCGCACATGAATGAAGTACGTTGAGAGCATGAGGCGTGCCCTGCGTCATGCGTAGCACGCCAACGAGTGGGATATGATACATAGATATCAAGCCATCTCATTGATTCACATCGGCGCATCGCCGGGGATGGTCGCTGACAGGACGCAAGGGAATCCATGAAACGCAAGCTGACGCTCACCATGCTGCTTTCGCTCTCCGCCGCCAGCTCGCAGGCCCTGGCGCTGGGGCTGGGTGATGTCGAGGTGCGCTCGACGCTCAATGCGCCGCTGCGCGCCAGTATTCCGCTGACCGACACGGCCGGCCTGCAGGCCGGCCTGCTCAATGCCTCGGTCGCCGACCCGGGGGCCTTTCAGGCCGCCGGGCTGACGCGCACGCCGCTCGCGGCCAGCGTTCGGCTCGAGGTCAGTCGGCGCCAGGGGCAGCTGGTGCTCGACCTCGCTACCGAGCGTGCCGTACGCGAGCCCTGGCTGGACCTGCTATTGCGCTTCGACTGGCCAGGCGGACGGCAGCTCCGCGAGGTGACTCTGCTGCTCGATCCGCCCGACTATGCGGCGATGCCGGCACTGATCGCCTCCTCGCCTTCCCGCCAGGTCGCACAGGCCGCGCCGACATCAGCGCCCCCGAGCCGCCGGGCCGTCGCGCCCTCGACGCCTTCGGCGTCCTCTACATCTGGTGATCTCGCCCGGGTGCGCAGCGGAGATACCCTCTGGGCGGTGGCCGGTCGCCTGCGTCCGGACAGCGGCATCAGCATGAACCAGATGATGCTGGCCCTGGTGGAGGCCAATCCGGAGGTGTTTCCCACCGGCAATATCAACCAGATGCGGGCCGGGTTCACCCTCGTGGTGCCGCCCCGCGAGACCATCGTTGCCCGTTCGGCCGACACGGCGGCCGGCCTCGTCCAGGCCATGAACCAGGCCTGGGCCAACCGCGGCAGTGGAGCGCCGGCCCGGGTCCCCCTAACGGCCCCGGCCGAGCCGGCGACCGTGGCCGGCGCCGAGACACCGGCGTCGGACGCGGCGGCCCCTTCGGCGGCTGGCGAGACGGCGGATGACAGCACTCGGCGCGTCGATGCTTCCGCCAGCGGCCCGCGCCTGACGCTGCTCACCGAGAAGGAGGCCGCGGCCGCCGGCCTCGGTGGCGGCCACGAGGCGGGCGCCGCGGCCGCAGGCGACGGGGGGCAGGGCAACAGCCAGCCGTCGCCCCCGGAGGGGCGCCTGGATCCCGGCGTGCTGGCGGCCATCACCGGCAATGGCGAGCTGAACGAGGATCAGCGCCTGTTGCGCCTCGAGCGGCGTTGGCAGGAGAATCGTCAGGCGCTCGCCGCGGTGCAGGCCGAGCGCGATGCCCTGGAAGAGGAGGTCGGTGATCTGCGTGGTGAGCTCGCCGCCCTGCGTCAGCGTGTCGAGGCGCTGACGGCCGGCGGCCGAGGCGTCGAAGGCGCCGGGGCCGGTGGCGTGGTGCCGCCCGGCAGCGAGCCCGCCGAGGCCTCTCCCCCTTGGTGGGGCGCCGTTTACCAGGGCGCCGTCGAGCGGCCCCTGCTGCTGGGCGGCGCCGGGCTGGCCGCCCTGCTGGCGCTGTGGGCCCTGGTGCGCCGACGTCGGCACCGGGAGGAGGAGCCGGTCTTCCCCTTCGGCGAGGTGCAGGTGGCCGAGCCCTCCGATGATGCTCCTGCAGAGCACGCTCCCCTCGCGCCGGGGGGGGCACGGTCTCCGGAGCGGTCCCCCGCGGACCCGGTGCGGGCTTCCATGCCCGAGGCCGAGGCCATCAACGAGGCCGATATCTTCATCGCCTATGGCCGCTACGACCAGGCCCGCGAGCTACTGGAGGCGGGCCTGGTCCGGGAGCCGGAGCGTGACGACCTGCGCCTGAAGCTGCTCAAGGTGCAGCTCGAGCAGGGGGACCGCAGCGCCGCCCGTCAGGAAGCGCAGCGCCTTCAGGAAGCCGGCGATGCCGCCACCCGGGCCGAGGCAGAGCGCCTGATGGCCCGTCATGCCCCCCCCGCGGCCTCGGCCGCCACCGCCGGGGAGCGCGCCGTCTTCCCGGAGCCCAGCGAGCTTCCGCCGCGGGTCTTCAATGCCCCCGACGGGGAGGATGACGCTACCCCGCCGGCGAGCAGCGTCACGGACGGGGATGCCAGCGTGGCGGTGCGGCCGATGCAGGGCGGCGATCCCGATGACCTGGCCCGTTATCGTCCTCCCGAGGTCACTTCCAGTGCCGAGGGTGAGGGGCGTGACTCGCAGCCCGGGCAGCCGGCTCGGGAGGAGGTGTTCAGCGGACCGGCGGCGCCTGGGGCGTCCGAGTCGTCGAGCGAGTCCACCAACCCTTGTGGGGTCGGTGACGAGGAGTCGCCGCTGCCCCAGGTGGACAGCCGGATCAACGAGGAGGGGCGCGAGATCATCGACTATCGCCCGCCGTCTCTCGATCGGAAGGCGCCGGTGCGGCAGGAGACCCCCATGCAGCCCAGTGTGGACTTCACCCCCGGGGGCCAGCAGGCGTCTGGCGACGCCGTGGCCGCCCAGGCCCATGACCCTTCCCGCTGGGAGGTGGAGAACGATGATGCGGCCGCCCAGGCCCGTGACCCTTCCCGCTGGGAGGTGGAGAGCGATGATGCGGCCGCCCAGGCCCGTGACCCTTCCCGCTGGGAGGTGGAGGAGGTGGCGTTTCCGCCCCTTGGCGGGGATAATGGGGCCTCTGCCGGCGCGGCATCCTCCACGGCCACCCTGGGTGAGGCCCGCCACCTGATCGATCTCGGCGAGGAGCGCGAGGCCCGGATCCTGCTGGAACGCTTGCTCGAGGAGTCCCATGACGCCGGAGCGAGGGAGGAGGCCCGCGAACTGCTCGACCGCCACCAGCCATGAAGTGCGCATGACCCTTTTCCAACGGCTCGATGAACATCACCCACTGACCGGCCGCCTGGCCATGGCGGTGGAGTACGACGGCACCGCCTACTGCGGCTGGCAGCGCCTCAAGCACGCCGCCTCGGTGCAGGAATCTCTCGAGACCGCCCTGTCCCGGGTGGCCGGCGACCGGGTCAAGGTCCACGCCAGCGGGCGTACCGACTCCGGAGTCCATGCCACCCGCCAGGTCGTCCACTTCGACCCGCCCGCGCGGCGCTCCCAGAAGGCGTGGGTGTTCGGCGTCAACGCCAACCTTCCCCGGGACATCGCCGTGCGCTGGGTCAAGCCGGTGGCCGACGACTTCCATGCCCGCTTCAAGGCCCTGGCTCGGCGCTACCGCTACGTGATCCTCAACCAGCCCAGCCGGCCGGTGCTGGAGCGTGCCAACGTCACCTGGTGCCGGGATCCCCTGGATGCCGAGGCCATGCACGAGGCGGCCCAGGTGCTGGTGGGCGAGCACGATTTCTCCAGCTTCCGCGCGGCGGGCTGCCAGTCGAAGACGCCGTGGCGTCACCTGCACTTCATCGAGGTGCATCGGCATGGCCCCCTGGTGGTGGTCGACGTCCAGGGCAATGCCTTCCTGCACCACATGATCCGCAACATCGTCGGGGCCCTGGTCTCCGTGGGACGCGGCGAGCAGGGCGCCGACTACCTGGCGCGACTGCTGGCGCTCAGGGACCGCACCCTCGGCGACGTCACCGCCCCGGCCTGTGGCCTGCACTTCGTCGACTCCCTCTACGACGAGGCCTGGGGCCTGCCCCGCGAGCCCCTGGGGCCCAATCTGCTGGCCTTCCTGGGCGAGTGGACCGGGGAGCGGTCGCTGCCGGATTGCCCCATGGTCGCGTTTCGCCGCGGTCGCCCGGTGGCGCAGGCGGCCCTGGTCGGGGAGGGCGGCGATGACTGAACACGGCAACCGCCCCGGGCGCACCCGGATCAAGTTCTGCGGCATGACCCGCCCCGAGGATGTGGATGCCGCCGTGGCCGCCGGCGCGGATGCCCTGGGTTTCGTGCTCTGGCCCGGCAGCAAGCGTGCCGTGGACATCGCGTGCCTGGCGCACCTGGCGGCGCGGGTGCCGGCCTTCGTGACTCGGGTCGGACTCTTCGTCGACCCCGAGCCGGAGCTGGTGGCGCGGGCGGCCGAACATCTGGACCTGCTGCAGTTCCATGGCGAGGAATCGCCGGCCACCTGCGCCGCCCTCGGGCGCCCCTGGATCAAGGCCCTGCGCATGCGCGACGGCCTCGACCTGTCCGCCGCGGCCGGCGACTATCATCAGTCTCGCGGGCTGCTGCTCGACGCCTACCGGCCCGGCCTGCCGGGGGGCACCGGCGAGACCTTCGACTGGTCGCGAATCCCCGCAAGCCTGACAAAACCTGTTATCCTCGCTGGAGGCCTGACGCCGGCCAACGTGGCCGAGGCCATCGCGGTGGTCCGGCCCTACGCGGTGGATGTCTCCGGCGGCATCGAGGCCGCGCCCGGGCGCAAGGA
This sequence comes from Halomonas nitroreducens, assembly GCF_003966155.1. Taxonomy (GTDB): domain Bacteria; phylum Pseudomonadota; class Gammaproteobacteria; order Pseudomonadales; family Halomonadaceae; genus Halomonas; species Halomonas nitroreducens. The sequence goes on from NZ_RXNS01000005.1 coordinate 222,771, forward strand.
TGCCGCCTTGATGGCGGCCTTTCTGCAGGCGGTGCGCCGCGCCGACGGCTGAGCTCGTGCCACTGCGTCTTCCAATCCCCAACACCCCTTCTGGCGACCCTGTGAGGTGTCTTTCGTGAGCAAGTTCAGTGACCTGACCCGACTGCCGGATGCCCGTGGCCATTTCGGCCCCTATGGCGGCCGGTTCGTCTCGGAGACCCTGAGCTTCGCCCTGGAGGATCTGGAGAAGACCTACCTGAGTCTTCGCGATGATCCGGACTTCCAGGCCGAATTCGACTATGACCTGGCCCATTACGTGGGCCGCCCGTCACCGCTCTATCATGCCGAGCGATGGTCGAAGCAGCTCGGTGGCGCCCAGGTCTGGCTGAAGCGCGAGGACCTCAACCATACCGGCGCCCACAAGGTGAACAACACCATCGGCCAGGCCCTGCTGGCCAAGAAGAGCGGCAAGCCACGGGTGATCGCCGAGACCGGTGCGGGCCAGCACGGCGTGGCGACCGCCACCGTGGCCGCCCGACTGGGCCTCGAATGCGAGGTCTATATGGGCGCCGAGGACGTCGAGCGCCAGAAGCTCAACGTCTACCGCATGCGCCTGCTCGGTGCCAACGTGATTCCGGTGGAGTCCGGCACGCGGACCCTCAAGGACGCCATGAACGAGGCGCTCCGGGATTGGGTGACCAACGTCGACAACACCTTCTACATCATCGGCACCGTGGCCGGTCCGCATCCCTATCCGATGCTGGTGCGCGACTTCAACGCCGTGGTCGGTCGCGAGGCGCGCTGGCAGTCGGTCGAGGAGTTCGGCCGGCTGCCCGATGCCCTGATTGCCTGCGTTGGCGGCGGCTCGAACGCCATGGGGCTCTTCTACCCCTTCGTCGAGGACGACGAGGTGGTCATGTACGGCGTCGAGGCCGGCGGCGATGGGGTCGCCAGTGGCCGCCATGCGGCGCCCCTGGCCTCCAATGCTCCCCGGGGCGTGCTGCACGGCACCCGCACCTATCTGATGTCAGACGAGGGCGGGCAGGTGTCCGACACCCACTCCATCTCGGCGGGGCTCGACTACCCGGGCGTGGGACCGGAGCATGCTCTGTGGAAGGACGTCGGGCGGGTCAACTACGTGGCCGCCGATGACGATGCCGTCCTCGAGGCGTTCCGGGAGCTGACCCACGTGGAGGGCATCATGCCGGCCCTGGAGTCGGCTCATGCCCTGGCCTACGCCAAGGTGCTGGCACCGACCATGCGCCCCGACCAGCATATCGTGGTCAACCTCTCCGGACGTGGCGACAAGGATATCCTGACCGTCGCCAAGCTCGACGGCATCGACATCTAGGGGACCCTGATGAACCGTATCGATCAACGCTTCGCCGCGCTCAAGGCCCAGGGACGCCGCGCGCTGATTCCCTACATCACCGCCGGCGATCCGGCCCCGCAATATACCGTGGCGTTCATGCATGCCCTGGTTCGCGCCGGGGCCGATGTCATCGAGCTCGGAGTGCCGTTCTCCGATCCCATGGCCGATGGCCCGGTGATCCAGAAGGCCTGCGAGCGTGCCCTCAAGCATCAGGTGCGACTCTCGCACCTCTTCGAGATGGTCCGCGAGTTCCGCCAGGATGATGCCGAGACGCCGGTCGTGCTGATGGGGTATCTCAACCCGGTGGAGCGCATCGGTCTCGAAGCCTTCGCCGACCAGGCCCGTGAGGCGGGCGTCGACGGCGTGCTGATCGTCGACATGCCGCCGGAGGAGGCCGACATTCTCGGTCCGACGCTCAAGGCGCGGGGGCTGGCCTCGATCTTCCTGGTGGCCCCTACCACTTCCCGTGCCCGGGCCGCTACAATATGCGCCCATGGCGAGGGGTATCTCTACTATGTGTCCCTCAAGGGGGTGACCGGTGGTGCCACGCCCGATGCCGACGACGTCGCCGAGCACTTGGCCCCGTTGCGCGAGCTGACCGACCTGCCGTTGTGCGTGGGCTTCGGCATTCGCGACGGGGCCTCGGCCGCCGAGGTGGGCCGGGTCGCCGACGGCGTGATCGTGGGCAGTGCCCTGGTCAGCCGAATCGCCGAGAACGCCGACGATCCCGAGGCGATTCCCGCCGCCCTGGAGGCGGTATTGGGCGAGATGCGTCAGGCACTGGATGCGTGACGGGTCCCGAGCCGACCGATTCGATTCCGCCCCCGGCTTGCCGGGGGCGACAGCATAGATGGAAGCGTTTCTGACATGAGCTGGCTAGACAAGATCGTGCCCTCGGTGGGCCGCATTCAGCGCAAGGACCGTCGCGCGAGCGTGCCCGACGGCCTGTGGCGAAAGTGTCCCAAGTGCGAGGCGGTGCTCTACCTGCCTGAGCTGGAGAAGCACCACAACGTCTGTCCCAAGTGCGATCATCACCTGCGCCTCACCGCCCGCAAGCGGCTGGACTGGTTCCTGGACAAGGAAGGCCGCGAGGAAGTCGCCGCCGACCTCGAACCCAGCGATCGCCTCAAGTTCCGGGACTCCAAGAAGTACAAGGATCGCCTGGCAGCGGCCCAGAAGGCCACCGGCGAGAAGGATGCCCTGGTCGCCATGCGCGGCACCCTCGAGGGGCTGCCGGTGGTGGCCGTGGCCTTCGAGTTCACCTTCATGGGCGGGTCCATGGGCGCCGTGGTGGGCGAAAAGTTCGTGCGCGCCGCCACCCTGGCCCTCGAGGAGGGGATCCCGCTGATCTGTTTCTCCGCCTCCGGCGGGGCGCGCATGCAGGAGGCGCTGTTCTCGCTGATGCAGATGGCCAAGACCTCTGCGGCCCTGGAGAAGCTCAAGCAGGCCGGCGTGCCCTATATCTCGGTGCTCACCGATCCGGTGTTCGGTGGGGTCTCGGCATCGTTGGCCCTGCTCGGTGATCTCAATGTCGCCGAGCCCAATGCGCTGATCGGCTTCGCCGGGCCCCGGGTGATCGAGCAGACGGTGCGCGAGCAGTTGCCCGAGGGCTTCCAGCGCAGCGAGTTCCTGCTCGAGCATGGCACCGTGGACATGATCGTCCATCGCCAGGATATTCGTGCCCGCCTGGGTGGCGTGCTGCGTAAGCTGACCCACCAGCCGGCTACCGGCCTGGCCGAGCCCGCAGCGGCCGAGCCCGACCTCGTGGATGCGGCGGAGCAGGCGGAGGACAAGGTCGAGGAAGCGCCAGCCGCAACGGATGCGGCTGAGCCGGTAGAAACGGCAGAGCCGACGGGCGACGAGCGCCCCGACGCCAGCCGCTGAGCCAGGCGCCCATGCAAGACGCTTCCCATTCTCCGCTCGACGCCTGGCTGGCACGGCTGGAAGCGGCGCATCCGGTGGATATCGACCTCAGTCTCGAACGGGTGGCCGAGGTCGCGCGCCGTATGGGCCTGCTGGATGCTCGCGTTGCCGGACGCGTGATCACCGTGGCCGGCACCAATGGCAAGGGGTCCACCGTGGCCATGCTCGAGGCGCTGGCCCGGACCCATGGCTTGACCACGGCGACCTACACCTCTCCCCACCTGGTACGCTACAACGAGCGGGTTCGCCTGGACGGCCAGGAGGCGGATGACGAGGTCCTGGTGGCAGGCTTCGAGGCGGTCGAGGTCGCCCGGCGCGGCGGTGATCCGGTCAGCCTGACCTATTTCGAGGCGGGGACCCTGGGGGCGCTGCATGCCATCGCGGCACGCGGCCCGGACCTGGCGATTCTCGAGGTCGGCCTCGGGGGACGTCTGGATGCGGTCAATATCCTCGATGCCGATGTGGCCGTGGTCACCACCATCGCCCAGGATCATGCGGCCTTTCTTGGCGACGATCTCGAGGGCATCGGCCGGGAAAAGGCTGGCATCATGCGCCCGGGGCGGCCGGCCGTCCTCGGCAGTACCGCCCTGCCGCAAAGCGTGCGCGCCACCGCGACAACGCTCGGGGCGCCGGTGCATGCCCTTGGCGAGGGCTTCCAGCGGCGGGCCGTCGAGCCTGGCTGGGCCTGGGAGGGGCATGATGCCGAGGGGCTAGTGCGGCGACTGGAGGCGCTGCCCGATCCGGGCCTACCGCTGGACAACGCCGCCACCGCCCTGCAGGCGCTGGCGCTGGCCGGCGTGGCGCTTGACGAGGCCGCCTGCCGCCAGGGCCTGACGTCGGTGATGCTGCCCGGGCGCATGCAGTGGCGCGGGCAGTGGTGCCTGGACGTCGGGCACAATCCCCATGCGGCGGGCTACCTGGCCGCTCGCCTGGCCGAGCGACCTTGCCAGGGACGCACCATCGCCCTGCTCGGCATGCTGGGCGACAAGGACGCCGATGGCGTGATCGCTGCCCTGGCGCCGGTGATCGATGCCTGGGTGCCGGTCAGCCTCGACGGTGATCGGGCCCGCAGCGCCGATGCGCTGGCCGGCCATCTCGAGGCACAGGGCCAGGCCGTCTGGCATCGCGCCGCATCGCCGGGGCAGGGGGCGGATTGGCTGGAGGCAAGCCTCGAGCCCGAGGATCGGGTGCTGGTCTGCGGGTCCTTCTTCACCGTGGGCGCCGTGCTGGCGGCCTGGGCGTCCCGGGCGCAGACTGCAACGGATGACAGGTCCAGCGAGGGAGCGACATGAAATACGGTATGCGTGAGCGGGTCAGCGGGGCGCTGATCCTGATCGCCCTGGCGGTGATCTTCGTCCCGCTGTTGTTCGACGACCCGGCCCCCCGGGAGGGTCGCCCCGAGCCGGTGCTGACCATCGAGCAGCCGGTGGAGGTCGAGCGCCGCGACCTGGCCGATCCGCAGCCGCCCGCGAGCCTGCAGGAGAGCCCGGCGACTGAAGAGGCCTCGGCGTCCCGCGAGCCGCCCCCAGCGCAGGAAGAACCGCCGCCGACGTCCTCTGCACCCGAACCGGAGCCTGTCCCCGAGCCCGACGCGGCGCCCGTCGCCGAGGCCGATGCCCCGGAGGAGGCGGCCGAGGAGGAGAGTTCGCCCGATCCCATCGCCGAGCTGGCCCGCGCCGCCGACGAGCGCCTGGCCCGCAGCGAGGAGGCCGGGGAGGAGGCGGCCGCCAGCGCGCCGTCGTCTCCTGCCCCCGGCGGTGAATGGGCCGTCCAGGTGGGCAGCTTCGGCGAGCCGGGCAATGCCGAGCGCCTCGAGACGCGGCTGACGGAGCAGGGTTTTCCGGCCTACCGCCGGCCCCGGGGCAATGACCTGACCAGCGTCTATGTGGGGCCCTATGGCAGTTCCGAGGTCGCTGAGGACGTCATGGGCCAGCTCAAGGCCCGCTTGAATCTGCAGGGCCTGCTGGTGAAGGCGCCATGACGCTGACCTGGCTGGACTGGCTGTTCATCGGCCTGTTGACGGTCACCACCCTGGCCGGTTTTCTGCGTGGCCTGGTGCGCGAGGCCCTCGGGCTGGCCTCCTGGCTCGTCGCCCTGCTGGCGGCGCGCTGGCTGGCCGAGCCGGTGGCCGATCTGCTGTCCGGCGTCATCGACAGCCCCGATGGCCGCCTGGTGCTGGCCTTCGTGCTGGTGACCTTCGCCGTCATCCTGGCCTGTGGCGTGGTCATCCGGCTGATGCATGCCGCCGTCGAATGGGTGGGCATGGGGCTCTTCAACCGGGTTACCGGGGCCGCCTTCGGCGCGGCCAAGGGGGCGGCGATCCTGGTGGTGGTCACGATCCTGATCAGCCTGACGCCGTTGGTGCAGCTCCAGGCCTGGCAACAGGCAGTGCTGCGACCAAGCTTCGAACAGATGAGAGACTGGGCGGTGAGTCGACTGGCGGTCTGGGAGGACCGCCTGCCCGTGTCGGCGCCGTCCCTGGGCGACCTGCCGCGTCCCGTGTCGCGACCGGCCACGGAAGCAGGCGAGGTCGCTTCCCCCTGACATTGATGAAACACGGGGCGGCCTGTCGATGCCGTCCCACCCTAGGCGAGCGAGGTAAGGTGTAATGTGCGGTATCGTGGGCCTGATGGCCAAGCAGGCGGTGAACCAGGGAATCTATGATGCCCTGACGGTGCTCCAGCATCGGGGCCAGGATGCCGCCGGCATGATGACCTGGAACGAAGGGCGCTTCCTGCTGCGCAAGAGCAACGGCCTGGTGCGCGACGTCTTCCATACCCGCCATATGGCGCGACTCAAGGGCAACCTGGGCATCGGCCATGTGCGTTACCCCACGGCGGGGTCCTCCAGCGAGGCGGAGTCCCAGCCGTTCTATGTCAACTCCCCATACGGCATCAGCCTGGCCCACAACGGCAATCTGACCAATTCCGAGCAGCTCAAGCAGGAGCTGTTCTCCTCCGACCTGCGCCACATCAACACCAGCTCCGACTCCGAGGTGCTGTTGAACGTCTTCGCTCACGAGCTGGGCAAGCAGGGCCTGCACCTGGAGCCGGGCGACATCTTCGATGCGGTGCGCCGCGTGCATCGCCGCTGTCGAGGCGGCTATGCCGCGGTGGCGATCATCAACGGCGTCGGCATGGTGGCCTTCCGGGACCCCAACGGCATCCGCCCGGTGGTCTTCGGCACGCGAGACGAGGGCAGCGGCCAGGAGGTGATGATCGCTTCCGAGTCGGTGGCCCTTGATGTCGGCGGCTTCGAACTGCACCGCGACCTGGCGCCCGGCGAGGCGCTGTTCGTCGACATGGAGGGCCAGGTGCATACCCAGTCCTGCGCCGACGCGCCGCGTCTCGCGCCCTGTATCTTCGAGCACGTCTACCTGGCGCGTCCGGATTCCATTCTCGATGGCGCCTACGTCTACGGCACCCGCATGCAGATGGGTCGCAAGCTCGGCGACCGCATCCAGGCCGAATGGCCGGATCACGACATCGACGTGGTCATCCCGATCCCCGACACCTCCCGGACCTCGGCCCTGGAGCTCGCCCAGCACCTCGGCGTGACCTATCGCGAGGGCTTCATGAAGAACCGCTACATCGGGCGGACCTTCATCATGCCCGGCCAGACCCAGCGCAAGAAATCGGTGCGCCAGAAGCTCAACGCCATCGACATCGAGTTCAAGGGCAAGAACGTGTTGCTGGTGGACGACTCCATCGTGCGGGGCACGACCTGCCGACAGATCATCCAGATGGCCCGGGAGGCCGGCGCCAACAAGGTCTACTTTGCCTCGGCGGCGCCGCCCGTGCGCTATCCGAATGTCTACGGCATCGACATGCCGGCGGCCACCGAGCTGATCGCCCATGGTCGCAGCGAGGCCGAGGTGGGGGAGCTGATCGGCGCCGACCGCATGGTCTACCAGGACCTGGATGATCTCAAGGATGCCTGTCGCGAGGTCAATCCGGCCCTGGACGCCTTCGATTGCTCGGTGTTCGATGGCCGCTACATCACCGGCGATATCGACGACAGCTACCTGGCCGATCTCGAGGCGTCCCGCAACGACGCGGCCAAGCAGCAGAGCGCCGGTGACCATGCTCTGGTGGGCATGCACAACCAGGAAGACGACATCGACTGAGGTAGGCTTCCATGCACGACGACACCCATCCGGCGGACGCCTGGGGCCTCGACACCCGCGCGATCCGTACCGGCCACCATCGGACCGGCGAGCAGGAGCATGGTGAGCCGATCTTCCCGACCTCGAGCTTCGTCTACGAGAGCGCCGCCGAGGCGGCGCGCAAGTTCGGCGGTGACGAGCCGGGCAACGTCTATTCGCGCTTCACCAATCCCACGGTTCAGACCTTCGAGCGGCGTCTCGCCGCCCTCGAGGACGGGGCGCGCTGCGTGGCCACCAGCTCCGGCATGTCGGCGATCCTGGCAACGGCTCTGGCACTGCTCGAGGCCGGCGACGAGATTGTCGCCTCGCGGTCGCTGTTCGGCTCGACGGTCAGCCTGTTCGACAAGTACCTCGGCAAGTTCGGCATCACGACCCGCTACGTGGAGCTCTCGAACCTCGAGGCCTGGCAGGCGGCCATCACGCCGGCGACCAAGCTGATGTTTGCCGAGACGCCTTCCAACCCCCTTTCCGAGGTGGCGGATATCGCCGAGTTGGCCGATCTGGCCCATGGCCATGGGGCCTGGCTGGCCATCGACAACTGTTTTCTGACCCCCGCCCTGCAGCAGCCGCTGGCCCTGGGAGCGGACCTGGTGATCCATTCCGCCACCAAGTACCTGGACGGTCAGGGCCGTGCCGTGGGGGGCGCCGTGGTGGGGCCCGACACGCTGCTCGAGGAGGTCTTCGGCGTGGTACGCACCTGCGGGCCCTGCCTGAGCCCCTTTAACGCCTGGATCTTCACCAAGGGGCTGGAGACCCTTGGCCTGCGGATGAAGGCCCACTGTGCCAATGCCCGCCAGCTGGCCGACTGGCTCGAGGCCCATCCGGCGGTGGAGCGGGTCCACTACAGCGGCCTGGCCAGCCATCCCCAGCACGCCCTGGCGGCGCGCCAGCAGCGTGACTTCGGCGCCGTGCTCGGGGTCGAGGTCATCGGCGGGCGCGAGGGCGCCTGGTCGGTGATCGACGCGACTCGCATGCTGTCCATCACTGGCAACCTGGGGGATGTGAAGACCACCATTACCCACCCCGGAACCACCACCCACGGTCGTCTCTCCGATGACCAGAAGGCCGCCGCCGGCATTCGCGAGGGGCTGATCCGCGTGGCCGTCGGCCTCGAGGACCTCGCCGACATCCAGGCGGATCTGGCTCGCGGGCTCGACGCCCTGGTGCGCTGACCGCGCTCTGGCACCTGATGCCGTCTCCTTCGACGCCCCGCCTCTGAGCGGGGCGTCGGCGTGTGTGGGGCACACTTTCCCGCGGGATGAATCCAGGTCCGCCATATGATTGAATTAGTATTAACTCATTTTGATGACCTTGGTCGAATCGCTGCGCCGGCCATTGCATAAAAGCGAATGGTTATTTCATTTATTTGCAATTTCTTTGGCTGGGGCGATCGGTATGATGATTTCTCATTCGCTGACAGGGCGCGCCTGGGGCGCCCCCGTGTCGGCATAACGAGGTTTCACGCCGGGAGGGCCGACTCATGTGGCGCAACACGCATCGCGAATGGGGCATCGTCAGCATCGCGCTCCACTGGATCAGCGCGCTGGCCTTTCTTGGTCTCTTCGCCCTGGGCTGGTGGATGACTGGCCTGGGCTACTACGACGGCTGGTACAACCTGGCACCCTGGTGGCACCGCTCCCTCGGCATGCTCGTACTGCTGCTGACGCTGGTGCGGCTGGCCTGGCGGCTTTTCCAGCCGGCCCCGGCGCTGCCCGGCTTGCGCATGGAGCGGCTCGCCGCGCATCTCGGCCACGTGGCGCTCTACGCGATGATGCTGCTGGTGCTGACCAGCGGTTATCTGATTTCCACCGCCGAGGGCGACGGCATCAGCGTCTTTGGCTGGTTGACCGTGCCGGCCGTGGTCAGTGACCTGCCCAACCAGGCCTCCGTGGCCGGTATTGTCCACTGGTACGGTGCCCTGGCCATGATGCTTCTGGCAGCGGGCCATGCCCTGGCGGCGCTCAAGCACCATATCTGGGATCGCCGCGACACCCTGGCTCGCATGCTTCATCCGCGTCCTGCCCGCCGCGGCGATACGCGACACCCCTGACCCATGCAAGGAAGGAGACAGTAATGTCCATGAAAACGGCCATGACGGCCACTCTGGCTGCCGCCGCCCTCGTGCCGCTCGCCCAGGCCCAGGCCGCCGACTACGTGATCGACACCGAGGACGGGCAGCATGCCTTCGTCCAGTTCAAGATCAGCCACCTCGGCTTTTCCTACATCCTGGGCAGCTTCGAGGACTTCTCCGGCCAATTCAGCTATGACCCGGACAACCTGGCGGCTTCTTCGGCCAACCTCGAGGTGGACGTGGCGAGCCTGACCACCAATCATGCCGAGCGCGACAAGCACATCAAGAGCGATGACTTCCTTGATGTCGCGGAGTACCCGACCGCCAGCTTCACGTCCACCGGCTTCGAGTCCACCGGCGAGAACCAGGGGGTGTTGAGCGGCGAGTTGACCCTGCACGGCGAGACTCGGGCCATCGAGATGCCGGTGACCCTGCTGGGCGAGGGCGAGGATCCCTGGGGCAACTATCGGGCCGGCTTCGAGGGCTCGACGACCCTGGCCCTGGCCGACTACGGCATTGACATGTCCAGCTTCCCCGAGCCGATGCGGGAACTCGAGCTCTACGTGACTTTCGAGGGCATCCGCCAATAAGCGCCACGCCCCGGCGTCCGTGTTCGAACCAGAACACCCCCGGCCGCTGGGCCAGGGGTGTTTTTTCGTGCCCGGCCATCAGGCCGGGCGTCGCGGTCCGGTGCCGTGGGCCTCAGCGGCCAGGGTTGTAGAGGAGGGCATCCGGGAAGTGACGGCGCAGGATCCGGTTCTGGAACGGGTCCACGAAGCGCGAGTTGATGATGATGATGAAGCGCTCGAAGGATGCCGACGGTTCTTCCGCGGTGATGGTGTCCACGCTGTGAAAGAGCCTGTCGTCGCGCAGGTGAAGCACATCCCCCGGGGCCAGGGTGATGTCGGCGAGCCGCCGGGTGCCGGCCTTGTCGGCATACAGCTGGTTGCGGCCCCCCGTGACGTTCTCTCGCGTCAACACCATGATGCTCAGCGCTTTGCAGCCATCGGCGTGGATGCCCTGGCCCTGCAGCGGGTCGAGAGCCGTCTCGCCCCGGACTCCGTTGATCTGAAAGAGGATCGGTTCGTTGGGCCGGATCGCCCAGAGCCGCGCCCAGGCGCGCACGAAGGCCCTGACATCGGGGCGTTGGAGAAACGCCTCCTGCAGCGGCTCGTAATACCGCAGCCTGTCGGCCATGCTCTCGGCATCATTGAAGGCGCCGCCCTGTGCCATAGGACAGGGGCCCAGCGCTTTGACGCCGTCCTGGTCGTCGATGGCGAGCCATCCCATGCGCTTCCAGCGCTGATTGACATAGGGGTCACGCGGCAGGTCGGAGGTGAAGCCCTGCCACGCTTTCAGGTCCACCTGCGAGCGGACCTGTGTCATGGCCCAATCCTGTCGGCTGATGTCCTCGCTGACGTTCGGGGACCAGTAGTCGGCCAGGGGGTCGATTGGCATGGTGGTACGATCAAAGCCATATTTGAGTGTGTCGAGTTTCATGAGTCGTTCTCCTGAGGGTCTTAGGCGTTATTGCCCGTGCGTTGACTAAAACAATCAGCCAACAGTAAAAACAGGAGAAGAAACGTTTCTAAATGTCAAAAAAATGTTAACAGGATGTATCGCTGGCGGCGTGGCGAAGGTATCTGGGGCATGCCATGTGGGCTTGGCTAGGTTGGGGCGGCGAAACGTTCAAGCGCAGTCTTGTACGGACCTAAGCGAAAAGTGTTAGATAAAACATTGAGCTCTGATGGAAACGCCTTAGCATGCTTTTTCGTACCAGAATCAGGGATGGCATGATCGGTAGGCTCGCGAGTCTGCGACGATGGTGGGAACGCGTTGGCAGGCTCCGCAAGGAGGCTGTCGAGTCCCCCTCGTCAGCGGCCGGGGAGCCCGATGTCGCCCTGGTCAGGCGCCAGTACCTGGAGAGCGAGCAGCGCTTTCGTGCCCTGCTGGAGAGCCTGCCCAAGGTGGCTGTACAGGGCTATGACAGGGACCGGCGGGTCATCTACTGGAACGAGGCCAGCACGCGACTCTATGGCTACCCGGCAGAGGAGGCCGAAGGACAGTTGCTGGAAGACCTGATCATTCCGCCCCCCATGCGGGAGGCCGTGATTCGGGCCCACCGTGCCTGGATCCAGGACGGGCAGGAGATTCCGGCGGGGGAGCTTGAGTTGCTGCATCGCGGCGGCGACCTGGTCCCGGTGTTCTCCCACCACGTGATGCTTGGGGAGCACACCGACTCGCCCTTGATGTTTTGCGTGGATGTGGATCTCTCGGACCAGAAGCGTGCCCACCGCGACTTAGCCTTCGCGACCCGTTTCGACAGCCTGACCCAGCTGCCCAATCGCCGGACCTTCGAGATCGAACTGGACTCCCTGCTCGAAGATTGTCGTCGGCGTGGCATCGGCATGGCGTTGATCTACCTCGATATCGATCGCTTCGTCGAGATCAACGACGCCATGGGGTATGCCCAGGGAGACCAGCTGCTGGTGGAGCTGGCGCATCGGCTGCGCCAGGAGCAGCGCGCGACGGACCTGATGTCCCGGGTCTCGAGCGACGAGTTCGTGTTGGCATTCCCGGGGATCGAGTTTCACGACGATGTATTGCGATTGGTGCGCAAGGTGAAGGGAGCGTTTCAGCGCCCCTTCTCCCTTGAAGGTGGTAAGCGCATGGTGACGGCGAGCCTGGGGATCGGCCTGTTTCCCGAAAACGGGGCCACGGCCCGCGACCTGATCCGAAATGCCGACGTCGCCAAGAACCACGCCAAGCTGGAGGGGCGGAACGGTCTGCAGTTTTTCCACCAGCGGCTGCATGATGAGCTGGTTCATCAGCTTGACTTGATGGAGCGGCTGGAAAAAGCCCTGGATCGGGGCGAGCTGAGCCTGTGGTTCCAGCCCCAGGTATCGGCCGTCAGCGGCCACATCGAGAATTTCGAGGCGCTGTTGCGCTGGATGCCGGCGGAGGGTGCCCCGGTGTCGCCGGCGGAATTCATCCCCCTGGCCGAGCAGTCGGGCCTGATTCACCGCCTCGGGGACTGGGTGGTCGAGGAGGCCTGTCGTCAGCAGGCGGCGTGGCGCGCCGCAGGCCACCTCGACTCGCGTATCGATATCAACCTCTCGGGATCCCAGCTCGCCCGGCGAGATACCCTGGAGCGTTTCGAGGCGTGCGTGAAGGCCCATGGCCTGGCGCCGGGCGATATCGGCATCGAGCTGACCGAGAACGTGTTGATCGATGCCGACCATCAGATCCTGGACGGGCTGCGGCGACTCTACCATCGAGGCGTGCGGATCGCCATTGATGACTTCGGCACCGGCTACTCCTCGCTGAGCTATCTCAAGCACTTTCCACTGACGGCGCTCAAGATCGATCGCACCTTCGTGCATGATGCCCCGGGCCAGCCCGAGGACCGCGCCATCATGGAGGCGGCGGTGTTCATCGGCCACCGACTGGGACTCGAGGTGGTCGCCGAGGGTGTGGAGAACGATGAGCAGCTGACCCTGATCCGCGAGATGCACTGTGATCTGGTGCAAGGCTACTACTTCTATCGTCCCATGCCGGCGCCGGATATCGAGCGCCTGCTGTCGGGGCTGGTCACCGGCCATCGGGGGGTGGCCGACTGAGAGTTGTCGCGGGATGGCCGACTGAGAGTTGTCGCGGGATGGCGTAGAATGCCCGGCTCACGTCCCGACCCGGAGCAGATGTGAGTCATCCCTCGTCCCCCTCGTCGTCGCTGGGCCTGACGTTGTGGCGTCAGACCTGGCCCATGGCCATCGGCGTGCTGGCCCTGCTGGGGTTCCAGCTGGTGGACAGCGCCTTCGTCGCCCGGCTGGGCACGGCACCGCTGGCGGCCCAGTCCTTCACCTTCCCGCTGTCGTTCTTGATCATCGGTGTCCAGGTGGGCATGGGGATTGCCATCGCTGCCCTGGTCTCGCGGGCCCTGGGGGCCGGGGAGACGGGTCGCGCCCGGCGCCTGGGAAGCCTGGTGCTGCTGGTCGGCACGGCGGTCATCGCGCTACTGGTGCTGGCGCTCTACTTCGCCCAGGAGCCGGTCTTTCGCCGGCTGGGAGCCGAGACGGCATCGCTTGCGCTGATTCGCGACTATTGGGCGCCCCAGCTGCTGGCCGCCTGGTTGGGGGCGGCGCTGTATTTCGGCTACAGCCTCTTTCGCGCCCACGGCAATACCCGACTCCCGGGGTCGCTGATGGTGCTCACGAGTCTCGTCAACCTGGCCCTGGATCCGCTGCTGATCTTCGGTGTCGGCGCCTGGCCGGGCCTGGGGCTGCCCGGGGCGGCCTGGGCCACGGTGCTGGCCTTCGGTGTGGGGCTGCTGGTGCTTGGCGTTCGCCTGCGGGGAATGCACTGGTTGGCCGGGGCAGGCTTGCTGGTCGAGGCCCGTCGATCGATCCGCCCCTTTCTGGGCATTGCCGGCCCGGCCATGGTGAGCCAGTTGATGCCGCCCCTGGCCGCCATGCTGGCGATCGCGGTAGTGGCCCGGCTGGGCGAGGCCGAGGTGGCGGCCTGGGGGCTCGCCAGCCGACTGGAGACCCTCTCGCTGATGGTGGTGCTGGCCATGACCATGTCGCTGCCGCCCTGGCTCGGGCGCTGCTATGGTGCCGGCGACTGGGGGCAGGTACATCGCCTGATGCGCCTGGCGCTGCGCGTAGTGGTGGCCTGGCAGCTGATGTTGGGGATGGGGCTGGCGCTGGCCTCGCCATGGGTGGCCGAGGCCCTGTCGGGCAATCCCGAGGTGCGCGACGAGTTGGCGATCCTGATTCGTTTCCTGTTGCCGAGCTATGCCGCCCTGGGCGTGTGCATGCTGGTGGTCTCGGCAGGCAATGCACTTGGCTGGCCGCTCAGGGCCATGCTGATGTCCGCCGCCCGGCTCTTCGTGTGCTACCTGCCGTGTCTGTGGGCCGGGGCCTGGATCGCCGGGATGAGCGGGTTGGCGGTCGGCGCCGCCCTCGGCAATCTGCTCGCGGGGCTTGCGGCCTGGCAGCTGCTGCGGCGCATTCTGGCGAGCCCTCGGCGAAGCCCGGCTGAAAGCAGTTGAATTATCTGCTTGGATGCAAGAAAACCAAAACAAAGACTTTAAACATTGTTTTATTTGGTGATCTTGTAAAGCTGATAAAATAAAAACAGAGCAATCCTCTGTATCGTCTGCCCTATACTCTGTCCTTTCCTTGGCCCGGACTTCCCCTCCCGGGCCATGCCGTTCCCGCAGGTGACAACGAGAAGGTGAGGGCAGCGCATGAAGGTACTGATTCTTGGCAGCGGCGTGGTGGGCGTCACCAGCGCCTACTACCTGGCCCGTCGGGGCCATGAGGTCACGGTGGTGGACCGGCAGCCGTCGCCGGCCATGGAGACCAGCTATGGCAATGCCGGCCAGGTATCCTTCGGCTTCTCCTCGCCCTGGGCAGCGCCGGGCATCCCCCAGAAGGCCATGAAGTGGATGTTCCAGGAGCACGCGCCGCTCAAGATTCAGCCCAGGATGGATCCGACCATGGCGCGCTTCATGAT
Organism: Halomonas nitroreducens; assembly: GCF_003966155.1. Classification (GTDB taxonomy): domain Bacteria; phylum Pseudomonadota; class Gammaproteobacteria; order Pseudomonadales; family Halomonadaceae; genus Halomonas; species Halomonas nitroreducens. Next base: position 237,798 of record NZ_RXNS01000005.1, read on the forward strand.
GAAGATGTTCGCCAACTGCAATGCCGAGCACTATGCCGTCAACAAGGAGCGCATGGTACGGATTGCCGAGCATAGCCGGGCCTGCATCGACGCCCTGCGCGCCGAGACGGGAATCCGTTACGAGGACCGCCAGCGGGGCCTGCTGCAACTGTTCCGCCACGACAGCCAGGTCGAGGCGGTGGCCAAGGACATGAAGGTCCTGGCCCAGTGCGGCGTGCGCCACGAGCTGCTCGACAGCGAGGCGATCAAGGCCGTGGAGCCGGCGCTGGCCCGGGTGCCCGGCAAGTTCGTCGGCGGACTTCACCTGCCAGATGACCAGACCGGTGACTGCCACCTCTTCACCAGCCGCCTGGCCGACTACTGCCGGGAGCAGCTGGGGGTCGAGTTTCGCTTCAATGTCGATATCCAGCGCCTCAAGCGCGGTGGCGCCGGCATCGAGAGCGTGGTCACCAGCGCCGGGGAGCTGACGGCCGATGCCTACGTGGTCTGCCTGGGCAGCTATTCGCCGTTCCTGGTCAAGGATCTGGACATTCGCCTGCCGATCTACCCGGTCAAGGGCTATAGCCTGACCCTGCCAGTGGTGGACGACGGCGGGGCGCCCCAGTCCACGGTGATGGACGAGAGCTACAAGGTGGCGATCTCGCGCTTCGACGACCGTATCCGCGTCGGTGGCACCGCCGAGTTGGCCTCCTACGACTTGAGCCTGCTGGAGAAGCGCCGGGCCACCATCAGCATGGTGGTCCAGGACGTCTTCCCCGAGGGCGGTGACGTGGCCAAGGCGGAGTTCTGGACCGGCCTGCGTCCCATGACGCCGGACTCCACGCCGATCATCGGGGCCACCAAGCACGGCAACCTCTGGCTCAACACCGGCCATGGCACCCTGGGCTGGACCATGAGCTGCGGCAGTGGCCAGCTGCTCTCGGACCTGATCGACGGTCAGCAGCCGGCCATCGATCCCCGTGGGCTCGACGTCGCCCGTTACGCCTGATCGTCGCGACCCGCTCGTCTACAGCCCGCTCGGCCTGGCCGCGCGGGCTGTTTGGCTTTGGCAACACCGTAACCCTTTGTTCATGCAGGGCTTTGAAATTCCCACGGGCGTGATGTCGCTGCAAGCCGACGATTACCCGTGGCCAGGGCGGCCGTCATGCCGCGCGAGTCGGTAACCTGGCTGTGCGCAAGTCACTGTTATAAAAGCGCTATCCTGAAGAGTGGCATGCCTTTCGCTGCATTCAGTGGGTAGCCCTGGCCATTCTTCCCAGGGCGTCGGGCGGCACCGAAGGGGTCCTCCGCCGCCACGGAAGGCGCTGGGCCAAGGATGGGCCCGGTCGACATGGATCCCATCACTCTTGAAAAGCCGGGTGCGCCCGGCGGTTCAATAATGGAGGTAACATGCAGCCGAAGGCGAAGATGAAGACTCTGGCGTTCAGTATCACCCTCGCGATGGCAGGACTCGGCGGCCATGCCGTCATGGCCGACAGCACCGGGATGCAGGCGCAGGGCGAGACCTCCCTTCAGGCAGAGGCGGCCGGGCAGAGCGCCGGGGCCGGCCTCGGCGCCGAGGCCCAGGGCCATGCCGGCACGGGCATGGGCGCCGCCGCTGAAGGCGAACCCTCCCTGGGCACCGAACAGGCCCACGAGCAGGCCGGTGACACCCTGGAGGCGGCCGGTGAGCGTGCCGCCGGCTCCATGGAGCGGGCCACCGACACGGCCGATGACACCTGGGAATCGGCCTCGGGCACCGCCGAGCAGTCCTTCGAATCGGCCAGCGATACCGCCGACGAGACCTGGGAATCGGCCACCGATACCGCCGACGAGACCCTGGAGTCGGCTACCGGCACCGCCGAGCAGTCCCTGGAGGGCGCCACCGAGGCGGCAGGCACGACCGGCACAGAGGGCGGTCTGTCCGGTTCCGCGGAGGGCGAGGCGAGTCTCAACTGATGTGTCGTCCCCTGCCGTGACATCTCCGCGGCGACAGCCGGCACGCCACGAAGAAAAACGCCCGGGTCGTGAGACCCGGGCGTCTTGCATGAGCAGGCGGTGAGGCCGGCTCAGTTGACCGCAGCGATGGCCTTGGCCAGGTAGGGCAGATTCTCGTCGGAGAAGCCGGCCACGTTGGCGCGGCCAGAGCGGACCATGTAGATACCGTAATCGTCACGCAGCCGGTCGACCTGTTCCGGTGTCAGGCCGGTATAGGAGAACATGCCGCGCTGCTCGGCGACGCAGGCATACTTCTGATCGAGGCCGTAGGGCTTGAGGGCCTCGACGAACTTGCGCCGCAGCCCGTTGATGCGATCACGCATCTCGGTGAGCTCCTCGCGCCAGAGGGCGGCGAGCTCGGCGGAGTGCATGATCTCGGAGACGATGGAACCGCCATGGGCAGGCGGGTTGGAGTAGTTTTCCCGTGCCACGATGGCGATCTGGGAGCGCACGTTCTCCATCTGCTCGGCATTCTTCGCCACCATGATCAGACAACCCGTCCGCTCGCAGTAGATGCCGAAGTTCTTGGAGCAGGAACTGGTGACGATCATCTCGTCGAGGTTCTCGGCGAGCAGGCGCACGCCGTAGGCATCCTCGTCGAGGCCCTCGCCGAAGCCCTGATAGGCGAAGTCGACCAGCGGCAGCAGGCCGCGCTCCTTGACCACCTCCAGCACCTGTTGCCACTGCGCCTGCGACAGGTCGAAGCCGGTCGGGTTGTGGCAGCAGGCGTGCAGCAACACCACATCCCCTTCGGGAATCTGCTTCAGGGCCGACAGCATGCCGTCGAAGTCAAGGCGGTTCTCGGCATCCACATAGGGATACTTGTGCAGGGTGAGACCCGCCGCCGGGAAGATGCCCAGGTGGTTTGGCCAGGTCGGATTGCTGACCCAGATGTCCTTGCCGGGCAGCTGGGTGGCGATGAAGTCCGCCGCCAGGCGCAGGGCGCCGGTGCCGCCCGGGGACTGGGTGGCACTGGCACGACCGGCCTCGAGTACCGGCGAGCCTTCGCCGAGAACCAGCGGCAGGATCACTTCGCCGTAGGCCGGGTCGCCGTGAGAGCCGATGTAGGTCTTGGTGGTCTCGTTCTTGAGCAGCAGGGCTTCGGCTTCCTTGACCGCGCGCATTACCGGGGTGTTGCCCTGGGCGTCACGGTAGACGCCGACGCCGAGATCGACCTTCTGCGGATTGGTGTCCTTCTTGAAGGCCTCGATGAGCCCGAGGATGGCATCCCCGGGAACCCGCTCAATTTGCTCGAACATTTACTTCGCTACCTCGTCGGTTCTGGCGGCTAGGATGAAATCGTTCTTGTGCAGGCCCTTCATGTCGTGGGACCACCAGGTCACGGTGACCTTGCCCCATTCAGTCAGCAGGGCGGGATGGTGACCCGCTTCCTCGGCGATCTCGCCGACGCGATTGGTGAACTCGAGGGCCTGACGGAAGTTGCGGAACTTGAAGCTCCGCTCCAACTGCATGATGCCATCGCGCTCGACGATCTGCCACTCGGGGATGTCGCGACGGTACTGCTCGATCTCGCTGTCGGTGACGTGGGGGGCGTCCCAGCTGCAGGCTTCGCATTGCTGTTCGGAAAGCTCGCTCATGATGACTCCTGGTTGTGGTGGGGCGTCGGAGGGTGAAGGGGGTCAGGCGCTGGCGGCTTCGGCCGGCTTGGGCTTGGGCGGGAAACGCGGCTCGAACAGGCCGAGCTCCATCGCCTCCTGGACCATGCCCATGATGTCGCGGTTGGCCAGGTCGTGCAGCGTCTCCAGGTCGTCCAATACATAGTAGAGAGGCTGGAGAATGTCGATGCGGTAGGGAGTGCGCAGCGCATCGATGGGGTCGAAGGGCGCATGCACCGGCACATCGGACAGCGCGTGCAGGGTCTCCTTGGGTGAGGAGATGATGCCGCCGCCATAGATGCGCCGCCCTGCCGGCGTGTCCACCAGGCCGAATTCCACGGTCATCCAGTAAAGCCGGGCCAGGTAGACACGCTCCTTGGGCGTGGCGTCGAGGCCCAGACGGCCATAGGTGGCGGTGAACTCGGCGAAGGCCGGATTGGTCAGCATCGGGCAGTGACCGAAGATCTCGTGGAAGATATCCGGCTCCTGCAGATAGTCCAGCTCCTCCGGCGTGCGGATGAAGGTGGCTACCGGGAAGCGGCGATTGGCCAGCAGCTCGAAGAAGGTATCGAAGGGGATCAGCGCCGGCACCTGGGCGGTCTCCCAGCCGGTGGCCTCGCGCAGTACCGCGTCCACCTCGGCGAGCTGGGGAATGCGCTCCATCGGCAGCGCCAGGCGCTCCATACCGTCCAGATACTCCTGGCAAACGCGGCCCGGCAGCAGTTCGACCTGGCGCTCCATCAGGGTCTTCCAGGTGGCATTCTCCTGATCGGTCCAGGCGATATGCCCCTGGGCATCGGGCATCTTGGCCTGGTAGGCGGTCTTCTTGCCTGTCTGAGCCTTCATGGTGTCTCCCGTGGCGGTTGGGGTTGTGATGGCCTTAGAGGGATAGCCGTAGTCTAGGCACGTCCGCGAGCAGAGAGGGCGCCGGGGAGGGAGGAGCGGCCTCCCGAGCAGGCGGACTTTCGTAACGAAACCTTGACGCCTGTTGCGCTCGGCGCTCGGAGAGCGCGTCGGGTCACCGCTATCGGGCATTGTCGCGCGTCTTGTGTCACGTTATCTTGACAGCAGAGTCACGCCTGGCTGACGACCTTTTGCTCGCGTCGGTCCCTTTGTCCCCTTTGAGTGCCCTATGCGCCTGAGATTCCACTGCCAGAACCGGATCGGCATCCTTCGCGACATCGTTGCCCACTTTGCCGATTACGGCCTCAATGTGGCCCACGGCGAGGTCGGCGGCGAACACGGCAATGCCATCTACCTGCATGTACCCAACCTGCTCAACGCCCAGCTGACCACCCTCAAGCCCGAGCTCGAGGGGGTGCCCGGCGTCTTCGGCGTGCGTCGGGTCAGCCTGATGCCCAGCGAGCGACGTCACCTGGAGCTCGATGCCCTGCTCTCGTCGCTCTCCGACCCGGTGATGTCCATCGACATGGAAGGCCACCTGGTGGCCGCCAACCGGGCCGCCGGCCAGCTGCTCGGGGTCCGGGTCGACGAGGTGCCGGGCCTGTCCCTGGACCGCTACCTGCCCGACCTCGACCTGCCGGCACTGATCCGGCGCAACAACGCCCGGGTCAACGGGCTGCGCATCCGCCTGCGCGACGCCACCTACCTGGCCGATATCGCGCCCCTGCATCGCGAGAACCTCGAGGACGTCGCCTCCCTGGCCGGGGCCGTGGTCACCCTGCACCGGGCCGATCGCATCGGCGAGCGCATCTATCAGGTGCAGCGCCAGGAGCTGCGCGGCTTCGAGTCGCTGTTCCAGTCCAGCCCGCGCCTCGCCGCGCTGATCCGCGAGGCCCGGCGCATGGCACCCTTGGATGCCCCCCTGCTGATCCAGGGCGAGACCGGCACCGGCAAGGAGCTGCTGGCCCGGGCCTGCCACCTGGCGAGCCCGCGAGGCCAGGCGCCTTTCATGGCACTGAACTGTGCCGGCCTGCCGGAGTCGATGGCCGAGACCGAGCTCTTCGGCTATGCCCCCGGGGCCTTCGAGGGCGCCCGCCCAGAGGGCAAGCTGGGACTGCTCGAGCTCACCGCCGGCGGCACCATCTTCCTCGACGAGGTGGGCGAGACCAGCCCGCGCATGCAGGTCAAGCTGCTGCGCTTCCTCCAGGACGGCGGCTTTCGTCGGGTCGGCAGCGACGAGGAGACCTACCTGGACGTGCGGGTGATCTGCGCCACCCAGCAGGACCTGCCGACGCTGTGCGCCGAGGGCCGCTTCCGCCATGACCTCTACCACCGGCTCAACGTCCTGACCCTGACGGTGCCGCCCCTGCGCGACTGCCTGGACGGCATCGAGGAGCTGGCGGCACACTTCATCGACCGCGCCGCCCGACAGATCGGCTGCCCGCTGCCCACCCTGTCACCGGCCGCCGTGGCGCGCCTCACCGCCTACCACTGGCCGGGCAACGTGCGCCAACTCGAGAACGTGCTCTTCCAGGCGGTCTCGCTGTGCGAAGGCGGGACCATCGAGCCCGCCCACCTGCGCCTGCCCGACGTGGGCCAGGCACCGGGACTGGCCGGTATCGACCTGGACGGCTCGCTGGCCGACATCCTCGGCGAGGTGGAGCGCCGGGTCCTGGCGACCCTCTATCCCCAGCATCCCTCCAGCCGCCAGCTCGCCAGGCGACTCGGCGTCTCGCACACCACCATTGCCAACAAGCTCAAGCGCCACGGCATCGGCACGGAGGAAGAGGCGCCGCGCTGAGGGCGCCTCGACTCTCTGCCCGCGTACGCCGGGACTACACTCCAGTCAGGCGAGTGTGACGCAAGAGACAGCGGGTGCGATTGGAGGAGGCCCTTGATGAACACGGTCTGTGCCATCGTCGGCGTCGGTCCAGGCAATGGCTTGGCGCTGGTGCGGCGTTTCGCGAGGGAAGGCTACCGCGTCGCCATGCTGTCGCGGGATATCGACAGGTTGAAGGGCTGGGAGCAGGAGATCCCCGGGACGCATGCCTATCGCTTTGATGCCACCGAGGGGGAGCGCGCCCACGCGGTCTTCAAGCAGGTTCGCGAGGACCTCGGGGCGGTCTCGGTGTTGCTCTTCAACGCCGGCGGCGGGGTCTTCAAGAGCGCCGAGCAGGTGACGCTGCAGGAGTTCGAGGACAGCTGGCGAATCAATTGCTATGGCCTGCTGGCGACCGTCCAGGCCGTCCTGGGGCAACTTCGCGAACATGACCGGGCCAGCCTCGTCATCACCGGGGCCTCGGCGGCCCTGCGTGGCCGAGCCGCCACCGCCCCCTTCGCCTCGGCCAAGGCGGGGCAGCGCAGCCTCGCCCAGTCCCTGGCACGCCAACTCGGGCCCGAGAACATTCACGTTGCCTATGTAGTGATCGACGGAGTGGTGGACCTGCCGCGCACCCGGCAGGCGATGCCCGACAAGCCGGATGACTTCTTCCTGAGCCCCGACGCCGTGGCCGACAGTGTCTGGTTCCTCACCCGCCAGGCGCGCTCGGCCTGGACCTTCGAGCTCGACCTGAGACCCTTCGGGGAGTCCTGGTGACGTGGTCGTGCTCGATTCGCAGCACTGCCGGGGCAGTGGCCAGGCGGGAACACGGAAAGCGCGGTAGTCAACGGAGGGACCTATGCCAGCGCCAGGCCTGCCGCTATGGCTCAAGCTCGCCTTCACGCTGTGGGTCGTCGTCTGGGCGACGAGCTATGCCCGGGTGCTGGGCTGGCAGAACTTCCTGTGGCTGTGCGACCTGGCGAGCTTCTTGATCCTGGTCGCCCTGTGGACCGAGAGCCGGCTGCTGATGTCCGCCCAGTGGCTGGCGGTGATGGTGGTGGGCGTGCTGTGGGCACTGGATGTGGGGGTGGCGCTTGCCACCGGGGTGCACCCCATCGGGGGCACCGAGTACATGTTCAATGCCGCACGCCCCCTGGCCTTTCGATTGCTCTCGCTGTTCCATCTGCTGCTGCCGCTGGTGGCGGGCTACGGTGTGTGGCGGCTGGGCTACGATCGCCGTGGCCTGGGATGGCAGGTCGCGCTGACCTGGGCGGTGCTCCCGCTGAGCTACGTCGCCACCGACGCCGAGCGCAATATCAACTGGGTGCAGGGACCCTTCGGACAGCCTCAAGCGAGCCTCGATCCGCTGGTGTACCTCGCCGGTCTGATGCTGGCCTGGCCCGTGGTGCTCTATCTGCCGGTGCACGTCCTCACCCTCGCCTTGGGCCGCCGTCGCCGGCCTTGAGGCGTCATCCCGCCAGGCGCGCCGCGAGTGCGTCGCGGACCTCGGCGAAGGGATAGGCCTCCAAGGCCGCGAAGCCGTCGAGGCGGCGGGCCTGGTGGCGAGTCAGACGGGGCGAGGTCAGCCCGCACAGGAAGCGCGCCAGCAGGGCCGGCGTGGCGGCGTCCCCCTCGCCGGCATCACTCAGCCGATGGCGCAGCGGTGCACACAGACCCAGGGGGTCGAGCGTGGCGAGCGGGGTGGTCGGGGGCGATGTCGGCAATCGGGCCACCTCGCCGCGACAGGCCGAGCAGTGACCGCAATGCTCGGGGGCGCGCCTGTCACCGAACCAGTCGGCCAGGCGCCGGGTCAGGCAGCTGTCGGTTTCGAACAGCGCGAGCATGGCGTGCAGGCGCTCGATCTCGGCGCGCTCCTTGTCGACGAAGTAGTCATGCAGGTCGGAGACGAGAGTGGCGACGTCGCCGCGCTCGACCACCTCGAAGACCTCGGTCATCTGGCGGGTCTCCAGTACCAGCCAGCCCTTGTCGACGAAGTAATCCAGGGCGGTGATCACCCGCCGCCGCGAGGTGTCCAGGCCACGCTCGACGCCCAACCGCTCCAGCGCCGCGAAGTCCAGGCTGTGCCAGGTTCGGGCCTTCGAGGAGGCGGCCAGGATCGCCTCCACGAAGGCCCGGCGTTCGCCCTGGAAGCGTCCGACCAGCGCCTCGGCGTCCTCGAGCAGCTGGAACCGGTACTCGGCGAAGTAGCTGTAGCGCGGCCGGATCACCCCGCGCAGTTCCAGCTGGACCAGCAGGGTCTTGAGCGGCAGGGGGCGGATGTCGCTGTCCCGGGAGAGGGCGTTGAGGGTGAACTCCCAGGCCTGGCCGACAGGAGGCAGCGCCTCGATGACCCGGGCGATGGCGCCATGCTCCGGGGTGTCGCCGTAGGCAAAGTTCTCGAGCACGTTGAGGTGGTCCCCGCCGGCCAGCATCAGGCACTCGGCGGGGGCGCCGTCGCGGCCGGCCCGGCCGATCTCCTGGCTGTAGTTCTCCACCGACTTGGGCAGGTCATAGTGGACCACGGCGCGGATGTCGGCCTTGTCGATGCCCATGCCGAAGGCGATGGTGGCGACGATGCAGGGGGCCCGCCCGGCCATGAAGTCGTCCTGCAGTCGGCTGCGCGTCTCGGCGTCGAGTCCGGCGTGATAGGCCACCGCCGGCAGGCCGGCGGCCTGCAGGTAGGCGGCGATGCGCTCGGCGGTCTGCTGCAGGGTCACATAGACGATGCTGGGCCGCGGTGTTGGCTGGGTAAGGCGAGGGCGCAGCCAGTCGACCAGCCGACGGGGGCGCTGCTCGGCGGCCACAGGTGCCACCTGGAGGTCCAGGTTGGGGCGGTAGAAGCCCGTGGCGGTGACGTCGGCAGCGGCGATGCCGAAGCGTGCGCGCATGTCGTCGATGACTCGGGGGGTGGCCGTGGCGGTCAGCAGCAGCACCTGGGGGATGCCCAGCTCGCGGCGAACGTCGGGCAGTTTGAGGTAGTCCGGGCGGAAGTTGTGGCCCCATTCGGAGATGCAGTGGGCCTCGTCGACGACCATCAGCGACAGCGGCACGCGGCGGATGAAGGCCCGGAAGCGCTCGTTCTTGAGGCGCTCGACCGAGACCATCAGCACGCGGATCCGTCCCTGGGTCACCCCCTCCATCACGGCCTGGGCCTGCTCCCGGGACTGGCCGGAATCGAGGCTGGCAGCCGGGACATGGTGGCGCTGAAGGAAGTCCAGCTGGTCTTGCATCAGGGCCAGCAGCGGCGAGATCACCAGCGTCAGGTGGGGCAGGTGCAGGGCGGGCAGCTGGTAGCACAGCGACTTGCCGGAGCCCGTGGGAAAGATCGCCGCCGCCGAGCGACCGGCCACCACGGCCTCGATCACCGGCCGCTGTCCGGGGCGGAAGTCGGGATAGCCGAAGACCCGCTCGAGGGTCTGGTCGATGGCGGTCATGCTCGCTCCTGGGCCGTCACTAGGGGGCCACAGGATACACCTTGGCCCGAGCGATGACCCGCACCGCCTCCCCTTGGCATAATGGGGCGTTTACGGGTCCCGAGGATGTTACATGACCGCATGGAGCAAGTTGCTCGTCGCCACCACGCGGCTGGTCGACCTGCATGACAGCGCCCACGAGCCGGGCTCGCCCTTCGTGCAGGTCAGCCAGGAGAGTCGGCGCGGCTGGCGCGACGGTTACTGGCTGGACCTCGGCTGCCTGCTGCTGGAATATCTGCTCGATGTCGATTTCGCCACCAACAGCGCCTTCGTCTCCCAGTCCCGCTGCCTGGCCTGGCTGAAGAGCTATTATCCCGACCTGGTCCATGACGACCTGGCGTTCGTCATCAACCTGCTGGCCACCCCCAGCGAACTGCACTTTCGTGAGGCGTCCCCGGCAACCGGCACCAGCCGTGAGGAGGAAGCCACGCGTCACGGGCGCAGCACCAAGCGCACGGCGCTGGTCGAGAAGCAGGGCCAGACCGGCCAGGTGCGCCTGACGCCCAGCGGCCGCCAGGCCGTGACCCTGGCCGGCCAGGTCGAGGACCTGCTGTACTCCGAGTACGATGCGGCCAAGGTGCTGGCGGCACTGGCACGGGGCGACTTCGCACGGATTCCCGATATCACCAATCAGATCCTGCTGGCCATTCGTGCCCTGACCCAGGAACTGCGCCGGGTCCGCGAGAACCCCACCCGGGAGGGCAAGCTCTCGGCGCTGCTGGACAACGAGCGTCACTACCACAATGCCCTGTCGAGCATTCAGCAGACCCTGCTCGACGCCCGGGCCCAGCTCGGCACTCCGCGACTGATGGAGCGCTTCGAGGCTTGGCGAGAGGCCCAGGCCGAGGACTGGGATCTGCGCATGTTGTCCGGGGCCATCGGCCGGGTGCTCACCGCCATCGAGAACCTGTCGCGGCGGCTCTCGGAGCTGCTCGCCGATATCGCCGAGGGACGGGTGCAGTCCATGGGGGTGGTCGATTTCGCCGGCCTGGCCCGGGACCTGCTGAGCGTCGCACCGCAACCGGCGCTGCAGGCGGCGCTGGTCAAGCGGATGATGCCCTTCCACCAGGCGGTGGCGCTACCACGTCTGGCGCCGCTGCTGCCGCTGCTCGAGACGCGCCGGGCCGAGACCAGCCATGCCGCCCTGGTGTTCGACGAGAGCGACGATGCCCGCCCGCAGGACCCGCTGCTGGCGCGCTTCCTCGAGGCGCGGGGCCCGGCGCTGCGCCGCCGGGTGGCGCGGGAACCGCTGTCGCTGCCCGAAGCACTGGCCGAGGGCTGGCACCGCTTCGAGGAAGCCGACTGCCTGCCCCAGCTGCTCAACGTCTTCGTCGATACCCAGCAACTCGATGACGCCCTGGCGGTGGGCGTCGAGGCCCGGCCCTTCCGGCTGGACCTGCCCGACGGCCGACGCATCGAGGGTCACGTGACCCCCAGCCTGAGGCTTGCCGCCGCAGCCGACGCGGCGCCCCGTGTCAAGGAACAGGAAGCTCCGCAATGAACATGACCGAGATGGGCGAGGTGGTCGCCTACCTGCTGCGCTACCGCAGCGCCGAACGGCAGCCGGGAAGCGGCCGCAAGCGCCGGGCCGCCCGGGAGGGCCAGCTCTCCGAGCGCGATGTCTGCGCCCTGATCGACGATGCCAGCGATGCCGAGCGCGAGGCCCTGCGCGATTTCCTGGCCGGGCAGGGCCTGCGGCTGCGGGTGCTGGAGGCCGGCGACTACCCGGGCATCGCGCCGGGGTCGCGCTACTATGCCCTGTTGCCCGATCCCGAGCTCGAACAGCCCCCGCTCTATACCCGGGAGCCGGTGTTCGATGCCCTGCGCCTGCGCCAGGAGAGTCGTGGCGAGCTGGCCCAGTGGTACCTGCAGTTGTGGCTGCTGATGCACACCCTGCTCTACACCCGCTATAACCGGGCGCTGTCCGACGTCAGTCGCTATCAGGAGGCGACCTTCACGGCTCCCGAGCTGGTGGAGCTGATGCGCGACCAGCTCGAGGCCTTGCGCGGCCTCGGCGAGACGGTGCCGGAGGCCAATCTGTCCCTGCTCGACGAGCGTGGCGAGGACATCAGCCGGCGGGTGCGGGCGTTTATCGACCTGCAGGTTCGTGCCGGCTTGCTGGAACCCCTGCGCGAGGGCGCCGAGGAAGGCGGCGAGGTCTGGCAGCAGAGCCTGCTCGGCGCCCTGGAGAGCGAGCAGGTCGGCATTCACCAGCTGGGTCACCTGCAGGCCCTGGCCGAGGGGACTCTCGAGGACAGTGGTGTTGATCGGGATGAGCCCAGGGGCGAGCCACGCGCCGAGGAGGGCGAGGCATGAGCGTGATCAACCGCATCGAAGTGGCCAACCTGCTCAACAAGCACGGCGACGTGGCGTCCCCCTGGGAGGCCAAGATGCGCCACCTGTTGCTCGACCTGCGGGGTCAGTCGAGTGCCATCAGCATGGACAACGGCTTCGGCCAGGACAGGACGCTGGCCGAGGCGCGCGCCGAGGAGGGCGGGGCATGAGCGTGATCAACTGCATGGAGGTGGCCAATCTGCTCAACAAGCACGGCGACGTGGCGTCCCCCTGGGAGGCCAAGATGCGCCACCTGTTGCTCGACCTGCGGGGGCAGTCGAGTGCCATCGGCATGGACAACGGCTTCGGCCAGGACAGGACGCTGGCCGAGGCGCGCGCCGAGGAGGGCGGGGCATGAGCGTGATCAACCGCATCGAAGTGGCCAACCTGCTCAACAAGCACGGCGACGTGGCGTCCCCCTGGGAGGCCAAGATGCGCCACCTGTTGCTCGACCTGCGGGGTCAGTCGAGTGCCATCAGCATGGAGAACGGCTTCGGCAAGACCACTCTGGCCGAGGCGCTGATCGGGCTGTTGTCTCGGGACAAGACGCTGCTGACGCGGACCCGGCGCAAGTGCTCGCCGACCCAGGTGGCCGGCCAGGGCCGCAGCTGGAGCCACCTGCGGGTAGAGTTCCGCTCGCGCAGCGGCCAGGGCGGTCAGGAAGACATGCTGGCGGCGGCGGGTGAGGAGGTCGCCGGCGAGACCTTCGTCTTCGGCTTCTACGGCTACAGCGACGGCAGCGGCCTGTCCTTCTATCACTATACCGGCCGGCTGGAAGACGTTCCGGTGCACCACCAGACCGTCGACGACAAGCTGGCGCTGTATGCCAACAGCGACGTCAAGACGGCCATGAGTCGCCAGGGTGTGCGCCTGACGCTCAACCGTGAGGAATGGCTCGAGGCGGTGGGGAGCCATGTCTCGCGTCGGGAACTGGCCCAACTCGCCGCCTTCCAGAAGGATGGTGGGGCCGACAAGAGCCAGATCTTCAACGCCATCCGCCCCCGGGCCGGCGAGAAGGCCGACCAGGCCTTCTTCTTCGAGGTGCTGGCCCCGGAGATCCTCTCCGGTGCGACCCGCGGTGAGACCGACGAGGGTGAGGAGTTGATCGAGGAGGTCATCCTCAACTCCGGGACCAACATTACCGAGCTGCGTCACCGCCTCGAGGAGGCGGAACGCGACCAGCGTCGTACCGGCGACAAGGTGGAGTGTCTCGCCGGCCTCACGGCCCGGGGCCAGACGCTGGTCGAGGCGCGTGACCGCCTCGCCGCGCTGGACCGGGGGCTGGCCGCCAGCGAGCGTCTGCTCGGCGGGCAGGCGCTGACCGGGTTGCCTGGTGTACCGCAGCGGCCCGGTGACGACGATGCGGCCGAGCGGCTGGCAGGGTTTGCCTGGGGTGCCGGGGACACCGGTCGCCCTCGGGTCTCGGTGTGGCTGCTCTCAAGGCTCAGCGGCCTCGGCGAACGCCGGTTGCGCCAGCTGCTCGCCGACCAGGGGCGGCGGGTGGACAATCATCGCCGGCTGGTCCATCTGCCCGAGGCGCCCTGGGTCGCCGGCCGGGACGTCGCGCATCTGGGCTTCGAGGCCGCCCGGGACTGGCTGGCGGGCAGCCTGGCCTTCGATGATGACGGCGCCCGGCATCGTGCCGTTTCGGCCCTCGAGGAGGGGGCCGAGGCCTTCGAGGCCATCGATGGCAACCGCTTCCGGGACGAGGTGATCGCCGATCGGCACTACCTCGCCGAGCTGGACCGCGACCTGGAAGCACTGGATGACGAGGCCGAGCGGCTCGACCAGGAGCGCGAGCGTCTCGCCTCCCGCCAGCGCGAGTTCGTCGACAACCAGAGCTTCTTCACTCAGGCCCTGTCCGAGGGGCTGTTCGACGAGGCCGAGCTGGAAGCGCCCATGACCACCGCCGAGGCCTGCCGGGCCGAGGCGGCAGCGGCCCGGCAGGCGCTGCTGGACCACACCACCCGGGTGGGCGAGCTCTCGCGGGTCGCCGAGTGGCACGCGGCCTTCCGCCGCGAACACCCCGAGCTCGACCCCGAGGCGTTACTGGAGGAGAAGCGGGAGCGCCAGGCGACCCTCGAGGCGGCGCGGCATGCCACGGCGGTCGAGCGGGATGCCGCCACCGAGGCCGTCGAGGCCGCGCGGGGAGAGCTGGGTCGCCTCGACGGGGAACGCCAGCGGCTCGCCGGGGAACGTGGTCCCCTGGCGCAGGGTCGGGCGCCCTGGGAGGCCTTCCGTCGCGGCTGGCCCGACGAGGAGGTGTCCGGTTTCTGGGCCGGTCGCAAGGCAGCGCTGGCCGAGCTCGACGCGGCCTGTCGCGAGGCGCAGCGGGAGCGCGACGAGGCCGAGCGGCGGCGCGCGCACCTGACGCCGCTGGCCGAGGCCGCGCAGCGCTATCGCCATCTTCACGGCGAGGACGAGCCCGTCCACCTGCGTGATCGGCTTCACGCCGAGTCCCGTACCCTCTCCGACGAGGCTCACCGGCTCGAGGCCGAGGAGTCCCGCCTGCGCGACCTGCATGCGGCACGCCTGGCCTTTGCCGAGCTCAGCGAGCTGACGCCCACGGACTGGCTGCGGGACGCACGGCGACGTTACCCGAGGCTGCTCGCCGAGGCGGAGCAGCTCGAGGTCGAGCTGGCCCGTCGCGAGGCCTACCTGGAACAGCTGAGTCGTGATCCGCTGGAGCGGCGCGCGGTGGAAGCCGAGGCCCATGCCTGCCTGGACGCCGCGGGGATCGCCTGGCAACCGCTGCATGAGGTGCTCAACGACTCGGCGTTTGCCGAGGCGCAGCGTCGGGACTGGTTGGCTCAGGCCGCCGGGCTGCTGTTTGCGCCGGTCGTCCAGGGCATCGAGGCCGCCGCTTCTGCGGCCGAGGCCCTTGTCGAGGCGGGCCTGGCGGTGCCGGTGGTCGAGCGCGAGCGCCTCGCCGACTGTCTGGTGGCCGAGGCGTCCCCGCTGGGCGCGATCCAGGGCATCGAGACCCTGGCGGTGAAGGCCGCCCTGGACCCGCGCCATCTGGCGGCCTTGCGCGAGGCCACCCAGCGGCGCCTGGATGCGGACCGTCAGCGACGCGAGGCGCTCGCGGCCGAGTGTGGCCGCCTCGACCCCCATGGCGAGCGCCATGCCCTGGCCCTCCAGGCGCAGGCGGCCGACGAGGCGGACGTCGAGACGGCGCTCAAGCGGCTCGGGGAGCAGCGGGAGGCCCTCGAGGCGCGTCGCCAGGCCCTGGCCCCGCGACTGACCGAGGAGGCCCTGGGCTGCATCGACGATTACCAGCGCTTTCTCCAGGCGGGGGGCCAGCTCGCCCTCGAGGAGGCCGCCGAGGCGCAGGTCGCCGCCGAGACCCGCCTGGCCGAGGTCGAGCCGGCCCGCGAGCGGGCCGCCCGGGAGCTCGAGGCGCATGGCGACACCTGGCTGGCCGCCGAGCGGTTTGCCGATGCCGGGGGCGCACAGCGCCTGGCCGAGCTGGAGGAGCGCCTGGCCGGGCTCGATGAGCAGTGGCAGCAGGCCGAGGCGCGACGAGAGGCCGAGGCCGAGGCCCTGGAGGTGGCGAGGCGGCGACTCGACGAACTCGAGGGTCAGCTGCAGGGCCTGTTCGCCGACGGCGAGCGAGATCGGCTCCAGGCCCTGGCGGAGTACGAACGCCAGGACGGCCCGGCCTTCATGGCCGGCGCCGAGGCGCGTCAGGCGACCCTCGAGGCGGCCCAGGCGCGGGCGGGCCGGCGTGCCGATTTCGACTTCGAACGGATCCGTGCCTACCTGGCGGTGCGCGATGCCAGCGGTGGCAGCCAGGCCCTGGAGCGGGATCTGGCCAACCTCAAGCGCGAGCTGAGGGAGGCCCGGGAGGCACGCAAGGCCAAGGATCGGGAGCGTCGCGAGGTGCAGGCGCGCCTGACCGACCAGCAGACTGCCCTGGGCTGGGTGGACCAGCTGGGCATCGCCTGGCTGGAGGCGGTGCGCCAGCTGCCCCAGGGCTGGGCGCGCCGGCTCGCGGCGCCGCCGGCGCTGGACGAGCTGAGCTGGCCCGAGGACGCGCCGGATGCCGCGGCGCGCGAGGCGGCGCTGGCCCGCTGGCGCTCCCTCGCCGGCGGCGCGGAGGCGGCGGAGCTCGCCGAACTGGAGGGCTGCCAGCAGGCGTTGCTCGATGCCCTCGGCGAAATGAACCTCGGCGAGCGTGCGCGCGACCGTGAGCGTCAGGCCCGCCAGGTGGCCGAGGCCGAGCGGGCCCTGACCGCGGCCCTGGAGGAGAGCGCCCACAGTCGCCTGTTCAACGAGACCGAGCGAGCCCGGCTGACGTCCCTGCAGGGGGTGACCGAGACGGCCCTGGCCGACCTGGCCGGCCTGCATGCCCAGCTCGACGAGCAGCTGGCAGAGCATCGCGGCCGGGTCGCACGCCTGCAGGGTTCTCGCGACCAGATCGAGGGCACCCTGGTCGAGCGGCTCAGCTCGATCATCGGCGATGCCGCCGGCAACCTGGATATCCTCAAGCGCGTGGCCCGGCGCGGCAGCGAGCGTCGCGATGGCGAGGACGGCGCCTACTTCGAGGTCCGGGCCGGGCTGATCGGCGGCGACCAGCTTCGCGAGTTGATCGTCACCCTGCTGGCCGATATCGACGAGCACCAGGCGGCGCTGCGTCGGCGAGCCGAGCGCGACGGCGGCCTGGCCGAGGGCGAGGCGCTGCGGCGCGACGACGAGCTGCTGGGCCAGATTCGCCGGCGGATCTATCGCGGCCTCTTCCATGACGTGGCGATCCGGCTCAAGCACGATGCCATCCGCCCCCATGGACGCCTGTTCTCGCTCAACGAGGCGATGTCGGAGGGCCAGCGCGAGGCGGTGTCGCTGATGTGGCTGGTCAAGCTCTCCGAGTTCGCCATCGAGCGCGAACTGCGCGAGTTGCCCGGGCATCACAAGCGCCGCGCCCGGGCCAGCCGCGAGAGCGTGATCCTGCTCGATGGCCTGTTCTCCAAGCTTTCCCATCGCCGCCTGATCCAGGATTCCCTGGAGTCGCTGCGCAACACTCGCGGGCGCTTCCAGATGATCGGCTTGATCCATAATCCCAACTACGAGAACGATGCCGAGATCTTCCCGACCTATCTGGTGGGCAGCGTCATTGGCGGCGTGCAGGGGCAGGGCGGGCACGTAATGGTCCGCGACGGGCGAGTGGCATCCCCCGAGTCCCTGGGGCGCGGCGAGGGGGAGGCGAGCCTGTTCGGCATCCATGTCACGGAGACGGCGACATGAGCACTCCCGGCGAAGCGGCCCGGGCCGTCCAGGCCTGGCTGGAGGCGGACTGGTGCCGGCAGTACCGGCGTCAGGGCGCGAAGCGCTGGCGCAGCGATACCCTGGTGCGCCGGCTGCGCCGGGAGGGCATCTGCGATTCCGAACTGGCGGGGTGGCAGGCCCTGGCCGAATTGGCGCGTTTCGGCATCCTCGATGCTCCCGAGGCCCTCCGGCACCGTGTCCCGGTTCGTCTCGGCCTGTCGGAGGGGGAGTGCCACCGCCTGCGCGAGGGCATGGTCGAGCCCGATGCGTCTCTCGGGTTGACGGCCGACCAGGCCATCCCGTGGGGCCTGGCCCTGGAGCGTCGCCTCGATGACTGGTCGCTGGTGGACCAGCAACGCCTGGTCGAGGGCCTGCGCCGGCTCGCCGGCGACCTGCCCGACGCCTATGGACTGAGCGCCAAGGCAGCCAGTGCCCGCTACCTGCTGGGCAGCAGCAAGCTGCTCGAGGCATTGCCGGGCGAGCTGGTGCGCAGCTTCGGCATCGAGCCGCGGGACTTTCGTGCCGCGCCGCTGTGGCTGCTGGCCGCCATGCCCGAGGCACCGGAAGGGCTGCTGCTGATCGAGAACCCGCAAAGCTTTGCCCAGGCCTGCCGGGTTGGACTGGACCGCCGACTCGCGCTGGTGTGCAGCTTCGGGTACGGCCTCTCGCTCGGCGAGGTCATGGTCGACCCGACGGCCGTGCGCCTGGTCGGCGAGCAGGGCCTGGCCCACGACCTGACGACCTTGCTTGCCCTGCCGTCAGCGACCTACTGGGGGGATCTCGACCCCGAGGGGCTGCGGATCTATCGGCGCCTGAAGGCGCGCCTGCCCGCCTTGCGCTTGTCCGCGTTGCTGGAACCCATGGCCGCGTCACTGGCGACGCAGGGTGGTCATCCGCTGCATCGCCTGACCGGCAAGGAGGGGCAGCGGCCCGCTGATGACTGGACGCGTGGGATCGACCAGGAAGCGTTGGAGGATACGACAGTGGCGGCGTTGGGCGGACGATCGCTGTCGCCGGCGCTCGAGACCGACTGGATGGCGGCCCTGTCGGACTAGGCACTCGGTGAGGCTCAGTGGCCGCTCACCACCCGATTGCGGCCCTGGTGCTTGGCTTGGTAGAGGCTGTCGTCGGCGCGTTTCATCAGGATATCCCGGGTATCGCCGACGCGATGTTCGGCGATACCGATGCTCACGGTGACGCAGCCGTCGCCCATGCCATAGTCCTGGGCGGCGATGTGTTGGCGTAGCCGCTCGGCCAGTCGTTCGGCATGGGCCCGCGGTGTCAGCGGCAACAGCAGCGCGAACTCCTCGCCGCCGAGCCGCGCCAGCAGGTCTTCCTCGCGAAGCAAGGCCTGGCAGTGCTCCGCCAGAGAGGCCAGGACCTCGTCGCCCTGCAGGTGTCCCCAGGTATCGTTGATGGCCTTGAAGTGATCCAGGTCGAGCATCATCAGCGACAGGGGCGTGGCGTGGCGATTGCTCAGGGAGATCTCTTCGTCCAGGCGCTGGAGCAGCTTGCGGCGATTGGCCAGTCCGGTGAGGGCGTCGGTGTCGGACAGCGCCCGAAGTCGCTCCTCCTCGGCCACCTGCTCGCTGATGTCGAGCATCATGCCGTGCCAGAGCACGCCGCTTTCGATGCGCTTGGGTTGGGCGCGCACGGCGATCCAGCGGCATTGGCCGCCCTGGATGATCAGGCGGAACTTGGTGGCGATGGGGGTACACCAGCGCACCGAGCGCTCGATGGCTGCCATCAGTCGGGGATAGTCCTCGTCGTGGATGCGCTCGAGTGCCGGGCGCGCGTCACCGGCCAGCGCCTCGGGGTCCAGGTCGAGAAATCGTGTTCCGCTTCCAATCAGGTAGGGAAAGTGCAGGTGCCCGTCCTCACTGCGGTGGAGTTGGAAGATCAGCCCGGGCAACTGGTCTGCCAGTTCGAGAACCAACTGTGGCTCCGGTCTTTCCCTACACGGCATGACATCCATCGAAGGCATGCGGTTGTCCTTGTCGTTCCTGCTGCGTACAGGAAGGTGCATCATCGTTTCCTGCCGCGCCTCAGGCGCCCGGAAGGACAATGTCATTATTAATTAGCTTATCAAGGTGCCCATGATACACGGGGGGCGATAGGCTGGCACTATGCATCGGTCGTAGGAGATTGCCGACATTTTCAAGGCAATGTCGCCCACTTGGCTTCTTTTAGTGCTTGTTATAACAGGGAAAATGCACGCCGGTGACTGTTGTCTCCGCCACGAATCAACGGGACTCGCCCTGGCGCCCCGTTGCACGGCGGGCACGCAAGGCGCCGGCACACACGCACCGGTAGTAGCGGAACATGCGCCGGGTTCGTGCGTTGTCGCGATCGGCAATCTCGTGCCAGTGGGCATCGAAGGTCTCGCGCCAGGCCATCAGGGGGTGATCGTAGTCGGCGCGGGGGTATCGACAGTGCCAGTCCCCCCACCATCCAGGCAGGACTCAGCGGGGCGCGTCGTAGCGTCCCGGGC
>NZ_RXNS01000006.1 GCF_003966155.1 Halomonas nitroreducens
CCATGGCGGCGCGGGTGTCGAACAAGGTGGGGCTGGAGTCCAACCCCCACAACTTCCTGCTGATGCACGCCATGGGGCCCAACGTGGCCGGCGTGATCGGCTCGGCGGTGGCCGCGGGCGTAATGATCAAGTACCTGGGCTGAGGCCATCGCCGCTCGAGACACCGCACGGCGCGGCCCGGTTGCTGGCGACTCAGGCGCCGAGGCCGCTCTCGCGCAGCAGCTGGTCGATGGAGCGCTCGGCGCGGCGCAGGCCGGCGCCCTCGACCATCAGCTCGGTCTCGAGCGCGGCGAGACCCTCGGCCACCAGGCGTTCGAGCAGTTCGGTGCGCGACAGCCCGCAACGCTCGGCCAGCCGGTCGAGGCGGATCTCCTGGTCGCGGGTCAGGCGCAGCAGGTGGGGCATGGGCATGACGGTCTCTCCTCTGGGGGATAACGGGAGTCTCGCACCTCGCCGTGACAGCCCCATGACGTCGAGCGACATTGGCGTGCCGGATCCGGACAGTCGGGCGACACGCGGCGATAGGCCGACTAGGCCAGTCCCCGCTGCTGCATGATGTCGAGGATGATCGGCACCGGAGTCATCAGGTGCTCCCGCATCATCGCCCGCGCCCTGCCGGCGTCGCGAGCCAGGATGACCTCGACCAGGGCCGCGTGCTCCCGGCGCTTGCGCTCCAGGGCCTCCTCCGAGAACACCGTGGCCTGCAGCCAAAGATGGCGATAACGCTCGACCTGGTCGAACAGGCTCTCGCGCAGCTGCATCAGGTGTGGCGAGTTGCAGCCGGCGGCGATGGCGGTATGGAACGCCTTGTGGCGGGCATCCCAGATATCGAGCATCTCGTCCGGGGTCCTGACTTCCATGACCTTGGCCAGAGTATGGGCCTTGGCCAGGATCTCCGCCTCCCAGCTGTCGTCGCCGCGCTCGATGGCCAGTTCCAGCACCAGCCCCTCGAGTTGGGCCCTGGCGTCATAGAGATCGGCAAGCTCCTCGCGGGACATGGGCGCGACCCGATAGCCCCGTTGGCTGATGGCCACCACCAGCCGTTCGGCGACCAGCTGCGAGAGCGCCTCGCGCAGCGGCCCGATGCCCAGATCGTAGCGCTCCTTGAGCCGGCTCATCAGCAGCTTTTCGCCCGGCTGGAAGATGCCGCGGATGATGTCGTGCTTGAGCCAGGTGTAGGCGCTGATGCCGAGGTTCTGTTTCGGGGTGCTGTCCATGGTACTGCCGTTCCCTGAAGTAGACGCCCATGATACCCGATCATCGTCAGGCCCGATAATCGTCGTCACTTTCTGAGGATACTCCGCATCCTGGCAAATGATGGACATTGTTCGCGCCCGTCCCTGCGCCGGACCAGTACCCTGTAGCATCAGCGCTTGCCAGCCCCCGAAACAGGGCACTAGAGCCGCAGGGACGCCCCGCGGACCGGGGTCAGTCGGCCATGGTCGATGATCGGGCCGGTCGGCTTGCCCTCGGGGGCGCCGCCCGCCGGCTCGACGCTGACCGCCAGGTCGGCGTCCATGAGCTGCTCGCGCAGGGCCGCCCCCGGCGACAGGATTCGCTCACCGGACGCGGGCAGCAGCCCCAGGGAGGTCGGGGTGCCATCGGCGATCAGCCACAGCTCGCCGGTCTGGTCCTTGCCGACCTGGCGTGGCTGGACGGCCTGGACGTAGAGCTCGCCGCGATCGGAGGCCCGGATGATCCAGCCCGGCGTGCGGGACTCGCCGAGCACCACATAGACGGCCGCCTCCGGCGGGGGATCGCCGAGGGGCGACCACCAGAGCAGGCCCAGCGCCAGGGCCAGCGTCGCCAGGGCGCCCGAGAGGGTGCGCCACAGGGGCAGCGAGCGCCACCAGGAGGTGTCGCCGCCGGTGCGTGCGGCGATCGCCTGCCAGACCCCGGGTGGCGGGGTGACGGGGGCGAGACGGTCGTTGAACAGCTGCAGGTGCTCCTGCCACTCGGCGAGTTCGCGCTGCAGGTCGGGGCTGACCGCGAGCAGCGCCTCGAAGCGGACGCGTTCGCTCGCGCCCATCACCCCCAGGGCGTATTCGCCCGCGGCGAGATGGCGCTCCTCGGGCTGGCTCAGGTCCCACTGGTCAGGCATGCCTTCAACCTCTCGAGTCCGCGTCGAATCCAGCTCTTCACTGTGCCGAGCGGCTGCACCACCCGCTCGGCCAGCTCGCCGTGGGTCAGGCCCTGGAAGTAGGCCAGTTCCATGACCTGGCGCTGCTCGGCGCTCAGTGTCGCCAGGCAGTCGTGCAGGGCCGCGTCACGCTCCGCCGCCAGGCTCTCCGGTTCCGGGGCGCGGCCGCCGGTGAGGCTCTCGAGGCCGTCATCGCCGTGTTCGGCATCGGGACGTCGTCGCCGCAGCCAGTCGATGCCGATGTTGCGCGCCAGGGTGGAGAGCCAGGTCATCGGCTGGGCACGGTTCGGGTCGTACTGGCCGGCGGCCTGCCAGGCCCGCACATAGACCTGTTGCAGGCAGTCCTGGGCGGCGGCCTCCTGCCTGACGATACGCAGCAACTGGGCATACAGACGCGGACTGGTGGCGCGATAGAGGTGCTCCAGGGCGCGGTGCTCACCGCGGCCACAGGCCGTGAGGGCATCGATCAGGCCTTGAGTGGGATCGCTCATGCCGCTTCCTTGCGCTTGCCGAGAGAGGCCCTCCCATGGTGTCGAGGCCACCTCGGGGAGTAAAGCGCCGCTCTCAACGCAATCCGCTGCATCCAATCGTCGATCGGCCGCGTATCTCTGCCTGAGCCTTCCCCACGGAAGGCATGTCAATTCCGACAGGAGAGATCGCCATGAAGACCAGAACCCTTTTCCTTGCCGCTTGTCTCGGCGCTGCCACCCTCGCCATCGGCCAGGCCCAGGCCGCCCACGGGCCCACCGATGTCGGCGGCGCCACCATGCTGCCCGAGCGCAACATCGTCGAGAACGCCGTGAATTCCGCCGACCACGAGACCCTGGTGGCCGCGGTACAGGCGGCGGGACTCGCCGAGACCCTGCAGGGCGAGGGCCCCTTCACCGTCTTCGCCCCGGTGGATGCCGCCTTCGAGCGGCTGCCCGAGGGTACGCTGGCCTCGCTGCTCGAGCCCGGCAACCGGGGCCAGCTGCAGAAGGTGCTGACCTACCATGTGGTGCCGGGGCGGATGACCCGCAAGGACCTCCAGGAAGCGGTCATGGAGCGCGGCGAGGCCGCGAGCTTCGCGACCGTCCAGGGCGAGCGGCTCACCGTGATGCGCAACGGCAACAATCTGGTGGTGATGGATCCCCAGGGCAATGCCGCCAACCTGACGGTGGTGGATGTAGGCCAGTCCAACGGCGTGATCCACGTCATCGACCGTGTGCTGATGCCCTGAGCCTGATCCGTCATCTTCGCGACGAGGCCGGCCCGGGTGCCGGCCTCACTGCGTCGGTCGGCGCAGTTCGGTCCACGCCGAATAGGTGCTGAGAAAGACCCGCCCGGCGAGTGCATCGAGGAAGTCGCTCTTCTTGAGCTGGTCCATCACCGGGCCCTTCACCTCGGCCAGGTGCAGGGTGACCCGGGAGTCCTTCAGCCGGGCATTGATGGCGTCCAGGCTCTCCAGGGCCGAGGCATCGATGAGGTTCACCGCGGAGCAGATCAGCACGACATGCTCCAGTTCGGGGCGGCTTGCCACCAGGGCATAGAGGGTGTCCTCCAGGTAGCGGGCATTGGCGAAGTAGAGGCTCTCGTCGATGCGCAGCAGGGCCAGGTGGCTGACCGTCTCGGTGTCGTGGCGCACTACGCTGCGAAAGTGCTCGGTGCCGGGGATGCGCCCCACCAGGGCGCTATGGGGACGGCTGGTGCGATACAGGAACAGCATGATCGACAGCAGCACACCGCTGATGATCCCGGCCTCGACCCCTTCCACCAGCGTCAGCAGCATGGTCACCGCCATGGCCGAGAAGTCGCTGCGCGAATAGCGCCAGGTCTGGCGGATCAGCGGGATGTCGACCAGGGTCAGGATGGCCACGGTGATGGTGGCGGCCAGGGTCGCCACCGGCAGGTGGTAGAGCAGGGGCGTCAGGGCCAGCGTGACCAGGCCGATGCCGATGGCCGCGAAGAGGCCGGCCATGGGCGTGCGCGCTCCGGATTCGTAGTTGATGACGGTCCGCGAGAGCCCACCGGTGACCGGCATGCCGGCGGAGAAGGCCGCCGCGAGGTTGGCGCCGCCCAGCCCGATCAGCTCCTGGTTGGGCGAGATGCGCTCGCGGCGCTTGGCGGCGAGCATCTGGGCCATGGAGATCGATTCGACGAAGCCCACCACGCTGATCAGCAGTGCCGGCACCAGCAGCTCCCGCCATAGCGACGCCTCGAAGCGGGGCAGGGTCAGCGGCGGCAGGCCGGCCGGCACGCTGCCGACCACCGCCACCCCCCGCTCGGCGAGCCCCAGCCACCAGCTGATCAGGGCGGTGGCGATGACCGCGAAGACCGGCCCGGCCCGGGTGAGCAGCCCGGAGAGGCCCTTGGGCAGCCCCAGGCGCGACAGGGTCGCGCGCCCCAGGTGTCGCACGCCGACCAGGAAGGCCAGGGTGCCGATCCCGACGGTCAGGGTCGGGCCATGCAACTCGGAGAGGTGTCGCGCCAGGCTCGCCAGCAGGGTCAGGGCATCGTAGCCGCCGGCATCGATGCCCAGCAGGTGGGAGAGCTGGCTGGTGGCGATGAGCAGGCCCGAGGCGGACAGGAAGCCGCCGATCACCGGGTGGCTCAGGAAGTTGGCGAAGAAGCCCATGCGCAGCAGGCCCATGATCGCCAGCATCGCCCCGGAGAGCAGCGACAGCACCAGGGCGGCCTGCAGGTAGGCCGGCGAGCCCGGGGGCGCTACGCCGGCCAGGGCCGCGCCGGTCATCAGGGCGATGATGGCCACCGGCCCGACCGCCAGGGTGCGGCTGGTGCCGAGCAGGGTGTAAGCCAGCAGCGGCAGGATGCTGGCATAGAGCCCGACCACTGCCGGCAGGCCGGCGAGGATGGCGTAGGCGAGCGACTGGGGAATCACCATGACGGTGACGATGGTGCCGGCCAGCAGGTCGGCGCCGCACAGGCGGTGGTTGTAGTGGGGCAACCAGGTCAGAATCGGCAGGTAGCGTTTGAGCATCCGGGCCTTTCGTTGTCAGGGGTGGACGGGGCGATGCCAGACTAAACGATATTGGTGGTTCCGATCAGTCTTGGCTAGCATCGGGGGTTGGCCTCAACAATCCGACTCGCAAGCAAGCGCAAGGAACCGTCATGAAACCCGAGACCCTCGCCCTTCACCACGGCTATGCTCCCGACGACCAGCATGCCGTCGCCGTGCCGATCCACCAGAGTACCTCCTTTGCCTTCGATAGTGCCCAGCACGCGGCGGACCTGTTCGACCTCAAGGTCGAGGGCAACATCTATTCGCGGATCATGAACCCCACCTGTGCGGTGCTCGAGCAGCGCCTGGCGGCCCTCGAGGGCGGGATCGCCGGGCTGGCCGTCGCCTCGGGGATGGCGGCGATCACCTATGCCATCCAGACCATCGCCGAGGCCGGAGACAATATCGTCTCGATCAGCGAGCTCTACGGGGGGACCTATAACCTCTTCGCCCATACCCTGCCGCGCCAGGGCATCACGGTGCGCTTCGCCGACAAGGACGACCTCGAGGGCATCGCGGCGCTGATCGACTCGCGCACCAAGGCGGTGTTCTGCGAGAGCGTGGGCAATCCCTCCGGCGGCGTCGTCGATCTGGCGGGCCTGGCCGAGGTCGCCCACCGACACGGGGTGCCGTTGCTGGTGGACAACACGGTGCCCACGCCCTTTCTGTGCCGCCCCATCGAGCACGGCGCGGACATCGTCATCCACTCCGCGACCAAGTACATCGGCGGCCATGGCACCACGGTCGGCGGGGTGATCATCGATTCCGGACGGTTCCCCTGGGCCGACCATCCCCTGCGCTTCGCGCTGCTCAACGAGCCGGACCCGTCCTACCACGGCGTCTGTTACACCCGCGACCTGGGCGAGGCGGCCTTCATCGGCCGGGCGCGGGTGGTGCCGTTGCGCAACATGGGGGCGGCGCTCTCCGCGCAGTCGGCCTGGAACCTGCTGCAGGGCCTGGAGACCCTGGCGCTGCGTATCGAACGCGTCTGCGACAATGCCGTGACAGTGGCCCGCTACCTGGAGGCCCATCCCCGGGTCACCTGGGTTCAGTATGCCGGGCTGGAGAGCCACCCGGACCATGCGCTGGCCCAGCGCTACATGGACGGTCGGGCGTCGGGCATCCTCAGCTTCGGGATCCAGGGAGGCCGCGAGGCCGGCGCTCGCTTCTATGACGCCCTGGGGCTGGTGCTGCGCCTGGTCAACATCGGCGATGCCAAGAGCTGCTCGTCGATTCCCGCCGCCACCACCCATCGCCAGCTCAACGACGCGGAGCTGAAGGCGGCCGGCGTCACCGCCGACATGGTGCGCCTGTCGATCGGCATCGAGCATGTCGACGATATCATCGCCGATCTCGACCAGGCCCTGGCGGCCGCGCTCTAGGGCGCGGGCGGCCCGCCTCGGCGGTAGCCGGCCAGGAAGCGGGCATCCAGCCAGCGCTTCCAGAGCATGGCGAGCCGGCCGCCCCACCAGCGCCGGCCACGGATGGCCAGGGCCTGGCCCTGGCCGAGGTTGAGGATGGCCAGGGCGCGAGGCTGGGGGCGATAGGCCTGCAGGGGGCCTCCCATCAGGTGGGCGGCGATATTGGCCCGCAGCACCGGTGCCTGGCGGACGCCGTAGACGCCGAGGCGGGGCAGGCGCTGGTGGAGCATCGCGGCACAGTCCCCCGCGGCGAAGGCCCATGGCGCCTGGGGGCTCTGCAGGGTCTCGGTCACGGCCAGGCCCCGCCCGGCCAGGGTCGGCAGTCCCAGGCAGTCGAGCACCGGTGGAGGTGCCAGCCCCGCGGCATGCACCACGTGGTCGGCCTCCAGGTGGCGGTAGCTGTCCTCGCCCCAGGGCTGGTCGAGGGAGGCGACCATCAGGCCGCCGGCGGCATGGCCGCGCACCTCGAGACTGGTGGAGACACGGATCCCGCGGCGCGCGAGGTAGCCCGCCAGCCAGCTCACGGCGCCCCGGGGCGCGCCTTCCAGCAGCCGCTGGCCACGGGTCACCAGTCGGATATCGACCTGGCCCCGATGATGGCGTGCCTGGGCCCAGAGGTTGCAGGCCACCTCGACGCCGCTGGCGCCGCCGCCGACCACCACGATGCGCGGCTGACGCCCCGCCTCGAGCTCGCGCGTCAGGCGATGGCGCAGGGCCACCAGGCAGGGAATCGGCTTCACCGGCCAGACGGCGGGCCCCTGCGGGTGGGGAGCGGGACAGGGCGTCCGCGAGCCGAGGTTGAGCGACAGCACCGAGAAGGGGAGGCGTCGGCCATCGTCGAGCAGGGCCTCGCGGCGCCCGACATCGAGCCCGCTCAGACGGCCGCGCAACGCCTCGACCCCATGCCGGCGAGCCAGGCGCCTGGGGTCCAGCCGGTCCTCGCCGGGCGAGTACTGGTGGCCGAGGACCCCGGTGGCCATGCCGGAGTACCAGAAGCCGCCCGGATCGACCAGCATGACCTCCGCGGCCGGCAGGCGTTGGCGCTGCTGGATCAGGTGGAGGTGGGCATGACCGGCGCCGATGAGCAGCACCGGCCCCCGGTCGACGGGCGAGACAGCGTGAGTCATGGCGCGATGGTAGCGGAGTGGTTCCGGCCAGGCGAGCCCGGCGTTGTCTGCCAGTTGAATGCCTCGAGGTTGACGCCTGGCGGGGCTCCCCTTTTGATGGAAGGCCTGTCAACGAGGGGATAGTGGGTGTGCGGCGAGGGAGAGGGACGGCAACACGCGTGAGGCTCGGGCCGCGCGGCATGTGGTGGCTGGGGCTGCTGGTGTTGCTGTTCGGCGCCTGGCCGGCCCTGGCGGCAGCGCAGGCGCCTCCGGCGCGCATGCTGGTGCTGGCTTCGTACCACAGCGGCAACCCCTGGACCAACGAGCTGGTAGAGCGCATCGACGCGGCGGCGGAACGCCTGGCGCTCCCGGCCCTGGACGTCGACTACCTGGATGCCCGCCGCCTGGGCGAGGCCGAGGCCTTCCGCCTGGAGCTCAGCCGCCTCGAGGGGCGTCGCGCGGTGTCGCCGGCCGATCGCCTGCTGCTGCTGGACGACGCCGCCGTGCGCTTCTATCTGCAGCATGTCGATGCCCTGGGCGAACCGTCCCGGGTCGTGGCGCTGGGCGTCAATGATGACGCCCTGCGTCGCCGGGCGGTGGCCCGCGGTGTCAAGCTGATTCTCTATCCGGACCTGGCCAGCGAGTCGCTGCGCTTCCTGGCCGATGCCTTCGGCGGTCCCCTGCCCGTGCTGGTGCTGGGGGATCGCACCCCGGTGGGCGTCGATCTGACCACGGACTTCCTGGCGAGCCTGTCCCGCGCCGAGGCCGCGCATGCCGTCGACGTGCTGTGGGACTGGACCCCGGCGTCGGTGACCCGCGCCCTGGCGGACCTGCCAGCGGACACCCGGGTCTACCTGGTGGAAGGGCAGACCACCGGCGCGGGTGACCTCGATCTCCGGCGACGGGGCTGGCTGCCGGATCTGCAGGCGAACGGGATTCCCGTGTTCTGCCATCTGCCCTACCAGGTCGCGCTCGGCTGTAGCGGTGGGGCCATCCTGGATACCCGCCGCCTGGGCACACTGGCCGTCGAGGCCCTGGTCAGCCCCGCCTTCGCGCGGCTGCCGGCGCGACAGGCAGTCGGTGCAGGGCGACGCGTCCTCGATGCCCGCTGGTCCGGCCGCGTGCCGGCGCGCCTGGCGTCGCGGGTCGAGTGGCTGGCGGTGGGGGCGACGCTGCAGCGTGCCGAGCTTTCCAGCCAGCGACTGCTGTGGGCCAGCGTCGGGGTCGGCGGGGTGCTGGCTGGTAGCGTGCTGGTGCTGGCCTGGTCGCGGGGGCGCGCCCAGCGCGCCCGCCGGCAGCTGATGGTCGACCGCCTCACCGGCCTGCCCACCCGTCAGGTGCTCGAGAGCGACTTCGACAACGCCCAGGCGGCCCGGGATGGCTGGATGTTCGAGCTGAGCTCGCCGATGCTTCGCGATTATCGGGTGCGACTCGGACTCCCGGCAGCCCAGGCGATGTTCCTCGAGCAGCTGGCGCTGATCCGCGAGGCCATGCCGCCGCACTGGTCGCTCTACGCGGGCAGCGGGTTCAACCTGCTGGGTGTGATCCCTGACGGCCAGGACGTGGCCAAGGGGGAGCAGCACTTCGATGCCATGCTGGCACGGCTCGATGGTCTGCTGCGCACCGACGCCACCCATCGCCTGGCCTGGCATGCCAGCCTGCTGCGGCTGGGCGGTCACCGGGCGGATGTCACCCAGTGCTGTGCCGCCCTCGACGACGGTCTGGTGCGCCTGGAGCGCCAGGGCTGGCGGCAGCCGGTGATGCCGGTCGAGCCCCTGGCTGCCCAGGCGGCCACCCGTTTCCGGCGCCTGGCCGATGCAATCGAGACGCTGATCGCTGCGCCGGAGGCCCAGTGGCGGCTGGTGCTGCAGCCCAAGGTCAGGCCGAGTGACCACGCCCTGCTCGGAGTCGAGGCGTTGATCCGCTGGCGGCATCCGCAGCTGGGCGACATCGCGCCGGGAGAGTTCCTGCCGGTGGTCGAGAGCCTCGGGCACTCGGCGAGGCTTGATCGCTGGGTGATGGAGACCAGCCTGGCCTGGCTCGAGGCCCATCGCGATCGGCTGTCGACGCTGCCCAGCCTGGCCATCAACGTCAATCTCGCCACCCTGGAAAGCGAGGGGTTCCTGCTGGCCCTGGCGGCCCAACTCGAGGCGCGGGGCCTGCCTCCGCAATGCCTCGAACTCGAGGTCACCGAGCATGCGGACTTCAGCGACCTGACCCGGGTCGAGGCGGTGCTGGACCGGCTTCACGACCTGGGGGTGCGGGTGGCGTTGGATGATTTCGGCACCGGCTATACGGCTTTCCAGCTGCTCCAGCGCCTGCCCTTCGACGTGGTCAAGCTCGACCGGACCCTGTTGCTGGCGGCGGGGGAGCACGGCCGGGCCTTCGAGGCCTACGAGGCCATGGTGCGCTTCTGTCGTCAGCTGGGTCTGGACGTGGTGGCCGAGGGGGTGGAAACGTCGGCCCAGGCCACCTGGCTGGCCGGCCAGGACATCCAGGCCCTGCAGGGCTTCGGGCTCGCCCGTCCCCTGGAGCTCGACGACTACCTGGCCCGCTACGCTGGCGGCGGTCGCTGAGCCATACGCTCAGGCGCCGGCGGCCTGCCGCGGGCGCCCCTGCCAGGCCGACCAGGAGTACAGGGCCAGGCCGATCCAGATCAGGCCGAAGGTCGCCAGCTGGACCGAGGTCAGCGGCTCGCGGAACACCAGCAGGGCGATGAAGAACTGCAGGCTCGGGTTCAGGTACATCAGGAACCCCAAGGTCGCCAGGCGAAGGCGTCGCGCCGCCCCCGCGAAGGCCAGCAGCGGCAGGGCGGTCAGCACCCCGCTGGTCACCAGCAGGACAGTGGTTCGGCCGTCGTCCAGGAAGTGGGACTGCCCGGCCTGGCCGAGCCAGGCCAGCGCCAGCAGCCCGAAGGGCAGCAGCAGCAGGGTCTCGACGAACAGGCCGGACAGGCCGTCCAGGGGGACCTGCTTGCGCAGCAGCCCGTAGGTGCCGAAGGACAGCGCCAGGGTCAGGCTGATCCACGGCAGCTCGCCGAGCATCGCCAGCTGCAGGGCGATGGCCACGCCGGCCAGCACCACTGCCAGGGCCTGGAGGCGCGCCATGCGCTCGCGCAGCACCAGCATGCCCAAGGCCACGTTGACCAGCGGCGTGAGAAAGTAGCCGAGGCTGGCCTGGAGCACCTGGCGGCTTTCCACCGCATAGATATACAGGCCCCAGTTGAGGGCGATCAGCAGCGCGCAGCCGAGCACCCGGCCGAGCCGCCTTGGCTGGGCCAGGGCCTGGCGGACCGGCGACCAGCGGCGCAGCAGGACGATCACCCCGGCCAGGAAGAGGCACGACCAGAGGACCCGATGGACGAGGATCTCGTAGGCCGGCACGCCCTCGAAGAGGGCGAAGAACAGCGGGAAGCAGCCCCACATCAGGTAGGCGGCAAGGCCAAAGCCGACCCCCTTGGCGGCCTCGGCGTCGGTGGCAGTCGGGATCATGCTTATCGTCCTAACAAAACGCCTAGGCTAGCACACACCGGCCGCGGTGTGCCGAGGCGGTCATCGAGGTGATCTCGGGATAGTGGCCGGTGCCGCGGCGTTTGACCTTGCAACCGGCGGATAGAAGGGAGGGTAGATGCTGAAGGTAGCCGCTGGCCTGCTGGCCGCATATTCCCTGGTGCTGCTGTTGGCCTGGGCCTTCCAGGCACGCCTGCTCTACCTGCCCCATGTGGGGCGCGAGGTCATGGGGACGCCGACCGACATCGGCCTTGACTGGGAAGCGGTGAGGCTGCGGACCAGCGACGACCTCACCCTGGCGGCGTGGTGGATACCGGCCGAGCCGGCGCGCGCCACGCTGCTCTTCTTTCATGGCAATGCCGGCAACATCTCCCACCGCCTGGCGTCGATCCGCCAGTTTCACCGCCTGGGGCTCTCGGTGCTGATCGTCGACTACCGCGGTTACGGGGAAAGCGAAGGGCGCCCGTCAGAGGAAGGCACCGCGCGGGATGCGCGGGCCGCCTGGCAGTGGCTGGTTGAGGAACGCGGCCTCGCCGCCGAGGAGATCGTGCTCTTCGGCCGCTCCCTCGGGGCGGGCGTGGCCGCGGAACTGGCCGCTTCGTTGCCGCCGGGCGAGGGCCCGGGGGCGCTGATCCTGGAGTCGGCGTTTCGCTCGGTGCCCAAGCTCGGCCAGCGACTCTATCCCTTCCTGCCGGTTCGCTGGCTGTCGCGTTTCGAATACGATGTCGAGCGCTACGTGACCCAGCGCTCGGCGCCGCTGCTGGTGATCCACAGCCGGGAGGACGAGATCATTCCCTTCGGCGAGGGCAAGGCCGTCTATGAAGCCGCCCGCGAGCCCAAGGAGCTGCTGGTCATCCACGGCGGCCACAACACCGGCTTTCTCGACAGCGAGCCCGAGTATTCCGCCGGCATCGCCGCCTTCCTGGACGAGCACCTCGAGACGTGGCGTCCCTGATCCCCGACGAACCCAGCGAGTGGCGGGTGCAGATAAGGAACCGCCCATTCCATACCGTCCCTCGATGTCTTGCCTGCTGGCGATGCTGCTCACGCCGGTGATGCGCAACAATCGCCTGGTGGCGGCCTAGCCGTCGCCGGTGGGGGGAGTATGGCCGTGGCCGGTGGGCAGGAAGTGCAGGAGGCGGCCTCCCGCTCCCTAAAGACGGCCTTCTTCGTCGCCGTCGGGCTGATGGCGCAGTTCCGGGTCATTCAGTTCAACAGCCTCTACCATGCGGCGCTGGTGCTCGCGGTGATCATCTATTCCACGGTGGGCATGCTGCTGAGGCTGCTGGCCAACAGTGAACCTTTCGGCATCCTCATGGGGGGCATGGCCATCATTGCCCTGGCGGGAAGCGTGGTGAACAACATTCCAGCAGGCGGTCTCGCACCAGGAGGGTCGTAAGGTGCGCGGTGGCCAAGAAAACTCGCTGGTAGCACTGACTCGCCGTCAACCGGGTGGTTCAGGAGGCAAGGGGGGCTTGCCCAGTATCAGGTCGGCCGCCTTTTCCCCGATCATCAGGGCGAGCGCATTGGTATTCGCCGCCGGCATCGTCGGCATGATGGAGGCATCGGCCACACGCAGTCCCTGCACGCCGTGAACCCGCAGCTGGTCATCGACCACGCTGTCCGTGCGCTTCGCTGGCCCCATGCGGCAGGTCCCGATCGGATGATAGGTGGTATTGCCGGTGTGGCGAGCATGGTCGAGCAGTTCAGCATCGCTCTGTGCCCGGTTGCCGGGCCAGACTTCCTGTTCGACATGCCGCGAAAAGGGGAGGCTGCCGATCAGCTGGCGGCCGAGACGCATGGCGGCGAGTAGGGCCAGACGATCCTCCTCCTCGGCCAGGTAGTTCGGCTGGATCTCGGGTGGTGCGAAGGGGTCGGCCGACAGGGCGCGGACATGTCCCCTGCTGGCCGGTCGCTGCTGCCAGCAAGCGATGGTCGCGCCGGGAAGCTTGTCCAGCCCGTTCCAGATTCCCGCCGGATAGCTGGCGGGAGTGAAGGAGACCTGGATATCGCCGTGGTCCGATTTCCAGAAACAGTAGACCAGGGTCGGAGTCAGGGCCAGGGCACCGCGCCGGCTGAAAGCGTAGCGGGCGACTTCCCTCACCAGCTTGAGCCCGCGCACGCGCTCGTTGATGGTTTCGATGCCACGAATGCGCATCACCAACCTTGCCGCATAGTGGTCGCATAGATTCTCACCGACCCCGGCGAGGGAGTGAACCAGAGGTACGCCGATGTGCTGCAGCAGGCTCGGGGCCCCGATGCCC
Organism: Halomonas nitroreducens; assembly: GCF_003966155.1. Lineage (GTDB taxonomy): Bacteria > Pseudomonadota > Gammaproteobacteria > Pseudomonadales > Halomonadaceae > Halomonas > Halomonas nitroreducens. The sequence continues at coordinate 13,439 of NZ_RXNS01000006.1, forward strand.
GATAGCTGTAGCAGGTGTGGTGATGCGATGGCGCCGCCACAGAGGATCACTTCCCGGTTCGCGAGTACCACCTGGTCACGGCCGCCCCGGTGGTAGCGCACACCGACGGCACGCCTACCCGCCAGGAGAACCTGCAGTACTCGGGCCCGGGTTCGTACCTCGGTGTTGCCACGCTTCATCGCTGGATAGAGGAAGGTCCGTGCAGGGCTGACCCGACGCCCCCGATGAATGCTGCGCTGGACGTAGGCGATGCCCTCCTGCGATGCACCGTTGTAGTCGGGGTTGCGTGGAATGCCGAGTGACTCCGCCCCGTCCATGAAGGCATCACAGAGTGGATCAGATTGATCGATATCGGTGATGGTGAAGGGGCCGGCCCTCCCCCGATAGCGGTCATCGCCGTCGCCGATACGCCGTTCGCAGCGCTTGAAATACGGCAATACCTCCGCATAGCTCCAGCCGCGGTTGCCCATCGCTGCCCAGCGGTCGAAGTCGGAGCGGTGACCTCGGGTGTAGACATGTCCGTTGATCGATCCCGACCCACCAAGCGTCTTACCGCGCGACTGGATGATGCAGCGTCCTCCCGTCCCCCAACTGGGTGCCGTGCGGTACATCCAGTTGATGCGGGGATTATCGAGGGTATGCACCACGGCGGCCGGCACATGGATGGACGGGTGACAGTCTCTTGGGCCGGCTTCGAGCACGCAGACCGAGCCCTGCCCCGATTCCGATAGCCTACCAGCGACTACCGAACCGCCGCTGCCCGCGCCAATGACGACATAATCGAAGCGATCAGTCATGGTTAGAGGCGGATGCCGACATTCTTGGTCTGAACATAGCCGAGCAGGGCTTCCTGCCCCTTCTCCCGGCCATACCCCGACCGCTTGGTGCCACCGAAGGGGGTCTCTACGCCACCCGTCCACCATTCATTGACATAGACTTGCCCGGCGACCAAACGGTCGGCCGTCCAGTGGGCCAGCCTCAGGTCGTTGGTATATACCCCGGCCGCCAGGCCGTAGTCTGTGCCGTTGGCAACGGCGATGGCCTCCTCCGGCGAGTCGAAGGGGAGGACCACGATCACCGGGCCGAAGAACTCCTCCTGGGCGATCCGCATCTCGGGACGCACCTGGGTGAAGATGGTGGGCGCCATGAAATGTCCTGGCATGCCGGCGATACGTGCCCCCCCGGTGACCAGTGTCGCGCCCTCCGAGACTCCGATACGGCAGAGGGACTCGACCCGATCAAGTTGCCGCGCGGAAATCAGGGGACCCATGTCGCAGCCGTCGATGCCCGGACCGACGCTAAGCGTTTCGGCCTCGTCCTTGAGCCGTGCCACCAGCTCGTCATGGATCGAACGGTGCACGATCAGGCGAGAGCCGGCCGAGCAGATCTGTCCGGCATGATGAAAGATTCCCCGCGCGGCGCTTTTTGCCACCTGCCCCAGGTCCGCATCCGGATAGACGATCCCGCCCGACTTGCCGCCCAGTTCCATGATGCAGGGGACGATCCGTTCCGAGGCGGCCCGCAGCACGCTTCGGCCGGTTTCGACGGAACCGGTGAAGACGATGTGGTCGATATCGCCATGCGCGGTCAGGCTGGCGCCGGCATCATGCCCGTAGCCGCAGATGATATTGACGGCCCCCCGAGGGATGCCGGCCCGCTCGCACGCCTCGGCAAACAGGAACAGGCTCAACGGGGAGTCCTCCGGTGACTTGAGGACGACGGTATTGCCCGTGAGGAGAGCGCAGGTGATGGAGCGCACCCCCACCGGAAGCGGCCCGTTCCACGGCACGATCTGGGCCGAAACCCCGAATGGCATATGGGTGGTGTAGTCGAGCACCCCCTCGCCCAGAGGGATCTGGCGGCCCTCCAGCTTGTCGGCCATGCCAGCGTAGTAGTTCAGGTAGCGCTGAGCCAGGGTGACATCCTCGTATCCCCCCTTCAGTGTCTTGCCATTGTCGAAGCACTCGACGTTGGCGATCTCGTCAGCCAGTTCACCGAGCCGGAGGGACACCTCCCGCATCATCTCTCCCCGCTGATGAGGCGGTATCTCGGCCAGGTTTCGATTGTCGAAACAACGTCTCGCAGCTGCCACGGCCCGATCCACATCGGCGGGCATGGCGCGGGCGACTTCGGCAATGGGGTCGCCGGTCGCCGGGTTGGTGATGACGAGGCGCTCGTTGCTGGCGCCATCCGTCCATTCGCCATCGATGAAATTCTTCCAGTATGGCCTGATGGTGGTCACTGTCTCCCCCATGGTACTCGTCTGTCCGGCACAACTGTCGAAACGGGTCACTGAAGACATCATTGCGAGTCGGCGTACCCTTGGCGAATGCCGGTTCGGGATCGAATCATGCGTGATTTGCATGCCTACCGCAGTCGGGCCATGATCGGTGTTCAATGGGCTGATTCGGCCTGGCCATGCCGGAGTCTCCTGCGATGGAAATCAAGTGGCTGATGGACTTCCTGTCCCTGGCGGATACGGGCAACTTCTCGCGCTCGGCCGAGTCTCGTGCCACCACCCAGCCCGCCTTCAGCCGGCGCATCAAGGCACTGGAAGAGTGGGTGGGCGCACCACTGTTTGATCGTGGCAAGCAACCCATCACGCTGACGCCGGCGGGCGAACGCTTTCATCCGGTTGCCGAGGGTGTGCTGCGTCGGCTCTTCCAGGCACGTGACGAGATTCGCCAGATCGGTCAGTCGAGCGAGAACACTATCTCGTTCTCCTCCACCCACAGCCTGTCCCTGACCTTTTTCCCCGACTGGATTCGACATATCGAGGAGCGAGCCGGCGTGTTGCTGATCCGTCTGGATTCCAATCAGGTGGGCAGCTGTGTGCAGTCGCTGTTGCGTGGTGAGTGCCACTTCATGATGTGCCATACCCACCCCTCGGTGGATATCCCGCTGCCCGAGGACCGTTACCAGTCGGTGAAGGTCGGTGAGGACCGTCTGCTGCCGGTCTCGGCACCGGACGAGCAGGGGCGGCCATCGCAGCCGCTGCCAGGTTCGACGGCATCGCCACTCGCGTATCTGGCCTATGCGGAAACCTCCGCCATCGGGCGCGCAGTGGATTTCATGCTGGCGCACCATCCCGCTCGCCCGGTCATGAAGCGGGTCTTCGAAACCCACCTGGCGGCCGTACTGAAAACCATGGCCCGCGACGGGCGAGGCCTGGCGTGGCTGCCCGAGAACCAGATCCTTGCGGAGCTGGAGGCGGGAACACTGGTGCTATCCGGAGACGCCTCCTGGTGCATTCCCGTCGACATCCGAGTGTTTCGCTCCCGGGAGCCCCTCCCTCATGCCGCGGAAGAGTTCTGGGCGGTGCTCGGTGATACCGCTACGGCATCGGACTAGGCCGAGGTAGCATTGGGGGCCCGGGAAAGGTCCCATGTAAGCTGTAATCTCCATCAGAAGGGGATTGATCAGATGACGGGGACGTATTCGCGGCGTGTCGCCATCCTGGGCCTGATGCTCGAAAGCAACCGTTTCGCGCCGGTGACCACCGAGGATGACTATCTCAACCGGGTCTATCTGGCGGGTGATGAAATCCTGGCAGACCTGAGCAGTTCCGACCCCAAGCTGCCCGCGGAGATCCGTGGCTTCAGTAGTACCATGAATTCACGCTGCGACTGGACGCCTGTCCCCATCCTGGTGGGCCTGGTGGAGGCCGGAGGCCCCCTGGATCATGCCTTCTACCAGGCGACTCGCGATGAGATGAAGCGCCGTCTCGAAGCCGCCATGCCGCTCGACGCCGTCTACATTGCCAATCATGGCGCTATGATCACCACCGAAGTGTATGATCCGGACGGCGATATGTTCGCGATGGTCCGCGCCATCGTCGGTTCCCATCTGCCTGTCGTGGCGACCCTGGACCTGCACGGCAACGTCTCCGAGCGCATGGTCGAGGCGGCCGACGTCATCGTCGCCTATCGTACCAATCCGCATGTGGACATGCGGGAGCGCGGGCGGGAGGCGGCGGGTATCCTGTTGGAGATGTTTGCCGGCATGCATCCTGAGATGGCCTTCATCCGCTTGCCACTGACGCCTCCGACGGTGACTCTGCTGACCGAGTCCGGACCCTATGCCGACATCATCGAATACGGTCAGACCTTCATCACCGCGAAGATCGCCAATGTCTCCATTCTCGGTGGCTTTGCCTTTGGCGATACACCAAAAAACGGGATGGCCATTCTCGTGACCGCGAGGGACGATGGCGAGGCAGCCAGGGCAGTAGCTCGCCTGATCGCCAGCAAAGCGTGGGATGACCATGAGCGCTATGTGCCGCACCTGACCTCGCTGGAGGAGACCGTAGCCCGGGTCGTGGAGGCGGGAGAACAACCCCGTCTGCCGGCTCTCATCCTGGCCGATGTGGCCGACAACCCGGGTGGCGGGGGGCGAGGCAACACGATGTGGATTCTCGAAGCCCTGCACAATGCCGGGGCCACGGGGGTGATGGTCGGTGTGATCCACGACCCCGAGCTGGCCCGCGAGGCGCATGACCTTGGGGTTGGGGCAACATTCAGCGCTGTCTTCAACCGGGTCGAGCCCGATCATTTCTCGCTACGGTTCCAGGGACCTGCCAGAGTGGCATGTCTCAAGGACGGGGACTGCGTCGGTCGTCGGGGTTTCTATGCCGGACGACGCATGAACCTGGGGCCGACGGCCCTCCTGGACCTGGGCGGAATTCAGGTTGTTGTGATATCGATTCGCACCCAGTGCGCCGATCCGGTCTTCCTGGAGATGATGGGGCTGGACATCGCCAGTGCCCGCGCCGTGGTGGTTAAGTCACGAGGCCACTTCCGGGCTGGCTTCGACGAATTCTTTGGCCCTGACCAGGTCATCGAAGTCGATGCCCCAGGCTTGACTTCGCCGATCCTGACGAGGTTCGATTTCAGGAATCTTCCACGCCCTGTCTTTCCCGTCGATAGCCGGGTCGATTGGCAACCGCCGGCATGAGCATGCCCTTGAACGTAGCGTATGTTCGCGATCACTTGATCAGAATCGCTGATTATTTCGTCGTATCTATACGCCAGCGGTATTGACCTATCATGTCTTTGCATTCGCCCTGTGACCATAAAGCAATTAACCTGTAATTGTGACTGAAAGACCCTCTTATCTACAACAAATAGTGGGGATTAATATGAATATGTTTGTGAAGTGGGCCATGGCGGCCACCACCGCAGCAGTGGTGTTGGGAGCAGCAGGTCCAGTGATGGCCACCACCATCAAGTTCGGTATGAATGCCCCCCAGGGTGACAACCCTGAATGGAATGCATTGGTTGCCTTCAAGGATCACGTCGAGTACAAGACCGAAGGCGACATAACGGTCCGGCTGTTCCCGAGCGCCCAGCTGGGAGCCGAACGCGCATGTGCCGAACAGGTGCAGCAGGGTGCTGTCGAGGTGTGTCTGGTGGATACCGGTGCCCTGGCCGGTTTCTATAATGATATCCAGGTGCTTTCGATTCCCTATCTCTTTAAATCTTCGGCACATGCCTGGGCCGTTTTCGATAGCCCGTTCTTCAAGGATCTCGCCGAGAATATGCGACAGGATACCGGTATTCGGGTCATGTCTTGGGGAGAGAATGGGTTTCGCGACTTCACCAACAATGTTCGACCGATTCGCACGCCTGAGGATCTCAGGGGGTTGAAGATGCGAGTAATGGAAAGCCCTGTTTTCATTCGTTTTGTGGAGTCATTTGGGGCTGCGGCTACGCCAATGCCAGGCTCCGAGATTATCATGGCTGCCAAGCAGGGCGTCATTGATGGGCAGGAAAACCCCGCCCAGGTTAACTATGATTACAACTTGATGGACGTACAGAAATACATGTCCACCGACGAGCATATTCTTGGGGTTCACGCCTATATCATCAACGACGACTTCTTCAATGGCCTGAGTGACGATGAGAAAGCGGTGGTGCTGGAAGCAGCAACACTGGCTGCACGCATTGAGAACACTCAGAAGCTGGCAGGGGCCAAGCGATATATTGACCTGATCAGGGATAAAGGCGTCGACATCCATATGACCACCATGGCAGAGAAGGCCGCTTTCGCGGAAGTGTCGCAGGAGCCGGTGCTGGAATACCTGAGGGAGCAGGTCGGCGAGGATCTGGTCCAGGGCTTGCTGGATACTGCTGCATCCCAGGAGCCTGCTCTCTACGGACGATAGGAAGGTAACAGGGAGCATGTGAATCGATGGCCAGCTGGGGCGGGAGGCAGGCACTGCCTTCCCCCTCTCTTGTTGCTGAAGGTGTCGATACCGAAATGATGGATGATCCCGTTTCGCCAGTCGCCCCAAGTACTCGTCAACATCATCAGGAGAAATCCAGCATGAGGGGACGCGTATTCAATCTTGCCATGGGGCTTACCCATGCGACGGAGGCCATCGCTGCCATCCTGCTGGTCGCCATAATCCTGATGAACGTGGCCCAGGTCTTCTTCCGCTATGTGCTGGTGGACCCTCTATCGTGGAGTGAGGAGACCATGCGCTACTCCACCACCTGGATGGTCATGCTGGCCGGCAGTGCCGCCCTATTCCGGGGCGAGCATATGGTAATCAGCCTGTTCACGAGTGTGCGCTCGCCACTCTTCCGTCGTCTGGTTCACCTCTCGGTGCTGACCTGCATCGCTGGCTTCTGTCTGCTGCTGATATGGGAGGGCTTCCCGGCGGCCATCAACAACATGCGGCAGGTATCGCCTGCGACCCGGATCCCGATGACCATTCCCTACATGGCCATTCCCGTGGGGGCTTCACTGATGCTGGTCAAGGTCCTGTGCCTGATGATACTGCCTGAGGATGCGCTGCAGCGAGAAGAAATCGAGGAGAACCGACCATGATCGCGATGTCCATCGCCTTCGTCATCATGCTCACCATTGGCGTACCGATCGTGTTTGCCTTGGGCATCGCGGGTGCCATTGGCCTGTGGTCCCTCGATCTGAACCTGATCTCGGTGCCCACGCGGCTGTTCACCGGCATGGACAATTTCGTCCTGCTGGCCGCCCCTTTCTATATCTTCGCCGGGGAAATCATGAACCGGGGAGGCATCACGACACGGCTGATACGGCTGGCGGGACTGGTCACCCGGGGTGTGCCGGGTGGCACGGCCTATACCAATGTCTCCTCGTCGGTCCTGTTCGCGGGGATCTCGGGCGCTGCCGTCGCCGATACCGCTGCGCTCGGACAGATCTTCATCAAGGGGATGCCGGAGGAGGGCTACGACAAGCACTATGCGGCGGCCGTCACGATCGCCTCCTCGATCATCGGGCCCATCGTCCCCCCTTCCGTCATCATGATCATCTATGCCGCCGTCACCCGCCAGTCGGTGATCGACCTGTTCATCGCTGGGATCGTCCCTGGCCTGATGCTGGCCGGCGTCATGTGGCTGGTGATCTGGTGGCAGGCACGTGGCGAGCGACTCCCTCGCTCCAGCTACAAGGTGGAGAGGCATGAGATCGCCACCCTGGTTCGGGACGGGGTGTTGGTGATGGGGCTGCCGGTCCTGATCGTCGGCGGGACGCTGCTGGGGGTCTTTACCGCCACCGAGGCGGGTGGCGTGGCCGTCGTCTATGCACTGCTTATCTCCTGGTTCGTCTTCAGGACCATGGATCTTGCCAGCCTGTGGGACGCGCTGAAGCGCAGTGCCAGGGTCACGGCCACCATCTACCTGATCATCGCGGCCGCGACGGTGGTGTCCTATGTGCTGACCATTGGCGGGATCGGTGGCTGGGTCCAGGGGTTTGCACTGCAGTTTGCCGACAACCCCACCTTGTTCCTCATGGTCCTCGTCGGGGTCCTGTTGTTGATCGGGACCTTTCTCGAGCCGGGGGCTGCCATCGTGCTGATCGTCCCCATGCTGATGCCGGTCACGGCGACTATGAATATCGACCCGATGCAGTTCGCCATGATCGTTATCCTGCCCCTTACCCTGGGACTGATTACCCCGCCGGTGGGTGTCTGCCTCTTCGTAGCCTGCCGAATCGCTGAAAGCCCCGTCTTTCCCATTTTCCGTGCCGTGCTCCCGTTCCTGGTGGCGGAAATTGGGGTCGTCATCATGCTGGTGCTCATTCCCGGCCTGTCTTCCTTCCTGCCGACGCTCCTGCGCTGAAGCACGTAACAAAGGGACCCGAAGATGCTTGTGATTTCAGAGAGTCTTGCCCGCGAGCTGGTGAGCGTCGAAGACGCGATCAGAGAGGTGGAGCGTACCTTTGCCGCCATGGCGAGAGGGGAGGCACGGAACTACCCTGTCGTGCGTGAAGAGGTCGGATATCTGGATGCCGTTTATGGGGTGAAGTCCGGTGGGGACGTGATGACACCGATTCTCGGGCTCAAGGCTGGTGGATACTGGCCGAACAATGCTGGGAAGGGCCTGGGTAACCACCAGTCCTCGACACTGCTGTTCGACCTGGAAACTGGACGAGCCACTGCTCTGGTCAGTGCGAACTACCTGACCGGCGTCAGGACCGGGGCGGTGAGCGCCATCGCAACCCGTTACCTCTCGCGCGAGAATGCAAGTATTGTCGGGATCATTGGTACCGGGGTTCAGGCCGAGTACCAGCTCAAGGCCACCATGGCGGTGAGACGGCTGGAGCGGGTCCATGCCTGGGACCCTACGGAGCAGAGCCTGGCGACCTTCAGGGAGACGATCGCCGGGTTCGGGCTGGAGTGCATCACCGAGCCTAGTTGTGAAGCCGTGGCCCACGAGGCGGAAATCCTGATCACGGCAACGCCCTCCCGCAGGGCCCTAGTGGAACAGGGGTGGGTGCGTGCGGGCACCCATATCAGTGCCATGGGGTGCGATACCAGGGGCAAGCAGGAATTGGATCCGGAACTGGTTGCTGCCAGCGCCCTGTTCGTGGATGAGGCCGAGCAATCCATCAGCATCGGCGAGTTCCAGCATGCCTACGCCAGCGGCTTGATTACCAGGGAGAGTCTTCGCGGTAGTATCGGTCAGGTCATCGAAGGACACCGTGAGGGCCGGCGCGATGCTGATGAGATCACGATTTTCGATGGTACCGGGGTGGCCTTGCAGGACCTGGTAGTGGCAGCGCTGGCCGTACGCCTGGCGAAGGAGCTCGGCCACGCTGTGGCGGTGGATTACTGACTTCCCCTCCTGGTTCAAGAGGGGCCCAGGGCGCCCCTCTTGAACCAGCCTTCACCATCCGTTGACTCGTGGCCAGGTGGCGATGACCTCGCACCCGTCACCCTTGTCGCTGTCGACGAGATGATAGTGGTTGTACATGGCCGCCGTCATGCAGACATGGTTGGGATAGACGCGAAGTCGCGTCCCGACCGGCAACTCTTCGTACGATACGCCTTCTACCAACGGAACCTGGCCGTGCTCCTGATAGACTCTGGCCACCTTCATCTTATGCTTGAGGAGTTGTCCTCTTGCATCGGTCACCAGTCCGAAGCCGACATCATTTGGCATGTTCTCCGTACTGCGGTCCTTGGACAGGGCCAGTGCCCCGGCGTTGATCAGTAACCTGTCCAGCGAGGCGTGATGGCTGCAGACCTCGGTGATCACGGAAACGGCCAGGTCATCGACACCGCAGGAGTTGATCTGTGCCTGGAACATGTCGCCGAACATGTAGACCCCCGGACGTACTTCCGTCACGCCATCCAGCGAGCGAGCATGGAGCGCTGTCGGGGTGGAGCCAATGCTGACCGTGGCGCACGGGATGCCATGGTCACGGATTCGTTCGGCTGCCCTGACCGCGGTAGAACGCTCCACTTCGGCGACCTTCTCGATCTCGGCAATCGAGCGACACTGGTAGGAATGGCCGGCATGGGTCATGACGCCAGCAAAGCGTGCATGAGAGGCCTCGTGGGCAAGGCGGGCGATCTCGATAAGCTCCTTACTGTCGGGAAAGACGCCCGAGCGGCCTTCCCCACAATCCAGTTCGGCCTGTACCAGGAAGTTCGCGCCGAGTTCCTTGCCCCTCTCGCAGATCGCTCGGGTAACCGCAACGCTGTCGGTGATCAGGGTGAGATCTGCGCCCTGTTGCTGAATGCTGGCGACTCGCTCCAGCTGATCCGGCAGGATACAGACGGCATACTGGATGTCCATGATGCCATGACTGGCGAAATACTCGGCCTCTTTCAGCGTGGATACAGCGACGCCACCGGCTTGTCCTTCCATGGCCAGGCGTGCCACATCAATGGACTTTGCGGTCTTCAGGTGGGGACGTAGTGCGACATTCTTGCTCCTGGCCGCATCGGCCATTCGCTGGATGTTCCTCACGAGTTTCGCTCGATCGAGAATCAGGCTGGGCGTGGGAATGTCAAATATGGTAGTGGGAGGCATGGGGGCTTCGAGACCTCTTCGGTCGCATCAATGAAAGCATCTGACTGTTTCATTGCTACACTATGCAAATTGCGATAAGCCGGCCAATGCCGCTTTCTCCTAGTACGATGCCCAAGACGAAAGATGTGGAGTAACGTCGCGGCAATCCGAGACCGATGACAGTACGCAAGGCGCGTGAGGCGACTTCGCGCGGAGTTTGGATTTGCCTCAAAAATGGCGCCAAGGTGTCATGATGTCGGCTATCATCAGGTGAATCGTCGGAAGGCCTCAGGACAACCGCAGCGAGCAGCGTATCACAGCGCTCGCCCTGTGCCGTCGATGGCTGCGTGGCACGGCCGTCTCGGTTAGGCTGGGGAGATTACCCCTGCGCCGATGGAGACCCCGATGAGCGAACTTCGAACCACCCTGGTGCAGTGCGACCTGCGCTGGGAAGACCCCGAGGCCAACTGCCGGATGCTCGAGGAGACCCTTGGTGACCTCGGTGGGGCCGAGACGGACCTGATCGTGCTGCCGGAGATGTTCGCCACCGGCTTCACCATGAATTCCCGGGAGATGGCCGAGCCGATGGCCGACAGCGCCAGCGTGGCCTGGCTGCAGGACCAGGCGCGGCGTCGCGGCTGCGTGATCACCGGCAGCGTGGCCGTGGTGGAGGACGGCGACTACTTCAACCGGCTGGTCTGGGCGCGTCCCGATGGCAGCCTGGTGCACTATGACAAGCGCCACCTGTTCCGCATGGCCGGCGAGCATGAGCGCTATGCCATGGGCCATGAACGGGTGATCGTCGAGCTGAAGGGCTTCCGGCTGCTGCTCAGCGTCTGCTATGACCTGCGCTTCCCGGTCTGGCTGCGTCAGCAGCCGGCCCCCGGCGAGCACTTCGAGTACGATGCGCTGCTGTGCGTGGCCAACTGGCCGGCCCCCCGTCGCCACCCGTGGCGGGTGCTGCTGCAGGCCCGGGCCGTCGAGAACTTGTGCCCGGTGATCGGCGTCAACCGGGTGGGCGAGGACGCCAAGGGCATGGCCTATGCCGGCGACTCCATGCTGGTGGATGCCAAGGGCGAGCCCCTGATCGACGAGCCGCGGGACACGCCCTTCGTCAGGACCGGCCGCCTGTCGCTGGACGAGCTCGCCGCCTTCCGCGAGAAGTTCCCGGCCTGGCGTGACGCCGACCACTTCGCTCTGGCCGACGGGGTGGGGAGCTGATGCGCCTGGACCGTTTCCTGTCGGAGAGCACCGAACTCACCCGGGGCCTGGCCAAGCGGGCGCTGTCCCGCGGCGAGGTGACCGTCAACGGCGAGCCCGAGAAGAAGGGCGCCAGGCATGTCGGGGACGAGGACCGCGTCACCTGGAACGGCATGCCCCTGGCCCTGGTGGGGCTGCGCCATATCATGCTGCACAAGCCGGTCGGTGTGGAGTGCACGGCGCGCCGTGGCCTGTATCCCCGGGCGGTGGACCTGGTCGAGGCGCCCAAGGCGGAGCGGCTGCAGCCGGTGGGGCGGCTGGATGTCGAGACCACCGGCCTGCTGCTGCTGACCGATGACGGCCAGTGGTCCCATCGGGTCACCTCGCCGAAGCGGGCCTGCGCCAAGGTCTATGTGGCGACCCTGGCGCGCCCCTTGGCGGAAGAGGAAGCCGAGCGGGCGGTGGCCGCCTTCGCCGAGGGGCTCTGGCTCGAGGGCGAGGAGGCCGTGACCCGACCCGCCGAGCTCGAGCTGCTCGATGCCCGGCAGGCCCGCCTGACCATCACCGAGGGGCGCTATCACCAAGTGCGGCGGATGTTCGCGGCCATCGGCAACCATGTCGAGGCCCTGCATCGCGAGTCGGTGGGGCCCCTGCGTCTCGACCCGACGCTGGCGCCCGGCGAGTGGCGGGAGCTCACCGAGGGCGAAGTGGCGCTGTTCTGAGCCGGCGTCAGGCGTAGACGTGAGTGCGTCCCGCCCCCCGTGCTTGGCGGCATACAGGGCCTTGTCGACGAGCCCGACCAGGGTCAGGGGCTCGTCGGCATGGGACGGGTAGGAGGCGATGCCGCAGGAGACGCTGATTGGCCCCAGGGTCGCATCGCGGTAGTGATAGACGGTGCCGGCCAGCCGGGCCATCAAGGCATCGACCCGGCGCCGGGCGGCGTCGGCATCGGCGCCGGTGAGTAGCATGACGAACTCCTCGCCGCCCAGCCGGCAGACCACGTCGGCCTCGCGAAAGTGCTGGACCAGGCAGCTCGCGACCCCGGCCAGCACCGTGTCCCCGGCCTCGTGGCCGAAGTCATCGTTGAAGTGCTTGAAATGGTCGATGTCGATCATGATCAGCGTCAGGGCATGGCCGTGGCGCCTGGCCTGGGCGGCTTCGTGCTCCAGCAGCTCGGCGCGTTCCATCAGCTTGACCTCGCCCCACAGGCCGATGTCGGTGTAGTCGGAGAAGACCCGGAAATACAGGGACCGGCCGGCGAAGTCTTGAGGCAGTTCGATCATGTGCCAGGGCCAGCCGGCGAAGAGGCCCTCACCCTCGGCATCGAAGGAGCCATGGCGGTAGATCCGCTGGCCGTCGAGGTAGGCCTCGACGTTCAGGTCGACGCTGTAGATGTAGAGCACCGGATCCCGCCAGGCCCCGTCGGGCAGCGGGACGCGGAACCAGACATGCTGCCGGTCCCGGCGATCCGGTGGGTTGGAGGGGAAGGCGATCGGCCGCCAGGCGGCCTCGCCGGCACCGGGCCTTGTCCAGGCCGGAGTGCCGTCGGCGAGCCGGGGCGAATCGCCCCAGCGGTATTCCCATCCCGTCTCGAGGGGCTGCGCCGAGGCCAGGGCCGGCGCCATGGGGGCCACCGACAACAGCCACAGCAGGGACCAGCAGAACGAGAGCGAGGTTCGGCGCATGGATCCCTCCAGGGCGGTGCCGACAGGAGCCCAGTATAGGCCAGGCCGGAGCATGCCGCCCGGCGGCAGGCGTCGTGGGGCTAGGCGGGGCAAGACCGTCAGGCCTGTGACGGCGCTGTGGCTGCCTGGCCAGGCCATCGCCGAGGGGACCGGGGCGTCGTGCACGTCCGGGATATTTATACCGTTATCTTGCGGCCTTGCCGAGCGTCATGTGCGGCTACCGTGACAACGGGCCGGGCGTCATCACGCCAAGCCCGGGCATGTCTGTCGGCCCTGCGCGCCTGGCGCAGGATGCCGGCGGTGGCCTCGCAGGGCACGGAGGAAAGGGCGGTGGCGCGAACCCAGCCGGGTGACCTTGGCCCCTCAGGCCCGGACGGGCGTCAAGCCGGCGGCCTCCACCAGGGCGCGAGTGTAGTCGGTGGCAGGGTGCTCCAGGACCTCCAGGCAGTCACCGCTCTCCATGACCTCGCCGTCCTTGAGCACCAGGATGCGGTGGGCCATGGCGCGGACCACCGCAAGGTCGTGGCTGATGAACAGGTAGCTCAGCCCGCGGCGCCGCTGCAGCTCCCGCAGCAGGGCGACCAGCTGCTTCTGCACGGTGCGGTCCAGGGCGGAGGTGGGCTCGTCGAGGACCAGCAGCTCGGGTTCGAGGATGATGGCCCGCGCGACGGCGATGCGCTGGCGCTGCCCACCGGAGAACTCGTGGGGGTAGCGGGCGGCACACTGCTCCGGCAGGCCGACCTCGCGCAGGGTGTCGCGGACCCGACGCTCGACCTCCTCCCGGGACAGCTCCGGGTGGTGGAAGCGCAGGCCCTCGCTGACGATGTCGGCCACGGGCAGGCGAGGCGACAGCGACCCATAGGGGTCCTGGAAGACCACCTGGAGGCGCCGACGGCGTCGGCGCAGGGCGTTGCCGTGGAGCCGGTCCAGGCGTTCGCCGTCGAAGTCGATCTCGCCCTGGCTGCCGGTCAGGCGCAGCAGCGCCAGCGCCAGGGTGGTCTTGCCCGATCCCGACTCGCCGACGATGCCCAGGGTCTCGCCGGGGGCTACCGTCAGGTCGAGGGGCTTGACGGCCTCGAAGGCCGGGGGGCGGCGACGGAACAGGCGCTTGGGGCGCTCGAAGCGCACCCCGAGGCCCCGGGCGCTGAGCAGCGGCGCCTGGGCGCCGACGGGCTCGGGGCGTCCGGCGGGCTCCGCCTCCAGCAGGTCCCGGGTGTAGGGGCTCTGGGGCGCGGCGAAGACGCTGGCCACCTCGCCGCTCTCCTGGAGCCGGCCATGATGCATGACGCAGACCCGGTCGGCATGGCGGCGGACCAGGTTGAGGTCATGGGTGATGAACAGCATGCCCATGCCATGGGCGTCGCGCAGCTCGGCGAGCAGCGCCAGGATCTCGCGCTGGACGGTGACGTCCAGGGCCGTGGTGGGCTCGTCGGCGATCAGCAGCCGGGGGCGGTTGGCGATGGCCATGGCGATCATCACCCGCTGGCGCTGGCCTCCGGAGAGCTGGTGGGGCCAGGCCTCGAGGATTTCCTCGGCGCGGGGCAGCCGGACCTGCTCGAGCAGCTCTCGGCAGCGTCGCCGGGCCGCGGGGCCCGACAGGCCCTGGTGCAGGCGCAGGGTCTCAGCGATCTGCTTGGCCACGGTCTGCAGGGGGTTCAGCGAGGTCATCGGCTCCTGGAAGACGAAGCCCACCTGGCCGCCGCGCAGCGCCTGCCACTGGCGGCGTGTCAGGCGGGCCAGGTCGGTGTCGCCGAGGTGGCGCCCGCCGCGCACCTCGGCGTTGCGGGGCAGCAAGCCGAGGGCGCCGAGGGCCGAGACCGACTTGCCGGAGCCGGACTCGCCGACCAGGGCCAGGGTCTCGCCAGGGTGCACGGCCAGGGAGAGGTCCTCGACCACCGGCGAGCCGTCGAAGGCAATGGTCAGCGCATCGAGGCGGAAGAGGGGCGTATCAGGCATCGCTTGGCGTCCTTTGGCGTGCGTCGCCGGCATGCTGGATATGCCGCGGGTCGAAGGCATCGCGCAGCCCCTCGCCGATGAACACCAGCAGGGACAGCATCACCGCCAGGGTCAGGAAGGCGGTGATGCCGAGCCAGGGGGCCTGGAGGTTGTTCTTGCCCTGGGCCACCAGCTCGCCGAGCGAGGGCGAGCCCGGCGGCAGGCCGAAACCCAGGAAGTCCAGGGCGGTCAGGGTGGTGATGGCACCGGTGAACAGGAAGGGGATGAAGGTCAGGGTGGCGACCATGGCGTTGGGCAGCACGTGGCGCCACATGATCAGGCGCGAGGGCAGGCCCATGGCCCGGGCGGCGCGCACGTATTCCAGGTTGCGCGCGCGCAGGAACTCCGCACGCACCACGTCGACCAGCCCCAGCCAGGAGAACAGCAGCATGATGCCCAGCAGCCACCAGAGGTTGGGCTCGACCAGGCTCGCCAGGATGATCAGCAGGAAGAGCACCGGCAGGCCGGACCAGATCTCGATCAGCCGCTGGCCGATCAGGTCGACCTTGCCGCCGAAGTAGCCCTGGACGCCGCCGATCACCACCCCGAGGATCATCGAGCCGATGGTCAGCACCAGGGCGAAGATTACCGAGAGGCGAAAGCCGTAGATCACCCGGGCCAGCACGTCGCGGCCCTGGTCGTCGGTGCCCAGCCAGTGCCGGGCGTCCGGCGGGGAGGGCGCCGGATGCGACAGGCCCATGTCCAGGGTGTCGTAGGCGAAGGGGATGGGCGGCCAGAGGATCCAGCCCTCGGCCTCGATGGTCTCCTGGATGTAGGGATCCCGGTAGTCCGCGGGGGTGGGCAGGAAGCCGCCGAACTCGGTATCGGGGTAGTCGACGAGCAGAGGGACGTACCACTGCCCCTGATACTGCATCAGCAGCGGCCGGTCGTTGGCGACCAGCTCGGCGCCGAGGCTGACCACGAACAGGAGCAGGAAGACCCACAGCGACAGCCGGGCGCGACGGTTGCCGTGGAAGGTGGCGAGGCGGCGACGGGCGATCGGCGACAGCCGGGCGGAGAGGCGCGTCATGGTCAGGACTCCCGGGTCTCGAAGTCGATGCGCGGGTCGACCCACACGTAGGTCAAATCCGAGATCAGCTTCAGTACCAGCCCGATCAGGGTGTACAGGTAGAGAGTGCCGAAGATCACCGGGTAGTCGCGCTGCATCACCGCCTCGAAGCCGAGCAGGCCGAGGCCGTTGAGGGAGAAGATCACCTCGATCAGCAGCGAGCCGGTGAAGAAGATGCCGACCAGCGCCGAGGGCAGGCCGGCGATGATGATCAGCATGCCGTTGCGGAACACGTGGCCGTAGAGGACCCGGCGGTCACTGGCCCCCTTGGCCCGGGCGGTCAGCACGTACTGCTTGTGCACCTCGTCGAGGAAGCTGTTCTTGGTCAGCATGGTCAGGGTGGCGAAGCTGCCTATCGCCGAGGCCACCACGGGCAGGGTGATATGCCAGAAGTAGTCCTTCACCTTGCCCCAGGGGCCGAGGTCGGCGAAGTCCGGCGAGGTCAGGCCGCGCAGCGGGAAGACGTCCCAGTAGCTGCCGCCGGCGAACAGCACGATCAGCAGGATGGCGAACAGGAAGCCGGGGATCGCGTAGCCGACGATGACCAGCCCCGAGGTCCAGACGTCGAACCGCGAACCGTGGGTCAGGGCCTTGCGGATGCCCAGCGGGATGGACACCAGGTAGACCAGCAGGGTGGTCCAGAGCCCCAGCGAGATCGAGACCGGCAGTCGGTCGAGCATCAGGGTGGTGACCTTCTGGCCGAGGAAGAAGCTCTCGCCGAGGTCGAAGGTGGCGTAGTCGGCGAGCATCCCGAAAAAGCGCTCGTGGGCCGGCTGGTCGAAGCCGAACTGGGTCTCCAGGCGATCGATGAACGCCTGGGGTACCCCTCGCGCGCCCCGCGACTCGCCGCTGGCGGTGACGTCGCCGCCGCCGCCCTCCAGGCGCGTGCTGGCCTGGCTGGAGAGACCCTCGAAGCGGGCCAGCATCTGGTCGATGGGGCCGCCCGGGGCGGCCTGGACGATGATGAAGTTGAGCAGCATGATGCCCAGCAGGGTGGGGATCATCAGCAGAATGCGGCGCAGTACATAGGCGGCCACGGCGTGTCCTTAGCAATTATGTCCAGATGTCGTACGTCAAGGGCACGGGGCACGGTGAAAGGAGCGAGGCGTGAAGAGTGAGGGGATGCCCGCCCCGTGCCTCATGCTCTGGTACACCTCACACCTCACACCTCACACCTCACACCTCACACCTCACACCTCACACCTCACACCTCACACCTCACACCTCACACCTCACACCTCACACCTCACACCTCACACCTCGCACCTCGCACCTCACTCACCGATTGCGCTGTCGGCTCTCGATCTCGGCGGCGCGCTGGGGATCGACCCACCAGGCATCCAGGTCCAGGTTGTAGTGCGGGAAGGGCTCCTGCCAGCCGAACTTGTCCCACACGGCGATGCGCGTCGCGTCCAGGTGCCACTGGGGGATCACGTAGAAGCCCCAGCGCAGGACCCGGTCCAGGGCCTGGGCGGCGGTGTCCAGCGCCTCCCGGGAGTCGGCGGCGATCAGCCGGTCCACCAGGTCATCGATCACCGGGTCCTGCAGGCCGATCAGGTTGCGGCTCTGGGGGGCGTCGGCATACTCGCTGCCCCAGAACTCGCGCTGCTCGTTGCCGGGGTTGGCGGACTGCGGGAAGCTGCCCACGATGATGTCGTAATCAAAGCTGCGCAGGCGGTTGAGATACTGGTTGACGTCGACGATGCGGATGTCGCCCTGGACCCCGAGCCGCGCGAGGTTGCGCAGCAGGGGCTGGACGACGCGCTCGAACTGGGTGTCGAACAGCAGCACCTCCAGGGTCAGGGGCTGGCCGCTCTGCGCGTCGACCAGGGTGCCGTCGCGGGACTCGTAGCCGGCCTCGCGCAGCAGGTCGAGGGCCCTCCTCAGCCGTGGACGCAGCCCGTCGGGGTGCTCGACCGGCAGGGGGCCCTCGAAGACCCGCTCGGGCAGCGCCTCGCGGTGCGGCTCGAGCAGCGCCAGCTCGCCCTCGCCGGGCAGGCCCTCGGCGGCCATCTCGGAGTTCTCGAAGTAGCTGCGGGTGCGCTCGTAGGCCCCGTAGAAGAGGTTCTGGTTCAGCCACTCGAAGTCGAAGGCCAGGTTGAGGGCCTCGCGGACGCGCATGTCCTGGAACTTGTCCCGGCGCAGGTTGATGACATAAGCCTGCATGCCCGCCGGCTGGCCGTCCGGCACCTCCAGGCGCTGGACGAAGCCGGCCTCGGCAGCGGGGAAGTCGTAGGCGGTGGCCCAGTTGCGGGCGCTGGACTCGATGCGCATGTCGAGGTTGCCGGCCTTGAAGGCCTCCAGGGCCACGGTCTGGTCTCGGTAGTAGTCGAACACCAGGCGCTCGATGTTGTGGCGGCCGCGGTTCACCGGCAGGGCCTGCCCCCAGTAGTCCTCGACCCGCTCATAGACGATACGCCGGCCCGGGTCGACCTGGGCGATCCGGTAGGGACCGGAGCCCAGCAGGGCCTCCCGGGTGGTGGCCTCGAAGTCCCGCCCCTCCCAGTAGTGGGCCGGCAGCACAGGCAGCTGGCCGAGGATCAGCGGCAACTCCCGGGACTCGCTGGCGGCCAGGTCGAAGTGCACGGTGTCCTCGTCCACCGCGCGGACCTCGGTGACATCGGCGTAGTAGGCCCCGTAGAAGGGCTGGCCCTTCTCGGTGAGGGTCTCGAAGCTGAAGATCACGTCCTCGGCGGTCACCGGGGTGCCGTCGTGGAAGCGCGCCTCGGGGTGCAGGTCAAACTCGAGCCACTGGCGGTCGGGGTCCAGCCGGATGCCCTCGGCCAGCAGCCCGTACATGGTGAACGGCTCGTCCGGGTTGGCGACCAGCAGGGTGTCGTAGATCGCGTTGAGGCCCGTGGCCGGCGTGCCCTGGATGATGAAGGGGTTGGTGGAGTCGAAGCTGCCGGTGGCCGCCCGGGTCAGGGTGCCGCCCACCGGCGCGTCGGGGTCGGCATGGGGGAAGTGGGAGAAGTCCGCGGGAAGCGCCGGCTCGCCGTAGAGGGCGAGGGCATGGCGAGTGGGTACCTCGTCGGGACTGGCGGCCAGGGCAGGGCCGGCCGCCAGGGCCGTCATCAGCAGCACGGTCGATCGCATCGGAAGATCCTTGTTCCAAGGAGGGGGCGAGCCCCGTCATCATCTACCGGAAAGTGTCAGCTGCTGGCCGGGTTGTAAAGCGTCGACCCGCTGGATGTCGTTCCAGCGGGCCAGGTCGGAGATGGCCACGGCATGCCGGGTGGCGATGGCGGACAGGGTGTCGCCGCGCTGCACGACATGGATCGCGTCGCCACCCCGGGACGGGGGAGTGACCGTGTCCAGGGCCGTCACCAGGCGCTCGGCGCCGTCCACCGGCACCAGCAGTTCGCGGACCTGGCCGGGGCGGGCCGATTCGCTGCGCAGGCCGGGGTTGAGGTCGGCGAGCTGGCCGCGGGGCACGCCGGCCAGGCGGGCCGCCTCGCCGAGCCGCAGCGTGCGGGTGACGCGCACCCGGGCGAAGGCCGGCTCGGCAGCGATCTCCGGCAGGGCGACATCATAGCGCTCCGGCTCGGCGATGATCGCGGCAATGGCCAGCAGCTTGGGGACATAGTCCATGGTCTCCGCCGGCAGCTCGAGGTCCCAGTAGTGGCCCTCATGCCCCCGGGACAGCGCGATGCGCCGCGCCCGGTTCACCGTGCCCGCGCCGGCGTTGTAGGCGGCCAGCGAGAGCTCGATATCGCCCTCGTACCACTGGTCGGCCTGCAGCTCGATATAGTCGAGCGCCGCCTGGGTCGAGCGCACCACGTCGAGGCGTCCGTCCCAGGCACCGTTGCGCCGCAGGCCCAGGGCGTCGCCGGTGCGTGGCATGATCTGCCACAGGCCGGCGGCCCCGAAGCGGCTGCGGGCGTGGGGGTCGAAGGAGCTTTCCACGAAGGGGATCAGGGCGATCTCGCCGGGCAGTCCCCGGGACTCGACACGCTCGAGGATCCAGGCCAGCCACGGGCGGGCCCGCTTGGTGATCGCGACGATGTTGTGGGGGCTGGCGCTGTACTCGTCGATCCAGTGCTGGACCCGCGCATGGCCGGCGCCATACTGCCACTGGTCCTGCCACTGGAAGCTCTCGCGCAGGCGCGACCAGGCATCGCTGGGCTCCAGGTCGAGGCTGTTCCAGAAATGCCGACCGCCGGCGGGCTTGCCACGGGAGCCGCTGGTAAAGGCGGGGGTGTCCGCGGCCAACCGGTCCTTCGGCAGGGTCGACGCCTGACTGTAGGCGCCATTGGCCAGCAGGGCCCCGGTCATGGCGAGGGTGCTGGCGAATCCGAGGAGTCGTCGGCGGGTATGATAGGTCATTCGCTGGCCTCCTGGGCGCACGCCGGCCCGCCGGCCTGCGGCGGGGGCGGCGTCCATCGGGTGTGGTGTCTCAGAAGGAATCTTTCCAGGCGCGCAGGGTGGCGAAAGTGGCGACGGGGCTGTCGGTGTCGCCGTGGGCCGAGGCGGCCCGGCGCACGCCGGCGTCGTCACAACGCAGGAAAGGGTTGATGCGCCGCTCGCGCCCGATGGTGCTGGGCAGTGTGGGGCGATCGAGCTCCCGGGCCCGCCGGCATTCCTGCTCGGCGGCATCCACGTCGGGGTTGTCCGGGTCCGCGGCCTTGGCGAAGCGCAGGTTCGCCAGGGTGTACTCGTGGGCCGCGAAGACCAGGGTGTCCTCGGGCAGGCCCTGGAGGCGTGCCAGCGAGGCGTGCATCTGCTCGGGAGTCCCTTCAAACAGACGTCCACAGCCGGCGCTGAACAGGGTATCGCCGCAGAGCAGCAGCGGCGGGATACCGGCGGTGAAGAAAGCGATATGATCCAGGGTGTGGCCGGGCACCTCGAGGACTTCGAACAACCGGCCCATCACGCGCACCTCGTCCCCGGCGCCGACCCGCTCGTCGATGCCCTGGATATCGGGATTGTGGGGGCCGATGACCCGCGGCGCGTAGCGCTGGATCAGCGCCGGCAGGCCGCCGGTATGGTCGGGGTGGTGGTGGGTGATCAGCACGCAGCCCAGGTTGAGCCCCTCGCGCTCCAGCCACTCGATCACGGGGTCGGCATCACCGGGGTCCACGACGCAGACATCGGCGCTCGTGTCCTGCCGAAGCATCCAGATATAGTTGTCGCTAAAGGCGGGAATCGGTGTCACGCTCAACATGGGCTCGGAGTCCTCGCGCCTAGGCTGGTCTCGACGGAGCCGCTGGCGCCTTGAATCGATGTTTTGCAAAATCGAGTACTTTGGAGAGAAGAGCGCAACATGTCAAATTCGCAGGATGCGATGGCCCTGGCCCGCCTGGTACGCGAGGGACGCCGTTACTGGGCGAGTCCCGGTGGGCGGAGCGTCTGGCGCGCCGAGCGCGCTTGCCTGGGGCCGCTGTGCGAGCGCTGGTTCGGCGCCCACGGCCTGGAGCTCGGCATGGCCCCGGCCCTGGCCGACATGTGCCCGGTGCGCCACTTCCTGCGCTGGTCGCCCACGGTCGAACTGGCGGAGGGGGACGCGCCCCTGGTCTGTCCCCCCGATGCCCTGCCCCTGCCCGACGGCTGCCTGAGCCTGGTGGTGATTCATCACCTGCTCGAGGTGGTCCCGGATCCCCATCACCTGCTGCAGGAGGCGGCGCGGGTGACCGACGATGACGGCCACCTGATCCTGTTCGGCTGGGCGCCCTTCGGTGTGGCCGGCTGGAGCCGCCTGTGGCCGGGGCGTCGCCGGCACCTGCCCTGGCGGGGGCGCTGGCGGACGCCGGGGCGGCTCAGTGACTGGCTGGCGTTTGTCGATTTCGAGGCCCAGCGGGTAGACTACTGCGGCTTTCGTCTGCCTGGCGGCACCGCCCATAACGCCATGCTGGAGACCCTGGGCCGGCGGCACAATCTGCCGCTGGGCGACTGCTACATGATCCATGCCCGGCGCCGCTCCCAGCTGGCCCAGACACGCCGCGACCGGGTGGTCTTCCCGGGGCCCCTGGCCGGCTCCGCGCTGGGCAATGCCTCGCGGCAGTTCGGACCGCAACCGGAAAGGGTGACCGAGGGTGACTGACAGACCACAGCGCGTGGCGCTCGGCGAGGTGACGATCTATACCGATGGCGCCTGTCGCGGCAACCCGGGGCCGGGCGGCTGGGGTGCGCTGCTGCGCAGTGGGCGTCACGAGAAGGCCCTCAAGGGGGCCGAGGCCGAGACCACCAACAACCGCATGGAGCTGATGGCCGCCCTCATGGCCCTGCGCGAACTCAAGCGCCCCTGTCATGTGGCGCTATGGACCGATTCCGAGTACCTGCGCCGCGGCATCACCGAATGGATCCATGGCTGGATCAAGCGGGGCTGGAAGACCGCCTCGCGACAACCAGTCAAGAATGCCGAGCTGTGGCGTTCCCTCCACGCAGAGACCCATCGCCACGCCATCGACTGGCACTGGGTCAAGGGCCACAGCGGCCACCCGGGCAACGAGCGGGCCGATGCCCTGGCCAACGAGGCCATCGACGAAATGCTGGCCGGGGCCTGACGGCCCCGGTGTCCCTTTGAACATCGAGCACGAGACGCAACGCCATGCGGCAGATCATCCTGGATACCGAGACCACCGGCATCGACCCCAAGGACGGCCACCGGCTGATCGAGATCGGGGCGGTGGAGATGGTCAACCGCCGCCTGACCGGCAATACCTACCACCAGTACATCAATCCCCAGCGCGACATCGAGGCCGAGGCGATGGCGGTCCACGGCATCACCAACGAGCGGGTCGCCGATGAGCCGGTGTTCGCCGAGGTCGCCGATGCCTTCTGGGCCTTCATCGAGGGCGCCGAGCTGGTGATCCACAACGCGCCCTTCGACGTGGGCTTCATCGACCACGAGCTGGGCCGGCTCAATGCCGTCCGGGGCGAGCCGCGCCTGGGGCCGGTGGCCGACCACTGCCGGATCCTCGATACCCTGCAGATGGCCCGCGACAAGCACCCCGGCCAGCGCAACAATCTGGATGCCCTGTGCAAGCGCTACGAGATCGAGAACGGTCACCGGGTGCTGCACGGCGCCCTGCTGGATGCCGAGATCCTCGCCGACGTCTACCTGGCGATGACCGGCGGCCAGACGGCATTGTCGCTTGATGCCTCCGCCGGCGGCGAGGGCGAGCTCGACAACAGCGGCGGCATGGCGATCCGCCGGCTGTCGCTGTCGCCGGGGCAGCTGCGCGTGCAGGCCCCCGACGAGGCGGAACTCGCGGCTCATCGCGACAAGCTGGCGCGCATCCGCGAGGCCGCCGGCGAGTGCCGCTGGGACGGCCTGGAGGGCTGGCCCGCCAGCCCCGAGGCGCCGGCCTGATGCTGCGTCGGGAATTGCCCCACGCCGAGGCCTCGGGGCGGGTGATCCGCCTGGCCGAGGGGCGCATCGCGCCCGGGCCGGGGGGCGGCCCCCTGCAGGCGGAGCAGCCGTGGACGGCCGCGATGCAGCCGCTGTGCTGGTGGCGGGACGAGCCCGTGGCGCTTTCCCTGGAGGCGGCCGCGGGGGACGACTGGCCGGAAGGGCGCGCCTGGCTGGCGCAGCTGCCGGAGTCCTGGTACCCGCTGGTCTCCACGGCCCTGCAGGTGGGCGCCTGGCTCCGCCATCACCGCTTCTGTGGCTGTTGCGGGGCCCGCGCTGCACGCCTGGATCGCGAGTTCGCCATGCACTGTGCGCACTGCGGCCATCGCAATTACCCGCGCATCTCGCCGTGCATCATCACCCTGGTGACTCACGGCGATGCCCTGCTGCTGGCCCGCAGCCCGCGCTTCCCGCCGGGGCGCTATTCCACCCTGGCCGGCTTCATCGAGCCGGGGGAGGCCGCCGAGGAGGCGGTCCGGCGGGAGATCCACGAAGAGGTGGGGCTGGCGGTGGGGCGGCTGCGCTACTTCCGCAGCCAGGCCTGGCCGTTTCCCCACTCCCTGATGCTGGGCTTCTTCGCTGAGGCGGCCAGTCGCCGCATCCGCATCGATGGCCAGGAGATCAGCGACGCCGCCTGGTTCTCGCCGACGCGGCTGCCCCAGCTGCCACCGCTGTACTCCATCTCGCGGGCCCTGATCGAGACGCATCTGGCCGAGGTCGGGGCCCGTCGCTGAGGACGGGCGGCGTCAGTCGGCCGGGAACAGGCTACCCAAGCGAGTGGCCAGCATGACGTTGCCGGTGGCCTTCAGCTTGCCGCTCATGAAGGCGCCCATGCCGCTGATCTCGCCCTTCATCACGCCGCGCAGGGTCTCGGTACTGAGGCTGAGGCTCACCGAGGGGTCGTCGTGCTCGCCTTCGCAGACCTCCAGGGTGCCCTCCTTGACCACCAGGTAGTGGTCGCCGGCATCGCTGAAATGGAACTGAAAGACCTCGTCCATGCCCTGGGCGGCTTCAGGATCGAAACGGGCATGGAGCTTGTCGAGGGTGGTGTCGGACATCGGTGCGGTCTCCGCGGGTCGTCGGGGGCATGCGTTCAGGGAGCCTATTTAAAACATCTGTTTTAATCAAGGCGGCTTGTGCGGTGGCGGCACCATGGGCAGGATGGAAGCGGACTTCGGGAGGAGGTGAGCGGTGAACGAATGGCTGACGGATTACGGCATGTTCCTGGCCCAGTTGCTGGCCGTGGCGGGCATCACCCTGCTGGTGGTCCTGGCGGTGTTGCGCGCCCGTGGCGCCGAGGGCGAGCGTGTCCGCCTGCGGGTCGAGGAACTCAACGACAGCCGCCGGCGGCGCCACCGGCGGCTGCAGCTGGCGGCCAGTGAGCCGGGTGCGAGGAAGCGGCTGGTCAAGGCCTTCCGGCGTGACGACAAGGCCCGCGGCAAGCGCCATGTTCCCGCCGAGTCCGGGGCCACCCCCACGGTCTGGGTGCTCGACTTCCACGGCGATCTCAAGGCCAGTGCCACCGGGCGGCTCGCCGAGGAGGTCTCGGCGGTGCTGGATGTTGCCGGCGAGGCCGACGAGGTGGTCGTGCGGCTGGAGTCGGCCGGCGGCCTGGTCCATGCCTATGGCCATGCCGCCGCGGAGATGGACCGGCTGCGGGAAGCCGGGCTCACGACCACGGTGTGCGTGGACAAGGTGGCCGCCAGCGGCGGCTACCTGATGGCCTGCTGTGCCGACCGGCTGCGCGTTGCGCCCTTTGCGGTGCTGGGATCCATCGGCGTGGTGGCACAACTGCCCAATGTGCACCGCTTGCTGAAACGCCATGACATCGATGTGGAGGTGCTCACGGCGGGGCGCTACAAACGCACCCTGACGGTGCTCGGCGAGAATACCGAGGAGGGCCGCGAGAAGTTTCTCGAGGACCTCGAGACCATCCATGGCCTCTTCAAGCGCTATGTGGCCGAGCGTCGCCCGGCGCTGGACATCGAGGCGGTGGCCACCGGCGAGGTCTGGTACGGGCAGGATGCCCTGGCGCGAGGCCTGGTCGACGAGCTTGGCACCAGCGAAGCCTACCTGGCCACGCGGCTGGAGGACGCCCGGGTGGTGTCGGTGCGCCTGGAGCGTCGCCAGAGCCTGTCCGAGCGCCTGGGGCTGGCGATTTCCCGGGGCGTGGAACACGGGGCCCAGCGCGGGCTGGAGCTGCTGGATGCCAGCGGCTGGCAGAAGCGCTGAGCCCGGCCGGGAGCCGCGTCAGTCCGGCAGGCCGAGCCGTCCCAGGGCGTCGAGGATGATGCGCGCCCGCTCGCCGTTGAGGGAGTAGTAGATGGTCTGGGAGGCCCGCCGGGTGGTGACCAGGTCCTCGCGCCTGAGGATGGCGAGGTGCTGGGACAGCGCCGACTGGCTCAGGGCCAGGCGGCGGTTGAGTTCGGTCACCGACAGCTCCGTGCCGTCCAGCAGGCAAAGGATGCGCAAGCGGTTGTCGTTGGCCATCGCCTTGAGCAGGGCGCTGGCCTGATCGATCACCACGTCACCCCCCTCCAGCAGGTGCGATACCCGGCGCTGCGAGTCGCTCATCTTGTGTCACCCCCGCGTGTTCGGGCCCGCGGCGCGTGATCCCTGTTCGCCGGCGAGGCCCCCCGATGTCGTGATGGTTCGGCGTCCTGCTGGCCGGTGGTTCCCTTCCTTTTCGTTTCCTGATTCAGCCATCACTCAATTATAGCGCACCGTTGGCCGCGCCACCGGTTGCGTCCATGTCGGTTTCCCGGCGGTGTCGTGGTCGCTCCAGTGGTCGTTGTCGACAATGGTCGTCGGTCTGTCGTTCTTTTGTCGAAGATTAGCCCTTTGTCTGAGGTTTTTCTCGATACGCTGTTCTAGAGTGTCAACAATCCATCGAGCCACCCGCGCAACAGGCAGGATGTCCATGACCGCATATCGCAGCGAATTCCGTCGTTCTATCGACCAGCCCGAGGCCTTCTGGGCCGAACAGGCCCGACGACTCCCCTGGTTCACCCCGCCGCAGACCGTGCTGGGCTATGACGACCAGGGGCATGCCCGCTGGTACGAGGACGGCGAGCTCAACCTCTGTCACGCGGCGCTGGACCACCACGTCGAGCAGGGGCGGGGGGACCAGGCGGCCGTGCACTGGGACTCGCCGGTCACCGGCAGCAAGCGGACCCTGAGCTATCGCGAGATGCGCGACGAGGTGGCCCGTTTCGCCGGCGCCCTGAGGCAGCTCGGCGTCGAGAAGGGCGACCGCGTCATCATCTACATGCCCATGGTCCCCGAGGCCCTGGTGGCCATGTTCGCCTGTGCCCGTCTCGGGGCGGTGCATTCGGTGGTCTTCGGCGGCTTCGCGCCCCACGAGCTCGCCGTGCGCATTGAGGACGCCGAGCCGAGGGTAGTGGTTGCCGCGTCCTGCGGCATCGAGGTCGACCGGGTGCTGCCCTACAAGCCCATCGTCGACGAGGCCATCGCCCAGAGCGCGCACAAGCCCGAGGCCTGCGTGGTGTTGCAGCGCGAGCAGCATCGGGCCGAGCTCGGGGCCATCGACCATGACTGGGCCACCCTGGTGGAGGGTGCGACGCCGGCGGAGTGCGTGGCGGTGAAGGCCACCGACCCGCTCTACGTGCTGTATACCTCGGGCACCACCGGCAAGCCGAAGGGCGTGGTCCGGGATACCGGCGGCTACGGCGTGGCGCTGCACTACTCCA
The DNA here is from genome assembly GCF_003966155.1 of Halomonas nitroreducens. Classification (GTDB taxonomy): domain Bacteria; phylum Pseudomonadota; class Gammaproteobacteria; order Pseudomonadales; family Halomonadaceae; genus Halomonas; species Halomonas nitroreducens. The sequence goes on from NZ_RXNS01000006.1 coordinate 40,726, forward strand.
TGGAGGTCGTCTACGACATGGTGCCGGGGGAGGTGTTCTTCTCTGCCTCCGACGTGGGCTGGGTCGTCGGCCATTCCTATATTGTCTATGCGCCCCTGTTGCGGGGCTGTACCACCGTGGTCTACGAGGGCAAGCCGGTGCGCACCCCCGATGCCGGTGCCTTCTGGCGATTGATCGCCGAATACCGGGTGAAGGGGTTCTTCACCGCGCCCACCGCCTTTCGCGCCATCAAGAAGGAGGACCCGGAGGGCAAGCGGCTCGCCGAGCACGATATCTCCTGCCTGAAGGCGCTGTACCTGGCCGGCGAGCGCCTGGATCCGCCGACCTTCCACTGGCTGGAGGACCTGCTGCCGGTGCCGGTGGTCGACCACTGGTGGCAGACCGAAACGGGCTGGCCGATCGCCGCCAACCTGCAGGGGCTCGAGCCGATGCCTACCAAGGCCGGTTCGGCCACCGTGCCGGTGCCGGGCTTCGACGTGCAGATCCTCGACCGGGAGGGCCAGCCGGCCCCGGCCCTGGAGCAGGGCAGCGTGGTGATCAAGCAGCCCATGCCGCCCGGTTGCCTGACGGGCATCTGGCGCGATCCACGGCGCTTTCACAGCGCCTACATGGCAGCCTTCCCCGGCTACTACCTGACCGGTGACGGGGGCTACTTCGACGAGGACGGCTACCTGTTCATCATGGGGCGCACCGACGACGTCATCAACGTGGCCGGTCACCGGCTCTCCACCGGCGAGATGGAGGAGGTGGTCGGGGCGCACCCGGCGGTCGCCGAATGCGCCGTGATCGGCATCCACGACGCCCTCAAGGGCCAGGTGCCGGTGGGGCTGGTCATTCCCAAGGACGGTTTCGATGGCGACGAGCTGGCCCTCGAGAACGAGCTCATCGAGCGGGTACGGGAGCGCATCGGCCCCATCGCCTGCTTCAAGCAGGTGCTGGTGGTGGATCGCCTGCCCAAGACCCGCTCCGGCAAGATCCTGCGCAAGCTGCTGCGCAATATCGCCGATGGCCAGGAGTTCGGCATTCCCTCGACCATCGATGATCCCGCGAGCCTCGAGGATGTCCATGAGGCGATGAAGGGCCGGGAGCTGGGGGCGGCCCACCAGGCCCGCCAGGTCTAGGGCGACCTCGGCCGCTGTCGGGGCCGCGCGGCCCCGACAGCACGAGGTTAGCGCCGATAGCGGTATCCCTCGGGGTGGCTGCGTCGACAATCCCCCGGAGCCGGACCCTCGAGGAGGCGCCGTGTAATACCGGCGGGTACGCTAGCGACGCCGTCCTGGCGTAGCCCCTCCTCTACGGCTTGTGGCCGGCGCCTCGCCTCAGGCCCGGCCGAGATCGCCCTGCGCGGCAGGGGCGGGTTTTGCCGCGGCGCGGCGGCTGCGTATAATGCGCGCGTCGTCCGCCGGCTACCGGCCTCACGAGGGTTCCCTCACCCCTCCCGCAAGAAGGTGCGCCCGATGTTCGTGCTCTCCGCCGCCCAGACCCGTCGCTGCCTGGCGTTGATGGTCGGCTTCCATATCCTGGTGATCACCGCCAGCAACTACCTGGTGCAGCTGCCGTTCACCCTGTTCGGCCTGCATACCACCTGGGGGGCCTTCAGCTTCCCCTTCATCTTCCTGGCCACCGACCTGACCGTGCGGCTGTTCGGCAAGGCACCGGCACGGGCCATCATCCTGCGGGTCATGTTCCCCGCCCTGGTGGTCTCCTACGTCGTCTCGGTGATCTATCCCCGAGGCAGCTTCGCCGGTTTCTCGGCGCTGGCCGATGTCGACCTCTTCGTGGCGCGCATCGCCCTGGCGAGTTTCATGGCCTACGTGCTGGGGCAGTTGCTGGACGTGACCATCTTCGACCGCCTGCGGCGGCTGCGCGCCTGGTGGGTGGCGCCGGCGCTGTCCACGCTGCTCGGTAACCTGGCGGATACCTTCGCCTTCTTCTCCATCGCCTTCCACCGCAGTCCCGATCCCTTCATGGCCGCCCACTGGCCGGAAATCGCCTGGGTGGACTATGGCATCAAGCTGGGCATCAGCCTGGCCCTCTTCCTGCCGCTCTACGGCGTCCTGCTGGCCGGGCTGACCCGCCGGCTGGTGGACGTGACCGGGGGCGCCGACCTGGCGCCGGCCTCGGCCCAGCCCCGTTGCTGATCCCAAGGAGACCCTGATGTCCATCGCGCTCAACCATCTCGACACCGGCGGCGAGGGGACGCCGCTGGTGGTCATCCATGGCCTGCTGGGCAGCGCCGACAACTGGCGCTCCCATGTCAGGAAGTGGCAGGCCGAGCGTCGTGTCATCGCCGTGGACCTGCGCAACCACGGCCGTTCGCCGCATGTTGCGGGGATGGGCTACGCCCAGATGGCCGATGACGTCCTGGCCCTGCTCGACCGGCTCGACGTGCCGCGCGCCCACCTGCTCGGCCATTCCATGGGCGGCAAGGTGGCCATCAGCCTGGCGCGCCTGGCCCCCGAGCGGGTGGCCTCGCTGATCGTCGCCGATATCGCCCCTCGGGCCTACGGTCATGGGCATGATGCCATCTTCGCCGCGCTGCGCCGGGTCGAGGCGGGGACACCTGCCAACCGGGGCGAGGCCGATGCGCTGCTCGCCGAGCATGTCGCGGAGCGCCCGATTCGCCTCTTCCTGGCGACCAACCTGGAGCGCGATGCCGCGGGATACCTGGGCCTGCGCATCGGCCTGGACGAGATCGAAGGGGATTACGATGCCATCATGGCGGCGCCGGCCGGCGAGGGCGCCTTCCCGGGGCCGACCCTGGTGATCCGCGGCTCCCGCTCCGACTATGTCACCGATGCCATGCTGCCGGCGCTCCATGATGTCCTGCCCGGGGCCCGCGTGGAGACCCTGGAGGCCGGCCACTGGCTGCATGCCGAGCAGCCCGAGGCCTTCCAGGAAGTGGTCAATGCCTTTCTCGCCGAGCAGCGCGACTGACCCTCACGGCCTTGCCCCGGGGTCGACGGCCAGGCGTCCGACCGGTTTGCGTTCGTCGGTGACCCCGGTCTCGAACAGGAAGCGCTCGAAGCCGGCATAGCGGGTTCGCGACAGGGCGGCCGGCGCCAGGCTGAGGCGGGCGCGGATTTCCGGCCAGGCGGCGCGGTTGGCCGGCGTGTCCAGCGTCGGCTCGGCCGCCGCCAGCAGCGGCCAGCTCTCCTCGGGGTGCTCGAGAATCCAGGCGGTCGCCTCCTCCAGGGCCTCCACGAAGTGCTGGATGGCGTCCCGCTGTCGGCTCAGGTGATTCCGGTTGGCCACCAGGATCAAGCCGTCGTGACGCGGCACGCCGAAGGCCTCCACCGGCAGGGTCGTGGTGGCGAGGCCCTCGTCGGCCAGCGCCCGGGCCAGCAGGTGGCGCTCCGCCCCGATCACCCCGTCCACGCGATCCTCGCGCATGGCCTGCTCCAGGCGGAAATGCAGGTCGGGACTGTCGACCGACTCGCGGGAGACATCCTGGCTGTCCAGCAGGGTGGCCAGCAGGACCGCCTCACCATCCAGGTCGGCATGGCCGATCCGTGCCCCGGCCAGGCTGGTCGGGGAGGGGAGGTCGGCGTCGGCGCGCATCACCAGCGCCGTGAGCGGCAGGCCAACCAGGGTGGCTACCCGTACCAGCGGTTGACCGCGATGGACGAGCAGGTGCAGCAGCGGTTGCCGGGTCAGGGCCAGGTCGATCCGCGAGGCGGCAAGCAGCTTGGTGGGCACATCCGGGTCGGCCGGGGTGACGATCTCCACGGCCAGGCCCCGGTGGGCGAAGAGATCCCGCTCCCGGGCCACGAAGAGTGCCGCATGACGGGGGCTCGGGTACCAGTCGAGCATCACCGTGAGGCGGCGTACCGGCGGCGGCTCGATGGGCTGCGCCGGTCCCACGGCCACGGCGGGCGCAGTGGGGCGCGTCGGCGTGTCCACCGCCGGCCCGCTGGGCAGGCGGCGAAAGCGCGCCAGGGGATCCGTGTCCGGGGCGTCGGCCGGACGCGCCAGTTCGGGGACCATGACCTCGGTATCGAGGGGCGGGAAGCGCGATGGCGCCTCGTCGGTCTCCTGCGCGGCCACCACGGGCGCAAGGACGAGCAGGCCGCAGGCGAACAGCAGCAGGGCCCGTGCCCGGGCCGACCGGCGGCGGGAAGATGACAGCATGGCAGAGGCTCCAGCGACGTGACGCGCGTCGTGCGACGTCCGGCGCTAGTCTATCGGCGCCGGGCAGGGGCTGGCCAGCATGCGGCTCAACGCTGTCACGGTCTTCGCGACCCGCCGGCGGTCGTGAGATAATCCCGATCCTCTCCCGAGGCAGGACGCCATGGATTCGATCAATACCCTCTTTCTTCTCAGCGGCTTCCTGATTGCCCTGAGCATCCTCGCCAGTCGACTCTCCACTCTGGTCGGCGTGCCGCTGCTGCTGATCTTCCTCGGGCTCGGCATGCTGGCCGGCGAAGAGGGCCTGCTGGGCATCCAGTTCGACGACTATCCGCTGGCCTTTCTGATCGGCCATCTGGCCCTGGCGATGATCCTGCTCGACGGCGGGCTGCGCACCCGGCTCAAGACCTTTCGCGTGGGCTTCAAGCCGGCGCTGTCCCTGGCCACCCTGGGGGTCTTCGTCACCAGTGCCCTGGTCGGGGCGATCGCCATGTGGGTCTTCGAGCTGACCCTGGTCCAGGGGCTGCTGGTCGGCGCCATCGTCGGCTCCACGGATGCCGCCGCGGTCTTCTCGATGCTCGGCGGCCGTGGCATCAACCTCAACGAGCGGGTGGGGGCGACGCTCGAGATCGAGTCGGGGACCAACGATCCCATGGCCATCTTCCTGACCCTGATGCTGGTGGAAGTCCTGGTCGGGGACATCGGCGGCGTGGTGGACACGGGGCTCTTCTTCCTTCGCCAGTTCGGGCTGGGGATCGTCATCGGGGTGGGGGCCGGCTGGCTGATCGCGCGACTGATCAGTTGGCTGGACCTGGCGCCGGGCCTGTACTCGCTGCTGGCACTGGCGCTGGGCTTCTGCGTCTTCGGTCTGACCAGTGCCCTGGAGGGCAGCGGCTTCCTGGCCATCTACCTGGCGGGGCTGATGATCGGCAACCGGCCCGGCCGCCATCTCAACTTCATCCTGCCGGTGCATGACGGCCTGGCCTGGCTGAGCCAGATCGGCCTGTTCCTGGTGCTGGGCCTGCTGGTGACCCCCAGCGAGATGCTGGAGTATGCGCTGCCCGCCGCCGCGGTGGCCCTGGCGCTGATCTTCGTGGCGCGCCCACTGGCCGTGCTGGTGGCCATCAAGCCGTTCTTCCGCTTCCGCTGGCGGGAGATCGGCTTCATCGCCTGGGTGGGGCTGCGCGGGGCGGTGCCCATCGTGCTGGCGATCTTCCCGGTGATCGGCGGGGTCGAGAACGCGTCACTGTACTTCAACGTCGCCTTCGCGGTGGTGCTGCTGTCGCTGCTGATTCAGGGCGGCACGCTGCCGTGGATGGCCCGGCGCCTCAAGGTCCAGCTGCCGCCGACGGTGACCCCCAACCGGCGAGGGCCGCTGGGCATCCAGGCGAACAACGACTTCGAGATGTTCGTCTATGTGGTCGAGAATGCCGACCTCGAGGATGTGCCGATCCGCCTGCTGCGCTTTCCCTCGGGGGCCCTGATCGCCTCGCTGTTCCGCCAGGGCGTCATGCTGCATCCCAAGGGCAGCACCCGACTGTGTCGCGGCGACGTGCTCTGCGTGATCGGTCGCACCGACGACCTGCCCGCCCTCAACCGGCTGTTCAACGGCGACGCCACTCTCAAGCGCGAGCGAGCCTTCTTCGGCACCTTCACCTTCGACGGCGCGGCGCGCCTGGGCGACGTGGCCGATGCCTACGGCCTCACGCTCAGCCCCGGCGAGCAGGACATGACGCTGGCCGACTTCATCTCGCTGCGGGTCGGCGGCCACCCGGTGGTGGGCGATGACGTCGACTGGCATGGCATCCACTGGGTGGTCAGCGAGATGGACGGCAACCGGGTGACGCGGGTGGGGCTGCGACTCTATTAGGTGTCCCGGCTTGGGCCGCAAACCCTGCTCCGGATCAAGTCGGGGCGAGACCGGCGCCGAGCGTCTTCGGGTGACGTGCGCCCTTTGCTAGCATCCCCGCATCGATACCGGTAACAGAGGAGCCCCGCCATGCCCCGCCAGGATTCCCGGCGCGTCTTTGTCGCTTCGGTGACGGCCATCCTCGGGGTGGTGATCGCCGGGGCGAGCGCTCCCGACACCATCAGCGAGCTGGCCGCGTCCGGCCTCGAGGCCGTCACCCGGCTGTTCGGCTGGTTCTACCTGGCCTCGTTGTTCGGCTTCGTGCTGCTGCTGGTGTGTCTGGCCCTGAGCCGCTATGGCAAGGTGCGGCTGGGCCCCCAGGACGCCACTCCCGACTACGATGCCTTCTCCTGGATCAGCATGCTGCTGGCCGCCGGGCTGGGCGTCGGCCTGGTTTTCTATGGCATGGCCGAGCCCATGCGTCACTACCTGGAGCCGCCCTACGGTGGGGTCCCGGCACAAAGCCCCGAGGCCGCTCGGCTGGCGATCCAGTACAGCTTCTTCAACTGGGGGGTGCACCAATGGTCGGTCTTTGCCCTGGCCGGACTGATCGTTGCCTATTTCCAGTTTCGCAAGGGGCGGGCCGGCCTGGTGTCCTCGGTGCTGTCGACCGTGACGCCCCGACGTCCCCATGGCCGACCCTGGGCGCCCTGGCTGGACGTCTTTGCCGTGGTGGCCACCGTGATGGGGGTCGCCACCTCCCTGGGGCTCGGGGTGCTGCAGGTCAACGGCGGCCTGAGGGCGGTCTTCGGCCTGCCCGAGAGCGCCCTGTCTCAGCTGCTGATCCTGCTGGTGATGTTCGTCGCCTACATGGCCTCGACCCTGGCGGGGCTCGACAAGGGCATTCGACGGCTCTCCAATCTCAACATGCTGCTGTGCCTGGCGATGCTGCTCTACGTGCTGGTCAGCGGCCCGACCCTGAAGATACTCGAGACCCTGACCCTGGGGTTCGGCGACTACCTGCAGAACTTCATCGGCATGAGCCTGCGCACCACGCCCTATTCGGAGGATGGCTGGGCCAGCGAATGGACGCTGTTCTACTGGTCCTGGGCGATCGCCTGGTCGCCCTTCGTGGGGACCTTCGTGGCCCGGGTCTCGCGGGGGCGCACGATACGGGAATACGTGCTGGGCGTGTTACTGGTGCCCTCCCTGCTGGCCTGCCTGTGGATGGGCGTGTTCGGCGGCGCGGCCATCCACCTGGAACGGGCGGGGGGCGCGGGCCTGGCCGCCGCCACTCAGGCGGACATGAACGTGGCGCTGTTCGAGATGCTGGCGCTGCTGCCGCTGTCCGGCCTGACGTCGGTGATGGCCATGATGCTGATCCTGGTCTTCCTGGTGACCTCGGCCGACTCGGCCTCCTATATCGTGGCCCAGATGACCGACGGGGGCTCCATCAACCCGCCTGTCTTCAAGCGGGTGGCGTGGGGGATCCTGATTGCCGCCAGTTGCCTGACCCTGATCGTGCTGGGCGGCCTGGATGGCCTGCAGTCCGCCTCCGTACTGGCCTCCCTGCCATTCTCCTTCGTGCTGTTCGCCATGGCCGCCGTGCTGGTCCGGACCCTGCGCCAGGATCATGACGCCCTGCTCGGCCTGCTTTATCGGCGCCATGGCGAGGTGCCGGTGGGGGCCGACGCCATCGAGGCGGAATCCCTGGTCAGGCAGCGCCATGCCCGTCCGTTGCCGCTGACCGCCAAGGGCGCCGCCGGCCAGGCCTGTGAGTCCCGGCGCCGGTCGCCGACCCGTGAAGCGGCGCCGGTTGACGCGGAGGAGGGAGTGACTGCGCCATGAGCGCGGGCCTCGCTGGGGGCGGCAGCTCCGCCGGCAGCGTGACAGTGGCGGAGGGATGGTCGACACTGTGACGAATGGGCAGCGGCGGAGGTCGTCAGATGAACGTCCTTGTGGTCAGCTATGCACCGGGCAGCGATCTGCTGCTCTCTCTGTCGGTCGATCGCCCCCCGCATCCCGGCGAGGTCCTGCACGTGGCGGGGCAGAGGGTGCGGGTCCTGCGGGCCATTCCCCTGGTCGACTTTCACGATCATGCCTACTCCGTGGTCGTCACCGAGATGCCGGGTCCGGCCGCCGAGGCCTTCCCCCTGGCGGGGGAATCACCGGTGACGATCGATGAGCCCGCGGTGCTTGGCGCGCCCGGCGGGAGTGTCTCGCCCCCTTCCTAGCCGATCCGGCGTCAGCCGATGTCGGGTCTCGCCGGGCCCTGCGGTGGAGGGCGGGGCCTGCTCAGGCATCCGCCCTCGGCGGCTTGCCTAGCCCCCGCCGCCTGCCCGTTTGCCGGGGCCGCCGTCTGCCCCGGCCGTGTCGCGGCGATGCCTGGCATGCGCTCGTCGCGACCGCAGCCCAGATGCGGCCCTTGCCGGGAATGGTCGCCGGCGTCGAGCCATCGGGGAGAGCGACATGATCCGCCATGCAACCAATCACCGAGGACGCGATTTCTTTGTCGGCGACCTGCACGGCGAGTATGACCTGCTGATGGCTCAGCTGAGCCGGGTCGCGTTCGACCAGCGCGTCGATCGCCTGTTCTCGGTGGGTGACCTGATCGATCGGGGGCCGGCCTCGCTGTCGTGCCTGCGGCTGTCCTGCCAGCCCTGGTTCCATGGCGTGCGTGGCAATCACGAGATGCTGGCGCATGATGCCCTCTTCGTGGATGGCGCCGGCATGGCCCTGTGGCGGATCAATGGTGGCGCCTGGGCCCTGGACAAATCGCTCGATGAGGTCCGGCGAGTCCTCGAGGCTGCCCTGCAGCACTTGCCTTATGCCCGTGAGGTGCGGGTGGGCGAGCGGCGGATCGGCATGGTGCACGCCGAGCCGCCGGCCGACTGGTCAGGGATCGAGGAGTGCGATCGGCATGCGCTGGTGTGGGGGCGAGAACGCATCCGGCGGGGCGATACCACCCCGGTGACCGGTATCGATGCCGTGGTCGTCGGCCATACCATCGTGGAAGCGCCCCGGGTGCTCGGCAATGTGCACTACCTCGATACCGGCGCCTTCCTTACCGGGCGCCTGACCCTGGTCGAGGCGCGTGAGCTGTTGCCGGGATGATGCCGACGAGCAAGGAGGGATGGCCGGTGCCGGCGGCCGGAAGGATCACCCTTGGCATTAAAGACCGCCGCGACCCGGCCGATGTATACTTGTCGCCGTTTGTGGACAAGAGCGTCGCGGCCGGTGGCGGTGTGGCCCTCGCAAGGCCTGCCTCTCCAGGAGGCGTTGTAATGGCAGCATGTCAGGGAGTGCAGGCAAATGATGAAGACACCGCTGTGGCAGGGCTGGTGGCGCCTCGGCGATGATGCCGGTCTGGGGGCGGACTCTCGACGGGCAGGGCTGTCCAATTGCTTCCTGATCATCATCGCGCTGACGTCGCTCGTCTATGCGCTGGTCAATGCCGTCTACTTCGAGGCCTTCCCCCTGGCGGCGGTCGAGTTGGGCGTGTTCGTCATCGTCCTGCTGGCGCTGGTCGACATGCGGATCAACCGGAATGTCGAACGCGCGTCCTGGGTGACGGTGCTCTCCTGCGGGGGGCTCTCGGCCTTCTTCTACTGGTACGTGAAGGCCGATGTCTCGGCGGCGGTATGGACGGTCTTCTTTGCCATCATCAACTTTTTCCTGCTCGGGACGCGCAAGGGGTTGCCCGTCTACCTGGTCTTCTCCGCGGTCCTCCTGTCGATGATCGTCTATTACCGTGACACCTGGCCGGCACTGGCATCGGGGGCTGCCTGGATCAATGTGCTGGGGGCCATGCTTGCCTGCGGCGCAGCGGCCTATTATCAGGAACGCTCCCGGGAAGCCGCCCATGAGCGCATCGAGGCACTGGCCAACCGGGACAGCCTGACCGGTATCTCGAACCGGCGCCATTTCATGCAAGGCTTCGCTCAGGCGCGGCAGTTGCTATGCCACAGCGGCGGGAAGTACTCGCTGGTGCTCATCGATATCGATCACTTCAAGGCGGTCAATGACACCCATGGCCATGCCGTCGGCGATCAGGTGATCAAGGCCATCATCCGGCGCATCGTCTCGGCCGTTCGCGCCGAGGACCTGGTGGCACGCCTGGGCGGAGAGGAGTTCTGCGTCCTGCTCCTCGACTGCGAGGGTGACGATGCCCTGCGCCGCGCCGAGGGCCTTCGTCGGGTCGTGGCCTCGGAGCCGGTGACCGTGGGAAGCCTCGGCGTATCGGTGACGATCAGCGTCGGGGTCGCCGACGGGAATCCCCGGACCCGGGGGTTCAGCGAGATGTTCGCGGATGCGGACAGGCGGCTGTATGTCGCCAAGTCCCAGGGCCGCAATCGGGTGATCGCGTCGGGCTCTCAGGGGCAGTGACATGACGCATCGGATACCGGGAACGCCATTCAAGTGACGGCGCAGGCTGCCGATACCTGCCTTGCTGGCGGACCGGCCTGCCGTCGATGACGGTTGTGTCCGGGCGTGCGGAGGGAGGGGTGGCATGATGCCGGCCTATCGACCACGCTACATCAGAAGAACCACATAAGAAGAAGCATGCAATACGCAGGGCCTGCGCCCGGGCCGTTGCCGGTGTCAGGTCCGTTTACGCAGGAGAGTTATCATGACAGTGACCGTTCGGATCGTCGTTCGCTATGCCCTGAAGGCGATCACCTGGATCGCCTTCCTGGTCTTTTTGGGCCTGGCGGCGGGCATGATCATGGCCCACGGAGAGACCGCGCAAAGCCTCGGTGACTTCCTGGCGCCGATCATCGTGGCGGGCCTGTTCCTGATCGCGCTGGTCTGGCTCAGCGGCAAGGGGCAGCAGGCCCTGACAGACTCGCGCTAGGAGGGGCAACGCCCCATGTCCAGCGGGCCCGGCAGGTGCCGGTCGCCCGCTGGGACGCGCCGGAACAGGCGACACTCATGACGCCATGAGCCAGCGGGGTGCGGATGCCGTAGAAACGAAAAAAGCGCCCGCAGGCGCTTGATTCTGAATAGGAAGTGGCGGAGGGACAGGGATTCGAACCCTGGGAAGGCTCTCACCTTCGCCGGTTTTCAAGACCGGTGCATTCAACCGCTCTGCCATCCCTCCGGCTCACGGCGATGTATCCTACCAGCTTTTCCGTGGAGGTCAAGACCGTCGTGCGATCAAGGTGTTATCCCAATGCCGTGCCACCAGGCGGCCGCTGGCGCCGGGGGGCGTCATGACAGGGGAGCGGTGGCCCGTGGTCGCGGTGGCGGCGGCGGTAGTGCGCGACGCCCGTATCCTGCTGGTGCGCCGTGCCCGTGCCCCCAACGCCGGCCGCCTGGCTCTGCCGGGCGGCAAGGTCGAGCCCGGCGAGTCGCTGCAGCAGGCGGTGCGGCGTGAACTGCGTGAGGAGACCGGTCTCGTGGGGCGGGCAGGCGAGGTGATCACGGCGCTGGAGGTGGTCGACCGGGACGATCAGGGCCGGCTGCGCGCCCACTTCGTCATCGTCGTGCTGCGGGTCGACGTGCAGGGCGGCGAGGCGGCGCCCGGCGACGATGCCGAAGCGGTATGCTGGCTGGATCTCGTCGGCCTGGAGGCCGCGGGCGATGCCGTCTGCACGCCGGCCGCCGAGATCGCCCGGCGGATGCTGGCCGACGCGTCGGCGCAGAATTGTCGTTGAAACCCGACAAGGCCGGCGCTTGCGTCGGGAACCGGCAGGCGGCATCCTGTGTCCATGAGAAGGATCCACTAATAGGGAGCACTGGATCAATGGCTTTCCAAGACACGCAAGTGACGAGTCAGCAGACACAGGCCGTCAGTACCAACAAGGTGTTGCGAAACACCTACGGTCTGTTGGCGATGACCCTGCTGTTCTCCGCCGTCACGGCGGGGGCCGCCATGGCCCTGGGCATTCAGCAGATGAATATCCTGGTGTTCTTCATCGGAGCCTACGGCCTGATGTTCCTGGTCCACAAGACCGCCAACTCCGCGGCCGGCCTGCTGGCGACCTTCGCCTTCACCGGCTTCATGGGCTTCACCCTGGGGCCGATCCTCAGTGCCTACCTGACGCTGCCCAACGGCGCCCAGCTGATCATGACCGCCCTGGGCCTCACCGGCCTGACGTTCTTCGGCCTGTCCGCCGTGGCGCTGGTGACTCGCAAGGATTTCAGCTTCCTCGCCAACTTCCTGATGGCGGGCGCCATCGTGCTGGTGCTGGCGATGGTCGCGGCCCTGGTCTTCCAGATCCCGACTCTCTCGCTGATGGTCTCTGCCGGGTTTGTGCTCTTCGCCTCCGCAGCCATCCTCTACCAGACCAGCGAGATCGTGCACCGGGCCGGCGAGACCAACTACATCCTGGCCACCATCACCCTCTATGTATCGATCTACAACCTGTTCGTCAGCCTGCTGTCCCTGCTGGGGATCATGAGTCAGGACTGACCACCGCGGTTCCCCGCGGTACGCGCAAGGCTGGCCCCGCTACGGCGGGGCCAGCACGTTTATACGAGGCCCTCCATGCGATATGCGATCCTGCTGATGGGTGCCCCCTACAGCCATCAGGCCAGTCACTCGGCCCTGCGCTTCGCCCGCGCCGTGCTGGCACGGGGGCACCGTCTCGAGGCGGTGTTCTTCTATCATGACGGCGTGCACAACGCGGCGCGTCTGGCCTCGCCCCCCCAGGACGAGCCCCACCTGGTGGACGCCTGGGCGGTTCTCGGCAGCGAGCATGACGTACCGCTGCAGGTCTGCATCGCCGCGGCCCTGCGTCGGGGGCTGCTCGACTCCCGCGAGGCGAGCCGCCATGGCAAGGCAGGCCACAGCGTCGAGGCGCCCTTCGAGCTGACCGGCCTCGGCCAGCTGGTCGATCTCGGGCTGCGGTGTGATCGGCTCGTGACCTTTGGGCCCTGAGCATGAACGAGGGGGATGCAATGAAGAGCGACCTTGACCTCGAGCCCGGCGATCTGCTGGTGATCTTGCGCCACGGCCCGCACGGCACGAGCTGGCTGCGGGAGGGACTGGATGCGGCCCTGGTGGCGGCCGCCTTCGGTCGGCGGGTCTCGCTGCTGTTCATGGGCGAGGGGGTGAGCGCCCTGGTGACCGGTCAGCAAGCCGGCCCGCTGGGCCAGAAGGGCACCGCGCCGACACTCGAGATGCTGGCGATGTATGATATCGAGACCCTGTGGGTCGAGGACGAGGCACTGTCGAGCCTTGGCCTCGCGGAGGGCGACCTGATGCTGCCGACCCGTCCGCTGGCCGCCGAGGCCATCGAGCGGGCGGTGGCGGCGCATCCGCTGGTGCTCACCTTCTAGCCGGCTCGAGGAGTCCGAGGATGAAACTGCATATCGTGAACCGCTCGCCGGCCAGCAGCCAGGTGTATGCCCAGGCGGTAACGGCCATGGGGCCGGATGATCGCCTGCTGCTGATCGAGGACGGGGTCCAGGGCGCGCTGCCTCAGCTGGTCCGTTATTACGAGGACATCCCGGGTCGCCTCTACGTCCTGCGCGAGGACCTGGAGGCACGTGGGCTGCTCGGCCGTTGCGATGGGTCAGTGCTGGTAGTGGACGTGGATGGCTTCGTGCAATTGACCGAGGAAGCCGAACAGACGGTGAGCTGGTACTGATGGCAACCACGGAAATATACCGTTATCTATCCGTTGCTGACCAACAGGTCGGGCTTGACCCGGAGGGTTACCTGGTCGACCTTGATCAGTGGTCACCCGATGTGGCGGCAGCGCTGGCGGACGAGGAGGGCATCCTGCTCGAGGACGATCACTGGGAGGTGCTTCGGGTGCTGCGCGACTTCTACGCCCGCTACGAGATGGCCCCGGCCATGCGTCCCCTGGTCAAGGCGGTGGGCATGGCCCTGGGAGCGGACAAGGGGCGCTCGATCCACCTGATGCGGCTCTTCCCCGGCAGCCCGGCCAAGGTCGCGGCTCGGCTGGCGGGGCTTCCGAAACCCACCCATTGCCTGTGACATGAACTTTCTTGCCCACGGCTGGCTGGCGCGGGGAGGTAGTGACGACTTCCTCTACGGCAACCTCGTTGCCGACGGCGTCAAGGGCGGCGACCTGGGCGGCTGGCACGCCGCGGTCGCCGAGGGCATCCGCCACCACCGGCGGGTCGATGCCTTTGTCGATTCCCATCCCGCAGTGCGGCAGGCCCGCGCCCTGGCACCGGATGGCCGGCGCCGCTATGCCGGCATCGCCCTCGACCTGCTCTGGGATCACTTCCTGGCCATCCGGCTGCCGCGCCAGGAGCGGGATGTCCTCGTCCAGCGCTGTTACCGGCTGCTCGAGGAGCGACCGGCCCCCGCCCGCCTGGCGGCGATGATGCCGGTGCTGGTGCGCCAGGACTGGCTGCGGGCCTATGCCGAGTTCCGCTTCACCTGTCGCGCCGTGGAGGGCATCGGCCGACGCCTCTCGGGGCCGAACCGCCTGGCCGAGCTGCTGCCCTGGCTGGAGCGCGACTACGACCGGCTGGAGGGGGCCTTCACCCGGCTCTGGGAGGACGTGACCCCGGCCCTGGAGATCCCCCCGGGCCGCGACCTCAATCGCCCCTGAGCCACAGGCAATCGACGGCCGCACCCGGCGCGATGGTGGTGTCCGGCGGGATGACCGCCAGGCCGTCGGCGCCGATGCAGGACGACAGCACCCCGGAATTCTGGTCCCGGAAGGCCCGGGCCACGATGCCCTCGGCGGTGAAGTCCAGGGCGACCCGCATGTAGTGCTGCCGTGGCCCGGTCTGGGTCGCAAAGTCGGCGCGCGCCATCAGCCGGGGCAGCTCTGCCAGGGCCGGGCAGGCGAGCAGCGCGCCGGTCAGCGGTCGCAGGAACAGCCAGGCGCCGACAAAACAGGATACCGGGTTGCCGGGCAGGCCGACGAAGCGCGCCTCCCCGGTGCTCGCCGCCTGCCGGGGCAGGCGCCCCAGGGCCAGCGGCTTGCCGGGGCGGATGGCCAGCCGCCACATGTCGAGCCGGCCCAGGGTCTCCAGGGCGGCCTTGACGTGATCCTCCTCGCCGACGCTGACGCCGCCCGTGGTTACCACCACATCGGCGTTCTCGGCGGCCTCCTGCAGGACGCGGCGGGTGCCCTCGGCGTCGTCCGGCACCGTCGCGACGCGCACCACTTCGGCCCCGAAGCGGGTCAGCAGCGTCCGCAGCATGGGCCGGTTGGAGTTGTAGATCTGCCCGGGGCCCAGCGGACGACCGGGCTCGACGATCTCGTCGCCGGTGGAGAGCAGGGCGACGCGTGGGCGGCGACGGACCTCGACCCGGGTGATGCCCTGGCCGGCGAGATGCCCGAGGGCCGCGGCATCGAGACGGGTGCCGGCCGCCAGCAGGCGAGCGCCGATGGCCACGTCGCGGCCGCGGCGGCGCAGGTTGTCGGCGGCCGGGATCGTGCCGGGGATCCAGGCCCGGTCACCCTCGACCTCGACCCGCTCCTGCATCACCACGCAGTCGGCCCCGGCGGGCACCTCGCCGCCAGTGAAGATCCGCGCGCAGCCGCCGGGCGAGAGGGGGGCGGCGTGCGTGCCGGCGGCGATACGCTGGACGATAGGCAGCCACTGGCCGGCATCACGGTGATCCAGGGCATAGCCGTCCATGGCGCTGTTGTCGAAGGGCGGTACGTCGAGTCGGGCCATGACATCCTGGGCCAGCACCCGGCCCGCCGCCGACTCGCTGGAAACGGTCTCGGCGGGCAACGCGCCGACGCCGTCGAGCAGAGTGGTGAGGGCCGCCTCGACGGGCTGTAGCTTGCCGTGCTTGTCAGCCATGCTGGCCTCGCTCGGGAATCACCGGGTTGGCCGGAAGGGGCAGAGAGCTGCAGGGCTTGTGCCGGCCGTCGGCCGTCATGTGGTTGTCAGCCATGCTGGCCTCGCTCGGGAATCACCGGGTTGGCCGAAAGGGGCAGAGAGCTGCAGGGCTTGTGCCGGCCGTCGACCGTCTTGTGGTTGTCAGCCATGCTGGCCTCGCTCGGGAATCACCAGGTTGGCCAGAAGGGGCAGAGAGTTGCAGGGCTTGTGCCGGCTGTCGGCCGTCTTGTGGTTGTCAGCCATGCTGGCCTCGCTCGGGAATCACCGGGTTGGCCGGAAGGGGCAGAGAGCTGCAGGGCTTGTGCCGGCTGTCGACCGTCTTGTGGTTGTCAGCCATGCTGGCCTCGCTCGGGAATCACCAGGTTGGCGAAGTTACATGGCTTGTGCCGACTGTCGAGCTGCTCGGCGAGGATCCCGTCCCAGCCGGTGCGGCAGGCCCCGGTGGAGCCGGGCAGGCAGAACACCACGGTGGCGTTGGCCAGGCCGCCCAGGCAGCGGCTCTGCACGGTGGAGCTGCCCACCTCGTGCCAGGACAGCTGGCGGAACAGCTCGCCGAAGCCCTCGATGCGCTTGTCGAGCAGCACCGACACGGCCTCGGGGGTGGAATCGCGGCCGGTGAAGCCGGTCCCCCCGGTGGTGAGGATGACCTGGACATCGGGGTCGGCGATCCAGGCCGCGACCACCGCACGGATGCGGTAGACGTCATCGGGGACGATGCGCTTGTCGGCCAGGCGGTGCCCGGCGTCGGTGAGGCGTGCCACCAGGGCCTCACCGCTGCGATCGGTGTCCTCGGTGCGGGTGTCGGAGACGGTGAGTACCGCCACCGACAGGGGAATCATCGGCTCGCTCATCTCAGCCCCGCCCCTGCTTGGCAGCCTGGCGGGCCTCGAAGGCGGCCTGCTGTTCCGGGGTGGCCTCGGCCTGGTACTTCGCCTTCCACTCGGTGTAGGGCATGCCGTAGACATATTCCCGGGCGCTCTCGTAGTCCAGTGATTCGCCGCGCTCCTCGGCGGCGGCCACCAGCCACTTGGACAGGCAGTTGCGGCAGAAGTCGGCCAGGATCATCAGCTCGATGTTCTGCACCTCCTTGTGCTCGTCCAGGTGGCGCAGCAGGCGACGGAAGGCGGCGGCCTCGAGTTCGGTGCGGGTGCTGTCGTCCAGGTGTTGCATCGCGTTGGCTCCATGCTGGTGTCGGGCCCCTCGGGGGCGATTCCCCAGCTTATCAAAAGACACCGCCCGTGGGCGGTGTCATGAGGGGGTGGTGGGAGCGATCAGCCGGGGGGGCGGGAGGCGGAGGGGGCGTCGCTCTTCTCCTCCTCCGGGGCGGCCTCGTCGGTCTTGCCCTTGACCTCCTCGTACCAGAGGTTGTGGTGCTGCCTGGCCCAGCTCTCGTCCACGTAGCCGTGAGTCATGCCCTCCAGCACGCCTTCCGTGCCGATGGTGCCGATATAGATATGACCCAGCGCCACGGCAGTCAGCCCCAGGGCGCCGAGGGCATGGATGACATTGGCCCACTGCATGGTGTCGCGGGCCTGGTCGAAGTTGGGGAAGTCCAGCACCAGGCCGCTGACCACTACCACCAGGCCGACACTGGCCAGCAGCCAGTACCAGAGCTTCTCGCCGGCGTTGGCGAAGCCGGCATCCGGGTGCCCCTTGCCGACCATGCCCCCGCCCTGGCGAAGCCACTCCAGGTCGTGGCGCTTGGGCAGGTTGTGGCGCAGGAAGCGGGCCAGCACCAGCAGCAGCATGATAGCGAACAGTGGGCCCAGGTAGTTGTGGAGGGTCTTGGTGCCGGTCATCAGGCCGGCCCAGGCGCCGTCACCGAACACCGGGCGCAGCAGGGCCTTGCCGTAGAGCAGCAGCAGGCCGGTCAGCCCGAGCAGGATGAACAGGCTGGCCACGCTCCAGTGCAGGGCGCGGTCCAGCACCGGCCAGCGCAGCAGCTTGCGCCCGGTGCGGGGCTCGTCGAGCCGCTGGCGGCCGACGACGAGATAGAACACCAGGAGCACGGCCAGCATGCCGAGAATGGCGATGGCACCGAAGGGCGAGACCCAACGGTCGCGGATCTGCCGCCAGGTCTCGCCACTGGCATTGATCAGGTTGTAGGTGCTCTCTGCCCGGCTGTCGCGGAAGTTGGCGTCGGTCTCGCCGCTGCGGATCTGCCGCCAGGCGTCGGCGTCCACCGCGGGTACGGCGAAGGCGGCTTCCTGCCCGGGATTCGCCTCGCCGGGTGTGGCGTCCTGAGCCCGGGCCTGCTGGCCCAGGGCGACCAGCATCAGCGCCACCAGCAATGCCGTCAGCGCGAGCCGCCAGGAGTCTCGCATCGCGATGCTCATGGTCTGCCTCCTTAGCCCTGCTGGGTGGCGTCATAGGCCAGCGAATCGGCATCGGCCCGGGGATTGCCGGACCAGCCACCATCCTCGTGCCCCCGCCGCACCACCCGCTGACGGAAGATATCCGCGATCTCCTGGGCATCACCGGCGAGCAGCGCCTTGGTGGAGCACATCTCGGCACACAGCGGCAGCTTGCCCTCGTCGATGCGGTTGGCGCCGTACTTGGCGTATTCCTCCTCCTTGCTGTCGGCCGGCCCCCCGGCGCAGAAGGTGCACTTGTCCATCTTGCCGCGCTCGCCGAAGGCGCTCTGCTGGGGGAACTGCGGCGCGCCGAAGGGGCAGGCATAGAGGCAGTAGCCACAGCCGATACACAGGTCCTTGTCGTGGAGCACGATGCCGTCGTCGCGCTGGTAGAGGGTCTCGGTGGGGCAGACGGCGATGCAGGGGGCGTCGTCGCAGTGCATGCAGGCCACCGAGATGGACACTTCGCTGGGCTCGCCGTCGTCCAGGGTCACCACGCGGCGCCGCTGGATGCCCCATTCCACCTCGTTGGCGTTCTTGCAGGCGGTGACGCAACCGTTGCATTCGATGCAGCGCTCAGCGTCACACATGAATTTCATCGTTGCCATGATGTCCTCCCGTGGGCCGTCAGCCGGCCTTCTCGATGCGACAGAGCGTGCACTTGGTTTCCTGCATCTGGGTCACCGAGTCGTAGCCGTAGGTAGTGGCCGTGTTCGCGGCCTCGCCCAGTACATAGGGGGCCGACCCCTCGGGGTAGCGGTCATGGAGGTTCTCGCCCTGGAACATGCCGCCGAAGTGGAAGGGCATGAACACCACCTCGCGGGCGACCCGCGGGGTGACCAGGGCCTGCACCCGCACGCGGCCCCCCTCGGCACCCTCGACCCAGACCATCTCGCCGTCGGCGACGCCCAGGTCGTTGGCCAGTGCCGGGTTGATCTCGACGAACATCTGCTGTTGCAGCTCGGCGAGCCAGGACATGGAGCGTGTCTCCTCGCCGCCGCCCTCGTACTCCACCAGCCGCCCGGAGGTGAGAATGATCGGGTAGGTGGCGGTCACGTCCTTCTGCTGGATGGAGCGGTAGAGGGTCGGCAAGCGGTAGTGGGAGGCCACGTCGTCCCAGGTGGGGTAGTCGCTCACCAGGTCGCGGCGGCTGGTATAGAGCGGCTCGCGGTGCTTGGGGATCGGGTCCGGGAAGGTCCAGACATTGCAGCGGGCCTTGGCATTGCCGAAGGGAGCACACTCATGAGCAATGGCCACCCGCTGGATGCCGCCGGACAGGTCGGTCTTCCAGTTCTGGCCCTCGGCGGCCTGCTGCTCCTGCGCCGTGAGTTCGCCCCACCAGCCCAGATCCTTGAGCATGGCCGCGGTGAACTCCGGGTAGCCGTCGTCCAGCTCCGAGCCGCGACTGAAGGAGCCGTCGGCGAGCAGGGACACGCCATCGCGCTCGATGCCGAAGCGGGCTCGGAAGGTCAGCCCCCCCTCGGAGACCTTCTTGCTGGTGTCGTAGAGGATGGGGGTACCGGGGTGGCCCATCTCGGCGGTGCCCCAGCAGGGCCAGGGCAGGCCGTAGTAGTCGCCGTCGGCGGCCCCGCCCTGGGCCTGCAGGGTCTCGAAGTTGAAGGTATGCCAGTTCTGCTGGTGGGCCTTGAGGCGTTCCGGGCTCTGGCCGGTGTAGCCCACGGTCCACATGCCGCGGTTGAACTCCCGGGTGATGTCCTCGATCAGCGGCTCGCTGCCCTCGACACGGATGTTCTTGAACAGCTGCTCGGCGAAGCCCAGCTTGCGGGCCAGCAGGTACATGATCTCATGGTCGGGCTTGGACTCGAACAGCGGTTCGATGACCCGGTCGCGCCACTGGATGGAGCGGTTGGTGGCCGTCACGCTGCCGGTGGTCTCGAACTGGGTGCAGGCGGGCAGCAGGTAGACGCCGTCGCTGCGATCGTGCATGACCGCGGCCACGGTGGGATAGGGGTCGACAATGACCATCATCTCCAGTTGCTGCATGGCCCGGCGCATCTCGGGGCCGCGGGTCTGGGAGTTGACCGCGTGCCCCCAGTAGAACATCGCCTTGAGGCGGGTGCGCTGGGCGATGGCCTCCTCTTCCTCGAGGACTCCGTCGATCCAGCGGGACACGGTGATGCCGCTGGAATTCATCGGCTTGCCGTCCACGTATTCGGCGGGGTCGAAGCGGCTGACGAGCCAGTCGTAGTCCAGGTCCCAGACCCTGGCCCAGTGCCGCCAGGCGCCCTCGGAGAGGCCGTAATAGCCGGGCAGGGAGTGCGACATCAGGCCCAGGTCGGTGGCGCCCTGGACGTTGTCGTGTCCCCGGAAGATGTTGGCGCCGCCGCCGGAGACGCCGATATTGCCCAGGGCGAGCTCCAGGATGCAGTAGGCCCGGGTGTTGTTGTTGCCGGTGGTGTGCTGGGTGCCGCCCATGCACCAGACGATGCAGCCGGGGCGATTCTCGGCCAGGCGGCGGGCCGTGTCGCGCATGGTCGCCTCGGGCACCCCGGTGATGTTCTCCACCACCTCCGGCGAGAAGGCCGCCACCTCGCTGCGCACGTCGTCCATGCCGTAGACCCGCTGGGCGATGTAGTCGCGATCCTCCCAGCCGTTCTCGAAGATGTGCCACAGCAGCCCCCAGATGAAGGCCACGTCGCTGCCGGGACGCAGCCGCACATAGTGGTCGGCCTTGGCGGCGGTGCGGGTGAAGCGGGGGTCGACCACGATGATCTCGGCCTGGCTGCGCTCCTTGGCCAGCAAAATGTGCTGCATGGCCACCGGGTGGGCCTCGCAGGGGTTGGAGCCGATGAACATGATCGCCCGGCTGTGCTGGATATCGTTGAGCGAGTTGGTCATCGCCCCGTAGCCCCAGGTGTTGGCCACCCCGGCCACGGTGGTGGAGTGGCAGATGCGCGCCTGGTGGTCGGTGTTGTTGGTGCCCGCCAGGGCGGCGAACTTGCGCAGCAGGTAGGCCTGTTCGTTGTTGAACTTGGCCGAGCCCAGCCAGTAGACGCTGTCCGGGCCATGCTGCTCGGTGAGCTCGAGGACCCGGTTGCCGATCTCCTCGATGGCCTGGTCCCAGCTCAGCCGTTGCCATTCGCCGTCGACCAGCTTCATGGGGTACTTCAGTCGCCGGGTGGAATGGCCGTGCTGGCGCAGGGAGGCACCCTTGGCGCAATGGGCGCCGCGGTTGATGGGATGGTCGAAGGCCGGTTCCTGGCCGCTCCAGACGCCCTCCTGCACCTCCGCATAGACCCCGCAGCCCACCGAACAATGGGAGCAGACCGTACGCTTGGTCTCGATGGGGGCGTCGGAATAGGGCGTCTTCTCCGCGGCGTCGACCCGGCGCATCATCGGTGCGCCCATGAAGCCCGCGGCGGCCAGCCCGCCGGTGGTGGCACCGCTGCGCTTGAGGAACTGGCGGCGGGAGATGCCGAGGCCGCCGGCCCTGGGAGTGGAGGAGCTTCGCGTCAGTCGCATGGTATCGGTCTCCTGGCGGGCGCGGACTCAGTCGCGCAGGGTGGCGTAGTAGGCGCGGATGTGGGCGGTCTCGCGGTAGCCCCGCGGAGTCTCGCGCCGCGCAGCGTCCTGCGGGGTGGCCTCGGCCCGCACCAGGGGCACCTGGCCGAGGCCGGCGGTGGCCCCCGCCGCGACGGTGCCGAGGCCAAGGGTCTTGAGGAAGCGGCGGCGCTGGGGATTGCGTTCGGTGGACATGGGAGTCTCCTCGTTCAGGGCGCAGGCGGGGTGACGAATCGCACGGGGGTTTCGCCGTCGGTCGCCGCCAGGCGACGCGACTCCTCGGCGAGAAAGCCCCGGCCGAGCTCACCGAGCCGGGCATAGAAGGGGGTGTCGACGGCGGCCAGATCGGCCAGGCAGACATCCGCCCAGGGGGCCAGGTGACGGTGGTAGAAGCCGGCCTCCTCGTGGGCGGCGGTGTCCACCAGCAGGGCCATGACCTCCAGTTCCGCCGCCAGGTGGTCCTCAGGGTCGCGGCTGTGCTCGGCGCGGGCGATTCCCAGGCGCCGCAGATCGCGGCGCAGGGCGACCAGCGCCTCGTCCATCAGGGCACCATTGCGGTACCAGGAGGCATAGGGGGTGACGTCGCCCTCGATGACGCCGACCAGGTGGCGGAAATGCGCCCGAGTCAGGGCCGCCGGAGAGGCCTTGCCGGCGGCCTGGGCCAGGCCCTGCCAGGCTTGGGCCAGATCGCCATCGTCCTCGGGGTCGAGGGTCGCCAGCCAGGCGAGTAGCGCCCCGTCGGGTGGCTCACGCAGCAGGCGGCCCAGTAGCCGATAGATATCGGCGCGCAGGGCCCGCGTCTCGTCGCGGGGCTCGGCCGTGGGCAGTTCCTGGGTCATGGTCATACCTTCAGTTGCGCGTCGGGGTCGCGGGCCATGGCCCGCCAGGCATCGCGAACGCGGCAGTCCTCGCACATCTCCAGCCGCCGGGCGGCGTCGCCGGCAAAGTGGGGATGATCGGCCAGCTTGGCCTTGATGGCGGCGATGGTGCCGGCGCTGGCGAAGGGCTTGCCACAATGGATACAGGGGAAGGGCGCCTCCTCGTGAAGCACGCGTCGCTCGCCGCGTGCCGGGTCGGTCAGCAGTCCCGGGGTCAGGCGGATGGCATCCTCCGGACAGGCGGCCTCGCACAGGCCGCACTGCACGCAGTCGGCCTCGCGGAGGTCGAGGCGCGGAGCGTCCCGGCCGGCCCCCAGCGCCGGCGTGGGGCAGGTCGCCACGCAGGCCATGCACAGGGTGCAGGTCGCCTGGTTGACCGTGATCCCTCCATAGGGCGCGCCCGCCGGCAGGGCATGGCGCTCGCCATCCGGGGTGCCGAGCTCGGCGAGGCGGTCGAGCGCCTGGTCGAGGCGGGCTCGCTTGTCGTCGCCCGTCAACACGAGGGGCGTGGCGGTCAGCGGCGGCAGGGCGGATGGGGCATCGCGGCCGGCAGTATCGCCGGGCGCTAGGCACACCAGCCGCTCGGGGGCATGGCCCAGGGCCGAGAGCAGGCCCCGCGCCAGCGCCAGCTGGTCGTCGAGGAACGTCCTCAGCCGGTCGGGCATGTCGGCGTGGTACTGCAGGCGTACCTCCGCGGCGCCGCCGGCCAGCGCGGCGAGCCACTGGTCGTGACCGGCGGCGCCGAGCTCCTCGAGAGGAATGTCGATCACATGCCCGGCGGCGTCCTCGAGCAATGTCTCGGCCTCCAGGAAGCGCACGACGGGCGTGCGACCTCCGGCTGTCAGGTAGGCCGACAGCCAGCCCAGCAGGGTGTCCAGCTGGCGCGGGGCGGTCGGCTGGCGGTAGCTGATGGCGCCGGTGGGGCAGGCGCTGGCACAGCTGCCCACGCCGTGACAGCGATAGGGATCGATCTCGATCCATGCCTCGATGCGGCCCTGGCGACTGGCGATGGCATCGGCGGGACATACCTCGAGGCAGCGCGTACAGCCCGGTTGGCCATTGGCGGCATGGGCGCAGCGCTGGGCATCCACCTGGACGTAGCGGGGTTTGTCGAACTCGCCCACCAGGTCGGCGGCCTCGGTCAGGCGCGTGTCGCGCGCCGCGTCCTCCCAGTGGAAGGCGAGGTAGCCGGGCGGCGGGAGTTCCAGTCCCAGGCAGGGGACTTCCCCGAGGTCGATGACGAGGTCGAAATGCGTGCGGTCGGCCAGTGCCTTCGCCAGGTCCAGGGGCCCCTGGGGGGTGTCCAGGGACGCGGTGAAGCACCCCAGGTAGCCCGACAGGCGAAGACGGCGGCGCTGTTCCCGGCTGAGGGAGTGCTGGGAGAGGTGGTCGGTGGCGGCCAGCAGGGCCTCGTCGTCGTTCGCGCCGGCGGCGACGGGCTCGGTGATGAGCAGGCTCAGCGACCCCAGCCCCCTGTTGGCGAGGGCCCTGGCGGCGCGCCTGACATCCCGCTCGTTGCCCAGCAGCAGGGCATGGCCCTCGCTGACATAGCTCAGGGTCTCCGGGGCCAGGTTGACGGGCCAGGAGAGTTGACGACGGGCAAGGTCCCGTGCCTGGCGATTACGGGGCTCGTCCGCCTCGTCCACCGGCAGCAGGTCGATTCGCTGGTTCATGCAGCCTCACGGTCGAAGTTCGTTATTATTATGAAACGCTCATTCATGAAGTCTTGGTGGCTTTTTCATTCCGCGCCAATGGTCCTTGGTCTAATGGGGCGGCGCCGGGGCCTGGCGATGGCGTGTGCGCTGCCTCGTTGGCGACGCGGCGGACGCTGTCGTCATCCTGCTTGGCGTTCTCTTCTGTTTCGGCCGGGGGCGGGGCCTGCCGGGCACCCTCGTCCCCGGGGGTATCGCCGGGGGAGGGGAGGGCGTCATCGGCGACCTCGGGAGGCTCGCCCACCGCTCCCTCGTCATGTGCGTCGCCAGGTTCGCCGAGCCAGCGGCGCAGGCGTTCCGCGGCCTGGCCCGCCAGCGGGGTCAGGGTCCGGCGGAAATCCTGGTCGTAGTCATCGAGGCCATCGCGGATGGCGTAATGGTCGGCGGCGAAGAGGCGCTTCAGGGCGCGGCGGCGCAGGCCGGCGCTGATGCCCGGGGCCATGAAGGCGGTGATATCGCTGCCCGGCGGCAGGCTGTCGGGGTCGGGCAGGTCCGCCTCGGCCGCTGCCGCCGGGGTGGCGACGGCGTCGGGGTCGGCGATGTCCTCGGCTGCCAGGCCCTCCCCATGCGCGGGGGGCGCCGCCGCATCGCCGACCTCGTCGCCGGTGATGCCCCGCTTGCGCCGGGACCAGCGTTGCCAATGGCTCATGGGGTGTGCTCCCGGGCGCGGCCGGCGCCCTTGCGCTTCTTCTTGCGTCCCTCGTCGGGGGCCTCGCCATGGCGGGCCATGTAGGCCTCGAGCCAGGCCTGGATCGCCAGGGGCATGGCGACCTCCAGCACGCGCTGCTCGCCGTCCAGCCAGGCCGCGGCGACCTCCTGGCTGGCGGAGATGGACGCCGGGCATGGTTCCCCGTCGGCGTCGCCGGCGTTGACGAACAGCCGCGGTGCGTCCGAGGTCAGGTTGAAGCGATAGGCGGCGCGCTCGGTGAGGGTGAGCTGCAGGTCCAGAGGGTGGGGGCCGCCATCACCGGACTGGAGGTCGGCGACCCGCCAGCGGGTTGCGGCGAAGCCCTTGCTGGTGACGCGGTCGGCCTGCAGGGAGACGCTGAGTCGTCGGGTAGTGCCGGAGGTCATGCCGTGACTCCTGAGGGTTCACCTTCAGTAAAGACACGACGGGCGGGGAATGCCATCATCGGCATCAACGCAATCGCTGGAGTCCGCCCGCATGCACGACATCAGCCTGAGCCGCGCCCGGTTGCCGGCCACGCTCGAGATCACCGTCGTCGACGAATTCGGCGAGCTGCGTCCCCAGGCGATCGCCGCGGAACGTGCCCTGACGGTGTACCTCAACAAGCGCGAGATCGTCACCCTGATGACCCTGGGGGCGGATCCCGAGGCCCTGGTGGTGGGCTACTTGCGCAACCAGGGCTTGCTGGGCCGCCTCGAGGATCTCCAGGCGGTGCAGGTGGACTGGGAGGTGGAGGCCGCCGCGGTGGTGACTCGCCACCTGCCCGAAGACCTGGAGGAGCGGCTCGGCCAGCGCACGGTGACCACCGGCTGCGGGCAGGGCACCGTCTTCGGGCGCCTGCTGGAGGCCACCTCCCTGTCGCCGTTGCCCCGCACCCGGCTGCGTCAGTCGGTGCTCTACGAGCTGCTGGAGAACCTCGGCGCCTACAACGAGACCTATCGCAGCGCGGGCGCGGTGCACGGCTGCGCCCTGTGTCGCCAGGCCACGGTACTGGATTTCGTCGAGGACGTGGGGCGGCACAATGCCGTGGATACCCTGGCGGGGCGCCAGTGGCTGGGCCGCGAGGAGGCTCCGGCGGCGCCGGACATCTTCTACACCACCGGCCGGCTGACCTCGGAGATGGTGCTCAAGGTGGCCCAGATGGGCATCGGCGTGCTGGTGTCACGCTCCGGCGTGACCCAGAAGGGGGTCGAGCTCGCCGGGCGTTTCGGGGTGCTGCTGGTGGCGCGGGCCAAGGGCCGTCACTTCCAGGCCATCGGCGGCGAGGGGCGCCTCGAGCTCGATGCCATGCCCGCGCGCCGCCCCGGCGACCGCCCGCGCACGGGGAAGCGGTGATCGTCGCCGCTACTGACCATCCCGGGGGGTGCAGACCGACAGCACCACTGCATCTTCCTCGCTCACCGACACCAGGGCGTGCCCCATGTCGCTGTCGAAGTAGATGCTGTCGCCCTTGACCAGGCGCAGCGGCTCGTAGAATTCGGAGAACAGCTGGATCTCCCCCTCGAGCACCATCAGGAACTCCTCGCCGTCGTGACGCACCCACTGGCAGAAGTCCTCGAAGCGTCGGGCCCGCACGATCGTCTTGAAGGGGATCATGCGCTTCTGGGCCAGCTCGCAGCTCAACAGCTCGTGCTCGTAGGTCGGCGTGGGGTGCTGCTGCCCCTCGCCCCGGCGGGTCAGGTCGCGACGCCCCATGGTGCGCGTCTTGGACTTGGGTTGGGAGAGCAGCTGCGGAAGGTCGATATCGAGTCCGCTGATCAGCTTCTGCACGGCACTGAAGGTCGGCGAGATCTGGTCGTTCTCGATCTTGGACAGGGTGGAACGCGCCAGGCCGGTGCGTTCGCTGACGTCGCCCAGGGTCCACTGGTTGGCCAGGCGGATCTCGCGAAGGCGTTCACCGAGGCGCTGGGGCTCGACGAAGGGTTTGCGCCCTGAGGCGATACGCAGGGCGGCGTCCTGATCGTTGGTGGCGGGCATGCGGCATTCACTATCGGAAACAGAGTTTCCCCACAGGATACCATATCCCCGCCCCCCGTCGGTCATGGAAGCGACGCCTGCCAGGGCGATGGCGACAGGCGTCATTGCGGCCGGGGTTGCCCCGCGACGTTTCCCGCCCCGGGGAAACCTGACGGGTCGGTCAGGCGAACGGCAGGCCGAGCAGCGCCTTGACGTGGGCCTCCGCGCCGCGGCCCAGGGCGGCCGGGTCGTAGCCCCCCTCGAGTACCGAGACCAGACGATTGTCGGCATAGAGGGCGGCGATCTCCATGGCCAAGTGGGTCACCCAGTGATAGTCCTCGTCCTCGAGGCACAGCTCGGCCAGCGGATCCTCCCGGTGCGCATCGAAGCCCGCCGAGACCAGCACGAGCTCGGGCTTGAAGGCGTGCAGGGCCGGCAGCCAGTCGTCCTCGATGGCCTGGCGGAAGGCCGGCCCGTCGGTGCCGGCGGCCAGCGGGGTGTTGATCACGTTCTGCGACTCGCTGCGCAGGTAGCGCCAGGGGTAGAAGGGGTACTGGAAGCTGGTGCAGACCAGCACCTCGGGATCGTCCTTGAAGATATCGATGGTACCGTTGCACTGATGCACATCGAAATCGAGGATCGCCACCCGGCGCACGCCGTAGCGGGCCCTGGCGTGAGCGGCGCCCACCGCCACGTTGTTGTAGAAGCAGAAGCCCATGGCGTCGGTGGCCTCGGCGTGATGGCCGGGCGGGCGCACGGCGCAGAAGACGTTGTCGGCCTGCTGGCGAAACACCAGGTCGACGCCGCGCACCACCGCGCCGGCGGCGAGCCGGGCCGCCAGCAGGGTATCGGGGTTCATCAGGGTATCGCCGTCCAGGGGCACGATGCCATGGTCGGGGAGGCACTTGTCCAGGGCGCGCAGATGGCGCAGGGGGTGGACCCGGGCAAGCTGCTCCTCGCTGGCTTCACGGGCATCCGACTGCATGGTCTGCTGGAGGGTGCCGCCGAGCATCAGCCGCGCGCGGATCGCCTCGAGGCGCAGCGGACTCTCCGGATGCTCGGGGCCCATATGGTGTCGCTGACAGTCGGGATGGGAGATGTAGGCCGTTATCATGCACGCGCTCCGGGTCGATTAAGATCACCTTATGCGTGGCAGGGCCTTGCAGGACAGTGTCAATAAGTCGTACACAGGGGACTGCCCGAACCCGATGGAGGACCCCATGAGCACCCGCTTCCTGCACCACTTCTTCGAGCCGCGCACCATCGCGGTGATCGGTGCCTCCGAGAAGCCCCATTCGATGGGCGGGCTGGTGATGCGCAACCTCCGCGAAGGCGGCTTTCCCGGCACGCTCTGGGCCGTGAACCCCAAGGGGTATGATCGGGTCTTCGGCGAACCCTGTGTCACGCGAGTCTCCCAGCTGCCGGAGGTGCCCGACCTGGCCGTGATCTGCTCCCCGGTGGAAACGGTCCCGCGACTGATCGACAGGCTGGGCCGGCTCGGTGTCCGCGCCGCCCTGGTGCTGTCCGGCGGCGCCCATCTGGACGACGAGCGTGGTGGCGAGGGCTCGATCCGCGGGCGGATGCTGGCGGCGGCCCGGGCGTCGGGTATCCGCGTGCTGGGCCCGGAATGCATGGGGCTGATCGTGCCGGGGCGCCGGCTCAACGCCTCCTATGCCAGCCAGCCCGTGAAGAAGGGTCGCGTGGCCTACCTGGGGCAGTCCGGCATGCTCGGCAACGCCATGATCGACTGGGCCGCCGGCCGCGGCATCGGCTTCTCGCACCTGCTCACGGTGGGCGATAGCGTTGATGTGCTGCTGCCCGACCTGATCGATTACATCAACCAGTTCGCGCCGACCCAGGCCATCCTGCTGCACCTCGAGCGCATCCTCGACGCCCAGCACTTCATGACCGCGCTACGCGATGCCTCGCGCCATCGGCTGGTCCTGGCCATCAAGAGCGGACGAACCGCCGAGTCGGACATCTCCGGGTTGCCGCCGACCCCGGGTATCGCCAACCGCGACCAGGTCTTCGATGCCGCCTTTGCCCGGGCCGGGGTGGTGCGGGTCGATGATTCCGATGAGCTCTTCGACGCCCTCGAGACCCTGTCGCGAATGAAACCGCTGCGCGGCGATCGCCTGGCGGTGGTCGCCAACGGCCTGGGGCCGGCCATGCTGGCCATCGACAAGCTGATCCGTGCCGGGGGCCGGCTGGCGGTCTTCACCGAGGAGACCCGTCGGGCGCTGCGCCGCGACGACGTGGATGTCAGCAAGCCCGGCGAGAACCCGGTGGACCTGGGAGGCAATGCCACGCCGGAACGCTTCGTCGAGGCGCTGGAGCTGGTCGCCGCCGATCCCGGCGTGGATGCGGTGCTGGTGGTCCATGCGCCGACCCGCCTGGCGCCCTCCAAGGCCACGGCCCAGGCGATCATCGCCGCCCGCAAGCGCTTTCGCCGTAACCTGCTGACCAGCTGGATGGGGCTCGAGGAGGCGCTATCGGCGCGCCACGAATGCAACCTCGCCGGCATTCCCACCTATATCTCGCCCGAGAAGGCGGTGAAGGCCTTCATGCACATGGTCGACTACCAGCGGGTTCAGGCGCTGCTCCAGGAGACCCCGCCGAGTCTGCCGTTCGCCACCACGCCGGAGATCCGCCGCCGCTGCCGGGCCCTGCTCGACGAGGTCCGCGCGCAGCAGCGGGAATGCCTGTTGCATTCCGAGACCGCCCGAGTGCTCGAGGCCTATGGCATCCCGGTGGCGCCGCGCCGCTATGTCGGCACGCCGGAGGAGGCCGCCGCCGCGGCCGAGTCCCTGCAGGGAGCCATGGCCTTGAAGGTGGTGCATGACGGCAACTGCCGGCCGTTCCGCTATCGTCAGCATCCCCACAAGATCTCCGCCGGCCTGCTCCAGGACCTGACCACCCCGGCCCAGGTGGCCGAGGGCGTCACGCGTCTGGGCGACAAGGTCGCGGAGAAGTTCCCCGAGTTTCACGTGCGGGAGTATTGCCTGCAGCCCATGCAGCGGGGCAAGCACTCCATGCAACTGTGTGCCGGCATCACCCGCGACCCGGTCTTCGGCCCGGTCATCGTGTTCGGGATCGGCGGCTACAAGGTCAATATCCTCGCCGATCGCCAGGTCGCCCTGCCACCGCTCAACATGAGTCTGGCGGCCGACCTGGTGAGCCACACCCATGCCGCGCGGCTGATCCGCGAGCATTCCAGCGACCCCGAGCGGGACCTCGAGCGGATCGGCAAGCTGCTGGTCACCCTGTCGCAGATGGCCAGTGACCTGACTGAGCTGCGCGGCCTGGAGCTCAACCCCCTGCTGCTCAATCGTGATGGCCTGTTGGCGCTGGACTTCGCCATGGACCTGGGGCGGCCCGCCCGCTTCGCGATCATGCCCTATCCCGAGGAACTGCGGGAGTGGGTGACCCTGAAGAATGGCTGGGACGTGGAAGTGCGTCCCATCCGTGCCGAGGACGCCCCCCTGATCACCCGCTTCCATACCCGGCTCTCCGAAGAGAGCATTCGCTTTCGCTACTTCCACAACAAGGCCGACCTGACGCAGCGAGACTTGTCGATGCTGTCGCACATCAACTATGACCGCCAGATGGCCTTCATCGCCGAACACCTGCTGGAGGATGGCAGCAAGGAAATGCTGGGGGTGGTGCGTGTCTGGAACGATGCGGACAACATCCGTACCGAGTTCTCGATCATCATTCGCGACGACCTCCAGGGGCTGGGGATCGGCAGTCTGCTGATGGAGAAGATGATTCGCTACTGCAAGAGCGTGGGTACCCTGGAGATGATCGGCAAGATCATGGTGGACAATCACCCGATGCGCTCGCTGATGAAGCATCTGGGCTTTACCCAGCGCTACAACATGGAAGAGCAGGTGATCGATGCCGTGCTGCGCCTGAACGAGCCGCAGAGCGACTGGCAGCGCCACCGGCTGGAGAGCCAGCCGGATTGATGGCAACCCATGGTGCATGACGGCGCTCGATGATCCCCCCCGGTGGTGGAAGTGCGTCGGGCGCGCACCTGGCTCGGCTGGCATCCGGCGGCGCCCAGGCTCGGCGCCACCGTCTCTCGTCACTCGCTGGATGCATCAGCGCCGGCTTGGCACGGGCTTGCGGGGCTCAAGGGGCCAGGCGGAAACGCTGCCAGTGGCCGTCGCGACGCTCGTAGCGGATGCGGTCGTGCAGGCGACTGGGCTGCCCCTGCCAGAACTCGATCATCTCCGGGACCAGCCGGTAGCCGCCCCAGTGGATGGGCCGGGGAATCTCCTGGCCCTCGTAGGCCTGCTCGAAACGCTGCTCGCGTTCCTCCAGCCAGGTCCGATTGGGGATGACCACGCTCTGGGTGGCGACCCAGGCGCCCAGCTGGCTGGCCCGCGGCCGGCTGGAGAAGTAGGCGTCGGACTCCTCTTCGCTGACCAGCTCCACGGCCCCCTCGACGCGTACCTGGCGGGACAGCGATGGCCACCAGAAGACCAGGGCGGCATGGGGCACGTTGGCCAGCTCGCTGCCCTTGTGGCTGTGATAGTTGGAATAGAAAACCAGGCCCCGCTCATCGGTCCCCTTGAGCAGCACCACCCGGGCATGGGGCAGTCCCTGACTGTCCACGGTGGCCAGCGTCATGGCATTGCCATCGTCCCCCTCGGCCTCCAGGGCCAGGGTCAGCCACTCGCTGAACAGGGGAACAGGCTGGTCGGGCATCTGGGACTCCTCCAGGCGCCCGCCTTCATAGTCGCGCCGGATGTCGGCGATATCACGTGTCATGGCGTTCTCCTCGAATTCACTCTCATGGTCGCCGCTTGGCGGATCGACCTCAACACCCGTTTCGGGTCGGTCAGGGGATATTGTCCGTTAAGCTTATGGCGTCCAGCCCAGCTGGACCATGGTCATGTAGGCGGCGGTGCCGCCGACGATCGACAACAGGGCATGGCGGCGCCAGAGATGCAGCGTGACCACCACCAGCGAGGCGACGATCATCGGCCAGCCATCGGCACCGGCATTGAGCTGACCCTCCGCCAGGGGGCGGAACTCGCGCAGGGCATAGATCACCAGGATGGCCATGACCGCCGGCGGCAGGTAGCGTCCCAGGTGCAGGGTCAGCGGGTGGTCCGTCTGCCGCGCCAGGGCGATAAAGGGCACCAGCCGGGTCGCGAAGGTGGCCAGCGCGCAGACCGCGATGAAGATCAGCAGCGACACAGAGGTCATGGACGGGACTCCCGCGGTGGCGTGCACCAGCGATAGTGGGCGAGCAGCAGCAAGCAAGCCGCACCGATGGCGCCCAGCAGTAGATGGCGCTCCGGCAACAGGAACAGGGCCGCGAGTCCGCTGACCAGGGCAATGACGAAGGGCAGCCCGCGTCGTAGTCGACGGGCCTGTTCGAGGGTCAGGACCAGGAACAGCGCGGTCAGGGCGAACTCGATGCCACGACTGTCGAACGTCAGGCTGGCGCCGGCCACGGCGCCGGCCAGGGAGCCCAGCACCCACCACGCCTGGTTCAGCAGGCTGATGCGCAGGGCCTGGTCATGGTCCTGGCGGGGAAGCGTGGCCTGGCTGGTCAGCAGGGAATAGGTCTCGTCGGTCAACGCGAAGATCAGGTAGGGCTTGCGCCAGCCGGCCCCGTCGAAGCGCTTGAGTAGCGAGAGGCCGTAGAAGAGATGGCGGGAGTTGAGCATCAGGGTCGCCACGGCGACCTCGGCCAGACCCGCCCCGGCCCCCAGCAGGGCCACGGCGAGGAACTGGCCGGCGCCGGCGTAGATGACCAGCGACATCAGCAGCGCCCCCCAGACGGGAACGCCGACCTCGATAGCCAGGATGCCGAAGGCCGCACCCAGGGGAAGATAACCGAACAAGACCGGCAGTGTCGTGACCAGGGCCTCATGCCAGGCCCGGCGATTCCCCATGGGGCTCCTCCCTGTCTCGCGTGGCCACCGGGTCGCTCCCCGTTGAACGTATCGTCTGTCGGCGGCTTGTCTGATGGTCCCGCCAGCTGATGAATCTCGAGCCGGTAGAATAACTTGTTGTTGCGGCGCGGTGCCAGCGAATGCCGAGCGCGCCGTGCCTGCCCCGGCGTGATCCTTTCGCGCCGGCTGTGGTCTCAGTCGCTGCGGGATCGAGAGACATGGTCCGGAAACGGGAGGAGCATCATGGAAGAGCGGGGCCTGTCGTCCCCCGGAACGCAGATCGCAGGGCTGCAGGGATATCATGGGCGGCGCACTGCGGTGGGCGTCGCGCTGGCGGGGTTCTGGATAGCGCTGCTGGCGGTCCCTCAAGGCTATTTCCTGGTGCCGCTGCTGCTGGCGGTGGGTGGCCTGTACTGCCGGAGGCCCTGGCAGGCGGCGATGGGCTGTGTCGCGCGCGACCGGCTGCTGGTGCTGGCCCTGGTGCTGCAGGGGGGCGTCTGGTTGGCGGCCGGCCTCTGGCATGGCGAGATCCGCCATGCCCTGGGGGGCGCCGCCGCCACCTGGATGGCGTTGCCACTGCTGGTCCTGCTGCGCCGGCTGCCGCCGTCGACGGCGTGGTTATGGGCCGGCATGGCGCTGGGGGGTGTCGGCGCCGGCGCCTGGGCGCTATGGCAGCGACTGGTGGACGGTGTGCTGCGTGCCCATGGTCATGAGCCCCTGCATGCCATCCTGTTCGGCAACCTGGCGCTGCTCACCGGCCTGAGTTGTCTGGCCGGGCTGGTGTGGGCCGGGTCCCGCGCCCGTCGTCACCTCTGGCTCCCCCTGCTGGCCGGCGGCGCGTTCAGTGGCATCCTGGCTTCCCTCCTGTCCGGCTCCCGGGGGGGCTGGATCGGCCTGCCGCTCGCCCTGCTGGTGATCTATCGCGCCCAGGGGCGCCGTCTGGCGGGACGCTGGCGCGTGATGGCGCTGGCCGGCCTCCTGGTGGTAGCGGCCGGCCTCTACGCCGTCCCCCAGACCGGCGTCCAGGCCCGGGTCGACCATGCCGTGTCGAGCCTGCACCGGTATCTCCAGGGGGACGAGGAAGTGACGTCGATCAGCGCGCGGCTCGACCTGTGGCGGGGGGGCCTGGCACTGATCGCCGAGCGACCCGGGCTGGGGTGGGGCAGCGAGGGGTATCGAGCCGGCAAGGCCGAGCTCATCGAGGAGGGCGAGCTGGCCCCCGAGCTGTCACGCTTCTGGCACGCCCACAACGACCTGCTCGATGCCTGGGTCAAGCGCGGCCTGCCCGGCCTGGTGGCCCTGCTGGTGCTGTACCTCACGCCACTGAGGCTGTTTGCCGGGGGGATTCGGGATGCCTGCCCACGCCAGCGCTCGCTGGCCATCGCCGGCACCTTGCTCCCCGTCGCCTTCATGGACTTCGGCCTGACCTACAGCTTCCTCGCCTATGCCGCAGGCTTGACGATCTATGCCACCTGGCTGGCCGCGCTATGGGCACTCTATCGCCCCCGCCCTGCCATGGCCTGATCTACCCGAGAGGGCCGACCGCGTCACGCGGTCGGCCGGGCGACTCAGGGCAGGGCCGCGTCGTAGTCCTCCCAGTAGCGCGCCATATCGCGCTCGCGGGTCAGGCCGTATAGCCCGAAACGCCGTCCCAGGCGGGCGCCGCCATCCCGCGTCAGCGGTTGCCAGGCGATATTGGCGCGCTGGCGCGTCGAGTTCACGAAGAAGGCATTGAGCGGCAGCGACACATAGATGCCCTTGTCGAAACTGCCTTCGCCGTAGTCGCTGCCGGCATCCGTGAAGGTGGCCCAGCCACCGAGCCGCACGCCCGAGGCGAATTCCCGCGACAGGTCGAAGGTCGCCCCCAGGTCGCCGGCCAGGTAGCGGCCCACGCTGACCTTGGCCAGGGTGTCCTCGATGCCGGTCTGCCAGTAGCCGCTCAGGTGCCCGGTCCAGGTGCTGTAGTCGCGAAGCCCGAATCCCTGATCGAAGGCACGCTGGCGTACCCAGTTGAGGTCCAGGCCGATGGCGAGGTCGCTGTCGAAGGGCCGGTACAGCACCTCGCCCCCCACTCCGGCGTACATGGTCTCGAGCACCCCACCATAACCCATCGCATACCAGTCGTCGGCCACTCGTGCCGTGTGGGTGTACTGCAGGTTGGTCAGGCCCAGCTCCGTTTCCGCCAGGTAGTCGCCGATATGGGTACGTACCCGAGGCAAGTCGGAGTCGGCGATATAGTCGTAGTTCTCCAGGTTGTCGGCCAGGCCATAGGCCACGCTGCCACTGACCCAGCCGTTCTCGCTGCTGCGATACTCCGCATCCAGGTTGGCCGAGATCCGATAGAGATAGCCATCCGGGCCACCGAAGTTCTGCTCGAGCATGGGCCCCAGGCTGTAGGACAGCCCGCGGGGATTGTTCTCGAACAGGACCTTGCCACGCGCCGGTGTCAGGGCACCGTGGGCATAGATGCCGTGGCGATGATCCACCCGATGGGCCGCCGAGCGCACGGCATCGGTCAACGCCTGGCGGTCATGCACGCTCTCCCTGAGGGGCATGCCGCGCTGCTGCCAGCGGAAACGGAAGGTCTCCACCTCGCGGCCCAGCCGATTGTGCAGCAGGCGGCCGGCGCGGAGCTCGCTCTCGGCGAGGGACGGGTAGCGAATCGGCTCGCCCTCGACGGTCACCTCGTCGCCGGCCTGGCGAAGCCGGTGCACCCGGATGCCGGCATTGTCCTTGAGGGCTCGATTCAAACCCTGCCAGTCGCCGTCGGGCTCCGTCGGGGGCGTGGTCAGGCGAGCCGGTCGCGGGTCGCGCTTGGCCTGCGACAGGGTCGCCAGGTTGGCGGCGAAGGAGACGCCCAGCATCGCGGTGTTGCCGCGCTCCCACCCCGCCTGCAGTTCGATATTGTCGGTCAGGCGAAGGCGGGCGCCGAAGTTGAAACGGCTGTCGTGGACCTGGTCGTTGCGCTGGGGTTCCTGCTGGTAGTCGTTGCCTTCGAACTCGAGTTGCAGCGCCAGGGGCTCCCAGGGGGTCTGATACTCGATGCCGCCGAACAGCGCCGTGGAGCCGCTGAACAGTCGCGAGACGCTCACCGAGCCGCCATCGCCTCCCGACTGGAAGCCGCCACGCGTCTCGAAGCGGTCGAACACCCGCCCGAGGGGATTGGCGAAATCCGACTGGTTGCCGAGGTAGCCCCAGCCCAGTCCCAGGGTGACATCCAGGTCGTGCCAGCGCTTGCTGGCCACCAGGTACTCGGCGCCGAACAGTCCCGTGCCCGCCAGGTCGCGGACCCCAACGGCCAGCTGGGGCCGAAAGCGGGTCTCCTCCAGCAGGCGCAGCTTGAAGTCGAGTCCCTTGTCGAGGTTGTTGCGGTCCTCGTCGGCGGCCAGGTACTGGCGGTTCTCGATCTCGACATAGCGGAAGCCGGCTTCCAGCCAGTTCGTGGGCTGAAAGAACAGGTTGTAGCGTCGGTAGGGCGCCGTCCGCGAGAGGGTCAGGGCGGCATGGCCGAGTGGCGGCATCCGGGCCGTGGGAATCTGCATCAGGCCGGTGTCGCCGAAATCGCTGCGCCCCGGCGTGGCCGCATGGCTCTTGGCCGGGGCGACCAGGCCGAGGACCAGCGCCAGCGAGAGCAGCGGCGGCGCCGGGCGGAAAAGAGTGTGCATCATGACGAACGGTCCCGCTGCGAGTCCGGGGGAGTGCGGCCGAGGGACGTACAGGGCTCCCCGGGCAGGCGGCTGGCAAGAAAACCGGGCAGGTGGCGGTTGATCCAGGCGGCGGCCGGCACGTCGTCGGTCAACTCGAGGACGATGCGGCTGCCCGGTACGAGCTCGGCATCCCGAGCGTTCCAGGCGGCGATGCCGAGGCGCCGGGGTGCCTGATGCGGCGAGACCAGCCAGGCCGCTTGTGCCGTGCCGACCCGCTCCGTCGGCAAGCGCGCCAGAAGATCGTGCAGGTGCATCCCCGTCGTCCAGGCAACGCGTGCGACGTCGTCTCGGCTCCAGATCTCAACCCAGTCGGGGGCTTGGCACACGCCGACAGTCTCGAGGGAGGCCAGGGCGGGGTCATGTCGGGGGCTCGCCAGCAAGGCCGCCAGGTCGGCGCGGCCCGGCGTGCGGCCGCCCCGGGCGAGCCCACCCTGGATGGCCTGCTGCCAGCTCCTGAGGCCGGCACGGCTGATGCCGGGGCGGCCGAGGGAGGCCTGGCCGAGCAGGGTGCTCAATTCCGCCTCCAGGCGTCGTCCCAGGCGCTGGTGTGCCGTGGCATCGGTCCTGAGCAGGTAATAGGGTCGGGTATCCGGGGCGGGGAGCGCCTCCTGCTCCAGCCACCAGTCGGAAAGGCGGGGCGCGGGTGTCATGGCCGGTGCCAGCGCCGGGCACAGGCCGAGGCTCGTCACCATGACCCAGCGCGCGGCGCGCCGGACTATCCCCTGGGAAAGAGGTCGCTTGTTGGGCATCGGGTAATCTCGTGTTGCAGCACGGTCAGGGGGCAGGCA
Organism: Halomonas nitroreducens; assembly: GCF_003966155.1. Taxonomy (GTDB): domain Bacteria; phylum Pseudomonadota; class Gammaproteobacteria; order Pseudomonadales; family Halomonadaceae; genus Halomonas; species Halomonas nitroreducens. The sequence continues at coordinate 78,006 of NZ_RXNS01000006.1, forward strand.
CCGGCGCATTCTCGCGGGGCCAGGGCCGTGCGACCTGCCAGGCCAGTCGCTGGCCGTCCGGCCAGAGGGCTACCTCGCCGGCCCAGAGCCGGCCGGTATCGGGCGCTCGCCACAGAACGTTGGTGCTGCGTGCGCCGCCTTGCCAGTGGAGCCGCTCGGTACAGCGCTCCAGCGGCTTGCTCATCAGGGGAAGCTCGACGGGGCGGGGGGCGTCGCACTCGAGGCGCGCCAGGGCCACATCCCGGTGTTCCCGGCCGTCGTCGTCACGCCAGTGGGCATGCAGGCGATAGCGCTCGGGGGCTGCCAGGGGCTCCTGCCAGCTGCCCAGCAGGCTCGCCTCGAAGCCGGCCGTGACCACCGGTCGCCCATCGCGCAGCTGGAGGGTGGCGAAGTCCGCCGCCTGCCAGAAGGTGTCACGTCCGTTCTTGCCGGCCTGGTAGGCCATCACCAGCAGGGCCTCGTTGCCCAGGGTGTCGACCGACAAGGAGGCGTAGGGCAGCGCCTCGGCACGGTCGGCGGGATCGGGGGCTCGCCAGGGGGCTACCAGGGTGGCCCCCATGGCGGTGAAGCCTCCCCCGCTCGTGCATCCGGCCAGCAGGGTGCCCGTCAGCAGTGCCGTCAGCAGGCGACAACGCAGTAGGACCGCCTTGCGGCGGCCCTGGCTCTCCTTCGGTGTCGTCGTGGCGTGATGTCGCCGAAGCGTCAATTCGGCTTGCCTCGTCCGGTGCCCGTGGTCCCGGAGCCGGTGCCGGTGCCGGGCCCCGTGCCGTTGGCCCCGGTCACCACCCCGACGCCCACGGCGCCGTTGTCAATCGCGTTGCCGATGGCGCTACCGGAATTGCCCGGTGCCTCGCCGCCGGCGCCGCCTCCTGTCGCCACGCCGCCATTGGCAACGGCGTTACCGACGGTGGACGTGTTGGCGTTGCCCGTCGTGATGGTGGCGTTGGCATTGGCCGATGCGCCGGCCTGGCCCTGGGCACTCTGCTGCGCCAGCGCCAGCGGCGAGAGGGTCATGGTCAGCGCGGCCATGATGGCGGCCGGTCGCACCACTGTGCTGAAAAGTTTCATCGTCTTGCTACTCCTGTGTGCCTGAAGGCTCCGTTTGCTGCGCCGCCAGGCAGCCGCGGCCTGCGTCCTGCCTGGCCCACACCCTCACTGGCGACGACCTCTCGCCGCATTCTCGCGCATTGCCGAAGGCAAAAAATCACGGGAATCAATGAGGGGATATACGTCTTACAGAAAGGTAAGAAACCACTAAAGAAAATCTTTTTGTTTTATCTTTAAGAAATGTAAAGAACAGTAATGAAATGAAAAAACGCGGAATCAGGGGTGACATCAAGCGATAAATGATTATGCTCTCAAGCTGTTGTAACCGCCGGGCCTACGGATAGGCTTTGCGGCATCTCATCTCGAAGTCACAGAAGAAATACTGATCATAGCCATAGGGAGTGGCGGTCAATGTGTTGCCAAAAAGCAACAGCCTGGAAGAAAGCTTCTCGCGAAGTGCAACTTTAAGGTATTGATACAAATGGATAAAACCTTTCATTTGTCCTGTGCTTATATACAGGATAAAGGGAGGTGTTGCGCACGAAAGCTTGGGATAATGTGTAGCAAATCGGCGACATCTTATATTTCGATTGTCGATTCTATGCTTTGTTAGTCTCCCAATTATTGCGTGCGAATCGTGTGGATTGGTGTGTCTGTTGTGGGTATATGACCCATATTTGATGTCTCTTTTTCGCGATATTTCGTGCTGCTATTGGGCGGTTTGCCTGATGCAGTAGAGGGGGTCAGCATGGTCGAGAGAGTGAGATAATGACGATAGCGAACGGGTGGCGCCCGATCCGGGCGGCACTACCAGTCATCGGCTGGATGCTGCTGCAGGGGTGTGCCTTCGCCCCGGGCGGGCACATCGACTACGACACCGCCACGGCGCCCATCGATGAGCTGGTGGATATCGAGCCCATCACGTTCGGGCTGGTCCGGACGCAGCACCAGACGGTCGATACCCCGATTGCCGCCGACGCGGCGACGCCCCCCGCCAAGGAGTACCAGTACCGGATCGGCAAGGGGGATGTGCTCAGCATCATCGTCTACGACCATCCCGAGCTGACCATTCCCGCCGGCAGCGAGCGCAGCGCCGCCGAATCCGGCAATACGGTGCACAACGACGGCACCATCTTCTATCCGTATGTCGGCCAGATATCGGTGCTGGGTCAGACCGTCGGCGAAGTCCGCGCGCGCATTGCCCAGGCCCTGGAACCCTATGTCGCCATGCCCCAGGTCGAGGTGCAGGTGGCCGAGTTCAACTCCCAGAAAGTCAACGTTACCGGTCAGGTCGCGACCCCGGGCTCCCTGCCGATCACCAATGTTCCGCTGACCGTCCTGGATGCCATCAACGCCGCCGGGGGACCCAGCGAGCTGGCCAACTGGCACCGTGTCGTGCTGACCCGTGACGGCGAGGAGATCGACCTGTCGCTCCACGCCATGCTCAACGAGGGGCGGCTGGACAACAACCTGCGGCTGCGTGATGGCGACGTGCTGCATGTGCGTGACCTGGCGGGCCAGAAGGTCTACGTGATGGGCGAGGTCGGTGAGCCGGGCAGCCTGCCGATGGGGCGAAGCCGCCTGACCCTTGCCGACGCCCTGTCGGAGGCGGGGGGCATTGACGAGAGCAGCGCCGATGCCTCCGGCATCTTCGTGATCCGGCGTCGTCCTCCCCAGAGCGACAAGCTGGCGACCGTCTACCAGCTGGATGCCCGCAATGCCGCGGCCATGGTGCTCGGTACCGAGTTCCGGCTGGCACCCAGCGACATCGTCTACGTCACCACGACGCCACTGGGGCGCTGGAACCGGGTGATCCAGCAGCTGCTGCCGACCGTCAGCAGCCTCTACCAGAGCACGCGCATGACCGGCGAGCTCGAGGACCTGGCGCGATGACATCGACCGGCACCTTTCAGCAGCTACTGGTGGTCTGTACCGGCAACATCTGCCGCAGCCCGGTGGGCGAGGCCCTGTTGCGCCGGGCGTTGCCCCATTGCCGGGTGGCATCCGCCGGCCTCGGGGCCCTGGTCGGAGAGGGGATGGAGCCCCGGGCGCGCCGGCTCGCCGAGGCCGATGGGCTGGATGTCGGCGGGCATGTCGCTCGCCAGCTCGACGCCAGCATGGTGCGGGCGGCGGACCTGGTCCTGGTGATGAGCGAGAGCCAGCGTCTCGCCATCGCCGAACGCTATCCCTTCGCCACGGGCAAGGTCATGCGCTTCGGCCACTGGCTGGCACCGGGCGGGGTGGACGTGTCCGACCCCTACCGGGGCAGCGACGAACTCTTCGCGGCGGTCCATGCCCGCCTTGTCGTGGCCGCCGATGGCTGGGGCCGTCGCCTGGCTCCCGCAGCCCCTTGATCACAAGGCCGCGTCTCTACTCGATCAGCAGGATTTCTCAATGGTGAAACAGATGAGCAATGGTGGGCGATCCGGACAGGATGACATCGATATCGCCCGCCTGGCCGGGGCGTTGCTGGACCACAAGTGGTGGATCGCGCTGGTCACCCTGGCCTTCGCCGTGGTCGCGGTGATCCATGTCCAGCTCGCCACCCCCATCTATCGTGCCGATGCGCTGGTTCAGGTGGAGGGGAACCCCGGGCTCAGCAACCCCTTGTCCGAGGTCCGCTCGATGCTCGACCAGCAACCCAAGGCCGAGGCGCAGCTCGAGATTCTTCGCTCGCGCATGGTACTCGGGCAGGCGGTCGACCGCGAGCAGCTCGATGTTGTGGTCACCCCGGCGCGTCTGCCGCTGGTGGGGGAGTTCCTGGTCCGGCGCGGCGTGGCGCGTCCCGGTTTTGCCGACCACAGCGTCTGGGCCGGCGAGTTCCTCAACGTGGGCAAGCTGCGGGTGGACCAGGGCTGGCTCGGTCGCCCGCTGCGCCTGGTCACCGGGACCGGAGGGGGATACCGCCTCTACCACGAGGATCGCCTGCTGGGCGAGGGGCGTGTCGGCGAGGACGAGCAGTTCGCCAAGGGCCAGATCGACCTGCGGGTCGCGGAGCTCGAGGCCGGGGAGGGCGCCGAGTTCACCCTGGTCCGGCGGTCCCGGCTTGCCGCCATCAACGGCTTGAGCGCCCGTTTCAGCGTGGCCCAGCGGGGGCGTGACAGCGGGGTGTTCCGCCTGGCGCTGCGCGACTCCCGGGCGGATCGCGCCGAGCGCACCCTGAGCGCCATCGCCGAGATCTACCTGACCCAGAATATCCGCCGGCAAAGCGCCGAGGCCGAGAAGAGTCTCGAGTTCCTGCGCGAGCAGTTGCCCCAGGTGCGAGAGGAGCTGGTGCAGGCCGAGAATGCCCTCAACCGCTACCGCACCCAGCGCGACAGCGTCGATCTCTCCATGGAAACGCGCTCGGTGCTCGATCGCCTGGTACAGCTCGAGTCCCGGATCAAGGAGATGGAGCTCGAGGAGGCCGAACTGTCTCATCGCTTCAACGACGCTCATCCCACCTACGCGGCCATGCTCGACAAGAAGCAGAACCTGCAGCGCGAGCGCGAGCGACTCAATGACAAGATTTCCGACATGCCCGAGACCCAGCAGCATGTGCTGCGCCTGTCCCGGGACGTGGAGGTGACCCAGGAGGTCTATGTCCAGCTCCGCAACAAGATCCAGGAAATGAACATCACCAAGGCCAGCACGGTTGGCAATGTGCGCATCCTCGATGACGCCGTGGTTCAGCCGGTCCCCGTGGCGCCCCGCAAGCCGGTGACCGTGGTGTTCATGACCCTGGTCGGCGGCTTCCTGGCCGTGGGCGTCGTGCTGGTGCGCAGCATCTTCAGTCGCGCAGTGGAAAGTGCCGAGCAGATCGAGGAGCTGGGACTGCCGGTCTATGCCACGGTGCCGCTGTCCGATGAGCAGCAGAAGCTGGTGCGGCGCTTCAAGCATCGCCACCACAAGCGCGGCCGCGCCGTGACCAGCGGCGTGCTGGCGAGGCGCGAAGCCGACGATACCGCGATCGAGGCCCTGCGCGGCCTGCGCACCAGCCTCCACTTCGCGATGCTCGAGAGCCAGGACAACCGGCTGATGATCACCGGCCCGAGCCCCGGGGTCGGCAAGAGCTTCGTCACCATCAACCTCGGCGCGGTCTGTGCCCAGGGGGGGCAGCGCGTGCTGGTCATCGACGCCGACATGCGCAAGGGGCACCTGCATACGGCCTTCGGCGTGTCGAGCGAAGGCGGTCTGTCGGAGCTGCTGTCCGGCAAGTGCCCCCTCGCCGAGGCGATCCGCCCGTCGTCCGTGGAGGGCCTGAGCTTCATCACCCGCGGCAAGGCACCACCCAACCCGGCCGAGCTGCTGATGGGTGATCGCTTCACGGCGCTGCTGGACGACCTCGGCGAGCGCTTCGACCTGGTCATCATCGACACGCCGCCGGTGCTGGCGGTGACCGACGCCGCCGTGGTCGGCAAGCAGAGCGGGACCACCCTGATGGTGGCGCGCTATGGCCTGAATCCGGCCAAGGAGATCCGGGTCGCCCTCGGCCGGCTGGAGAGCAGCGGTGTCCCGGTCAAGGGCGCGATCCTCAATGCCGTCGAGGCCAAGGCCGCGACCAGCTTCGGCTACGGCTACTACCACTATGCCTACAAGGCTGGTGGTTGATCCCTGGCGGTCCCCGCGCGGCCGGGGCCTTTCATAACCCTTCTGTCTGAAAACATGGATGCGTCATGACCAACTTGAAAGATCGTCTGGTGGAGCGGCTGGAATGCAAGGAAGCCGTGATCGGGATCGTCGGGCTCGGCTATGTCGGCCTGCCGCTGATGCTGCGCTACAGCGATATCGGGTTTCGCGTACTCGGCATCGACATCGACCCCGGCAAGGTGGCGCGGCTCAATGCCGGGGAAAGCTATATCGAGCACATCCCCGCCGAGCGGGTCGCCGCGGCGCGGGATGGCGGTTTCGAGGCCACCAGTGACTTCGCCCGCGTCGCCGAGGCCGATGCAGTGATCCTGTGCGTGCCGACCCCGCTCAACAAGTACCGTGAGCCGGACATGAGCTACGTGATCAACACGGTCGAGGCGCTCACCCCCCATCTGCGCGAGGCCCAGGTGGTCTCCCTCGAGAGCACCACCTATCCGGGCACCACCGAGGAGGAGCTGCTGCCGCGCATGGAGGGCCAGGGCCTGACCGTCGGCGAGCAGCTCTTCCTGGTCTACTCCCCGGAGCGCGAGGATCCCGGCAACCGCGATTTCGAGACCCGCACCATTCCCAAGGTGGTGGGCGGCCATACGCCGGCCTGCAGCGAGGTGGGCCTGGCGCTCTATCGCCCGGCGATCGACCGTGTGGTCCCGCTCAGCTCCACCCGGGCGGCGGAGATGACCAAGCTGCTCGAGAACATCCACCGGGCGGTGAACATCGGCCTGGTCAACGAGATGAAGGTGGTGGCCGATCGCATGGGCATCGACATCTTCGAGGTGGTGGATGCCGCGGCGACCAAGCCGTTCGGCTTCACCCCCTACTACCCGGGTCCCGGCCTGGGCGGGCACTGCATTCCCATCGATCCCTTCTACCTGACCTGGAAGGCCCGCGAGTACGGCCTGCACACCCGCTTCATCGAGCTGTCCGGCGAGATCAACCAGGGCATGCCCGAGTACGTGGTCGGCAAGTTGATGGAGGCCCTCAACCAGCAGGGCAAGGCGCTCAAGGGGAGCCGCGTGCTGGTCCTCGGCATCGCCTACAAGAAGAACGTGGACGACATGCGCGAGTCGCCGTCCGTGCACATCATGGAGCGCCTCCGCGACCGCGGCGCCGACCTGGCCTACAGCGATCCCCATGTCCCGGCCTTTCCCGCCATGCGCGAGCACCATTTCGACCTGGAGAGCGTGCCGCTGAGCCCGGCGTCGCTGGACGAATACGACGCCGTGGTGCTGGCCACCGACCATGATCGCTTCGACTACGACATGATCCTCGCCCATGCCCGGCTGATCGTCGACACCCGCGGCATCTACCGTGGCACCCCCGCCGACACCGTGATCAAGGCCTGAGGCCGACCGGGCCTCCCACAAGAAACGACAGAGGGAAAACGCCATGAAGTACTTCGGACTGATCGGCGCCGCCGGCTACATCGCCCCGCGGCACATGAAGGCCATCAAGGAGACCGGCAACCGCCTGGCGGCCGCCTACGACATCAACGACTCGGTCGGCATCATCGACTCCATCTCGCCGGACAGCGAGTTCTTCACCGACTTCGAGCGTTTCCTGGAACATGCGCACCGCTGCCGCCGCGATCCCTATACCGCACTGGACTACATCGCCGTCTGCTCGCCGAACCATCTGCACCATGCCCATATCGCCGCCGGCCTGCGCCTGGGCAGCGATGTGATCTGCGAGAAGCCGCTGGTGCCCACCCCGGCGCTGCTGGACGAGTTGCAACGGGTGGAGGAGGAGACCGGGCGGCAGGTCTACAACATCCTCCAGCTGCGTCACCACCCGGCGATCCTCGCGCTCAAGGAACAGGTGGCCACGACCCCGCGCAGCGACAAGCACGAGGTCGAGCTGACCTATATCACCTCCCGCGGCCAGTGGTACCAGGAGAGCTGGAAGGGGGATCCGCGCAAGTCCTTCGGCGTCGCGACCAATATCGGTGTGCACTTCTTCGACATGCTGCACTTCGTATTCGGCAAGCTGGAGCGCAATGTCCTCCACCACGTCGATGACCAGAAGGCCGCCGGCTACCTGGAGTACGAGCGGGCGCGGGTTCGCTGGTTCCTGTCCATCGATGCCGAGGACCTGCCGAGCAGCGTCAAGGGCCAGCAGCCCACCTATCGCTCGATTCTCTGCGAAGGCCAGGAGATCGAGTTCTCCGGTGGTTTCACCGACCTGCATACCGTGAGCTACCAGGAGATCCTCGCCGGGCGTGGCTACGGCATCGAGGACGCGCGCCACTGTATCGAAACGGTCGATCACCTGCGCCGTGCCCGTCCCCAGCCGCCGGCCCATGGTGAAGGACATCCCTGCCTGAAACGCTTCGCCCAGTGAGGTCGCCCATGAGCACTTGCATTCATCCCAGTGCCATCGTCGACGAGGGCGCCGTGCTCGGCGAGGGCACGAAGGTCTGGCATTTCGTGCACGTCTGCGGCGGGGCCCGTATCGGTCGCCAGGTGTCCCTCGGCCAGAACGTCTTCGTCGGCAATCGCACGGTGATCGGTGATCACTGCAAGGTCCAGAACAATGTCTCCGTCTACGACAACGTGACCCTCGAGACGGGCGTGTTCTGCGGTCCCAGCATGGTCTTCACCAACGTCATGAACCCCCGGGCGCGGGTCGAACGCAAGGACGAGTTCCGCGACACGCGGGTGCGGGAGGGCGCCACCCTGGGCGCCAACTGCACGGTCGTCTGCGGCGTCACCATCGGTCGTTATGCCTTCGTCGGCGCCGGCGCGGTGATCAACCGGGACGTGCCGGATTTCGCCCTGATGGTCGGCGTGCCGGCTCGCCAGCTGGGCTGGATGAGTCGGCACGGCGAGCGCCTCGACCTGCCGCTGACGGGGGAGGGCGAGGTCCGCTGCCCGCATACCGGCGACCGCTATCGGCTGCAGGGCAACACCCTGGCCTGTGATCCGGCCTGAGTCTCGAACCACCAGGAAGACGATACATGGAATTCATCGATCTCGAGTCCCAGCAGGTGCGCATCCGCGAGCGCATCAACGATGGCATCCGTGGGGTGCTGGCCCATGGCAAGTATATCCTGGGGCCGGAGGTGGCCGAGTTGGAGGCCCGCCTGGCGGCCTATGTCGGCGTCAAGCACTGCATCAGCTGCGCCAACGGTACCGATGCCCTGCAGATTGCCCAGATGGCACTGGGAATCGGGCCGGGTGACGAGGTGATCACGCCGGGCTTCACCTATATCGCTACCGCCGAGACCGTTGCCCTGCTGGGCGCGCGGCCGATCTACGTGGACATCGATCCGGCGACCTACCTGCTCGACCCGGCGCGGATCGAGGCGGCGATCACTCCCCGCACCAAGGCGATCATCCCGGTCTCGCTGTACGGCCAGTGTGCCGACATGGACGCCATCAACGCGATCGCCGAGCGCCATGGGCTGACGGTCATCGAGGATGCCGCGCAGAGTTTCGGTGCCACCTACAAGGGGCGGCGTTCCGGCGGCCTCTCGACCATCGCCACGACCTCCTTCTTCCCCAGCAAGCCGCTGGGGGCCTATGGCGACGGGGGCGCGCTGTTCACCGACGACGACGCACTCGCCACCGTTCTCCGGCAGATTGCCCGTCACGGCCAGGACCGCCGCTACCACCATGTCCGGGTCGGCATCAACAGTCGCCTGGATACCCTGCAGGCGGCGATCCTGCTGCCCAAGCTGGAGATCCTCGACGACGAGCTGCAGCTGCGCGAGCAGGTAGCGGCGCGCTACGGCCGGCTGCTCGCGGCGGCAGGCCTCGTGGCGCCGCACATCGAGAGCCACAACACCAGCGCCTATGCCCAGTACACCGTGGAAGTGGAAGACCGCGAAGTGGTGCTGGCCCGGCTGGCGGAAGCGCAGATTCCCACAGCGGTCCACTACCCGATACCGCTCAATCGCCAGCCGGCGGTGGCCGACGAGCAGGCACACCTGCCGGTGGGCAACAACGCGGCGCGGCGCGTGATCAGCCTGCCGATGCATCCCTACCTCGACGGCGAGGATCAGCATCGCATCGTCACGGCATTGCTCGAAGCGCTGCAGTGAGGGCGAGACGACAGGGAGGATGCGCGTGTTGAGTCGACTGGCCAGTCCCGTTCGCCGTCTGCTGCCGACCAACGCCTTCGCCCGCGGGGTCGGGGTGCTGGTCGGTGGCACGGCCGGGGCGCAGCTGCTGATGCTGCTGGCGGCGCCGGTGCTGACGCGCCTCTATGGCCCGGATGACTTTGGCCTGCTGGCCGTCTTCACCGCCTGCCTGGCGCTGTTCACGGTGGTGGCGGCGGGGCGCTACGAACTGGCGATCCCGTTGCCCGAGGCCGACCACGAGGCGGCCTGCCTGGCGCTGCTCGGCATGGTGTGCGTGCTGCTGACGGCCGGACTCGCGCTGCTCGCGGTGCTGCTGTGGTCGGCGCCCCTCGCGGCCCTGCTGGGGGCACCGGGGCTCGTCGACTACCTCTGGCTGCTGCCGGTCGGGGTGGCGTTCGTGGGTAGCTACCAGGTGTTCAACAAGTGGGCAGTCAGGACCCAGCGGTTCTCCCATGTGGCCCGCACCCGCATCTGGCAGGCCCTTGGCACCCTGGGCATCCAGGTCGGCGCCTCGGGGCTGGGGCCGGTGGCCCTGCTCGGGGGCCAGGCGGTAGGGCAAGGGGTGGGGACCACCGGCCTGACCCTGGCGGCGCTTCGCCATCCGGCGTTCCGCCGCGTCTCGCTGGCCGGGATGGCCCGCCAGGCCTGGCGGCATCGGCGCTTTCCGCTCTACTCGACATGGACCGGCCTGTTCAACACCGGCAGCCTGCAGCTGGCCCCGATCGTCCTGGTCGCCCTGTTCGGGGCGCCGGTGGCCGGGCTCTATGCCCTGACCCTGCGCATCCTGACCATGCCCGTCAGCCTGGTCGGCAATGCCATCGGCAGCGTCTTCCTGGCCCATGCGGCCCAGGCGCGGCGTGACGGGGAGCTGGCCGGCCTGGTCGGGGGCCTGCATCGCAAGCTGGCCATCCTCGGCATCCCGCCCCTGGTGGCGCTGATGGTCGTCGGCCCCGAGCTCTTCGCGGTGCTGTTCGGCGAGCAATGGCGCAAGGCCGGCCTGTATGCCCAGTGGATGCTGCCGTGGATCTACATCCAGTTCCAGTGGTCGCCGCTGTCCATGCTGGCGAGCGTGCTGGAGCTGCAGCGCGACGCCCTGGTGGCGCAGCTCGGCATGCTGGTGGCGCGCTTCGGGGTGCTGGTCGGGCTGTACCTCGCCGGGGCCGGCGCGGATACCGCCATCCTGGCCTTCTCGGTGACCAGCGCCCTGGTCTACCTGCTGCAGCAGGGCTGGTTCTTCCGCAAGGCAGGCCTGTCGCTGTGGCGCTGCGCGGCCGAGGAGCTGGGTCACCTGCTGATGTTCATCGTGCTGAGCCTGCCACTGGTACTGCCTTACCTGCAGGAGGCGCTGCCCCTGGCCGGCCTGCTGGCGGCCCTGGCGCCCCTGGCGGTCGCCTGGACCTGGTGGCGGCTCAGGCCCGGACGTGGAGGGAAGCATTCGTGAAACGATACCTCAATCGCCTTGGCGCCGCCGCGGGCGGCGGCGTCACCCTGGCCCACAACCTGATCGTCTCGCGGCGCCACTCGCCGATGCCGGCCCAGCAGGGCGCCGTGGCCGTCTACCGCGGCATGGCCGCCGACGAGTACGCCCAGGTCCTGGCCCTGTATGCCGACTTCCATCGCGGCCGTCGGCCCGACTGGCTGAAGCGCGCGCTGTGCCGGTTCGCCGGCGACCGGCTGGTGCTGGTCGCCGTGCTCGAGGAGCAGGCGGGCCCGCGCGTGGTGGGCATGGACCTCTTCTATGCCACGCCTCGGGATCGCCGCGAGGGCACCATCCACGAGGGCTTCATCGGCGTCCATCCCGAGGTGGCGGGCCGCGGCGTGGCCACGGCGCTTCGTGGGGCGGCGATCGCGCACTTTGCCGCCCAGGGCTATCGCGGGATCTCGACGCGCATTTCCCTCGACAACCCGGCCTCGCTGGCATCGGCGGCCCGGCAGGGCTTCATGCCCCGGGAACGCTATCGCGACCCGGCCACGGGGTGCGAGCGGCAGTACCTGGTCCGCTGGCTCCGCGATGCTTACTGAGTGAAAGGATTCCACATGCACATTGATCCCCTGTTTCACCCCGGCTGGATCGAGTTCAACCAGCGTCGCTGGCAGCTCACCGCCGAGACGCTCGTGCTGGGGCCCGAGAAGGGAACGGGCTGGGAGCTGCAGACGGTGCTGTACCGCAATCGTCGCGGTCGCCTGGTCACGCCGCCGCGCAACCCCCACCTGCCGATCGACTTCCGCTGCGCCAGCGACCGGCCTGCCGCGATCAATCGTCGCCGTCGCCTGGCGTTGACCCGGCTGGCGTCGGCGTTCCAGGAGCGGGGCCTGGGCGGCAGCCTCAGCCTGTCGGCCGAGGCCTGCGATGCGCGGCCCTTCGAGTGGGCGGGCATGGCGGCGCGGCCCCGCTTCACCTACCACCTGGAGATCGCCGAGCGGGAGGCGCGCATCGACCCCAGCGCGAGGAAGAAGGCCCGCAAGTGCCATCGCCTGGGCTACCGCTGCGAAGTCAGCGAGGACTATGCGGCCGTGGCGGAGTGCCTGGCCGGCCCCGAATCACGCAAGGGCTTCGACTATCGCCTCGACGCGGCCGAGCTCGAGCGCCTGGCCGGCTTGCTGGGTCCCGACCATTTCGTCTGCTTCCTGGCGCGGGATGCCGAAGGGCGCCCCCAGGGCTGCCGGGTCTGCCTGTTCATGCCCGGTGGCCACGCCCTGGCCTGGTCGGCCGGCATGAAGACCCCGGCGCTCAAGGACGGCGTCAACAACCTGGTGGCCGAGTATGCCCTCGAGCACTTCGCCGCCCGGGAATGCCGGGTCTTCGACTTCATCGGCGCCAACATCCCCCCGGTGGCGGAAATGAAGGAAGCCTGGGGCGGACGCCTGGTCTGCCACTACGCGATCAGTGAACGCGGCCCGCGCCACCTGGCTCGGGAAGCCTATGCCACGGCCAGCATGCTGCTGAAGAGGAACCACAAATGAACGAGATGCGCATCGCCGAACAGGGAGAGGCCACCGCAACGGCCCAGCGTGCCGCCAGCGCAGGGCCCCCGGTCCGCGACGCCCGTGTTGCCGGCGACCCGGCGGCCGGCGACCCGGTACTCCGCTGGCTGTCCCGGGTGCTGGTGGAACGCTATGGCCTGCCGGTCAGCCTGCGGCGAGAGGAGGCGGACCGCCTGTCGCTTCGCCTCGAGGGCGAGGCAGGGCGGATCCTCTTCGACCGCCGCCAGCCGGACTTCTTCCTGGTGGGGGCCGAGCTGCCCCACGGCCAGTGGGCGGCCGAGGCCGAGGGATTCCGGCCGCCGCTGGGCATGTCGCTGCCGGCCCCGGGCGACGCTGGCCTGCCCACGCCCCTGGTCGAGCAGGATGCCGAGGGCTGGGTCGTCCACTACGATATTCCGGGACTGACCTACTGGATGCTCAGCCGCCAGGAAGAGGTCGATGCCGAGGCCCGTGACCGACACGGCCGTTTCCCCGCCGGCGCCTCCCATGCCGGGCGATACGGCTACCTCGACCGTCCGGTCGTGGACGAGTGGCTCGACATCCTGGGCCAGGTCATGCAGCGCCAATGGCCGGGGGTGGCGTTGCGCGAGCACCGCTTCACCACCCGGCCCACCCATGACGTGGACCGGCCCAGTCGGTACGGTTTCGCCGGCGATGTCAGGTTGCTTCGGGTGATGGCCGGTGACACCCTGCGCCACCGGCGTCCCCAGGCACTGCTGCTCGGCCCCTGGGTGTGGTTGACCACCCGGCGGGCGCTGCACCCCCTCGATCCGCTGAACACCTTCGACTGGTTGATGGCCACCTCGGAGCGTCATGGCCTGACGAGCGCCTTCTACTTCATCTGCGGCCGCACCGACCCGCGGATGGATGCCGACTACGAGCCCGAGCACCCGGCCATCCGCCACCTGCTCCGGCGCATCCATGCCCGTGGCCACGAGATCGGCCTGCATCCCAGCTATCACACCTACCGCAACCCCAAGGAACTGACCAACGAGGCCGAGCGGCTGCGTCGAGTATGCACCGAAGAGGGGATCGAGCAGGCGGCCTGGGGCGGGCGCATGCACTACCTGCGCTGGCATACCCCGCTGACCCTGCAGGGCTGGCAGCAGGCCGGCATGAGCTATGACAGCACCCTGGGCTATGCCGAGATGCCGGGGTTTCGCTGCGGGACCTGCTTCGAATACCCGGCCTTCGATCCGGTCAGGGGCGAGGCGCCAGGGCTGCGCATCCGTCCGTTGATCGCCATGGAATCGTCGGTGATCGGGGCGTCCTACCTCGGATTGGGGACCGGCGAGGCCGCCTTCGAGCGCTTCGTCACCCTCAAGTCCCGCTGTCGCGCGGTGGGGGGAAGCTTCACTCTGCTCTGGCACAACTCCGAACTGGTCACCACCAAGCAGCGCGCGCTCTATGAGCGGGTGCTGGCGGCCTGAGGGGGAACCGGCGCGTGCTGTTGTCGTCCGATGCGCTCGCCGCCCGGCTCTCCGGGGCGGGCCTGCTGGTGCTCTATCCCGGCTACATGTTCTACCACACCCTGGTGGCCCTGGGCCTGATCCCGGCCTTCCTGGGGGGCATGTTCGGCCTGGTGACGGTGCTGCTGGCGGCCCTTTACCTGCCGCTGCTGCCCTACCTGCAGCGGGATCTGCTGCGCCTCGCGCCTGGCTATGCGCTGGGCGTTGCCGGCCTGCTCGGCTTCGTGCTGGTCTGGTCGGCCGCCGGCTATGTCACCGAGGGCGGCACGGCGATGCGCGTGGCCGCCACCCAGTCGGTGGAGACGGTCGTGCTGTGGCTGGTGCTGTTCCTGCTGGCCTACCGCCTGCCGCTGGAGGCGCGCTGGCTGGTCGCCGGCATGTGGATCGCCCTGGCGATCACGGTGATCTACCTGGCCGTCTTCGTGGCCACCACGGGCCAGGTGATGTTCTTCGCCCGTGGGCTGGGCGAGTCCACCGAGGACGTCTCGACCTACCAGGGCTATGCCCGCAGTGCCCTGGTGATGCTGGTGTTCCTGATCGCGGTGTCGCGCTCGGCGTTGACCCGTGCTGCGGTAATCGGCCTGGGCAGCTTCGTCATGTTCCTGCTCGGTGCGCGCTCCGAACTCTACGGCTTTCTGCTGCTGGCCATGAGCCTGCTGATGCTCTGGTCGGGGATGAGCGCGCGCTACCTGCTGATCCTGCTGGCCATCCTGGGCCTGGGGGTCGCCACGGTGGCGAGCCAGTTCGATGCCATCGCCGAGAGCCGTCAGTTCCAGGTGCTGAACCTGGCCGGCGACAGCTCCTGGCAGGCCCGTCAGCAGCTCGAACGTGCGGCGGTGGAGCAGCTCCTTGCCCATCCCCTGATCGGGGTGTTCGGCGGTCATGTCAGCGCCAGCGGCAGCGCCGGCGGCTATGCCCACAACGTGCTGTCGGCCTGGGTCAACTATGGCCTGCCAGGGTTTGTCCTCTACCTGGGCCTGACCCTGACAGCCCTCTGCGGAGCGGCCTATCGCATGATCCTGTGTCGCGACCTGTCGGCCTGCTGGATCCTCGCCTTCAGCCTGAACGCGGTCTGCCTGCTGCTGATGCTGATCGCCAAGCCGGTCTTCTGGCCCCTGCCGGCACTGGGCTGGGGGGGCTTCGCCAACGCCCTGGCCCGCAGCCGTCGGCTGCTCGACGACGACGCCCACGTCCCCGCGGGATGTGACGAGACCTCACAAGGAAGAGACAACCATGAAAGTGGCACACCTGACCTCCGCCCATCCGCGCCTTGATACCCGGATCTTCCACAAGCAGTGCCGGTCGCTTTCGGCGGCGGGGCACCGGGTCCACCTGGTGGTGGCCGACGGCAAGGGACAAGAGCAGCGCGACGGCGTCGACATCCTCGATGCCGGCCAGCTGCCGGGACGCCTCAACCGCGTCCTGAGAACGACGCGCCGGGTCGAGCGCCTGGCCCGATCGCTGGATGCCGATGTCTACCACCTGCATGACCCGGAGCTGCTGCCGGTGGGGCTGCGCCTCAAGCGCCAGGGCAAGAAGGTGATCTATGACGCCCACGAGGACCTGCCACGCCAGGTGCTGGCCAAGCACTACCTGAGTGCGCCGGCTCGCCGGGTGATGTCGCGGGCCGTGGAGGGCTACCAGCGCCATGCCTGCCGACGCTTCGACGCGGTCGTGGCCGCGACGCCCCATATCCGCGACCTGTTCGGCGCCTTCCATCCCCGCGCCGTGGACGTCAACAACTTCCCGTTGCGCGACGAGCTGGTCGCCGGTGAGGCGCCGCCGGCGACGCGGCCCGAGGCGGCCTCGGTGTGCTACGTGGGAAGCATCGGGTCGATCCGCGGCATTCGCGAGATCGTCAAGGCCATGGAGTGCCTGTCGTCACCGTGCCGTCTGCAACTGGCCGGGCGCTTCAGCGAGGCGAACGTCGAGCAGGAGGTCCAGGGGTATCCGGGGTGGTCCCGGGTCGACGCCCTGGGTCACCTCGACAGGGCCGGCGTGCGGCGGGTCATGACCACCGCCACGGCGGGGCTGGTGACCCTGCATCCGGTGATCAACTACCTGGATGCCCTGCCGGTGAAGATGTTCGAGTACATGAGTGCCGGCCTGCCGGTGATCGCCTCCGACTTCCCGCTGTGGCGGGAAATCATCACCACCAGTGACTGCGGGCTCTGCGTCGACCCCCTCGACCCGTCGGCCATCGCCGAGGCCATCGATTACCTGCTGGCGCATCCCGAACGCGCCCGCGAGATGGGCGAGAACGGGCAGCGTGCGGTGGCGGAGCGCTTCAACTGGGCGCAGGAGGAACGAAAGCTCCTGGACACCTATCACGCGCTGTCCCGGTGAGGAGCTACCCATGAAGCATGTATGGATCCTCAATCACTACGCCAACCACCCCGGCGGCTCGGGGGGGATGCGGCACTACCAGCTCGCCCGTTACCTGCCGGCACATGGCTGGCAGGCGACCCTCATCGCGGCCAGCGTCGAGCACCCCAGTGGCCATCAGCGTCTCGCGCCCCGGGAGACACGTCGGCTGGAGCACTGTGACGACGTGCGTTTCCTGTGGCTCCGGACGCCGGGCTATCGCGGCAACGGCGGCGGCCGGATGAAGAACATGCTGCACTACAGCCTGCAGGCGCTGCGCCCCGGCCGCCTGCGGGACCTGCCGGCCCCGGACCTGATCATCGGCTCGAGCGTCCACCCCTTCGCCGCCCTGGCCGGCTGGTGGCTGGCTCGTCGCCACGGCGTGCCCTTCGTCTTCGAGGTGCGCGACCTCTGGCCCCAGACGCTGATCGACATGGGACGCCTGGCCGAGGGCAGCCCGACCACTCGGGTGATGCGCGCCCTGGAAACCTTCCTCTACCGCCGGGCCCGACGGGTCTTGACGCTGCTGCCGCGGGCGGTGGACTACGTGGCGCCGCAGGGGGTACCCGCCGAGCGGGTGGTGTGGCTATCCAACGGCGTCGACCTCGACGACTACCCGGCGCCGGACACACCGGGGGCCCCGCCGGCCGAGTCGCCCCTCACCCTGATGTATTTCGGTTCCCACGGCGATGCCAATGGCCTGGACGTGCTCATCGACGCCATGGGCCGGGTGCGGGACCGCCTGGCAGATGGCGGGCCCGCCATCCGGCTGCGCCTGATCGGAGACGGGGCGCTCAAGCCGGCGCTCAGGCGGCAGGCCGAGGCGCTGGGGCTCGACGGCCGCTGGGTGTCCTTCGAGGAGCCCGTGCCGCGGCGAGAGATCCCGGCCCTGGCCCGCGAGGCGGATGCCTTCGTGATCACCGTCCGCGACCTGCCACAGCTCTACCGCTTCGGCATCAGCATGAACAAGCTCTTCGACTACATGGCCGCCGCCCGCCCGGTGGTGATCGCCTCCGGGGCCGCCAACGACCCGGTGGCCGAGGCAGGGGCCGGGATCAGCGTGCCGCCGGAAGACCCTCAGGCGCTGGCCGAGGGCATCCTGGCCATGGCGCGCCTGTCGCCGGAGGAGCGGGCGCGGATGGGAGCGGCCGGACGTCGACATATGGAAGCAACCTACAGCTACAACATCCTCAGTGGCCGGCTGGCCGACGTCATGGATGAAGTCATGGAGGAGGCGTGATGAAAAGAGGGATGGACATCCTGGTGGCCCTGGTGGCCCTGATCCTGCTGTCGCCGCTGTTGCTCGTGGTGGCTCTGGTGGTGCGGCGTACCCTTGGCGCCCCGGTGCTCTTCCGCCAGATGCGCCCGGGGCGTCACGGCCGTCCCTTCCAGATGATCAAGTTCCGGACCATGCGCGATGCCGAGGATGCCCAGGGGCGGCCGCTGCCGGATGCACAGCGGTTGACGCCCTTCGGCGAGACGCTGCGGGCGACCAGCCTCGACGAGCTGCCCGAGCTGTGGAACGTGCTCAAGGGCGACATGAGCCTGGTGGGGCCCAGGCCGCTGCTGATGGATTACCTGCCGCTCTACGACGCCGAGCAGTTCCGCCGCCACGAGGTGCGCCCCGGCGTAACCGGCTGGGCCCAGGTGAACGGCCGCAATGCCCTAAGCTGGGAAGAGAAGTTCGCCCTCGACGTGTGGTACGTCGATCACCGCTCGCTGTGGCTGGACTTGAAGATCCTGGCGATGACCGTCGCCAAGGTCTTCGCCCGGGAGGGCATCGCCCACGACGGCGAGGTGGCCATGCCGCGTTTCCAGGGAGCGAGAGATGACTAGACGGGGCGCCCTGGCGATTCTCGGGGCCAGCGGCCACGGCAAGGTGGTGGCGGATATCGCTGCCCACTGCGGCTGGCAGCGGCTCCTGTTCTACGACGATGCCTGGCCGGAACGGGACCGCCTGGCGCATTGGCCCGTGGTCGGGGATCTGGAGGTCTTGCTGAGCGATCTCGATGAGGTCGATGGCGTCGTCGTGGCGATCGGCGACAACGGCATCCGCCAGGCCAAGCTGGCGGCCCTGCAGACGGCGGGCGCGCCCCTGGTCTCGCTGGTCCACCCGCGGGCCTCGGTCAGTCCCCACGCCCGGCTGGCGGAAGGCTGCGTGGTGGCGGCCGGGGCGGTCATCAATGCCTTCGCCGCGCTGGGGCCGGGCTGCATCGTCAACACTGCCGCGACGGTGGATCACGATTGCCGTCTGCAGGCCGGGGTGCACGTGGCACCGGGCGCCAACCTTTCGGGCAATGTCGCGGTCGATCGCGAGGCCTGGATCGGCGTCGGGGCCGCGGTTCGCCAGGGCGTGACCATCGGGGCGCACGCCGTGATCGGTGCCGGCGCCGCGGTGGTGGACCATATCGACCCTCGACTGACGGTGGTCGGCGTTCCGGCTCGGCCGCTGCGCTGCGAGAGCGGGGCGACGCCCGCCGGCGCTGTCCAGCCGCATCACCTTCAACCGGAATCACAAGGAACCTAGCGATGCTCAACGGACCCTTTCCCCCCTGGCCGGACTTCTCCGAGGAAGAGGTAGCGGCGGTGTCCCGCGTGCTGCGTTCGAATCGCGTCAACTACTGGACCGGCGAGGAGGCGCGCGCCTTTGAAGAGGAATTCGCGAGCTTCGCCGAGACCCGCCATGCGGTTGCGGTCTCCAACGGCACTACCGCCCTCGACCTGGCGCTGCATGGACTGGGCGTGGGCGAGGGGGACGAGGTCATCGTCACCCCGCGGACCTTCCTGGCCTCGGTCTCCAGCATCGTCAATGCCGGGGCGGTCCCGGTGTTCGCGGATGTGGATCCTGACAGCCAGAACATCACGGCGGACACGGTGGCGCCCAGGATCACCCCGCGGACGCGGGCCATCCTCGCCGTCCACCTGGCCGGCTGGCCCTGCGACTTGGCCCCCCTGACGGCACTGGCCCGACAGCACGGGCTGGCCATCATCGAGGACTGCGCCCAGGCCCACGGGGCCCGCTATCGGGGCCGCAGTGTCGGGGGGCTCGGCGATGTGGCGGCCTGGTCGTTCTGCCAGGACAAGATCATGAGCACCGGGGGCGAGGGCGGCATGGTCACCACCAACGACCGTGACCTGTGGCAGCGCATGTGGGCGTACAAGGATCACGGCAAGAGCTGGGAGGCGGTCTACGAGCGCGAGCACCCGCCCGGTTTCCGCTGGCTGCACGAGTCCTTCGGCACCAACTGGCGACTGACCGAGATGCAGGCGGCAATCGGCCGCATCCAGCTCGAGCGGATGCCCGACTGGTCCCGCCGGCGCCGCCACAACGCCGAGACCCTGTGGCAGGCCGCCCGAGGGATGCCGGGGCTGCGGGTGCCGAGCCTGCCCGACGACATCCAGCATGCAGCCTACAAGGCCTACGTGTTCGTGGACCCCGCCGGCCTGGCCGAGGGCTGGGATCGGGATCGCATCCAGCAGGCCGTTGTCCAGGGCGGGGTGCCATGCTTCTCGGGCTCCTGCTCGGAGGTCTATCGCGAGCGCGCCTTCGATGGCACAGGCTGGCGTCCCGCCGAGCCGCTGCCGGTCGCCCGGGAGCTCGGCGCGACCAGCCTGATGTTTCTCGTGCACCCGACCCTGGGAGAGGCCGAGATGGCCCTGACGGTGGCGGTGCTGGGAGATGTCATGGCCCGGGCGACGCACCGGCCCTGACCGATCAACACGGCCGGGCAGGTGTCCGGCCCCGGAGGGTTCCATGGCAGGAACCCGGGAGACCACGATGTTCGAGTTGCTGCAACCGCTGTTTCGCCTGCCGAGGCGTCGCAAGCGGATCATCCAGGTCCTGGTGGACTGTGTCTTGATCGCGATGAGCTTCCTCGCCGCCATGCTGCTGCGCCTCGAGGAGTGGGGTCGGCTGGCCCAGGTCGAGACCTGGGCGGCCCTGCTGGTGCTGATCCCGGTGAGCCTGGTGATCTTCATCCGCCTGGGCTTCTATCGTGCGGTGATCCGCTACATGGGCTCCAAGGCCATTCGTGCCGTGCTGGTCGGGGTGGTGGTGTCGGCGCTGTCGCTGCCCATGGCCAGCTACCTCTTCCATCTTGGCGTGCCGCGTTCCGTGCCCTTCATCTACGCCCTCGTGGCGCTGATGACGATCGGCGGCGTGCGCTTCGCCCTGCGCGCCTTCTACCTGCGCAGCCAGGTGCTGCACAAGCCGCGCGTGGTGATCTATGGCGCCGGGGCGGCGGGCCGGCAGGTGGCTGCCTCGCTGCGCCACGGCAGGGAGTACCTGCCGGTGGCCTTCGTCGACGATGTCCAGGGCCTGCATAACACCTTCATCGAGGGCATGAAGGTCTACCCGCCCAAGCAGCTTGGCTACCTGGCGGACTGCTACGGCGCCGAGCGGGTGCTGCTGGCGATGCCCAGCGCCAGTCGCGGGCGTCGCCGCGAGATCCTGGCCGAGCTCGAGCCCCAGGGCTTCACCGTACAGACCGTTCCCGGCATCGCCGACGTGGTGTCGGGGCGGGCCAGCATCAGCGAGATCCGCGACGTGGCGGTGGAGGACCTGCTCGGCCGCGACCCGGTCCCTCCCAACCAGTCGCTGATGGACGCCAACATCCGCGGCCGGGTGGTCATGGTCACCGGGGCGGGCGGCTCCATCGGCTCGGAGCTGTGTCGTCAGATCCTGCGCCAGGCTCCCGCCCGGCTACTGCTGCTGGAGCTCTCGGAATTCAGCCTGTATCGCATCGAACACGAGCTGCGGCAGATGGCCGAGGCGCAGGGCCTGGATATCCCCATCGAGGCCCTGCTCGGCTCGATCCAGCACCAGCAGCGCCTGCAGGCCGTGATGATGGCCTTCGGCGTGCAGACGGTTTACCACGCCGCCGCCTACAAGCATGTGCCGATGGTCGAGCACAACGTGGTGGAGGGCATCCGCAACAACGTCTTCGGTACCCGCGAAGCCGCCAAGGCCGCGGTCGCCGCCGGCGTCGAAACCTTCGTGCTGGTCTCGACCGACAAGGCGGTGCGCCCGACCAATGTCATGGGGGCCACCAAGCGCATGGCCGAGCTGGTCTGCCAGGCCATCGCCTCGGATGCCCCGGCCACTCGTTTCTCCATGGTGCGGTTCGGCAACGTGCTGGGCTCGAGCGGCTCGGTCGTGCCGCTCTTCCGTCGCCAGATCCAGGCAGGGGGGCCGATCACCGTCACACACCCGGAGATCACCCGTTACTTCATGACGATTCCCGAGGCGGCGCAGCTGGTCATCCAGGCGGGGGCCATGGCCCGTGGCGGCGACGTCTTCGTGCTGGACATGGGGGAGCCGGTGAAGATCGCCGAGCTGGCGCGTCAGATGGTGCGTCTCTCGGGGCTGCGAGTGAGTGACGAGCAACACCCGGAGGGTGATATCGAGATCGCCTATACCGGTTTGCGCCCCGGCGAGAAGCTCTACGAGGAGCTGCTGGTCGGCAATGACGTGGCGGCCACCTCGCACCCCCGCATCATGACGGCCAGCGAGGTGTGCTGGACCTGGGACCGCTTGCAGCCGTTCCTGGAGGAGCTGTTCCAGGCGTGCCTGGCGTTTCGCCACGACCGGATCCGCGAGCTGCTGCTCGAGGCCCCCACGGCCTATCGCCCCCAGGGCGCGATCGTCGACCTGGTGTGGCAGGCCGGCGGCGTGCCCGGGGAGGCCTCGCCGTCGGTGGTCCCCCTGCGTACCGGGGGGCGGCGCCGGGCCGCCAGCCAGCAACCCGTCACGCCCTAGGACTTCGCCAGGCGGAGTCGCGTCAATCAATGTACCCCCGGGGACCCCCGGGGATGGTCAGGGAGGAACCAAGATGTGTGGCATCGTAGCAGCCGTGGGGACCGAGGATATCCTGCCGGTCCTGGTGGAAGGCCTCAGGCGACTGGAATATCGCGGGTACGACTCGGCCGGCGTGGCGCTGGTCGAGGCGCCCGGCGTCCTGGAGCGCCGGCGTGAGGTCGGCAAGGTGGCGGCGCTGGAGGCGGCGCTGTCTCGCCACCCGCTGTCGGGCAACAGCGGCATTGCCCACACCCGCTGGGCGACGCACGGCGCCCCCAGCCAGGGCAATGCGCACCCCCATGTCTCCGGCAAGATCGCCGTGGTCCACAATGGCATCATCGAGAACCACGGCGTGCTGCGTGAGCGCCTCGCGTCGGCCGGCTATCGCTTCGTCTCGGAGACGGACACCGAGGTGATCGCCCATCTCATCGACGAGGAGCTGGCGGTCGCGGAGGATCTCGCCGACGCCGTGGCCCGCGCCGCGGACCAGCTGGAGGGCGCCTACGCGATGGGCGTGATTCATGCCGATGAGCCCGGGCAAATGGTCGGCATGCGGCAGGGCAGTCCCCTGGTCGTCGGCGTCGGCGAGCAGGGCCACTATCTCGGCTCGGATCCCCTGGCGCTGCTGCCGGTCACCTACCGCTTCATCTACCTGGAGGACGGCGACCTGGTGGTGGCCAGCCACGGGCAGTGCCGGGTGCACGGCTTCGCCAACGCCAGCGTTCGCGGTGACGTCCCGGTGATGGCCGGCGACGCCCCGGAGGCTGGCGAGGCGCTCCAGGCCGCCGGTCGCGTCTGCCTCGAGCGTCCCGTGGTGCGTTACGAGCATGATGATCAGGCGATCGACAAGGGCGAGTTTCCCCATTACATGCTCAAGGAGATCCATGAACAGCCCCTGGCGGTAGCCAATACCCTGGAGGGTCGCCTGGGCGAGGACGAGGTGCTGGTCGATGCCCTCGGGCCTTCGGCGCGGACGCTGCTGGGGGCCACGCGTCAGATACACCTGGTGGCCTGCGGGACCAGCTACCATGCCGCCCTGGTGGCTCGCTACTGGCTCGAGGAGCTGGCGGGGGTGCCCTGTCAGGTCGAGGTGGCCTCGGAGTATCGCTACCGCCGGGTGGTGGCTCCGAAGGGCACGCTGTTCGTGACCCTCTCCCAGTCGGGGGAGACCGCCGATACCCTGGCGGCCCTGCGGCATGCGCTGTCCGCTGACGCCGCGGCGGGGGGAGCGTCCTACCTCGGCAGTCTGGCGATCTGCAATGTTCCCGGGAGCTCCCTGGCAAGGGAGGCGACCCTGGCCCTGCTGACCCATGCCGGACCGGAAATCGGCGTGGCCTCCACCAAGGCCTTCACCACCCAGCTGACTGCCCTGATGCTGCTGACCCTGTCGCTACGCCAGGTAAGAGGGGGCGAGCCGGGGTTGACCGCCCGCCTGGTACGTCGTCTGCGCTACCTTCCCACGGTGCTGGGAGATGCCCTGGCGCTGGACGAGGAGACCGCCGGCCTGGTGGATCGGTTCACGGAGCGCGAGCACAGCCTCTTCCTGGGCCGGGGCGTGCACTTCCCGATCGCTCTGGAAGGGGCCCTGAAGCTCAAGGAGATCTCGTATATCCATGCCGAGGCCTTCGCCGCGGGCGAGCTCAAGCACGGCCCCCTGGCGCTGATCGCCGAGGGCATGCCGGTGGTCACGGTGGCGCCGATGGATGGCCTGGTGGAAAAGCTGGCCTCGAACCTGCAGGAGGTCCGGGCCCGGGGCGGCAAGGTGCTGGCCTTCGCCGACCCGGATACCGGCCTGGCCAGCGCGGAGGGACTGGAGGTGATCTGGGTGCCGGCGGTGTGCCGTTATATCGCCCCCATCGTCTACAGCCTGCCGTTGCAGTTACTCTCCTATCACGTCGCGGTGGCGCGGGGCACCGACGTGGACAAGCCCCGCAACCTGGCCAAATCCGTCACCGTGGAATAGGCGGCAGGTGCAGCCGGGCGCCTTTCGGGGCGCCCGGCACCGTCAGGCGCGTTGCTGTCGGCTGCGGAAACGGGCATAGCCCATGCAGCCGGTGAACAGCGCCAGGGCCACCAGCGCTTCGAGGATCCCGCGAGGGGCCTGGCCGGGCAGGGTGGCGACCATCACGCCCTGGGTGAAGTAGAGCAGGCTGACGAAGGCCAGCCAGGCATGGCCTCGAGCGCGACGCGCCAGGATCGAGGGCAGGAACAGCAGCAGGGGCAGGACGAAGGCCACCAGAGGGCCGACGGCGCTGCCAGTGCTGTCGACGGCCAGGCCTCGGTAGACCATCATCAGCAGCAGCAGCGCATAGCTGACTACCACCAGCTTGCGGGACCCGTCGGTCAGGGTGTCGAGGCCGCGACGGGCCTCGAGGTCTTCCAGCCACTGTCTCATGAGCGCTCTCCCGGCTGATGGGCGAGAGCCAGGGCGAGTCGCGCGAGGCGCTTGCCCTGGGCGAAGGCGAGCTGGCGCTCCTGGTCATCCAGCGGGCGATCGCTGCGCTTGCCGGCCACGTGGCTGGCCCCGTAGGGGGTGCCGCCCGCCTGGGTGTCCATCAGCTCGATCTCGCTGTACGGCAGCCCGGCATAGACCATGCCGTGGTGCAGCAACGGCAGCAGCATGGAGATCAGGGTGGTCTCCTGGCCGCCGTGAAGACTCGAGGTGGAGGTGAAGGCGGTGGCGGGCTTGTCCACCAGCGTCCCGCCCAGCCAGAGTTCGCTGGTGGAGTCGACGAAGTGCTTGAGCGGTGCGGCCATGTTGCCGAATCGCGTCGGGCTTCCCAGGGCCAGCGCCGCACAGTGGCGCAGGTCGTCGAGGCTGGCGTAGACCGCGCCCTCGGCGGGAATCTCGGGGTCGACGGCCTCGCAGGTGGCGGAGACCGGCGGGACGGTGCGCAGCCGCGCCTCGATGCCGCGGCAGGACTCGACGCCGGCGGCCAGGCGCTCGGCCATGGCTCGGGTGGCACCGTAACGGGAGTAGTAGAGAATCAGGACATAGGGCAAGGGATCGGACATGGGACTTCCTGGTGCGGGAGAGGACGGATCAGTCGAGCAGGGCGAGGACGTCTTCCGGCGGGCGGCCGATCACCGCACGGGTTCCGTCGTCGGCGATCGGCCGCTGCAGCACCCGCGGGTGGGCGACGATGGCCCGGACGACCTGATCCGGATCCATGGGATCGGCATCGAGGGCCTGCCACTCGGCCTCGTTGGTGCGCACCAGGGCCTGACCGTCGGCATCCAGCCGCGCCATCAGGGCGCGCAGTTCCTTCTCGTCGAGGGGGGCGTCGAGGTAGCGGCGGACCTGGACATCGACCCCGCGCTCTTCCAGCAGCGCCAGGGCCTGGCGAGACTTGGAGCAGCGCGGGTTATGGAGGAGGGTGATCATGACACAGGGTCCTTGTGGTCGGTCGTGATGAACGCGGCTCATTGTAGGCCGTGCTCGAGCGCCGCCACAACCGGCGGGGCGGGGACGTCGCTCAGTCGCCGCGATGGTGATGGGGCAGGGTGCGTTCGATGGCCCCGAGGACCGTCATGATCACCAGGGCCAGCCCGGTGACCATGGCGGCCAGGGCGAAGTTGTTGACCCCGGCGGCAATGCCGATGGCGCCGGCCAGCCAGATGGAGGCCCCCGTGGTGATCCCGTGGACACTGGAGCCGCTGCGGATGATGCTGCCGGCACCGAGGAAGCCGATGCCGCCGATCACGCCTTCGATGATCCGGGTCGGGTCGATACGTGCCGAGGGATCGCCCTCGGCGGTGGCGAAGAGGATCTCCAGGCCGACGATCAGGAAGGCGGCGGCCCCCAGGGCGACCAGCATGTGCGAACGGAGCCCCGCCGGCTTGCCGCGCAGCTCCCGCTCGAGGCCCAGCACCATGGCCAGGCCCGCCGCCACGGCGAGTCGGGTCAGCATGTCCAGCAGGCTGATTTCGGCCTCCATGGGGGCTCCTTGGTTTTGCATACCCGCCCTGATAGTGCCTGACCGGGCCCTCGCGAGGGAAGCCCGAATGAGTTTTATACCGTTATCTATGTTGCAAACCTATCTGACCTTCCGATCCCGTGGGCGCCTCAGTCCAGGCGTCGGTAGGTCCAGACATCACGCCCGTCGGCGAGCCGGATGCGCACCCGTCGGTAGCGAATCCCCAACCGCTCGTAACGGTCGAGGCGCCTGAGTTCCTCGGCATTCACCCGCAGCAGCAGGCCCTCGACGCTGGCACCGTCGGTGGGGACCAGGTCCAGCCCTTCGCGGCGATAGCCGGAAACACTGACCGGCTCGGGGTCACCGACGCGGCCATACACCAGCCAGCGGACCGGCGCATGGCGCAGGGTGCCGTAGACGAAGAGCTGGTGCGTCCCCGGAGACACCGGCGTCAGGTGCTCGGGACGCTCATAGGTCCAGGGACTGAGCAGGGTCAGCCATAGCCATCCAGCGAGGGCGAGGGGCGAGGCAACCAGGGAGAGGGTGATCAGTCGGCGTGGCATGGGCGGCTCGTGACGGTTCCAGACGAAGGGGCCATCCTGCCATGCCGGCCTCCGGGACTTAAGGCCCCTGGCCGGCTTTGCTAGGATGGCAACGAGATCATCCGCGCCGGAGATGTGCCATGACCCAGTCCCGCCATGACGACCTGGACTTTCGTGCCCTCGTCGGGGAGGTGCGCCCGCTGCGCCACGGCGCGGGGCGTGCCGATGCCGGCCGGCCTCGCAGCGGCCCCAGCGAAGCGCAGCTCGCCCGGCGCGAGAGTGCGGCCGGGGGGGATAGGGGGCGCGACATCCTCTCCGACGACTTCGTCGACCTGATCCCGCCCTTCGACCCGCTGGCCTTCCGCCGCGACGGCATCCAGCAGGGCGTGATGGATCGCCTGCGTCATGGCGGCTATCCGGTGCAGGCCAGCCTCCACCTGCTCAGGCGCCCTGTCGAGGAGTGTCGCCGCGCACTGCCGGCGTTCCTGCGCGAGGCGTGGGAACATGACCTGCGCTCGGTGCTGATCATCCACGGGCGAGGGCGCGAGATCGACAGCCCGCCCAATGTGCTGCGCTCCTACCTGGCCAAGTGGCTGCCGACCTTCGACGAGGTCCAGGCCTTCGCCTCGGCGGGGCAGGCCGACGGTGGCCTGGGAGCCACCTGGGTGATGCTGCGCAAGAGCGACCGGGCCCGGGCCGCCAATCGGGAGCGACAGCAGAAGCGGCGCGGCTGAGGCAGCGGGGGCGCAACCACGACGAAGCCGGCCACGGGGCCGGCTTCGTCGTCTTCGTCGGGGGAGCCGCGGATCAGGCCACGGCCCGATCCGCCTTAGTCTTTCCCGGCTCGCGCAGTCGCCGACGGAACAGCGGCTCCGGATCGTCGGTGCCCGGTTGATAGCTGCGGCTGAAGGCGCTGAGCGCGTTCAGCGCATCCTCGACGATCTGGTCCTCGCGCAACGAGAAGGCGTCGAAGCCACAGCGCGACATGTAGAACAGCTGGTCGATCAGCACGTCCCCCACGGCGCGGATCTGGCCGGTGTAGCCATGGCGCTCCCGCAGCAGCCGGGCGATGCTGTAGCCACGACCGTCGGTGAACTTGGGAAAGTCGATGGCGACCAGCGGGGCGACCTCGAGTTCCTCGGCCAGCGCCGCGGTCATTTCGGTGTCGCTGGCCAGCCAGGGGGCGATGTCCCGGCCCTTGTCGGAGGCCTGCCAGGCCTCCAGCGGCACGATGCCGGGCTGGCCCTCGGGACGCGCCTCGGCGGAGTCGCAGAGCACCCACTCGTCGCTCACGACACGACGCTCGGCGATCAGGGGACGGCTGGGGGTCTGCTCAGGCATAGACACGCTCCTTGAAGGGTTTGAGGCCGATGCGGCGATAGGTGTCGAGGAAGGTCTCGTCGGCGGTACGCTCACCGACATAGACCTGCAGCAGCTTGTCGATCACGCTGGGCACGTCCTCGCGATAGAAGGACGGGCCGAGGATCTTGCCCAGGGAGGCGCCGTTGCCCTGGCTACCGCCCAGCGAGATCTGGTAGTACTCCTCGCCCTTCTTGTCGACGCCGAGGATGCCGATGTGGCCGACGTGGTGATGGCCGCAGGCGTTCATGCAGCCAGAGATGTTGAGCTCCAGTGGGCCCAGGTCGTAGAGGAAGTCGAGATCCTCGAAGCGTTCCTGGATGGCGTGGGCGACCGGGATCGACTTGGCGTTGGCCAGGCCACAGTAGTCGCCCCCGGGGCAGCAGATCAGGTCGGCGAGGGTGCCCACGGTGGGGTTGGCCATGCCGAGGGCCTCGAGGCGCTGCCAGAGGGTCTCCAGGCGGTCCACTGGCACATCGGTCAGCACCAGGTTCTGCTCGTGGGTGACCCGCAGCTCGCCGTAGCCGAATTCGTCGGCCAGGTCGGCGATGGCGCTCATCTGCTCCGAAGTGACATCGCCCGGCGAGTGCTCGCGACGCTTCAGCGACAGGGTCACGGCCTTGTAGCCGGACACCTTGTGGTCGGTGACATTGTTGGTCACGAAGCGGGCGAAGGCGCGGTTCTCCGCCCGCAGGCGCTCGTAGGCGTCGATGGCCTCCTGGCTGACCTCGCGACGCTCGGGGTCGACGAAGTGCTCGGCCACCGTCGCCACGGCCTCCTCGGTGAGGGTCTGGGAACCATCCTTGAGGTGCGCCCATTCCTCCTCGACGCGGCGACGGAACTCCTCGATGCCCAGCGCCTTGACCAGGATCTTGATGCGCGCCTTGAACTTGTTGTCGCGGCGGCCGAACTGGTTATAGACCCGCAGGATCGCCTCCAGGTAGGTCAGCAGGTGCTGCCAGGGCAGATCCTCGCGGACCACGTCGCCGATCATCGGCGTCCGCCCGAGCCCGCCACCGGCCAGCACCTTCACGCGCACCTCGCCGTCGGCGTCACGCCACAGCCGCAGGCCCACATCGTGGACCTGGATGGCCGCGCGATCCTCCTCGGCCCCGGTCACCGCGATCTTGAACTTGCGCGGCAGGTAGGCGAACTCGGGGTGGAAGGTCGACCACTGACGGATCAGTTCGCACCAGGCGCGCGGGTCGACGTCCTCGTCGGCGGCGACGCCGGAGAACTGGTCGGTGGTGGTGTTGCGGATGTCGTTGCCGCTGGTCTGGATGGCGTGCATCTGCACGCTGGCGAGTTCCGCCAGCATGTCCGGCACGTCCTCGAGCTTCGGCCAGTTCAGCTGGAGGTTGGTGCGGGTGGTGAAGTGTCCGTAGCCCCTGTCATAGCGCGCCGCGATCTCGCCGAGCTTGCGCAGCTGATAGGACGCCAGCATCCCGTAGGGAATGGCGATGCGCAGCATCGGCGCATAGCGCTGGATATAGAGACCGTTCTGCACGCGCAGGGGCAGAAACTCCTCGTCGCTGATCTTGCCCTCGAGGTAGCGACGCATCTGGTCGCGGAACTGGGCGACGCGTTCGTCGACCAGGGTCTGATCATGGGTGTCGTAACGGTACATTCAGCGCTTACCTGCAACTTGGAAGTGGCGGAGCTTGGCGCCCACCTTAATGGGTCGGGGTTATTCTATAAAAGAATAAATCTTCATAGTTTATATTCGAAATGGAATGAGCGGGCCGTCATACCGCCAGCCTCAGCCAGCGGCGTCGCTGCCAGATCAACACGAACCCGGCGGAGTTCAGGCAGCGGTAGCCGAGCTGGACCCACCAGATGCCCACCAGGCCGTGGCCCAGCTCCACGCCCACCCACCAGGCCAGCGGCAGGAACACCAGCCACTGCAGGGTCAGGGTGGTGGTCATCACCGTACGGTTCGCCCCGGCCCCGAGCAAGGCCTGGGCCAGCACCAGGGCCGCGGCATCGAGCACGATCATCACGGCGGTGAGCTGCAGCGGCACCCGGCCCATGGCGGTGAGCGCCGCGTCGTGGAGAAAGAGCGCGAGCACCGCCTCGGGGAAGAGGACCATGGGCAGGGCGATCAGCGCCAGGCACAGCCAGGCCAGGCGCACCACGTCCCAGCCCCAGCGGTGAGCATCGCGGTGGTCCTGGCGCCCCAGCGACTCGCCGACCAGGCTCATCGCCGCCATGCCCAGTCCCACGCCGGGCAGGATCAGCAGCAGCGAGAGGTTCACCAGCACATGGCCCACCGCTACACTGGCGATATCGATCCGCCCGAGGATCGCGAACAGCACCGCATAGCCCGCGGCGAACCAGATCTGCTGGAACGAATGCGGCACGGCGAGGCGCAGGGTGGTGACCAGGGTCCGGGGGCAGGGCAGTCCCGCCAGGAACCCGCTGCCGGTGGCATGCCGGCGGCTCAGTCCCGCCCAGATGGCGAGTCCCGCATACAGTGAGAGGCTGGTGCCGGCGCCGGCACCGGCGGCCCCCATGGCGGGCAGTCCCAGCCAGCCGAAGATCAGCAGCACGCTGGCCACCACGTTGACCAGGTGCATAACCAGGATGATGCGCAGGTACACGCCGGTCTGCTGGATGCCGTTCCAGTAGCCGCGGAAGCAGAAGATCATCGCCACCGGCACCAGCGACACCACGCGCCAGCGAAAGTAGGCCACGGCCTCGGCATTCACCAGCGGGTCCTGGTTGATCAGCGCCAGCAGTCGCGGCGCCTGCCACAGGCACAGCATCGCCAGGGGCAGGGCGACGGCCAGGGCGATCGCGAGTCCGGCATTGAGGGCCTGGGCGCGCCGCCCCCAGTCCCCTTCGCCGTGACGGCGCGCAGTCTGGGCCTGGACGCCGGACGACAGGCCGAACACCACGGCGGTGATCAAGAAGATCGCGTAGCCGCCAATGCCCACGCCGGCCAGCGGCACCTCGCCCAGCGAGCCCACCAGCGCCGCGTCGATCAGGTTGAGCAGGCTCTGGCTGAGCATGCCGCCGATGATCGGCAGGGCGAGACGCAGGATGGTCTGGCGACGAGAGGACTCAGGCAGCATGGCGTCGTCCATCGGGACCGGGGCCGGCCCCCCGAGGGGAGGCCGGGGAGACACGCGGTGCCATCAGCTGGGGTCGTAGGAAAGTACCGGCGCCAGCCAGCGTTCCAGCTCGGCGACCGGCATGCCCTTGCGGTTGGCCAGCACCTCGACCTGGTCGCGGGTGATCTTGCCGGTGGAGAAGTACTTCGACTGGGGATGGGCGAAGTACCAGCCGGAGACCGCCGCGGCGGGCCACATGGCAAAGCTTTCGGTGAGCTCGAGGCCGGCATTGGCCTCGGCCTGGAGCAGGCGAAACAGCGTGGCCTTCTCGGTATGGTCCGGGCAGGCGGGGTAGCCCGGCGCCGGACGGATGCCCTGGTATTTCTCGGCGATCAGCGCCTCGTTGTCGAGCGCCTCGTCGGCCGCATACCCCCAGTATTCCTTGCGCACCCGCTCGTGCATGTGTTCGGCGAAGGCCTCGGCGAGCCGGTCGGCCAGTGCCTGGACCATGATGGCGTTGTAGTCGTCGCCGGCCGCCTTGTAGCGGTTGGCCAGCTCCTCCACGCCGTGCCCGGTGGTCACCGCGAAGCCGCCGATCCAGTCGGGCTTGCCGCTGGCCTTGGGCGCGACGAAGTCGGCCAGGCTGTAGCAGACGCCCTCGCGGTTCTTGGTGGTCTGCTGGCGAATATGGTGCAGCCGCTCGACCACCTCGCCCCGGGACTCGTCGGCATAGACCTCGATCACGTCGTCGTCGACGCTGTTGGCCGGCCACAGGCCGATCACGCCGCGGGCCTGGATGAGCCGCTCGTCGATCATCCGCGCCAGCATCGCCTGGGCGTCGGCGAACAGGCTGCGCGCCGCCTCGCCGACCTTGACGTCATCGAGGATCTTCGGGTACTTGCCGGCCAGCTGCCAGCTCATGAAGAAGGGTGTCCAGTCGATGCGCTCGACCAGCTGGGTCAGGTCATAGTCATCGAAGACCCTGAGGCCCTCGAGGGACGGGCGCGGCGGCGTGTAGTCCGCCCAGTCGATGGCCGGCTTGTGGCGACGCGCCTCGGCATAGCTGATCTCCGCGGCCTTGGGGCGACGCTTGGCGTTGCGCTCGCGGACGGTCTCGTACTCGGCGCGGATCTCGGCCACGTAGGCCTCCTTGAGCCCCGGCGAGAGCAGCTTGCCGGCCACGCCCACGGCTCGGGAGGCATCGGTCACGTAGATCACCGGGTGCTCGTAGCCCGGCTCGATCTTCACCGCGGTATGCGCCTTGGAGGTGGTGGCCCCGCCGATCAGCAGCGGAAGCGTAAAGCCCTGGCGCTGCATCTCCTTGGCGACGTGGACCATCTCGTCCAATGACGGCGTGATCAGCCCCGACAGCCCGATGATGTCGGCGTTCTCGTCGCGGGCGGTCTTGAGGATCGTCTCCGCCGGCACCATCACCCCGAGGTCGATCACCTCGTAGTTGTTGCACTGCAAGACGACACCGACGATGTTCTTGCCGATGTCGTGGACGTCGCCCTTGACCGTGGCCATGACGATCTTGCCCTTGGCCTGGGTGTCGGCGCTCTTCTCCGCCTCGATATAGGGGATCAGGTAGGCCACCGCCTGCTTCATGACCCGTGCCGACTTGACCACCTGGGGCAGGAACATCTTGCCGGCACCGAACAGGTCGCCGACCACGTTCATGCCATCCATCAGCGGCCCCTCGATCACCTCGATGGGGCGGGCGGCCCGCTGGCGAGCCAGTTCGGTGTCGTCCTCGATATAGGCGGTGATGCCCTTGACCAGGGCGTGCTCGATGCGTTTCTCGACTTCCCAGCTGCGCCACTCGAGATCTTCTTGCCTGGCGCCGCCGGAGCCGTCGCCCTTGTACTTGTCGGCGAGCTCGAGCAGCCGCTCGGTGGAGTCGCTGCGCCGGTTGAGCACCACGTCCTCGACCGCCTCGCGAAGCTCCTCGGGGAGGTCGTCGTAGACCGCCAGCTGGCCGGCGTTGACGATGCCCATGGTCAGGCCGGCGCGGATGGCATGGTAGAGGAACACCGAGTGGATGGCCTCGCGCACCGGGTTATTGCCGCGGAACGAGAAGGAAACGTTGGACACGCCACCGGAGACCATGGCGTGGGGCAGGTGCTCGCGGATCCAGCGGGTGGCCTCGATGAAGTCCACCGCGTAGTTGTCGTGCTCCTCGATGCCGGTGGCGATGGCGAAGATGTTGGGGTCGAAGATGATGTCCTCGGCCGGGAAGCCGATCTCGTCGACCATCAGCCGGTAGGCCCGCTGGCAGATCTCGGTCTTGCGCGCGAAGGTATCGGCCTGGCCGGCCTCGTCGAAGGCCATCACCACCACGGCGGCGCCGTAGCGACGGCACTTGGTGGCCTGCTCGCGGAAGGCGTCCTCGCCCTCCTTGAGGGAGATGGAGTTGACCACCGCCTTGCCCTGAATGCACTTGAGGCCGGCCTCGATGATCTCCCACTTGGAGGAGTCGACCATGATCGGCACCCGGGCGATGTCCGGCTCGCCGGCGATCAGGTTGAGGAAGCGCACCATGGCCTCCTCGGACTCGAGCATCCCCTCGTCCATGTTGATGTCGATGACCTGGGCGCCGTTTTCCACCTGCTCGAGGGCCACCTCCAGGGCGGTGGTGTAGTCCTCCTCCTTGATCAGCCGCTTGAAGCGGGCGGAGCCGGTGACATTGGTGCGCTCGCCGACGTTGACGAACAGCGAGTCGTGCTCGATGTTGAACGGCTCGAGGCCCGACAGGCGGCAGGCCAGGGCCCGCTCCGGCAGCCGCCGCGGCGGGAGCTCGCGGATCGCCCGGTGGATGGCGGCGATATGCTCCGGGGTGCTGCCGCAGCAGCCGCCGATGATGTTGACCAGGCCGCTTGCGGCGAACTCGGCGACGATGGCCGCCATCTCCTCGGGGGTCTGGTCGTACTCGCCGAACTCGTTGGGCAGTCCGGCGTTGGGGTGGGCCGAGACGAAGGTGTCCGCCTTCTTGGCCAGCTCCTCGACGTAGGGGCGCAGCTCCTCGGCGCCCAGGGCGCAGTTCAGGCCCACCGACAGCGGCTGGGCGTGGCGCACCGAGTTCCAGAAGGCCTCGGTGGTCTGGCCGGAGAGGGTGCGCCCCGAGGCATCGGTGATGGTGCCGGAGATCATCACCGGCAAGCGCTCGCCGCGAGCCTCGAACACTTCTTCCAGGGCGTAGATGGCCGCCTTGGCGTTCAGGGTGTCGAAGATCGTCTCGATCAGGATCAGGTCGCTGCCGCCCGCGATCAGCGCCTCGGCGGCCTCGCGGTAGTTGTCCCGCAACTCGTCGAAGGTCACGTTGCGCTTGGCGGGGTCGTTGACGTCCGGAGACAGCGAGGCCGTGCGCGAGGTCGGGCCCAGCACCCCGGCGACATAGCGGGGCACGCCGGTCTCCTCGGCCACGGCGTCACAGACGGCCCGCGCCA
Organism: Halomonas nitroreducens; assembly: GCF_003966155.1. Classification (GTDB taxonomy): domain Bacteria; phylum Pseudomonadota; class Gammaproteobacteria; order Pseudomonadales; family Halomonadaceae; genus Halomonas; species Halomonas nitroreducens. The sequence continues at coordinate 112,692 of NZ_RXNS01000006.1, forward strand.
GCCGGGCCGATTCGCGGTTGAGCTCGGGGACCAGCGCCTGCATGCCGTAGTCCGCCTGGGACAGCCGCGTGCTGTTGAAGGTGTTGGTCTCGACGATGTCGGCTCCTGCCAGGAGGTAATCCCGATGGATCCGCATGACCAGGTCCGGGCAGGTCAGCGCCAGCAGGTCGTTGTTGCCCTTGAGGTCGCTGGGCCAGTCCGCGAAGCGCTCGCCGCGAAACTCCTCCTCGGTCAGCGCGGCGTTCTGCAGCATGGTGCCCATGCCCCCGTCCAGCATGAGGATATGCTGGCCGAGGCGTTCGGTAAGCGTGGCGGTGAGGGGAGTCGGGGCGGCAGCCATGGGTCGGGTCAATCTCCAGCGTGAAGGCGTCGGGGCGCCTCGACGGCGCGGCACCTGAGGTGTCTTGTAATACGAGCGACCGTCGAGAATCGGCGGGGCGAGGGCCCTATCGAGCAAGGCTGCTATGGTAGCAAAAGCCGGCATGCGGCGGCAGGGGGCCTAGAGCGCGTTAGCAATCGCATGCAGGTAGCGCCGGAACCGGTGGTTGTGCAGATCGCACGTGGCTTGGTGGTGCCAAGTGCGTCGTGAACAACAAAGAGCTGCGCAGCCCTCGGCCCACGATGGTGAACGCGCCCTAAAACCCAGCAAATCACTCGGGATTGTCTCGCGCAGGCCGCTCGCTTACCATGGGCTCATCACCTCATTCCGGCCCTCGGCCGCGGCGGTCGACCCGCGGCGGCCCGGCTCGAACAGCGAGAGCATCATGAGCGACAGTATCCAGATTACCGACAGTGCCCAGGACTACCTCGCCGAACTGCTGGCCAAGCAGAACGTCGAGGGCATCGCCGTGCGCATCTTCATCACCCAGCCCGGCACGCCCTATGCCGAGACCTGCCTGGCCTACTGCCGGCCCGGCGAGGAAGAGCCCAGCGACGAGCGCCTCGAGCTCGACAAGATCGCCGTCTACCTGGACAAGCACAGCCTGCCGTTCCTCGAGGAGGCGGTGGTCGACTTCAATGCCGATCGCATGGGCGGCCAGCTGACCATCAAGGCCCCCAACGCCAAGATGCCCAAGGTCAACGCCGACAGCCCGCTGGCCGACCGCGTCAACTACGTGCTCTACAGCGAGATCAACCCGGGGCTGGCCGCCCACGGCGGCGAGATCAAGCTGGTCGAGCTGACCGAGGAGCAGGTCGCCGTGCTGGCCTTCGGCGGCGGCTGCCAGGGCTGCGCCGCCGTGGACCTGACCCTCAAGGAGGGGGTGGAGAAGACCCTGATGGAGCGCATTCCGGAGCTGGCCGGCATCCGCGACGTCACCGACCATACCGATACCACCAACGCCTACTACCGCTAGGCAACCAGCGCTTCCTCAGTTCTCGGCAGCACCTTCCTTCTCGGGCCCCGCATCGTCGGGGCCCGTCGCGTTCTCGGACGCGTCGCGCAACTGGGCCTGGGTCTCGCGGATCGCCTCCAGCGACGACCACAGGCGATCCTCCAGCCGTCTCTCCAGGGCCTCCACGCGCCCCTGGCGGGATGCCAGCGCCTGCTGGCTGTCTTCCAGCCGCGCCGCCAGCCGCGCCTTCTCCTCCTCCAGTGCCAGGCGGGCCGCCTCGGCGTCGCGACCCGCCTGCTCCGCCTCGCGCCGCCGGCGCTGTTCCTCGACGAACTCCGCGCGCAGCGCCTTCTGCTCGTCCTGCAGCGTCTCCAGGCGCTTCTCCAGCTTGTCCTGGCGGCCGGCATGGGCCTTCTCGGCGGCCTGGCGCTCCCGGCGGGCCTCGTCGAGCAGTCCCATCAGTCGGGCCTCGGCGCTCTCGTGGCGCTGCTCCTCCTGGCGGAGCCATGCCTGGTGGGCCGCCTCCTGGTCGGCCAGCGCCTGGCGGTGGGCCTGGGCCTGGGTCTCGAGCTCCGACTGCAGTTCCTCGAGCCGGGCTTCCAGCCGCGTCCGTATCTCCCGCTGCCGCGCCTCCCGGCTGGCCAGGGCCTCGTGGTCGGCCTGTAGCCGGGCCAGCTCGGTGGTCTGGGCCTCGAGGCGCGCCTCGGTGCGCGTCAGGTGTCCGGACAGGGCGGCTTCGCGCTGTTCGGCATCCTCGGCGCGGCGTTCCGCCTCGGCGGCCTGCTCTCCCGCCTCGGCCACCTTGCCATCGGCCTCGCGGCGATAGTGGGTCAGGGCCTCGTTGGCCGCCTCCTGAGCCTGCTGCCACAGCGCCTCGGCGAGTTCCTGCAAGGCGACCGGCATGCCCCGGGGCGGGGGCACGTCGCGGTTCTCCTCGCGGCGCTTGCGCCACTCCCGGAGGTGTTCGCTGATGGTGGTGAAGCTGCCGGTGCCCAGCGCCTCGCGGATCTTCTGCACGCTGGGCGCCTCGCCCCTGGCCATCAGGGTGTCGATCGCCCGCTGCACATCCTCGTACTGCACCCCGCTGCGTGCCATGCCGTTCTCCCTGCCTGTGCTTTCGCCGCCCGCAGGCGACGCCGATGGCGCAGCATACCCCGGCGGGGTGGGAAAATGAAGAGAATTACATATTACGTAATACGTAACCTACATTATGGTATTGGTAGATAAGTCAAGATTACCCGGCTTATCTTGATTAGTGGCGCCATGACGGGGGACACTGGAGCCAGTCGTCATACGCCGGATTGCGCAGGGAGCGGAGAGGGGATGTCGGAGACCATCATGGGACAGGCGGTCATGCGGGGGCTTTACGAGGCGGCCCCCGCCGCGCCGGCCACGCCGCCCGTCCAGGGCGCCAGCCATATCGCGGCCCGCGACGATATCGAGGCGGTGGGACTGTGGCTCGCGGAGTACCGCGCCAGCCCCAATACCCGGCGCGCCTACCGGCGCGAGGCCGAGCGCCTGTTGCTATGGCTGGCGACCCAGGGCCTGGGGCTCGCCGAGGTGCGTCGCGACCACCTCGACGCCTTCGAGGCGTTTCTCGGCGACCCGCAGCCGCGGGCGCGCTGGGTGGGCGCGACCCGGCCCCGCCGGGATCCGCGGTGGCGTCCCTTTCGCGGTCCGCTGTCACCGGCCAGCCGTCGCCAGAGCCTGGTCATCCTGCAGGGGCTGTTCGCCTGGCTGGCCGAGGCGGGCTGGATCGCCCACAACCCCTTTCGGCTGATGCGCGACAAGCGCCGCCGCCTGGATAATCGCCAGACGCGAGTCGAGCGCTACCTGGAGCGCCCCCTGTGGGACTGGCTCTGGCAGTGGCTCGCGCGCGAGCCACTGCCAGACGCCTCGCCACGGGCGCGCTTCGAGAGCGCGCGCCGACGGATGCTGTTTGGCTTTGCCTATCTGCTGGCCCCGCGGATCTCGGAGATGGCGGCGGCACGCATGAGCGACTTCCAGCGGCGCGAGGGGCGCTGGTGGTGGGACGTGGTGGGGAAGGGCGGCAAGGCGGCGCGCATCCCGGTGCCGCCAGACATGATGCGCCTGCTCGGCGAGTGGCGAGACCATCTTGGCCTGGCAGCCGCGCCGGGCGAGGACGAGGCCACGCCGCTGCTGCGCGGACTGGACGGCCGCCGTGGCCTGGGCGAGAACCGGCTCTACCGGCTGATGCGTGGCGTCTTCGACGAGGCGGCCACGGCCCTGGCGGCCGAGCTCGGCGATGCCGCGACCCGAGAGGTGGCTCAGCTGCGCCGCGCCACGCCCCACTGGCTGCGCCACACGGCCCTGACCCACCAGGCCCAGGCCGGCATCGAGCTGCGTTACCTGGCCGAGACGGCGCGGCATGCCCGGCTCGACACCACGGCGCGCTACCTGCATGCCGAAGACGAGGAGTGGCACCGCCAGCAGTCCCGGCATGGGCTGGCGGGCGGTGCGGCGCGCGTCCCTGCCGGGGAGGGGGCGGACGCGGGCGGCGCCCAGACGTTATAATCGCCACCAATTCACCGAGGAGGCCGCATGAGCACACAGACCACCGCCGAACAGGCTCAGCAGGAACTGCTGGACGAGTTCGATATGTTCGACAACTGGATGGATCGCTACCAGTACATCATCGACCTGGGCAAGCAGCTGCCGTCCTTTCCCGAGGAATGGAAGGTCGCGGAGCTGAAGATTCAAGGCTGCCAGTCCAATGTCTGGATGCACCATGCCCGGGAGGGCGAGCGGCTGCACTTTCAGGCGATCTCCGATGCGGCCATCGTCTCGGGATTGATCGCCGTGCTGATGCGCATCTACAACGACCGTCGCCCCGAGGACATCCGCGCCACCAGCCCGCACTTCCTCCAGGATCTGGGGCTCGACAAGCACCTGTCGCCGACCCGCAGCAACGGCCTCAACGCCATGCTGGAGCGGATCTATCGGGTCGCCGAGCAGGAGGCGGCCTCGGCCTGACGGGCCGCGCTCGCCCCGGCCAGAAAGTCCCCGGCAGTCAGGTCGGCGATGCGTGCCTCCGCAGGGTCGGGAAGAGGATCGTGGCCTCGCTCTGGCGTGGGGGGATAAAAGGGTTGCCCACTACGACTCCCGCTCTGAGTCCGCTCGGCCCGGCCCGGGGCGGCAGCGGAAGTGCTCGTCGAGGTCGGGGTCGTCGCGACACAGCGCCTCGCTGGGCCCACCCGGGACGGGGTCGAGCCCCCCGGCGCAGCCCGGGTGACAGCGCAGCAACCGGCGCAGGGCCAGCCAGCCGCCCCGGGCCGGGCCATGCACCCGAATGGCCTCGATGGCGTAGTGCGAGCAGCTCGGCCAGTAGCGGCAGCGCGGGCCGAGCAGGGGGCTCAGCACCAGCTGGTAGCCCCGCACCAGGCCGATCATCGCCCGGCCCGCCCAGCGTCTCACGCCGCGATCGTGCGGTGCCGACACGAGGGGCTCAGCGCGGCGTCCCGGCGCCGTAGAGGGTGGCGGGATCGACCAGGGGCGCGCTGGTCACACGCGCCTCGTCTCCCTCGAGGGCCACATAGAAGCAGCTGCGCCGCCCGCTGTGGCAGGCCGGTCCCGTCTGGTCGACCTGCAGCAGCAGGGTGTCACCATCGCAATCCAGGGCCGCGGCCCGCAGCCGCTGCTGCTGGCCGGACGACTCGCCCTTGCGCCACAGCCGGCCGCGCGAGCGCGACCAGTAGCAGACCCGGCCGGTCCGCAGGGTCTCGTCCAGGGCCTCGCGGTTCATCCAGGCCATCATCAGCACCTCGCCGCTGTCATGCTGCTGGGCGATGGCGGGAATCAGCCCGTCGGCATTGAAACGGATGGCGGCGAGGATCTCGGGCAGCGGGTGGCGGCTGTCGCGGGCGGCGCCTTCCAGCGCCTTGAAGGTATCGGACATGCGGTCTCCGGCAACGACGGTCAGAGGGCCTCGGCGGCCGAGCGACAGGTATCGCACTGGCCAAGCAGCTCGATGGTCTGGCGCTGGACGGCGAAGCCCAGTTCGCGGGCCCGCGCGCCCAGCTGCGCGTTGATGTCATCCAGGTGCAGCTCCTCGACGCGGCCACAGTCGCGGCAGATCAGCAACTGGAAGCCGTGAGCATGTTCGGGACAGGGGCAGGCGACATAGGCATTGAGCGACTCGATGCGGTGCACCAGCCCCTGGTCGATCAGAAACTCCAGGGCGCGATACACCGTCGGTGGGCGTGCCGCGGCATGCTCCGTGGCAAGGCGGTCCAGCAGGTCATAGGCCTTGAGGCCGCCGCGGGTGTCCGCGATCATCTGCAGCACCCGCTGACGGATGGGGGTGAAGCGCACGCCGCGGCGACGGCACTGTCGCTCGGCCTGGCGCATCAGGTCACGGGAATCGGTCATGCTGGCCATGCGGGTCTCGGGGTGAAGGCCATATTCTACGCGTCACGCCCGCAGGGAGCCAGCCACTGCGCCGCGCCGGCCCCCTCAGCCGGAGGGCTGGCCGGGCAGTCGCCTGGCCCCCGCCAGCCAGCCCCGGGGCCAGTCGCGGGAGGCCAGTCGGGCATCCTCGGCCTCCTGCCCGTCATACGCCGTCACCAGCTCGGCGAGGATGTGCCGCTCGGCCTGCTTCTGGGCAAGCAGGCCGAGCAGTAGCGGCTGCAGGCATGGGGTGGCATTGACCTCCTGCAGGTGCATCGCCACCCGGACCGCATACTCGGCCCAGGCTTCTGCGTGCTTCAGCACGGCCAGCGCCTGGCCTCGGCCGGTAATCAGGCAGATGGTCTTGCCGCTGCCCGCTCGCCCCGCGCGGTCAGGTCCCGCCGAGGACTCGCTGGCCGATGCCCCCGCTGCGAGATCGCGAGCTTGCCGGTGGATATCGCCCAGGCGCCGTTCGCACTCGATCCCCAGGGTGGCCATCAAGCGGCTGATACCGCGTCCGAAGGGCAGGAAGCCGAAGGCCAGGCGGCGATAGTGACCCATCTCCTGACGCTCTTGATCGCTGGCCAGGGCCAGGAGCTCATCGGGCAGCAGGGCGGCAGGTAACGCGGGGGAATGCGGGTGTGACATGAAGCGGCCTCCCATGGATGCGACGTTGTTGTTCTGGGAGGCAAGGGTAGAGGGCAGGGGAGCCGGACTCCTTGATAAAGATCAGGTTTACCCAACGAAGCTAGGGTACTACCTGGATTTAATGCCTGGGTATGAGATTTCTCATACCCAGGCAGGGTCACTCCTGCGGGAAGAGCATTCAGGCACTGGAGGCGGCCACGGGGGGCTCCTCGGTGCTGGCAAGCTCGCTGCGCCGGGCGAAGTGGCGCTGGGCGAAGGTCACCCGCTCCTCGGCGCCGATGCCCTCGGGCTGTTGCTCGATAAGGTCGAGCCGCTGGCGAAGCCCCTCGCCGTTGGCCATCTGGATCGCCAGGCCGGGGCGGGCATTGAGTTCGAGCAGCATGGGGCCATGGTCACGATCGAGTACCATGTCGGTGCCCAGATAGCCCAGCGAGGTCATCTCGTAGCAGCCCGCCGCCAGCAGCAGCAGGGTCCGCCAGTCCGGGATGCACAGGCTGGCCAGCTCATGACCGGTATCCGGATGGTCGTGCCGGGCCCGGTCGAACTGGACCCCGCGGATGGCCGTGCCGGTGGCGATATCGATGCCCACGCCCACCGCCCCCTGGTGAAGGTTGGCCTTGCCGTCCGAGGCGGCCGTGGACAGCCGCATCATCGCCATCACCGGGTAGCCCTTGAAGACGATGACCCGGATGTCGGGCACACCCTCGTAGGTGTACTCGCCGAAGGTCTCGTCGAAGTTGATCAGGGACTCGATCAGCGCCACATCGGGAGAGCCGCCCAGGGAATACAGGCCCGAGAGGATGTTGGAAACGTGCCGCTCCACGTCCTCGAGGGACAGCCGGCTGCCGCTGGGCTTGATGTAGTCGCCGCCATCGACCCGCTCGACGACCAGGATCCCCTTGCCGCCGCTGCCCTTGGCCGGCTTGATCACGAAGCCGGCATGTCCCGTGAGCATCTCGCGAATATGCTTGACGCCGAACTGGGTGGTCACCGTGCCGATCAGTGCCGGCGTGGTGATCGCATGCTGCTGGGCCAGCAGCTTGGTCTTCAGCTTGTCGTCGACCAGCGGATACAGGCGGCGGTCGTTGTAGCGACCGATATAGCGGATGTTGCGGCGATTCATGCCGATGATGCCCTTGGCCCTCAGGCGACCGGGAGAGGTCCACATGGCGTCAGTCCTCCGTGACCGGCTTGAAGCGGCGCAGCTCGAGCAGTCGATAGCCGGTATAGTTGCCCAGCAGCAGGATCAACGCCATCAGGATCAGCTGCACCCCGAGGAAGTTGAAGGTGATATGCCGGATCCAGGGATTGTTCATGGCCAGGTAGGCCAGCACCGCGGTCAGCAGGCTGCCGCCCCCCTGGATCAGCACCTCCTTGGGGCCTTCCTCCTCCCAGAGAATCGACATGCGCTCGATCGTCCAGGAGAGGATGATCATCGGGAAGAAGGTGATCTGCAGCCCCGCATTCAGCCCGAAGCGATAGGACAGCACCGAGAACAGCGAGATGATGGCGATGACCGTGATGATCACCGCCGTGACTCGCGCCACCAGCAAGAGGTTGAGGTAGGACAGGTAGTTGCGGATCACCAGGCCCACCGCCACGACCAGCAGGAAGCCGACCAGCCCGGTCACCAGGGTGGTCTGGATGAAGGCCAGGGCGATCAGCACCGGCATGAAGGTGCCCGAGGTCTTGATGCCCACCAGCACCCGCAGCAGGACCACCACCAGGGCGCCGATCGGCAGCAGCAGGATCGTCTGGAACAGCGCCTGTTCTTCCAGGGGCAGGCTGTGGATCGAGAAGTTCAGCAGCGTGTCCGAGCCCCTGGCCAGCTGGCTGCGCACGGCGGCAGCGGCGGGCTGGTTGCGTGACAGCATGGAGAAGGTCACCCGCGAGTTGGTGCCCCCCTGGACCTCCAGCACCGACTGGCCCGAGGCTTCCCACAGCAGCAGGTTGTCGGGCCGGCCCTGGGCACCGTCGACGGGATTGAACAGCGCCCGCTGGTCGCCGTCATAGACCTGGATCCAGGACGTCAGGCTCTGGCGGCGGCGGCCATGCTCGAGCATCAGGCCATTCACCTCACGGGCCGCCACGCCGGCCTGGTTGAGCAACCGCACCAGCAGCGGCACGCGATCGAACTGCGTCAGCAGCAGCCGGGTGTTCTCGCTCTGGCGCTCGTCGGTGAAATCGCTGATCAGCTCCCGGGTAAAGGTGAACGGATCGGCACTGCGCGACCAGGCGCGCTCGATGACCTCGCTGGCCGCGGTATCATAGGGACGCTCCCAGACTACCGCCGGCAGGGGCTCTGGCGTCGGCCGGTCGGCGTCCCGGGCCTGGGGCGCGACCAGCAGCTGGGCACTGTAGTAGAGCTGCTGGCTGCCGCGCGCCTCACGGACCGACCACTGGGCGCGCCGGCTGCCATTCTCCTCGAGGAAGGTCAGCCCATAGCCCGGCGAGGCCGTATGCTCGGTGAGGACGCGATAGCCGTCCTGGGTGGAAGGCAGGGCCATCTCCACCTTGGCGGGGCCGCCGTCGGCGCGAAAGTTGACCTGCGCCTCGATCTCCCACACCTGGCGCTGTTCGCCGGGCGTCCAGGGCACCTCGAACTCGACATGACGATGCACGCTCATGCCGATACCGATGACAAGCAGCAGGGCGACGACCAGATAGAAGGGCAGTCGGGACATTACGTCTTCCTTGGGGATCAGGGGGAGGCGGAGCCGGTGTCCTGCTCGGCCTCACCGTCGGATTCGTTGGCACCGTCTTCCGTTGCCGGGCCATTGTCGGGGTAGCTGGGACGCTCATGGATATGCTCCTGGGCCACGTCGACCACGGCGATATCCATCAGGAAGCGACGCCCCAGCAACACGGGGTAGTCCAGAGGAATGCGATCGGTCAGGGTGAACTCGACGGTCTCGCGAATCGATCCCAGGGTCATCAGCAGGCGGATGACCGGGCGCGACTGCTCGCCATTGGCCTGGACGATCCGCACGCGGCGCTCCACCGGCGCCTCGATCCAGTCATCGCGCACGGCGACGACGGCGCCGTCGTCGTCGTTCAGGCCCAGCTTGAAGCGCACCCAGTCCTCGCCGTCGCGTTCGAAGGCGGTGATCTCGGTGGCAGACAGCGACGAGGTCCTGGCGCCGGAATCGATGCGCGCCTCGAGATAGGTGCCGACACTGGGCAGGCCGATCCATTCCGTGCGCCCCAGCAAGGTCTTGTTGGCCAGGCGCTCATCGCTCGCCGGGCAGTCGGCGACCACCGGCGACTCGGCGGCGTCGGCGCTGAGGCCCGCGACGTCTTCGCGCAGTCCGCGCAGGACATGGCTCACATCGTGCACATCGCTGGTCAGCCGTTGCTGGTGCTGCTGTTGCTGCCGAACGAGGTTTTCCAGACGGGCATCACAGCGCGCCGACAGGGACGCCTCCAGGCGGTCGATTCGCGCCTCGAAGGCCGGCGTGGTCAGGGGCTCGGGAGGTGCCGGGCGATCCGTTGGCACGAGCGCACATCCCCCAAGCCACGTCAGTCCGAGAAGAGACAGCATCAACGGGGGGCGTAACGGCATGTCGGAAACGTCCTTTATGCAAAGCAGGGAATCGAGCGCCACGGCGCTCGAGCGAACACACGGATGCGGCGATGATAAGGAGACGACCCTTGGCTGTCCACGGCGAGCCGTCATGCCGGCCATCGGCCCAAGGCGAATGAGGGGGTAGTTGCGACACCTCGGAATTCGCCCACCCATAATTTAACATGTATGCACACCATATTATGTACATTCTTTTAAAAACAAAGGCTTACACTGAGATCATCGTCAACTGAGTGGTGGTCAAATTTCCTCCCAGCTAATGGAATACTCATCATGAGAAAACCATCAAATCGGTGAATCAGATCTTCTTTATCATTTCACACAAGCGACAAAAGGCGATTAGGTTGCAAGACATTTTTAAAGATGCTAATTAATATAAAATATCAATGAGTCGATTTTGCGGTCAGTTTTTTGCCACAGCCGCCCCAAGTCATTAACTTGGGTTGTGTGAAAAATGCACCGAAGAGATCTGCTCTTTGCAGATGTTTCTCCGGTGCAGTCTAATTAAAATAATATTAGCTACTGACCAAAGTCTTTCATCTGAGCCCATGACCCCGCAGCATCATTGACGTCATCCTCGCTCAGCAAAAGATATTTCCACTTCCCACTTACTTGCCCGCTATGATTGACTGTGTTAGACCATGTGCGAGCCGCTTTTTTCTTGGCAAGAACATCGGCAGACAGCATCTCCTTATTCATCTTTGTTTCAACAAGCCAGCAGGTGCGAACCCCGTCGATTTCTTCAATGACAACTAAGTCAGGATTGTATTCGCGTCCCTCCTGAGTCCATGTAATTGGGATGTCTCCTCTATGAAGTCGTGCCCACACCACAACATTCTCGTCTGCATCAATTGCTCCTGCGGCCTTATACTCCGGAGAGGAGTCAAACCAAGCATACTCGTAGGCTCCCTTCTGCCAGCCGTTGTAAGCCAGTGAGCGCTCGAAGGTATTCTCATGGTTCGGCTCGTGTCGGCGCCTGGCTTTACGAGGGGCTTTAAGCGTTGCTAGCCGCACTTCCTCACCGAATGTTACGCTTGTGCTAGCGAAGTCTCTTAGCTGATCAGTTACCTGGGCAGCAAGGCGTTTCGCGGCTCTCTCGAAGTAGGCAGAAAGATTTTGGGACGCTGAGCCACCCATGGCACCGATTACGGTATCTACAATGGAGCCTGCAGCACGGAGTTCGTTTGCTCTCTGCTCAACACCGCGAATTTTCATGACATGTTTGATAAGCCCATTCCGAGACGTCTCTAGTGGAGTATCTAGGAATAGGGCTTCTACTGTGTCTTCGGCCCTATGACCTCGAATCTTACCACTCTTAGACTTCAAGACTGTCCGGGTAAGAGTGTCCCCAGCTTCATGCGTCAGTGCTTTTCCTAGGTCCTCAAACGGCTTCATATCGTGAACTTGGTTTAGCGATATCGGCTGAGGTTGAGCTACTCTCTGAACATAGGGGATCTCGATCTGTTCACGAAAGGGGAGCGGCAAATGTGTTTGCTCCTCATGGGGTATGTCGACAGTACGATCTTCTGTCTCCTTCAGCCTTTCCTCAAGTGACCTGATCTTATCCTGGCTATCTGTGCGCTGCTCTTCGGTAGTCGCTGAGGGTGTCTCTTTAAAATGAAAAGAACTTTCCGCTTCGAAGGTTTTCTTACGTGCAACCTTCGTGCCTTCTCCAGTCGTACGTATCTCCGTGAGGATTCGATGATCGATCATCTGCTGTGTTAGGGTATTTCTCTTTGCGAGCAATGCCTCGTATCGCTCGTGAGCTAGGACCTCGACTGTATCGAGCATCTGCTCGCCAGTGTATGAACCATAGGGGAGACGCATGCCGCGTCCAAGCGTCTGCTCAGTGAGCACCTCTGAAACGGACGCTCGCATTGAGGCGATAACATAGACGTTTTTTACATCCCACCCTTCTTTCAGCATTCCGATAGACAAGATGATTCGGACAGGAGAGTCGGGATCTTCCACAGCATCTAGGTCTGCCAGGGCCTTCTCTTTCTCCTCACCTGTCAACTGTGAGTGGACGAGAAGAGTTTTACCGATCCATTTACCATCATCGAAGGCCTCGGAATCAAGAATGTCACGATAGGCTTTTGCGTCGTCAATCGTCTGTGCAATTACAAGCATGACCGGCCTGACTGGAATTCTACCATTCTCGGCCGCCCACGCTTCACTCATGCGCTCCTTATGGTGGAGTAATGTGACTCCATCGAGCAACTTGGTTCGATCATCACTACGGTCATCTTTCCTAGCCACGAGTACAGGCATCTTGACGTACTCGTCTTCAATTGCCTGAGCAAGCGGATAGCGATATACAACCAACTCCTCGTCTGCTGAGGCTGGCGTCGCAGTTACACCTACTACCACTTCCGGCTTGAGGTTCTTGATCGTTCTGGAAAACGCAGGGCCTCGGTAGCAGTGATGCTCATCAGCCAGAATCACCAAGTCATGCAAGTTGCCAAGCCACTCGTACAGGGATGCCCCAAGGAACTCTTGGTAGTCATGGGTCTCTCTGCCGTCCCCCGTCTGGGAGGTAAGAGCTTGGACAGTAAATATGTATATCTTGGTACGAGATGTGTTCTTTATCGCCGCAGCAACAGATGGGGAGTTAAAGTTTTCAGCAGTTACAATGACAGGCTCTGACCGCATTGTTCCTGTGATTGACTTATAATCACCCGGCGTAAAGTTCCGGATAGTTTTGTCACGAATTGTGCGACCCGGAGTAAGAATAAGAAAGTTCCTGGCAGGATTGTCTATGCCTGCAAGGTATTCGATGAGTCCGGCTAAAATGTAAGTCTTTCCAACGCCTGTAGCTGAGTCAACGACGCATTCGAAAGGACCTGCTTTGTTCTCAACATCATAGTGTTGGCTCATCATAAAGGCGACCGATTCCACAGCTTGAGCGTTCGGCTCGCGTAGATCGACACGATGGCGTATTTCCGCAAGGAGGTTGCTATCGACGGTCAATTTACTCATACGCCTTCTCCTTCTGGAAAGGACTTCCATTTGTGGCCTTACGGCGGTATCGGTCAAGCACTGAGTCAGGAATAGCCTCAAGTCGAGAGCCTGGGCGCTCAGTTCGAAGAAGATCGGACGCCACATCATCGTACTGCGTGGCCCATACCTCAACTATGTATCCATCCTGCAATTGGTCTAGGATAGAGAGGATTGTTGATTCTCCAACATGTCCGTCAATGACGATATATCGTGTTTTACCCCTAGATGCAGCAAAAATACCATCTGGTTGATACCAAACTTCTAGCTGAGCACACATAGCTTCTGCTAGTGCTCCGCGTGTTGCCCAGTCTGCGAGAAGGACTATTTCCTCAACCTGCTCGAACATTGACGGCCCTACCTCAAGGTGAGTAAAACTTCCTCCGCCATGCCATAACTTGGTTGTTTTGTTACGAGTTTTAGTGCGTTTGTAGAGTGCGGACTTCGCAGTTTTACCAATATCAACTGGGGCTCCGTCGGGGGCGAACTTCTTGAGAAGTCGGAGTAGCTCTTTCGATTCGTCCTTATCTAAGGGAGAATCTCCGTTCTTCTGAGCGGTTCGGGTCATTTTCGCAAGCTCTGTCGCAAACTGCACTTCGATGGAGTCGTCTGCCTCAGATATCTTGTTCAGAAGTTTGTTAAATTCCTGGGCCTGTTCAGGCGTAATGTCTTTGGGAAGCTCAACACCTTCAGCCTCAACTCGAATTGTCTCAGTGGTGATGCCGCCCGAATCATCTCCTTGTACCACGCGTGTAAGCCGTGATTTGGTAAATGCCTCAACTGTCTCTGAAAGTAGCTCAGAAGTGACCCAGCGACGGCCCATTTTGTGAGCTACCGCTGCAGTTGTGCCTGATCCCCCATAGCAGTCGAGAACTATATCTCCAGGCGAAGATCCAATCTGAAGGATGCGCTGAAGTAGCTTCTCGGGCTTGGGTGTTGCGAACGAAGCATCTTCAGGGAATAGGCGACGCATCTCGTTCTTAGAAGTACGGTTGCTACCAACGTCAGCATGTCGCCAAAGTGTTCTAGGAGTCATGCCTGTGACTTCAGAGAGATAGCGCTTTATACTCGGTCGAGCACTCTTGTCTGGACCCCAAAAAATCCTATTTTCAGCGTCTAATTCCCAGAACTTATCTTCACTAACTCGCCAGAAGCGTCCCTTAGGCGGTTTGAATGTTCTACCTGTGGGCCCAGTGATTTCGTAAAGGCCGAGGCTGTACGGTTTGTTTGCATACGGGTCGCCGGGATACCAGCGACCTCGGTGATCATTGTCTGGGTTTGTATAAATAGCATCAAATGCTGCGCTGCGTGGAAGCCGATTTGGGCGCCATGCTTTCTTATTACGAGCGTAGACAAGAATAGTGTCTGTATCCTTGCTCAGATATCTTGCGGAGTTATTAGGGGAATCAGCCTTTTCCCACATCACTTCTGCGATGAAGTTGTCTGCACCCATCTCCTCGTCAAGGACGACTCGGCAGCGGTGGACTTCTTTATCGTCAAGGTGCACCCATATAGAACCGTCATTCGTGAGAAGTGGCTTAATTTGCCGAATTCGGTCTCTGAGCATCGTGAGCCAGATAGAATGCTCTATGCTGTCCTCGTAATGAAGGAAAGTCTGCTCGGTGTTAAATGGGGGATCTATGTAGACAAGTCTGATCTTGCCCAAATACTTTTCAGCGTATTCAGGCACCTTGGCTAGCGCATCGAGTACGTGCATGGAATCGCCCGTGATGAGCAGATTATCGTTCGTCGGCTCTGGGAGTTCCTTCGGACGATCATAAGGCGTAGGAGCTTCTATTCTTGCGACTTCGTGAAGCAACCTGATTTCGGAGACGCGATAATCGGACGGTTGTACGAATGTGTAGTCGTACTGCCCGTCACCTGTCGAAAGGAGAGTCTTGTCCTTGTCTGTCCAGGTTAGTTCGAGCCGTCCTGTATGCTTATTGCCCATAGTGCTCCGTTTCCCTGTGTTACGTAGGCCTAATCTGGCTGTGTATCTTACCTGTCTCGTACCCTGCGTGTCCTCCGCCGCTATAGCAATCGCCAGGCAATCGTCCTGGAGCCCCTGCCGCTCGCTACAGCATCAGGCGGCTAGGCGGTTGCCTAGCACGGTGATCAGCCTCATCAAGCCTTGGTTGACCGGAGCTCGGACTTGTACCCTTCACAGATATCCTTGGGGAGGGGCTTGGCCCGTTCTTCATGCTAGGCCGGGCCCGATCCTACCAGCCCTTGCTAGAAGCGATCAGGTCATGCTGACGTATCATTCCAGATGCCGTAGTCTTGCCTTTGAAGGTGTCTATGAATAGGGCGGCCTGCGCTAGGAGGTCGGTAGGTACGATGCTCACAGCCTGTTCAGCTTTGGCGAGGCTCTTCACGCTGCAAACCCGGGATAGCAGCATCGACCGACTCAAGGGCTGTTTGATGTCGAGCGAGATACGGCTAGGGAGATCTTGAGGCGGATCGTGGATGGCACAATTTCTCAGTATCGTATGGACAATACGGTAGGGCGGCTGGTGAAGAAGTAGCCTGATAAGCTTAAGAAGAGACGGGAAAAGATGATGAATAAAAAGAATTCACCACTAAATCGGCTGCGGGGAAGTGTGGTCGATTATAAGGGACCATTTGAGCCAGTCGAAGAGGGCTCTTGGGAAGCCCTTAATCCGCCAAACCGTAACATCACTGAAAAAATGAAAGCCGAAAAGAATAATAAGCGCCCTCATAGAGGGCGCAATAATCACTCGGACTAAACTATCCCTTATCAGGAAGCTTAAACCTTCCTACCAAGCCTTTGATATCGACGTTCAAACGCCTCCTTTCCTCCCTCCATTATCTGGCAAACCTCATCTCTCATACGTGTGTCTTGCAAAGATCCGATGTTTTTAATGAAGCACTGGTTGTTAAAGTCAAGAACGTGTATAAGCTCCGCATCCCCATTAACGACTACATTAGGGTTGTGTGTTACAACAATAAGCTGTCGATGAAGCTTGTTAGAACGAATCTGCTGTACCACTAAGTCATATATCAAGTGGTTGTCTAAATCATCTTCAGGCTGATCGAGAACTAAGGGTTCATCTCCGTGGGCTAGTAGAAACGCAAGCATGGCAGCTGCCCGCTGTCCTGCTGAAGCTTGACCAATAGATTGAAAGTCACGACCATCACCTTTACGGCTATACTCTACCTTCAACCCATCTTCTGGAAACCAGCAAAGGATATGATCGATTAGTTCAGGGCGCTTCTCTGATTCTGACTTAAGGAATTTATTAAACCATCCCCCAAACTCAGGCTCCCCTCGAGCTGCATTAATTAACCGATTTTTGACAGTTTGAATGGCCGCCTCTATTTTTTCGACACCTTGGTCATCAGCATTGTTTTGATCAATGCTGGACATTATATCTGAAACCAGTCCTTTTTTGGGACTGCCATCAGAGGGTTCTTGATAAATATCCTCTGCATATTTCCCATCGGATATTCCAAGCATGTCTCTTAGAGACCGCTCAATAACGTATGGATCATTGCCATAAGGAACTAGCTCTATTTTTACGTATGGATTACCTTCGAGAGTAGAGCTTAGAAAATTATGCCTTATCTCACTTTTTGACCTTCTGGCACACTTAACCCCTTCGTACTGCGTTTTCACTTCTCCAAGAACTTGATCGTGCTCTTTTTGGAGTGACTCTAAGCGTAGAGCTTCTTGTTGAATTTTCTGCTTTTCTTCAACTAAGCGCCCATGTTCACTAGGATCATTAACACCTTGTTGCTGCAAATCTTCTTTAAGTTTTTCATATGCTGAAACTGTGTCATTAGCATTTGTTGACCATGGCGAAGCTTTCAACTCTGTTACCAGTGCATGACTTTGCTGTTCAAGCTGTGATGCTATTTGATTAATTTCAGTGCGTGAGCTAGATATCTTATCATGTAGTGCCCTTATTGATTGCAATGCTGCCGCATCATCTGGATCTTGAAATATTCCATCAGGAATATCAGCAGGGACCAGCTCCTCAGACATCTGCTTCAATCTTTTGATGATTGTGTCTGCTGACTGGAATTGTCGATTCAACTCCTGCCGTTTTTGAATTACTACATGATATTTGTTTAGAAGGGAAGCATGGTCAGTTCCTTTAAACTTCGCCAACTTCGCCTCAACATCTTGTAGACTTATAGATAGCGCGTCACGCCCTTTAAGCTTTGTTTGAATTTCACGCAGCTTGCTTAGGGTGACGAAGAATGAGTGTTTTGAGTTCTCAATCTCAGATGTTGTCTCAGCGGTCCCAGCAGCATCATCAATAACTTTCAATAATGACTCTTGACTATCTCCAGCTAATGCAGCAATTTGGCCTTGGCTGAAAAGCCTAATAGGGAAACGCTGTTCATTCACGAGTTGGCTGCCAGAATCTTCAAAGCTGCCAGTGACATCATTCCATTCACTGACTCTGTTGCTGGTCCCATTTTTCTCCCATCTTAAGCAGTGCAAATCCCCATGCCGATTAATATTGACGTCGATGCGCGTTTCATCCCGCAGTCCACCTATGTCGTTTCGGTTCTTTGCTACCTTACTGAAACGATCAAATGTATGTGAAGCATCAGAGTTATCGGGTAGCTCGTGAGTCCGGTTGTAAGCTAATCTCAATGCATGGATTATCGTAGACTTTCCTGTTCCTCGCCCGCCAACAAGAGCGTTAAAATATGGGCTTAACTCAATTTTACTAGGTTTTCCTCGCCCCATAAAGCGAGCGCCAGCTACTTTGATAGACTCAATAAAATGATCAGGTTTTTCGAACGGAGAAAAATTGTTGTCGTCGCTACGCCAGACAGAGACACCTTGCCCATCCAAAAGAGATAAACGAAGTCCATCTATACTAGGCTTAGCCATTTTGATCCACGTGAATCGGGAGCCAGGAGTAGCTTTTCCTCTGAAAGAATGGCAATCGCTTCCAGCTACATATGCAAACTGAGGTGAGAGCTCATCAAGCAACTGGGGGAGTGCAGAATGCCTGTCACACTGCTCTAGTGCCAGTAAACCTGGTACTTGTAGGACCTGGCGGATTGTATTGGAATCTAAGCGGGAGCGACGAGTTCCTGGCTCTACCTGCAATAATCCCTTAGCGCTATCGACATGTGCTGGAATGGCTATGGCACCTACAGAAATTACTTTTTCAACTACTGTGGCAGCGCCATCTCTGGTGACTCCATCGCTATCGCCGTATGTTCCATCATAATCCACTCTAGAAAGTAAGTCATTAATCGTATGACTACTTTTTGATGGGTCAAAAATTGCTAATAGGTGGATACCATTTTGAACTGAAATCTCGACTCCAGGAAATAGGTGTAGCTCACGAAACCCGTCTGGAGGGTTTCCTTGATCAGCTAGCCCTTTCATCTGTGCATAAGAGGTTTTTAGCTTATCAATCCACTCACCACTGTTATGGTCAGTCACTGCTACACAGTCTACCTCAGCAGCCATATACTTTAGCAGCCACATTTCAGGCGTAAGCTCTTCAGGTGTCCCTATAGCTGCCTGCCATGCACTAGTATCTTTGGATGCTGGTGTATGCGTATGGAAGTCAAACTTCCACCACCGTGCCCCAGGATAAGTCCATTGTTCGGTCATATTCCCTCCAGTTGGTTAAGCTCTGCATAAACTAAGTATTGTTGTAATTTATCTTGAGCTTGCTGAGATCCAATTTTTCCTGAAATGTTCAGATCTTCCGCGCTCTTTCTCAAGCTCTTGCTTAAGCCGAAAATTTTCCTTTCGAATAGAACTAAGATCCTGCTTCAAACGATCCACCTTGTTGCGCAACACAGCCTCTATATGACGGTATTCCTCAGGAGTGCGTGAAGGGACGGTCACGCCATCTATCTCTGATGAAGATGAACGTGCATTATCACGCTCAGCTGATATGGATTCCTTGAAATTATTAT
Source organism: Halomonas nitroreducens (assembly GCF_003966155.1). Lineage (GTDB taxonomy): Bacteria > Pseudomonadota > Gammaproteobacteria > Pseudomonadales > Halomonadaceae > Halomonas > Halomonas nitroreducens. The sequence goes on from NZ_RXNS01000006.1 coordinate 131,580, forward strand.
ATAGGTACTGCCTGCTAACCCCGGCGAGAGCAGCAATGTCTTTAAATGTTATGGCCTCATTACGCTCTTTCAAAGTCGCAATAGCTTCCTCTACAGCACGACGCTTCCGCAAACTTCGTTCTTCTCTAGCCTTAGCGAGGCCTTCAGTGGCTTTGTCGCTCATTCGACAAACTCCAGCTTTATCTGTTTGGCTTTCTGTTCAGCACCTTTGTAGATGCCGTCTTCTTCTATGGCTGAAACGATTTTGCCTAAAGAGTCGTAGACTTCTTTGTTCTTTCTGAGGCGTCGGCCTGTGATTTCTGACATTCTTGTTTTTCCTGACTCTGCAAGCTCTTGGGATTCTTCTTGCTGCTCTTGAATGAGAGCGTCAATGGCAAGTTTTTCAGACTTAAAAAATTCAACATCTTTTGCATCAGCCCTGAAATGTTTACATGTATAGCATGCGTTGGCGTGTTCACACCAATCGCCAATTTGAGCAGGCATTGAACAAGCTCCGCCACAGACACGAGTGGCTGCTAGTTGCTCCTTTCTGACAAGAAGCTCACCAATTTTATCATCGACACTGCCATGTATCGTAAAGAACCTTCCGCTACCTTTTTCCAGGAGAGCTTTTTTCTTCAATTCAAGTCTGTTGTTGACATAAACCGTCGCCATATCAGGACTGGTATGGCCAAGCTCCATCATGATATTAAGAATATCATGGCCGTTTTGTGCTAAAGATGTGCCCATTGTATGGCGAAGAGGATGCCAAGAAAAGGTGAGGGGGTTGCCTTCATCATCTCTCACCTGTTGACTTACAACTTTTTTCTTTATCTCACTCGCAGTCCAGTGTTGAGACACAAAACTTTCCCGAGTTCCCGTGACGTAAGGAAAAAGATACTTTGTTGGGCTGCCATGCTTCTGAACTATAGACTTCCTCTGTTCTTCAATGACTTTTATTAATGCCGCGTGAGATTTGTCGCTTTTGGAAAGCGGTTTTCTGTTCCACTTCCTGACCTTGTTCTGCCAGAAGTGGAGGATCATAAAGTTATCATCATCCGGATCATCCTTAAGGCAATCAAAGAGAACTGAATGGCCATCCTCAGCGCGCATGCCCGTGGCAAGGATTAGTATAAATATTTGAGGGATAGGGGAGGGGGCATCCTTGACAGCCATCTGAAGCTCGTCAATGATGCGCTGCGAGTAGGAGCGTCCCACGCCTTCGTTCGCATATCCTATTCGCCCCAGCCCTTCTTTATAGTGTGTCTTCTTGATTTTCTTGACTGCTCTTTTGGATACTGACAAAGAAGGCCATTTGTCAGAGAATTCCCTTGAGGCCGTTTGTAGCATCGCCACAGTGTCTGTAAACCAGTTTTTCCCAGATAAGCCTTTCCTATTACCCCATGCTAAATACTCATCTTCGATCAGCTCATCTGATATAAGAGCAGGAGAGGGGGTCTCAAATTTCTCGTGCATGAAGTCGCGGAAATTTATAAACCTTCCCATGTAACCAACAAGTGTGCTTGGGGCTAACTCACCATGCTGAATCTTTTTTATGACATGAAAGCGGACAGCATCACGCAACCATTCAGGGTAACGGTAAAAATTAAGGTACTTGTCTCTGGTACGCTGTGTGTCTTTGAATCTGTAGTCATCTTCGCTATAAATATCGTTGAGGTAGACAATCATTCGCCTCTGAAGAGGCTTGAATTGCTCCCTCTGCATTATAATGTTTTTGTGGATATCGCCAGCAACTGTAATTCGTGCTGGAAGATACTCCTTTTCAACAATGCTGTTGTCACTAACATAGCTCTGCTTGATTTTCTTTCTTTTAGAATTGTTCGAGTATCTCGAAAAAATATCTAAAAGTTCAGCGTTATGTTTTCTGGTAGTTTTTTCTTCGCTGCTCGAGGTATAACGAGTTGTGAACTCAGGGTGGGGTATATCTGCCAGGCAAGAAACTCCAAAGCGATTGGATATTTCTTTCCAGTCGGTGTTTAGCCATCTCATTGGCAAGCGCCTGCGCTCTACAGAAGAACGAGAGTTGTTGCGTTCATCTGAAAGAAATTTTGCCCAATAGCATTTCAGCTCAAGTTGTGGTGTCAGCGGCAGCCCGGTAAATTCAATAGGTCTGTTTATCCCAACGTGTTCATTCGTAAAGACTTCAATGTCTTTTACAAATCCGTCATCCCACACGTCATTAAAAAACAGTTTGCTGTCATAGGTTTCAATTTTTGCCAAGAGCTGCTCATCATACAAAACCTGGCTGTCGGCACTTCCCTGAATTACCTTTAGATCCATTTTACGCCTCTGTCAGTGATATGTGGCAACTTCCTGAATTCTTCGAGGCGTTTTTCCAGCTTTTCTGGGCCCGTCAGATGAAGCTTTCGCATCTCATGGCTAAACAAATGTTTATAAAAATCCATGGTTGTCTGTGGACTTGCGTGCCCCAGGCGATCCGCTACTTCGAGTAGTCCATAGCCGTCGACAATGGCTTCACTGGCATGCGTGTGCCTGAAATGATGCCAGGTGAAAGCCACAGCTGTTCGTTGCTTTAAGTAGTTCTTTAGATTCTCTGCATAACTACGGGAAAGGGCACGTCCAATGCTGCCTCGCTGAATATTACAAAATACATATTCGGTGCCCGCTTCAAAAGCGTCTTGATACTCATCGCTTGTGATGAAGTCTTCATACATATCGAGCAGGTAGTCCATGACCGGAATGGCACGAACACGTTGTCCCTTAGCCCTGGCACCATTCTCATTGTCGTCCCTAGGGATGATCCATATGATCTTGTCTTCGAGGTCAATGTCTGTGTGACGGAGCCCCAGAGCTTCGCCAATGCGCATCCCTGTGTTGTAGAGCAATGTCACCAGAAAAGCATCTCTCAGCCTATGGCAAGCTTTGATGAGTAATAGGACACTTTCTGGAGACAGGCGCTTTTCAGTGACCTGTTTCTGGATCTTCCCGATGTCACCGCGTAGGTAACGATCTTTCTGCTTGGTTGTGCGCCGGCTGTTGATGTGCTCGAGGAAGGGCTTATAGCTGTTGAGGCCCTGGTGATGCTGTGACTGCGTTCCTCGGACATGCCCGAATGGATCTCGTCCCTGGAGATAGCGATAGAAGGATTTGGTCGCCAAATGCAGCTGGTTTTTCAGCGATGGGGAAAGCTTTTGGAGGGAACGCGCATCAAAGGTTACGAGGTTTTCTGGCGGTGGCTCGTCTTTAGCGCTTAAGGCGTATGGCAGCCACTGAAGGAAGTGATCATAATCGCTCACCGAAATGTCATAGACCGATTTTCCGATCGCGTTGAGATAGCTACCTAGACGAGCCATGTGGCGTGCGTAAGCGACGATCGTATTCGGAGAGAGGTTGGTTTCCTCGAGATGGACGATCCAGTCACGCAGAGGGTCGACGGTACCGCCATCATGATCGAGCACGGTCCACGAGACCGCTGTGTCGCTGTAACGAATTTTGACGAGCCTCATGAGCATCACCATCCATGGAATGCTCCATATTTGACATGGTGAGCATATGAGTCAACCCGAAGGAGCTGATCTCAGCCCTGACACCTTAAGTAGACACAGTTGACATAGACACCCTTGGTGTTCGTATTAACATAATATATATTCTGCGAAGTCCTGGCCGGGAGCATGGCCAAGCCCTCTTAGCCACTATACCTCACGTCAGCCATCTGGCCCCGGTTGGCGAACCGAATGGTGGCGGCCAGGTTTATGGGCTAGGATATCTTTGACATATCCATTACAGGAAAAGGCGGATGTACAAGACGGCTTGGCTGCCACGGACACTGCTAGCATTGCTGGCCACGATGTTGCTCCTGGCCGGTTGCAGCAGCGTGGAGATCGAGCGCTATGCCGGGACCACTCCCCGGCTCGATATCGCGGAGTACTTCGTCGGCGAGACACGAGCCTGGGGCATGGTCCAGGACTACAGTGGCGAGGTGCAGCGTCGCTTCACCGTCGATATCCAGGGCCGACTGGACGGCAATACCCTGGTCCTGGACGAGCGCTTCACCTATGCGGATGGCGACACCGACCGTCGGGTCTGGCGGTTCGAGCGTGCCGGCGAGGATCGCTGGCGTGGCCGCGCCGATGATGTCGAGGGGATCGTCGAGGCCCGCCAGGCCGGCCATGCCTTCCATATGCGTTACCCGCTGGAGGTCCGGGTGGGCGGCCGGGACATCACCTTCACCATGGACGACTGGATGTACCTCCAGCCCGATGCCCGACTGATCAACCGTACCGCCATGACAAAGTTCGGCGTGACCCTGGCGGAGATCACCCTGATCTTCGAACGGCGTGCAGAGACCAAAGAATGACGGATTCAACCCAGCATATCAGGCAGCCTGAATATACTCGGACGATACAAGGTGTTACGCATGGAAGAGACTCGGATCAGCACCGGATGCGGTGGCTTGGATCACATCCTGGGCGGCGGGTTGCCTCCCCGGAAAGCCTACATGCTCAGAGGCGGGCCCGGTCTTGGCAAGACGTCGCTGGGCCTGCAGTTCCTCGCCGCCGCCCGGCACCTCGGCGAGGCGCTGTATATCGGGTTCCAGGAGAGCGAGGCGCATCTTCTTGACAATGCCAGGCGCCAATCCCTGGACATCGCGGGCGTCCATCTGCTGAGCCTGGGGCCAGACGAGACCCTCTTCACGGACCGCCAGCACTATGACATCTTTCATCCTGCGGAGGTGGAACTCGAGCCGCTGGTGCAGCGCATCACCGACGCCATCGACGCCCACCAGCCGCAGACCGTGTTCATCGACTCGATAAACCACCTGAATCTGCTGTTTGCCGATACCTTCCAGTTTCGTGCCCAGATCCTGTCCTTCCTCCGCTATCTGTGCAGTCGAGGCTGCACGGTCATGTTCTCGACGGACGCCGGGAGTCCGGCAGACAGCGAACTGCAGTTTCTCGCCGATGGCGTGATCGAACTCGACGAAGGCTTTCTCCAGGTGCGCAAGCTCAGGGGGGCCTGGTTCATGACCGGACGTCACCAGTACCGGGTCGGCGTGCATGGCCTACAGGCCTTCCCCCATCATCTGCCCCCCGCCGCGAGCATCGCGGCGCCCGTGGGCGAGCCCTTGTCTTCCGGGAGTCCTTGCCTGGACCGCTTGTTGGGGGGAGGCATCGAGCCTGGCACCACCACCCTGATCACCGGGCCCTCGGGTGTCGGCAAGTCGACCCTGGCCGCCAGCTTCGCGCGGCAGGCATCGCGACACGGCCGGGTAGCGATATACCTCTTCGAGGAGGAGCTCCCCTTCTATTTCAAGCGCGCCGATGACCTGGCCATGGGCCTGTCCGCACTGCAGCACGATGGCCTCCTGGCCATCGAGCAGGTGGAGCCGATGCGCTACCTGGCGGACGAGTTCCTGGATAAGGTGCGCCACGAGACCCAGGCGACCGACACGCGACTAGTCGTTCTGGACAGCGTGTCCGGCTTCGAGCTGTCGCTGAACGGCGAGAACCTCAAGGAGCGCGTCCATGCCTTCGCCAAGGGGCTGGCCCGACGCGGTATTTCGGTCCTGCTGATCAACGAGATCCAGGCGATCAGCGGCCCCATGACGTTGACCGAGCGCGGCATCAGCTATCTCGCCGACAATGTGTTGCTTCTCAACTACCGGGAGGAGAACAAGCGAATGGGCAAGATGCTCGGCGTCCTCAAGAAACGCACGGGGAGCTTCGACACGCGTATCTGCCCCTATCGCATCGGCCCGGGCGGGGTTCGGCTTCTCGACGACGAGGTCGAGGCCAGCCTGCTCAATCGCGGAAATCCGTCATGACATCCGCCCAGGCCGCTTCTGCGCTGGGGACAAGCCGGCTGATGCTGCTCATCGAGTCCGCCAGCAACCGGCGGCTGCTCGGCCAGGTGCTCAGGCAGCATTACCAGCCTGTCGAGCCATCCGACGCGAGCTTCCGGCGCGTCGACTGTGATCTGATCATCGCCGATCCCAGGGGGCTGGAGCGCTACCACGCCCGGGTGCGTGAGGCACGATCCATGCAGTTCCCGACGCTTCTTCCGGTCATCCTTCTGGTCACCCGCGGCGAGATTCGCACGCCCCTGGTGCGCTTCCGGGACCTGGTCGACGAATTCGCCGTCCTGCCCGTCGACCGGCTGGAATTCACTACCCGCCTGCACCTCTGGATGCGGGCCCGGCGCCTGGCGCTTAAGCAACGTGACGACCTGGCCTACCTGGTCAACCATGATCGCCTGACAGGGTTGCCGGCTCGGCCGTTGCTGAGCGAATACCTGAACCAGGCTCTGGCGATCGCCGCCGGGGAGGATCAGCAGGTGTGTTTCCAGATTATCGAGGTGTCCGGCAAGACCCTGTTGATGTCCCTCTCGCGCACGGGCCGCGATCAGGCGCTGGTCGAACTGACGAACCGGCTGTCGTCCCTGCTCGATGCCCAGACGCGGCTGGCCCGGCTGGGCGAGGTCCAGTGGGGACTGCTCCATCCCCCCGGCGCCTCGGTCGAGCAGGTCCTGGAACTGGCCCGGGGCAACCGACAGCGCCTGCAGGCTCCCCTGGACATAGACGGCGAGCGGCTCTACCTGTCTCCTCGCATGGGCATCGCCGTGGGCCCGGGTGACGCCCGACATGCCGAGGGGTTGATTGATCGTGCGCGCCAGGCACTAGCGGATGCCGGGGACGGCCCGCCGGCCTTCTTTTCGCCGGACATGCAGCACCAGGCGATGGAGTTCCTGCGCGTGGAGGCCAAGCTACACGAGGCACTCAGCCATGGCGGACTGGAGCTGTGGCTGCAGCCCAAGGTGAGCCTCGATGGACGGCGCTACAGCAAGGCCGTCGAGGCCCTGATCCGCCTGCGCTGTGCCGATGGCCGGCTGCTGCCGCCCGGCATCTTCATCGCCGTGGCCGAGACCACGGGACTGATCCGGGCGCTGTCGCGCTGGGTGATCGAGGAGGCCTGCACGATCCTGGCACGCTGGCACCATGCCGGGACGGGCGTGCCCAGCCTGGCGGTGAACGTGTCGGCCCTCGACCTGGAAGAAGACGACTTCACCGATGTGCTTCTGGAGACCCTGGCTCGACACGCGCTGCCCTGCCATGCCCTGGAACTCGAGCTGACCGAGACGACCCTCTTTGCCATGACCGATCGCAGCCTGGCCGCCCTGAACCGCCTGCGCGAGGCGGGGGTACGTATCGCCATGGATGACTTCGGCACCGGCTACTCGACCCTGAGTTATCTTCACCGCTTGCCCATCGACGTGCTCAAGATCGATCGCGCCTTCGTGCAGGAAGTGCATGACCATCCGGTACGCGCCGGTATCACCAAGGCGATCGTCTCCCTGGCGGAGACCCTGGGCCTGGAGGTCGTCGCCGAAGGTATCGAAAGCGAAGCGGAAGCGGCCTTCCTCACCGAACTCGGCGTGGAGGTCGGCCAGGGGTTCCTCTATGCCAGGCCGATGCCTGAGGCAGAGTTGCTCGCCTGGCTGGACATGGCGCGGCCCTGCGATTCAGGCACTGACTGAAAGGTCCCGCATGGCATGGTGCGGACCGCGGCTGAGTGGCCGGGCGCCCCCGCATCTCGCCTCAGCACACCTCGGCGTCGGAGCAGGCTAGAACATGCCCTTGGCCAGCTCGGCGGCCTTGTGGCGATAGTCGTCCTTCTTGTCGCGCACGTAGGCTTCGGTGGTGGCGGAGTTGGCATGGCCCAGCAGCACCTGCAGCTCCCTGATCGACATGCCCTGATCATGCATCAGGGTGGCGAAGCTGCGACGCAGGTCGTGGGGCGTGACCTCTTCCCCGAGTAGCTGGTGACAACGCTTTCTCGCCTTGTCGAGAATGTAGTTGATCACGCCAAGGGTCAGCCCGTTGTCGCTGATGACGGGAGTCGACCGGTTGTTCCAGTAGGCGCAGAACAGGGCGCCGCTGTCGTAGCCTCGCTCGGTGTCCAGATAGTCGATCAGCTCGCGCCAGACGGGCTCGGGCGGCACCACAAGACGCTCCTTGTTGCCTTTCCCGTGAATATGGACCTCCCGGGTCCTGAAGTTGAGATCCCGGGGAACCATGATCCTGGTGACTTCCTCGCGGCGGATACCCAGGGAGGCCAGGAAGGTGATGATCAGGGCATTGCGTCTCGCGGTCGGGGTGCCATCGGAGGCTGCGGCCTGGATCAGGCCACGCAGGGTGGCAATGTCGTGAGCGCGGCCCGTGGGTTTCTTGGGGTTGCTGGCCGGTCGGATCGCCCGGATTCTCTCGAAGGTGTCGGGGGGCATGGCCTCCATGGCCCATGACTCCTTGGCGGTACCTTTCAGGGCCGCCAGGTAGGCGTTCCGCGTGCTGGCCTTGTAGCCCGCATCCCGCAGGTGAGCGAGGATGAAGTTGATAATCGGCACCCGCAGGTCATGCCAGACGAGATGCTCATAATCCTCGGCGCCAAACAGGCGAGCCACGTGGTTGAGCAGGTAGAGCTTGCTGCGGGCACCGGACGGGGAGTTCTGGGTCTGCAGGTGGACGTGGGCGGGGTTCTCGAGCCTTGGCAGCGGAGTCGACGAGATGCGCATCACGGGGCCACGAGCATCGATGGCGTCGGGACGATGTTGGTGCTCGGCCGGCAGGTGCGAACGGTAGCGAGGCACGGGCCGGCGACCGGCTGGCGCTGTTTCGGTCGCTCGGGATGATGCCGGTCCGAGCACCCCGCCGCTGCCTCGATCGTCCTCTTGGGATCCACTCATGGTATCAGTCCTTGGTCATTCAATGTCGCATATCGGCCTGAAGCGACATGGTCGGTCGAGGCCCACCTGCTCTCTTTCGGGGAGACCGCCTTGCCGCAGCGGGCGGTGCCGCCGCAGGAGAACGTAACAGCATCATTTTACGACTTTTTTCAGGCAAGGCGATGGGCGTGGACGGTCGAGTGCCGATCCGAAGGGGGGAGATAGACGAGTGACGGAGGGGGAAGCGCATCCGGAATCCGCAAGGACGCCTGGATGACATGCACGCGCGCGGCGTGGCGATGACGGATATGACAGGATGCCGTGGCCAGGCTAAGCTTCGGGAAGTCAGCAGATGAATCAAATTGATCATAACGTCAATTATGTTCAAATTGATTCATCTTGCTCGCACCCCGCCACCTGCCGCGTGCCGGTATCAAGCCTCGGGCCTCATGCCGGCCCTTATCGCCTGTCGGCGGCGTCGATGGCGCATTGCCCGGCCGGGTCCCGTCGGCGATCACGATCGCCGACGGGACCCGCCAAACGGCGGGGACGGCGCCCTTTAGAGCGGGGTCTGGTCGTCCGGCTCGTTGGCCGGCGCGTAGGAGCCATCCTCGCGATGCACTTCCGTGCCGGTCAGCCCCGGGGTGAACACGCAGGCCAGGTGCATGGTCTTGCTGGCCCGCAGCAGGTGCTCGTCGTGCTGGTCGAGGATATAGATGTCACCCGGCTTGATCGGCCAGATCTTGCCGTCGGCCAGGGTCTCGACCTCGCCTTCCCCTTCCATGCAGAACACCGCCTCGAAGTGGTGCTTGTAGTGGATATGGGTCTCGGTGCCGGCGTAGATGCGGGTGATGTGGAACGAGCAGTTGCCGCCGTCATCGGCCAGCGACAGACGCGTGCTGTCCCAGTTGCCGTTCTCGGCCCTGACCAGGCGACCCCCTTGGCGGGCTTCCTCGAGATTGCGAACGATCATGTAGGCTCTCCGGTAGTGTCATGACGGGGCGGCCACGGCGGCGCCGCAGCCGACCAATGAGCTGGCCACCGGGCCGTTGGTGCCGGCCCGGCGGCCAATCAGCATATCAGCTGAGGGCCTGCTTGGCGCTGGCCTCCAGGATGTCGAGTCCCTCGAGGAGATCCTCGTCGGTGATGGTCAGCGGACACAGGCACTTGACCACCTCGCCGTCCTGGCCGCTGGTCTCGATGACCAGGCCGTTCTCGAAGGCCTTGGCGGTGATCTTGTCGGCGATGTCGCCGGAGCCGACGTCGATGCCGCGCATCAGGCCGCGCCCGCGCTCGGAGGCGTCGATGCCCTGCTCGGTCAGCCAGGCGGCGAGCTTCTGGAAGCGGTCGGCGACCACCCTCCCCTTGCGCTGGACATCGCGCTCGAAGGTGTCGTCGCTCCAGTACTTGCGCAGGGTGGCCGCGGCGGTGGTGAAGGCCAGGTTGAAGCCGCGGAAGGTGCCGTTGTACTGGCCGGGCTTCCACTTGTCGAGCTCGGGGCGCATCAGCACGTGGGCGAAGGGCAGCCCGAAGCCGGACAGCGACTTGGAGTTGGTGACGATATCCGGGGTGACACCGGCGTGCTCGAAGCTGAAGAACTTGCCGGTACGGCCGCAGCCGGCCTGGATGTCATCGACGATCAGCAGGATGTCGTGGGCCCGGCAGATGCCTTCCAGGCGCTTGAGCCACTCCAGGCCGGAAACGTTGATGCCGCCCTCGCCCTGCACCGTCTCGACGATGACCGCGGCCGGCACGTCGAGGCCGCCGGACTTGTCGCCGAGCAGCTTCTCGAAGTAGTCCAGAGTATCGGTGCCCTCGCCCATGTAGCCGTCGAACGGCAGGAAGGACGCGCCCTGGGTCGGGATGCCGCCGGTGGCCTCGCGGAACTTGCGATTGCCGGTGGTGGCCAGCGCCCCCATGGTCACGCCATGGAAGCCGTTGGTGAAGGTCACGATGTTGTGGCGTCCCTTGGCCACCCGGGCCAGGCGGATCGCCGCCTCGACGGCGTTGGTACCGGTCGGTCCCGGGAAGTGGACCTTGTACTCCAGGCCCCGCGGCTTGAGGATCACCTCTTCCAGGGTCTCGAGGTAGTCGCGCTTGGCGGCGGTCCAGAAGTCCAGCCCGTGGACGATGCCGTCGGAGGCCAGGTAGTCGACCAGTGCCTGCTTGATGTGCGGGTTGTTGTGGCCGTAGTTGAGGGTCCCGGCGCCGGCCAGGAAATCGATGTACTCGCGCCCGTCCTCGTCGGTCAGACGGGCGTTCTGTGCCTTGGTGAAGACGACCGGAAAGGAGCGTGAATAGGTCCGGACATCGGATTCCATGCGTTCGAGGGTCTGGGTCTGCATTGCGACCTCCTGTCGGGGAAAAACGGCGGATAAAGGGGTGCCGTGCCGGCCCGCTTGGGGGCCGGCGCTGCAACATCGGGTATCAGATCTGGTCGGTCTGGAAGGGACCGATGCGGACGAGGTTCTCGGGGTCGTGTTCGCCGCCGAGCTGGTCGGTGGAGAAGTACTCGCGGCTGTTGAGCGGTGCCTGCCAGCGATCGGCGAGGCGCCGGAAGAGCCCCCAGGATGCCTGGTTGTCGGGGGTGATGGTGGTCTCGAGGTGATGCACCTCGACCATCTCCGGGCGACTCATCACGGCCTCGACCAGGCGCCTGGCCAGGCCGGTGCCGCGGGCCTTCTCGCCCACCGCGACCTGCCACAGGAAGTAGGTGTCCGGGGCATTGCTCTTCACGTAGCCGGAGACGAAGCCGACGATCTCGCCCTCCTCGTTGGTGGCCACGGCACAGCTGTCGCGGAACTGGGTCGCCAGCAGCAGGTAGGCATAGGCGGAGTTGACATCCAGCGGGGGGCAGGACTTGACCAGTTCGTAGATCCCCCAGCCGTCGTCGGGGCTGGGCTTGCGGATGAACAGCGGCGTGGCCTGATGGCCGACCACGGCATCGGCCACGCTGGGCCTGGCCAGGTCGGCGGAGGGAATGAAGGGCTCGGTTGTTGCGTTCATTGTGGTGTTCGCTGTAGCGAATTTGAGGGGCATCATAACAGCCGCTTACCTCCATTTCAAAAAGCAGGTTATCCTGCTGCCGACAAACCATAATACGGAATTATAGTATGCCGTGGACTTCCCGGAAGGCACGGCCCTTTTCCAGTCTAGTCCACTCCGCGAATGCCATGCCCCCAACGCAAGCGGGCCACCCTGATGAGGGTGGCCCGCTGGAGTGACGAGGCGATGACAGCCTCGCCGGCCGGGGATCGCTCAGCGTCGCGTGGGACTGCGCATGGTCACGAACTCCTCGGCCCCGGTGGGATGGATGCCCACGGTCTGGTCGAACTGCGCCTTGGTCAGCCCGGCGCGCACGGCGATGGCGATGCCCTGGATCACCTCGCCGGCCTCCTCGCCGACCATATGGGCACCCATCACCACGTCGCTGGCGTCATCGACGATCAGCTTCATCAGGCAGCGTTCGCTGCTGCCGGACAGGGTGTGCTTCATGGGCCGGAAGTCCGCCGTGTAGACCCGGATGGCTCCGCACTGCGCGCGAGCCTCTTCCTCCGACAGGCCCACGGTGCCGATGTTGGGATGACAGAAGACCGCCGTGGCGATCCGCGCGTAGTCCAGCGGCTCGGGCGTCGTCTCGCCATAGTGGTGCTCGACCAGCTGCATGGCCTCGGCCAGCGCCACCGGCGTCAACTCGGGACCGCCGATGACATCGCCCAGCGCCAGGATCGAGGGCACCGAGGTCTCGAACCGCTCGTTGACGCGCAGGCTGCCATCGGGGGTGGTCGCCAGGTCGAACTGGTCGAGCCCCAGCCCTTCGAGATGGGGGCGCCGGCCGGTGGCGGCGAGGACGGCATCCACCTCCAGGGTCTCGCCGTTGGTCAGGGTCACCTTGAGCCCGCCGGCGACCTTCTCGATGGCCTCGATGTTGGCCTCGAAATGCAGGTTGACGCCCTTCTTGGCCATCTCGTCGCGGGTGAACTCGCGCACCTCGCGATCGAAGCCGCGCAGGAACAGCTCGCCGCGATACACCAGGTGGGACTCGCTGCCCAGCCCGTTGAAGATGCTGGCGAACTCCACGGCGATATAGCCGCCGCCCAGCACCAGGAAGCGCTCGGGGAAGGTGTCGAGATCGAAGACCTGGTTGGAATTGAGGGTCAGCTCGCTGCCCGGGAAGTCCGGGACCCAGGGCCAGCCACCCACGGCGACCAGGATCTTCTCCGCGCTGATGGTCTCGCCGGCCACCACGACGTGGTGTGGATCGAGCACCTTCGCCCGGCCATTGATCAGCCGCACCCCGGCATTATCCAGCAGGCGGCCATAGATGCCGTTGAGGCGCTTGATCTCGCCGATCTTGTTGTCGCGCAGGGTCGGCCAGTCGAACTCGGGGGCGCTGGACAGCTGCCAGCCGAAGCCGCCGGCATCCTCGAAGGCCTCGTGGAAGTGCGCCGCATAGGAGTACAGCTTCTTGGGCACGCAGCCCACGTTGACGCAGGTGCCGCCCAGGTAACGGTCCTCGGCCACGGCGACCCGGGCCCCGGTGGCGGCGGCGGTACGGGCAGCGCGCACGCCGCCGGAACCCGCCCCGATGACGAAGAGGTCATAATCGTACTCGGACACAGGGATCTCCTGAGAAGTGGGTGAGCGTGAAGTGGCAGCGATCATACCAGCCGCCGGCAACGCCAGGGAGGCCCGCGGCCATTGACCCACGCTATGCCGGTAATAAAAAATGCTAACAGTCAGATGGCTTGTTCATAAGAGACCTCACCATGAAAACCGAAATGAAGCAGCTGCTCGAGCGCAACCGCGACTGGGCGGAAAGCGTGAGCCGCCAGGATCCCGACTTCTTCGCCCGCCTCTCCCAGCAGCAGAATCCCGATTACCTGTGGATCGGCTGCTCCGACTCCCGCGTGCCGGCCAACCAGATCATCGACCTGCCCCCCGGCGAGGTGTTCGTCCACCGCAACGTCGCCAACCTGCTTCATCACAACGACATGAACGCCCTCTCGGTGGTGCAGTTCGCCGTGGACGTGCTCAAGGTCAAGCACATCATGATCGTCGGCCACTATGGCTGCGGCGGCGTCAAGGCCGCGGTCACCGGCGGCGAGTGCGGTATCGTCGACTACTGGCTGCACTCGGTGCGCGAGCTCTACAGCCTGCATCGCCCGACTCTCGAGCACCTGCCGCTGGAGCAACAGGTCGACCGCATGTGCGAACTCAACGTCCAGGCCCAGGTCAACAACCTGTGTCGCACCAAGATCATCCAGCGCGCCTGGCAACGCGGCCAGCCGCTTGCCGTGCACGGCTGGGTCTACGGCCTGAACGACGGCCGGATCACCGACCTGGAGTGCAGCGTCACCGGTCTCGACCAGGTCTCCACCCTGTATCGGATCGATCGCGTGGCGCCGTCGAGCGACGATTGACCTCCCCCCGCGCCCGGCGACTCATTCGTCGGGCGCATGACGCCTGTCATATTTTCGATTGTGTTATTCCCGCGTTCCTCTCTATCTTGAGGGCTGGACCAAAACGGCCGTTTGCCTCGTCGGCAGGTGCCGGCGAGACAACGCCAACAACAATCCATCCGGCATGGAACGACACATGACAATCAAGAAGACTCTGCTGGCAAGCGTCATCGGCGCCGCCATGACCACCGCGGCGCTCACCCCGGCCGTCGCCCAGGCCGAGACCACCCTGCGCATGGCCTACGACGCCGACCCGGTCTCGCTCGATATCCACGAGCAGCTGTCCGGCGGCATCCTGCAGCTCTCCCACATGACCTTCGACCCGCTGGTGCGCTGGACCCAGGACCTCGAGTTCGAGCCGCGCCTGGCCAGCGACTGGGAGCAGGTCGATCCCACCACCATGCGCATGACCCTGCGCGAGGGAGTCAGCTTCCACAGCGGCAATCCGTTCACCGCCGAGGACGTGGTGTGGACCGTCGAGCGCCTCAAGCGCAGCCCGGACTTCAAGGCGATCTTCGAGCCGATCGCCGAGGTCACCGCCGTCGACGAGCACACGGTAGAGTTCACCACTGCCAAGCCCTATCCGCTGCTGCTGAACCTGGCCACCTACATCTTCCCGATGGACAGCGAGTTCTATGCCGGCAGTGACGCCGACGGCGATCCCAAGGACGAGATCGTCAAGAACGGCAACTCCTACGCCTCGCGCCACCTGTCCGGTACGGGGCCCTTCGAGGTCACCGATCGCCAGCAGGGGGTGCGAATCGCCTTCGAGCGTAACGCGGACTACTGGGACGAGAGTTCCCCGGGCAACGTCGACAAGATCGTCATGACCCCGATCAGCGAGAACGCCACCCGCGTCGCCGCCCTGCTCTCCGGCGACGTTGACTTCATCGCCCCGGTGCCGCCCAACGACCTGGAGCGCATCCGCGAGGACGAGGACGTCGAGCTGGTCACCATGTCCGGCACCCGGATCATCCTCTTTCACATGAACCAGGAGCGCGTCGAGGCCTTCCAGGATCCTCGGGTCCGCCAGGCCTTCGCCTATGCCATCAACCAGGAGGGCATCGCCGACCGCCTGATGAAGGGCTTCGCTACCCCGGCCGCCCAGTTCTCGCCGCAGGGCTACGCGGGCCACGTGGAGAGCCTCGAGCCGCGCTATGACCTCGAGAAGGCCCAGCAGCTGATGACCGAGGCCGGTTACGAGGACGGCTTCTCGATCACCATGATGGCGCCCAACAACCGCTACGTGAACGATGCCAAGATCGCCCAGGCGGTGGCCGCCATGCTGGCGCGCATCAACGTCAGCGTGGACCTCAAGACCCTGCCCAAGGCTCAGTACTGGGGCGAGTACGACGACCGCGTCGCCGACATGATGATGATCGGCTGGCATGCCGACACCGAGGACTCGGCGAACTTCCACGAGTACCTCACCCAGTGTCCGGACGCCGACACCGGGGCCGGCCAGTACAACGCCGGCAACTACTGCAATCCGGAACTCGACCAGCTCATCGCCGAGGCCAACCTTGAGGTCGACCTCGAGAAGCGTGCCGAGATGCTCCAGCAGGTCGAGCAGCAGCTCCATGACGACGCGGCCTTCATCCCGCTGCACTGGCAGGACCTGGCCTGGGCCTCCGCCGACCACGTCGACATCGAGCCGGTCCTCAACGTGATGAACTTCCCCTATCTCGGGGACCTGGTCATCGAGGACGAGTGACGCCTCCCTCGCCGGCAGCCTGCCGGCGAGTCTCCAACCCTGACCCGGTGGCGCGCTCGGGACGAGCGTGCCACCCCGTGTTGCCTACGGGACGCCACCCATGATCGCCTTTCTGATCAAGCGCCTCTTCCATGCGCTGCTGGTGATGTTCGTCATCAGCGTGATCGCCTTCGCCATCCAGGACAACCTGGGCGACCCCATCCAGCAGATGGTCGGCCAGTCCGTGCCGGAGAGCGAACGCGAGGCCCTGCGAGAAGAGCTCGGCCTCAACGACCCCTTCGCGGTCCAGTACCTGCGCTTCGCCGCCAACGCGGTGCAGTTCGACTTCGGCTACTCCTACGTCTTCAACGAGCCGACCACCGACGTCATCCTGCGTCACCTGCCGGCGACGCTGGAGCTGGTGGCCGCCTCGACCTTCCTGATCATCGCCCTGTCGATCCCCATCGGGGTCTACAGCGCCATCAAGCCTCGGGCCTGGCTGTCACGCTTCTTCATGGGCGTGTCGATCATCGGCATCTCGATCCCGGTGTTCCTGACCGCCATCGTGCTGATCCAGCTGTTCGCCATCGGCGTGTCCTGGAGCCCCTTTCCCGCCGATACCGGCTGGGGCGCCTGGCTCAATGACCTGCTGACCACCGACGGCGGCATGCCGGCCTATGGACGCGGCGACCCGGTGCCCGTCTTCGGCACCTGGGAGACCAATTTTGCCTCCCTCGAGGGACTGACCTACCTGGTGCTGCCGGCCATCTCGCTGGCCTCGATCATGCTGCCGCTGTTTATCCGCCTGATCCGCGCCGAGATGCTCGAGGTGCTGCAGTCCGATTACGTCAAGTTCGCCCGGGCCAAGGGCATCTCGCCGCGGCGCATCTACTTCCTGCATGCGCTGAAGAACACCATGCTGCCGGTGATCACCGTCGGCGGGGTGCAGATCGGCACCCTGGTGGCCTACACCATCCTCACCGAGACGGTGTTCCAGTGGCCCGGCATGGGCCTGATGTTCCTCGACGCCATCGAGCGTTCCGACATTCCGCTGATCGTCACCTACCTGATGATCGTGGGGCTGATCTTCGTGATCACCAACACTCTGGTCGACCTGATCTACGGCCTGGTGAACCCCACCGTCAAGCTGACAGGAAAGCCCGCATGACCACCACGACCTCCCCCACGGCGACCCGCTGGGAGCGCCTGCGCGACTCCTACCTGCTCTACAGCTTCAAGCGTGACCTGATCGCCCAGGTCAGCCTGCTGGTGTTCATCGTGCTGGTGGCCGCCGCCGTGCTGGCCCCCTGGCTGGCACCGATGAACCCCTACGACCTGGCCCAGATCGACATCCTGGCCTCGGAGTTGCCGCCCTTCTGGATCGACGGCAGCGATCCGGCCTACGTCATGGGCACCGACTCCCAGGGCCGCGACCTGCTCTCGACCATCCTCTACGGCGCCCGGGTATCGCTGATCATCGGCTTCGGCGCGGTGGCCATGCAGGCCGCGCTGGGCGTGTGCTTCGGCCTGCTGGCCGGTTATCTGGGCGGGCGGGTCGACGCCTTCCTGATGCGCCTGGCCGACATCCAGCTGTCCTTCTCCACCCTGATGGTGGCCATCGTGGTCGGCGCCCTGTTCAAGGCGATCTTCGGCGGCGCCACCTACAGCGCCTACGCCGTGCCACTGCTGGTGCTGATCATCGGCCTGGCCGAGTGGCCCCAGTACGCCCGCACCGTGCGCGCCTCGGTTCTCGCCGAGAAGGGCAAGGAATACGTCGATGCCGCCCGGGTGATGGGGCTCTCCAGCCGGCGCATCATGTTCCGGCATATCCTGCCCAACACCCTGTCACCGATCTTCGTCATCTCCACCGTCCAGGTGGCCAACGCCATCATCTCCGAGGCGGCGCTGTCGTTCCTCGGCCTCGGCATGCCCGAGACCCAGCCGTCGCTGGGCTCGCTGATCAAGTCCGGCTTCGACTACATCCAGTCCGGCTCCTGGTGGATCACCCTGATCCCCGGCCTGGTGCTGGTGATCCTGGTGCTGGTGATCAACCTGCTGGGCGACTGGCTGCGCGACGTGCTCAACCCGCGTCTCTACAAGGGCTGAGGCCAAGGAGTTTTCATGTCACTTCTCGAAGTCAACAACCTCGACGTACGCTTCGCCCTGCGCCGGGGCGACGTCCAGGCCCTGCGCGACGTCTGCTTCAGCCTCGATCGCGGCGAGCGCCTGGGCATCGTCGGCGAGTCCGGTGCCGGCAAGTCGGTGGCGGCCTTCACCCTGCTCAACCTGATCGCCAAGCCGGGCTACATCGCCGGCGGCAGCATCCGCTTCGACGGCCAGGAACTCATCGGCATGCGTGACCGGGCCCTGCGCAAGATCCGCGGCCACCGCATCTCGATGATCTTCCAGGACCCGATGATGACCCTCAATCCGGTGCTGACCATCGGCGAGCAGATGGTCGAATGCCTCAAGGCCCACCGGCGCATCTCCTCCCGCGACGCTCGGGCGATCTCCCTGCGCAAGCTCGAGCAGGTCCAGATCCCCTCCCCGTCGGCGCGGCTCGACCAGTACCCTCACGAGCTGTCCGGCGGCATGCGTCAGCGGGTGATCATCGCCATCGCCCTGCTGCTCGACCCGGATATCATCATCGCCGACGAGCCCACCACGGCGCTGGACGTGACCATCCAGGCCGAGATCATGGCCCTGCTGCTGGAGCTCTGCGAAGAGCACAACGTGGGCCTGATCCTGATCACCCATGACCTCGGCGTGGTCAGCCAGGTCACCCAGCGGATGCTGGTGATGTATGCCGGCCGGGTCATCGAGCAGGGCCCGACCCGGGAGATCATCAACGACCCGCAGCACCCCTACACCCAGGGGCTGATCAATGCCCTGCCACAGATGGCCACCCCCGGCTCGCGGCTCAACCAGATCCCCGGCAGCATGCCGTCCCTGGACAACCTGCCGAGCGGCTGCGCCTTCCACCCGCGCTGTGGCTTCGTGACGCGCGCCGACGGCTCGACGCGCCAGGCCTGTCACGACCAGGTGCCCGGCTTCGTGACGTCCGGCAACTGCCAGGCGGCCTGCCACATGGTCGCCGAGATGATCGAACGCGAACGCATTCCGGCCGAGGAGCAAGACTGATGAGTTCGACCGCGACATCCCCCGCGCCGCAGGCGGCCGACCCGCTGCTGTCGTTGCGCGGTCTGGAGAAGCGCTTCTCGCTGTCCGGGGACTTCCTGGAACAGCTCAAGTTCAAGGGCGGCAAGCTCGTTCGCGAACAGAAATACGTGCACGCCATCAACGGCGTCGACCTCGACATCCAGCGCGGCGAGGCGCTGTGCGTGGTGGGGGAATCCGGCTGCGGCAAATCCACCGTTGCCCGCACGGTGATGGGCCTGATCACGCCCAGCGACGGCGAGATCCACTATGGCGGCGAGCGCATCGACGACCTCTCCAGCAAGGCGCTGATGCCCTATCGCCGGCGCATGCAGATGATCTTCCAGAACCCCTATGCGTCGCTGAACCCGCGCATGACCATCCAGCAGACCCTGGAGGAGCCGATCCGCCTGCACCATCCGGACTGGTCGCCCCAGCGGGTCAGGGACCAGGTCGCCGAGGTGATGGCCTCGGTGGGCATCGCCCCGGACTGGGGCGCCCGCTACGGCCACGAGTTCTCCGGGGGGCAGCGCCAACGCATCGCCATTGCCCGGGCGCTGGCGGTGGACCCGGAGTTCATCGTCGCCGACGAGCCGATCTCGGCGCTGGATGTCTCCATCCAGGCCCAGGTGCTCAACCTGCTGATGGAGGCCCAGCAAGAGCGCAACCTCACCTATCTGTTCATCACCCACGACCTGGCGGTGGTCGAGCACTTCGGCACCCGGGTGGCGGTGATGTACCTGGGGCGGGTCTGCGAGGTGGCGCCCACCGCCACGCTGTTCGCCACGCCGCGCCATCCCTATACCCAGGCCCTGATGTCGGCGATCCCGCGGCTGGAGGACGAGCGTCCCCAGCACCTGCGCCTGCAGGGCGAGGTGCCCACCCCGGTCAACCTGCCCTCCGGCTGCGTCTTCCATGGCCGCTGCCCCCATGCCAATGCGCGTTGCCGCAGCGAGGTGCCCACGCTGATCGCCACCGACGAGGGCGGCCAGGTCGCCTGCCATGGGGTCGAGGAGGGCCGGATCTAGATCATCGAAAAGTGGCTGCGCTCGGCTAGACGGCGTTAACAATCAACTCGTGCGCGAGCCCGGTCAAAGTACTCATTTACGGCTCGTAAACTCCGTCTTTTCGCTGATTTTTGCCTTGTCTAGCCTTCGCTCGTCGACTTTTCCGCCGGGTGGTGGCCGCCATGAAAACCACCCGTCTGAACGGGTAGCCGGTGGGCGCTATTCTGATAGTCCTACCGGCCCCGGCGATCCGGCATAAGGAACACTATGGAACTACGCTGGCTGGAAGACTTCATCGCCCTGGCGCAGACGCGCCACTTCTCGCGGGCGGCGGAGGAGCAGAACGTCACCCAGCCGACCTTCTCGCGACGCATCAAGCTGCTCGAGGAGGAGATGGGCACCGTGCTGGTCAACCGCCAGACCCTGCCGCTCTCCCTGACCCCCGCCGGCGAGGAGTTCCTGGCCCTGTGCCAGGACGTGACCCGACGCGTCGCCACCACCCGCGAACGGCTGGGCCAACTGGCCGAGGCCAGTGCCAGCCGCATCCGACTGGCGGCGCCCCAGAGCCTGCTCGCCCACTTCCTGCCGCAATGGCTGGCCCGCTGGACGTCGCCACCACCGGTGGCCCCCTACCTGCGAGCCACCGGCTGGCTCGCCGACGACTACTTCCAGGCCCTGGCCCGAGACGAATGCGACCTGGCGCTCTGCTACTGGCCGGCCACCCCCTGCCCGCTGGCCTTCGATACCGAGGGCCTGGAGTACCGTGTGCTGGGTCAGGAACGCCTGCTGCCGGTGTCCCTGCCGGATGCCGCCGGGGGCCCGCGCTTCTCCCTGGAGGGTAGCGGACGACGACCGGTTCCCCTCATCGCCTACCACCCGCGGGGACTGATCGATACCGTCATCCGCACCCATCTCCAGCAGCAGGCGGACGCGCCGACCTTCAGCGTGCTCAACGAGAGCATCCAGAGCAGCAACATCCGCGAGCTGATCGGCCTGGGCTACGGGCTGGGCTGGCTGCCGGGCCGCGCGGTCAGGGAGCCCCTGGCCAGCGGCACGCTGGTGCCGGCTGGCGGCTCCCGCTGGGAGGTGCCGCTGGAGATCCGCCTGTATCGCCACCGCGCCACGCCCCATCGTGCGGTGACCGCCCTGTGGCAGGCCCTCGAGCCCCCCCGCGGCGGCACGTCGCGATGATCCCGGGCCGCCACCGCGCGAGCTTTCGCCCCGCCCCGGGGCTCGCCAACCGGCATGTGCAGACGCTCCTGCCGCGCCTGCTGCCGGGGCCCGCGCCGTGCCTGCGGGAGGAGATCCTCGAGCTGCCCGACGGCGACTTCGTCGAGCTGGCCTGGGCCGGCCCGCCCCCCGGCGCCCCCGCGCCGCTGTTCGTGCTGTTCCACGGGCTCGAGGGCTCGGTGCGCTCGCCCTATGCCCGCCAGCTGCTCGCGGCGGCTCGTCGCCGGGGCTGGCGCGCCATGCTGATGCATTTCCGGGGCTGCGGGGCGCATCCCAACCGGCTGCCCCGGGCCTACCACAGCGGCGATACCGCCGATGCCCGGTGGTTGCTGACCCGGCTGGCGCAGCGCTACCCGCAAGTGCCTCGGGTGGCCGCCGGCGTCTCGCTGGGCGCCAACATGCTGCTCAAGCTGCTGGCCGAGGACGCCGACAATAGCCTCGGGCTCGCCGGGGCCATCGCCATCGCGCCGCCCGTGGACCTGGCGGCCTGCGCGGACACCCTGGAGCGGGGCGTCGCCCGGCTCTACCAGCGCCACCTGCTGCAGACCCTCAAGGGCAAGGTGGCGCCGCGGCTCGACGCCGGCACACTGCCCCTCTCGCTGTCTCGCGCCCAGCTGGCGCTTGTCACCACCCTGCGCGGCTACGACGATACCGTGACCGCGCCGCTGCACGGCTTCACCGACGCGGCCGACTACTACCGTCGGGCCTCGGCCGGTCCTCGCCTCGGCGGGATTCGCCTGCCGACGCTGATCGTGCACGCCGACGACGATCCCTTCATGCCACCTGAGCTCTACCGCGACCTTCTCCTGGGGCCCGGCATACGCCTGGAGAGCGCACGGCATGGTGGTCATGTGGGCTTCGTGGAATGGCGCCGAGGATGCCTGGCCAGCTGGCTGGCGCGGCGGGTCGCTCGCCAGCTGGACGACTGGCGGACGACCGCCTGGGGCGGCCAGGGCATGCCGGGCCGCAGTGACGCGGATAACGCCGGCGCCTGAGCTCGGGGCGCGGCAGGCCCATATCGAAAGAAGTAAAAATAATGCAGATTCTTAACCCATGTGGGCAGACCCCAGCGGACATCATCCCTAGGCTGAAGCGTGTCGGGGGCTTGCGAAGAATCACCGAGCGATGCCCCCGATCCACGGCGGCGGCCGGCACTGGGCGTGCCGCGCCGGATCGCCGAGCAGTGACCATGACAACAAGACGGTGGGGCACATCGTGAACAGAACGAACGGAACCATAGGCGACCCTGGCCTCGGGCCAGCGATTCTCTCCTTGCCGGAGGACCTGCTGGCCCTGGCAAACGACCATGAGCACCATGAATACCATCGCTACCGATGGCTGTCCCTGCGCTTCCTGACCTATGACCTCGGCATCAGCCAGCTCATGCAGGCCCTGGCCGGCGAGAGCCGGCAACGGGTCCAGGCGCTGAGCGAGGTGGCGGCTCCCCTGAGTGCCGAGACGCCCTGCCTGCGGGATCCGGCGCAGGCCGCCTGGCAGGATCGCCCGCTTCAGCCCCACTTCTTCATCTTCGCTGACGAGGTGGCGGCTCAGGAACTAAGGCGGGCGTTGCTCGAGGAACACCGTTCCTACCGCTTCTACAAGTGCCTGCGGGCCTGCCACGGCATCGCCGGGCTGGATGGCCTGCTGGATGCCTTCGTGGAGCAGGCCCGGGCTCAGTGTACGATCCTCGAGGAGACTCAGGATCAGCTGCCGGCCCTGCCGCGCGCCGCCCGCGGCGTTGGCCCACGCGACGCCGCGATTCACCGCCGACGTCGCCTCGCCAGCAAGGGCGCGGCGCGCCCGGCCCCGACCGCCGGAAGCCGCTAGTCGACCATGCCCGATCGGCCCCCAGGATGGGAGGCCGGGCCGGCGTGTGGAGGGATGTCACGGGGCCATCCGCCTCGCCGGCGACACCTCGGCGTCGGTGTCGTCGGAACAGCAGTGTGGCCTGGCCGGCTCAGGCGATCGGACAGCTGACCCCGGTGCCCTTCAGCCCGCAATAGCCGCCCGGGTTCTTGTCGAGATATTGCTGGTGGTAGTCCTCGGCATAGTAGAAGGCCTCGAGGGGCGCGATCTCGGTGGTGACCTCGCCGCGCCCGGCCCGACGCAGGGCCTCGGCATAGGCCGCGCGACTGCGTTCGGCGGCCTCCCGCTGGGGTTCGCTGGTGGTGAGGATGATCGAGCGGTACTGGGGGCCGATATCGTTGCCCTGGCGATGGCCCTGGGTGGGATCATGGGCCTCCCAGAAATGCCGCAGCAGAGTGGTGAGGTCGAGTCGTCGGGGATCGAACACCACCCTGACGACCTCGGCATGGCCGGTCCGGCCGGTGCAGGTCTCGCGATAGGTGGGATTCGGGGTCACGCCACCGGCATAGCCCACTGCGGTGACATGGACGCCCGGCAGCTGCCAGAACAGCCGCTCGGCACCCCAGAAACATCCCAGCCCCAGCACGATCTCTTCCATGCCCTCGGGCCAGGGCGGTGTCATGGGCTGCCCGTTGACCGCATGCTGGCCGGCAATGGCCATGGGCGTATCGCGGCCCTCGGGGGCGTCATCGATTCGTGTCGGCATAGCTTGCTCCTTTGCTGGATGCGTGGTCATGGCGAAGGGGGATCGCCGGGCAGGCTGAAGGTGTAGATCAGGTCCACCGCCTGGGCCGCGCCGGACACCGCCTCGACATAGAGGTCTCGCCATAGCTTGTAGCGCAGGGTCAGCTCGGCGATGGGCGAGAAGACACCGACACCATAGCCGACGCTCAGACGGTCGGTCAGGTTCCCGGTGACCACGACCTGACTCTCCTCCCCCGTGCCGGCGGAGTCCAGGCTCAGGTCCTGGATACCGAAGGCCTCGCCGATGGCCCCCACGGCGCCGCCGGTCCTGCCGAGGGTTACCCCGATCAGCGCCGATGTCAGGGCATTGTCCGCCGAGCCGCTCTCGCTGGGTGCCCGTCCGGTCAGCACATAGGACAGCGCCCGCGATTCGTCCATGGCGGGCTCGGCGAAGATCTCCACGCTGGGGCCGGAGGCCGGGCCGGTGACGCGCAGCCCGGCAATGACGTCGTCCTGGGTGCTGGAGGGGTTGCGGATGGCCTCGAAGTTCAGCAATGGCTCCCCCGGGGGGCCACTGAAGTAGAGGATCCCCTCGCGGATGATCAGGTCCTGGCCGAAGGCGCGGAAACGGCCATCCTCCAGGTTGACGTCCCCGAACAGCTGCAGCGGCCCGTTGGACTGGCGAACCTCCAGCCCCCCGGCCAGCTCGGTCTCCAGACCATAGGCCGCGAGGCGCATGTCGGGACCCAGTTGCAGGTCGACCCGGATATCGAGGGCCATGCCGGCACGCTCCATGGCCTCGGCGGTGGAGGCGCCGGGAGCCCCCTGCTCGGTCGCCTGGTCCGCCTGCCGGGCCTCCTCGCGGGTGAGGATCACTTCATCGGGGCTCGGCGACACGGCAGAGGCCGGGACCTGGCCGATTTCCAGGCGGGCCCAGGGGATCTGCACGTCGCCGCGCACCCGCAGGCGCTCCGGTGTGGCACGGATCGACAGGTCCGGGGCCAGGCGCAGGCGGCCGAAACCGGGCAGTGCGGCGAGCAGCGGCTCGTCCCGGGCCTGCAGGTCGATGGCGGCCTGCCAGGCCTCCGGCGAGGGCCAGCGGGCGTCGCCGGTGATCAGCAGGCGGCCCTCCTCGGTGGCCAGATAGCCATCGATGTCGGCCTGCTCGCCGGCCAGCGCCACGGTGACACGGCCATCGGTCACCGAGACCGGCAGGTCGAGACCCGCGGCCCGCAGCCCTGCCAGCTCCAGCTGGCCATCGAGCCGCGGCGTGGTCCGGGTGCCACCGATGCGCACTTCCCCGGCCAGGCCGCCCTCCAGGGTCTCGAGGCCGGCGACCAGCGGGCGATAGGGGCTCAGGCGCAGGTCCTCCACCCGCAGGCGCCCGTCGAGCCTGCCGACGCCGACGGGGTCGTCCACCCCAAGGTCGAGGCGCAGCGCGCCGCTGTCGCCCAGCGTCAGGGCCAGCGCCAGGTCGGCCCGGTCCTGGTTGGCCGCGAGGTCGAGCTCCAGTCCGGTCCCGGGCACCGACCAGGACTGGCCATAGGCGTCCTCCCCCTCGATGGCGGCGCGACTCTGCAGGGCAGCGTCGAGCTGCCATTGGGCCGCGCCCCGGGACCAGCTGGCGACGATCTCCCCGGCGTTGTTGCCCTCGATGCTCCATCCGACGGGCAAGGCCTCGGCGATCAGGTCCATCGGCAGATCGCGGATTGCCAGGACGGCACGGCCCTGCTCGGCGGAGGCCGACAAGGTCTCCTCGAGACACAGGGCTCCGCCCTCGGCCCGGACCAGGCAGAAGGGCTCGACGGTGGCCGCCCCCGCCGCCAGGTCGGCCTCGAAGGCCAGGGCTTCCTCCAGGTCCAGGCGGCCATAGGCGGTCACCGCCTCGAGCGGGCTGAGGCGTCCACGATAGCGCTGACGATCGCTACCCAGCCCGCCCTCCAGGGCCAGGGCCAGGCGCGACAGCGGGCCCCCGGTATCGCCGTCGACGGCCAGGGTCAGGCGGTGCGACGACAGCCGGCCGTCCAGATTCAGGGCGATGGCCTCCAGCCGCTGGCCGCCGGCCGCCACCTCGCTGGCGGTGAGGGCCAGGTCCAGTGTCGGATCCTCGAGGCCGGCCACCTCGCCGGCCAGCGACAGACGGGCCAGGCGGTTCTCGCCCAGGGCCAGGTCCTCGCCTTCCAGGGCCAGCTCGAGCTGGGGCGCCTCCAGGCTCCCCGTGGCCTGGAGGCGGCCGGACAGGGCGCCGGCCAGGGACGGGTAGAGGTTGCCCAGGCGGGGCAGGTCGAGGTCGGCGTCGAGGTCCAGGCGCTCGGGGGCCACCTCCCCGTCGGCGACGAGGCGATTGTCGCCCTGGCGCAGGGTCAGGCGATCGATCCACCAGTGCATGCCGCTGTCGCCGGACAGACGGGCCTGCAGGGCCAGCGGCTGGTCGGCCAACTCCCCGTCCAGGGCCAGCGAGGGCACGCCGAGTCGCCAGCCATCGGCGGTCTGGCTGAACGCCAGTTCGGCCGCGCCGTTCAGGCGCCCGGACAGCCCCTCGACGAAGGCCTCGGGATCGACGTTCTCGAGGCCCAGCCCGGCGGAGACGGACAGGGCGTCGGACCAGTCGACGCGACCCTCGCTGCTGACGATGCCCTCGCCGGTGGCCAGCCGCAGCGGCTGCCAGGCGAAGTGGTCGAGATTGCCGCTCCCCGTCAGGCTCAGCTCGCTGCGCGGCAGCGACGGGCCCTGGGCAGTCAGGGCCAGCCGGGTCCGGTAGTCGGTCAGCTTGCCCTCGGCGGTCAGCGACAGGTCCTCGATGCGCCAGGGCTCGGTCGGCGCGCTGCTGTCTCCCTCCTCGGCCGGTTGCGCGCCGGGCAGCGGCCATTGCAGCGCGGGACTCTGCAGGCTGGCCGTGAAGGGCAGGCTCGGGTCCAGGGCATCGAGGCGCGCCGTGAACCGGGCCTCGACCGGTCCATTGGCCGTGAGATTGACCTCCAGGTCGGCCAGGCTGCCGGCCAGGGCCAGTTCGAGACGCTGCCCCGCCAGGGCCGGCAAGCGTTCCGGCAGGTAGAAGTCGGCCGCCAGCCGCGCCTGCAGCGGGTAGTCGTCGTGCAGGGTGATCCGAGCCATCAGCTCGGCATCGGCCTCCCGGGTTGCCACGGCCAGCGGATCGATGGCGATCCGCTGGTCACGGGCCGTGACGCTCAGGTCGAGGCGATCGATCACGTAGGCCATGGCGCCTTCCAGGGCGGCATCCTCGACGGTCAGGCGGGGCGCTTCCACCGCCAACGGCAGCGTGATCTCGGGCAGTGCCAGGCGGGGCCGCTCCTCGGGTGGTGTGGCATCCCGGCCCTCGACCACCGCCGCAGCCTGGGCCGGCAGCGGCGAACGCACGGCGATGGCGGCATCGATGGCCGACGCCGAAAGGCGCGGCGCCGCCTGTTCGGCCTCGCTGAGGGCGAGCTGCTGGCCAGGCGACAGCGGCAGGCGCAGGCGGGGGCCGGTGAGCAGCGTGGGGGCCAGTCGCAACGTGCCCGCCTCGGCCACCGCCCCCGTAGTGAAGCTTTCCCAGCGGACCTGGGTGCCGTCGGCCAGGTTCACTTCCACATCGCGCAGGGCCAGCTCACGCAGCTCGACGGGAAACGGCAGCTGCATCTCCCCGGGCGGGGCGTCATCGCTGGCCTCGGGCGGTGCCTCCTGGGCCGGCTCCCCGCCAGCGAGCCGGATGCGCGCCCCCTCCACGACGAGCCGGTCCAGGCACAGCCGGCCATCGAGCAGGCAGTCCTCGGCCCAGGCCAGCTCCAGCCGGGCCACGGCGACGCGGGCGGGCCCCGCCGAGAGGCGCAGGTCGTCGATGAGCAGCGTGTCCAGGGGCGCCCCCTCGACCCGGTCCACCTCGAGAAGGCCGAGGCGTTCGCCCTGGCTCAGCAACTGGCCTGTGCCCCAGGGCGACAGGGCGAGGCCCAGGACCAGCATCACCAGGCCGAGGCACCAGAGCGGCAGGAAGATCAACAGGCGGGCCAGGGCCCAGATCAGATGACGGACTCTCACGATACGGCCTCTCAGAATTCCGGGCCAATGGCGAAGTGGATGCGAAAGGCATCCTCGGCATCGAAGGGATGGGCGATATCCAGCCGGATGGGGCCCACGGGCGAGATCCAGCGCACGCCGAGCCCCGCCCCGGTATTGAGCGCCTCGGGCCACCACTCGGTGAAGGCATCGCCGACGTCGACGAAGCTGGCCAGCCACCACTTGCCGGTCAGGCGACGCTGGGCCTCGACGCTGGCGACGAAGCGCTGTTCACCACCGATCAACTCGCCATCCTCGTCCTCGGGGGACAGGCTCTCGTAGGCATAGCCGCGGACACTGTTGTCGCCGCCGGTGAAGAAGCGCAGCGAAGGGGGGATATCGGCGAAGTCATCGGTGGCGATCGCCCCCACCCCGACTCGCCCGATGAAGCGGTTGTCCTCACCCAGCATGCGGATCCACTGGCTGTCGCCGTTGAGCCGCAGGAACTCGGCGGAGGAGCCCCACATTTCGCTGGAGTACTGGAGCGTCAGCTGCTGACGATCCCCCCAGGTGGGAAAGGTGGGGTTGCGCGACCGGGTGCGGGTCCAGCGCACCCCCGGATAGAGCAGGACGACCTGGTTCGACACGCCGGCCTGGGTGAAGTCCTCGTAGGTGCTGCGCAGGTAGATGAGCTGTTCCCAGGCATTGTCGAACTTCCAGCGGCGCCCGAACTCGACGCTGGCCTCGAGGGCACGGGTATCCTCGTTGTCCTTGTTGCGCAGCCCGTACTGCAACTGGTAGCTGTCGCGACGCGGGTTCTCCAGCGGCATGCGGTAGGTGCCGCTGAACTGCTGCTCGGGCCCGGAGATGTAGAGGTCGTGGTCGAGGCTGTGCCCATAGCGGTTGACCCACGGCTGGTCCCAGGCGAAGCGCGCCCGCGGTCCCACATCGGTGGCATAACCCACGCCGACCTCGAACTGGTGGCGATCCGCCGGGGTGACCGTCACATCGATGGGTACCGAGGGCACGGCGGGCGCCTGGACCTCGCCGGCGGCGGCCAGGGCCTCGCGGCTCAGGCGCGGCGCGGGCGGCGGGAGCGGACTGCCCCCCTCGGCGTCCAGGGCACGATACAGCCCCGGCGGCGCCTCGGGCAGGGCCAGGCGCCCGATGCCGGCATCGAGGCGCGGCCGCACGCTGACCGAACCGAACCACTCGGTCTCGCCGAGCCGCTGGTTGAGGGTCGCGATGTCGCTGGCCAGGTAGGGGGCGCCCTCGCCGAACGGGACCAGGCTCTGGAGGCGATCTTGCTCGATATGCTCGCCGCTGAAGCGGACCTCGCCGAAGCGGTGTCGCACGCCGCTGTCCAGGGTCAGCGACAGCCGCGCGCTGTGCGCCCAGGGGCGAATCTCCATGCGCCGCTCATCGAAGCGCCAATCGAAATAGCCGCGTTCCAGGGCCAGGCTCGCCAGGCGACTGCGCAGCGCATCGAAGGGGGCATGGCGCAAGACATCGCCTTCGGCCTGCGGGTAGGCCGCGATGGCCTCGCCAAAGGGCCGGTCCTCGGCCGCCTCGCCCTCCAGACTGAACGCCAGGCGCTCGATCCTCACCGGCTCTCCCGGCTCGATGGCGACGGTGACCTCCGTGGGGGCATCGGCATCGTCGAAGCGCACCCGCAGCCGGGGCGAATAGTAGCCATAGACCCGCAGGGCCTCCTGGCTGAGGCGGCGCACCTCGGCCTCGAGTCGCTCCGGCCGATACTGGCTGGCGTCCAGGCCGTCGAGATAGACCTCGACGTTGTCGGCCAGCTCCTCCTCGACGCCCTCGATGCGGGCATCGATCGCCAGGGCGGCGGGAGCCATGCCAAGGCACAGCAGCACCGCGCCCAGGCGTCTCATTCGGCGGTTTTCCATAAGGCGATGGGTTCCTGGCGGACGTCCTGTCACTCCCGGAGGGCCTCGAGCTGGGCATTCAGGGCCAGCTGGGACTGGCGAAGCTCGCGAAGCTCGGTCTGCATGTCGGCCAGGCGCGCCTCCAGCGAGGCCACCCGACCCTGGGCATCATCGCCTGCCCCCGTCAGGGCTTCAACCTCATCGGCGAGGGCCGTGGTGCGCTCCTCCAGGGCCGACAGGCGAGTGGCGGCAGCGTCGGCATGCTCCTCGAGTCGTGCCTGGAGCCCGGCCAGGCGCGCCCGCGTGGCCTGGCGATCCGCTTCCAGGCTTGCCAGGCGTGACCGGGAGGCGTCCCGGCCCTCCGCGACGGTCGCCAGGCGTTCGCGCAGGGCCGCACGGCCCTCCTGCCCGGCGCGTTCCAGGGCGTCCAGGGAGGTGCGAACGGCCTCGAGGGTCGTGCCGCGCACCTCGCCATCCTCCTCGAGGGTGGCGAGGCGCGCTTCGAGATCCGATAGCGCCTCGGCCAGCGGGGCCAGGCGCTCCTCCTCCCAGGCCGCGAGCCGGGACTCGCGACGCTCGTCGAGACGCTCCTCCAGGCCTTGCAGGCTGGCGAGGCGCTGCTGGATCGCCTCGAGCGCCTCGCCCCTCCCTGCCTGGGTATCGAAGCGGGCATGCACGTTGGAAACCTCGCCGCCCAGCTGGGCGAGGCGCTGCTCGAATCGCTGCCGCTCCATCCACCCCGCCGCGGCCAGGGCGGCCAGGGCCAGTACCAGCAGCAGGATCAACAGCCACAGGGGCCAGAGGCGGGCAGGCGACGGGGCGGGATGCCGATGGCCGGACAGGCTGGCATCGGGGTCCGGAACGATCGGTCGGGGGAACCGGCTGTCTTCCGGGCGCTCTGCCATGACATTCTCCTTGCTCAGTGCGGTGACGGCTTCCGGCCGGCCTATCGGGTCGACGCTACCACAAGTCCGAGCGCAACGATCGGAATTGGCGGGCCCAGACCCGGGTGATATGATGCCGTGAGGACTGGCACAGCATGCTGATAGTGTAAGGTTTTTTATCGACGGAGCGAACGGGGCACGGCCAACGAAGGCCGACGAGACCTTGAATCTCCGTCGAGCAACACCACATCATGGGTCGCCGACCCACAACGCTGACGACGAGGAGAACCGAAATGGCATTCGAACTGCCCGCACTGCCGTATGAGAAGAACGCGCTGGAACCGCACATCTCCGCCGAGACCCTCGAATACCACTACGGCAAGCACCACCAGACCTACGTCAACAAGCTCAACGAGCTGACCGACGGCACCGAAAACGCCAACAAGTCCCTCGAAGAGATCATCAAGACCTCCTCCGGCGGGCTGTTCAACCAGGCGGCTCAGGTCTGGAACCACACCTTCTACTGGCACTGCCTGTCACCCAACGGTGGCGGTGAGCCGAGCGGCGCCCTGGCCGACGCCATCAACGCCAAGTTCGGCTCCTTCGACAAGTTCAAGGAGACCTTCAACACCCAGGCCGCGGGCAACTTCGGCTCCGGCTGGACCTGGCTGATCAAGACCGACGACGGCGGTGTCGACATCGTCAACACCAGCAACGCCGACACCCCGGTGGCCCACGGCCAGACGCCGCTGATGACCATCGACGTGTGGGAGCATGCCTACTACATCGACTATCGCAATGCGCGTCCGAAGTACCTGGAAAACATCTGGAACCTGATCAACTGGGACTTCGTCGCCCAGAACTTCAGCTGATCCGGCGTCGCCGTGCCTGAGCCGGCACGGCGCTCCCCTGCAACGCGAACGGCCCCGCCAATATGGCGGGGCCGTTCGCGTTGCGCCCGTCGAGGGCCGTGACGGCTCAGGGGTCCGCGCGGCGGCCGATCCCGCGGTAGTGCAGGCCCATGGAGGCCACGTGGCCCGGGTCGTAGATATTGCGCCCGTCCAGCAGCAGGCGACCGCTCAGCTGCCCCGCCAGGCGCGGCCAGTCGGGGTTCCAGTAGGCCTTCCACTCGGTTACCAGCATCAGGGCATCGGCGCCCTCGCTGGCCTCGAAGGGGTCGCCGTCGAACAGCTCGAGCAGCGGATGCTCGCCGAGACGCTCGCGCAGGGCGCCGACGGCCGCCGGGTCGTGCAACCGGACGCGCACCCCCTGGGCCCAGAGGGCCCGCAGCAGGGTCAGTACCGGGGCGTGGTCGATGCGTGCCGTGCCCGGCTTGAAGGCCGCCCCCCAGATCGCCACCACCCGGCCCTCCAGCCGACCGTGAAAGTGCGCCCAGAGCTTGCGGAACAGCGTCTCCTTCTTGTGCTCGTTGATGTCGACGACCTGGTCGAGCAGGGCCGAGTGCCGGCCGCTGGCCGACTGCACGTCGGCCAGGCGCATCAGGTCCCGGGAGAAGTTGGGGCCACCGAAGCCACAGCCGGGATACAGGTACTCGTACCCGATGCGGGTATCCGCGCCCATCCCCTGCCGGACATGCTCGACATCCACGCCGAGGGAATCCGCCAGGCCGGCAATCTCGTTCATGTAGCTGATGCGGGTGGCCAGCATGCCATTGATGGCCAGCTTGGTCAGCTCCGCCGCCCGGCGCGGCATCCGCTGGAAGACCTCACGACGACGATTGAAGGCACGCAGAAGCTCGCGCACCTGTTGCTCGGCGGCATCGTCGTCGCAGCCCAGCAGCCAGCGAGACGGCCGGGTGAAGGCCTCCCAGGCGCGGCCCTCCTCGAGCAGGTCGGCCAGGGCCACCGCATGGCGGCCGCCGAAGCCGGCTTCCAGCTGGTCGGTGTCGCCGACCGGAAAGGTCGAGTTGTTGACCAGCACCGCCTCGGACGACAGCGCGGCACTCGCCTGGGCCACCGCGTCGGCAGCGTCGCCGCGCTGCTCCGGCGACAGGGCCAGCCACAGCACGTCGAACGCGGCGCCCTCATCGGGGAACTCGTCCGCTGCGAGGATACGCAGGTGCCCCGTGGCCCTGGCCTCCTCGAGGCGGTCCTTGAGCTGCGGCTCGCTGGTCAGCCAGCCGCTCGCCGTCAGGGTGTCCCAGTCCTCGCTGGCATGGGGCCGCCAGACCACGCTGTGCCCGACCCAGGACAGGGCCGCCGCCGCCGTGGCCGCAGCGAGTTCACTGCCGTGCACCAGTACACGCATGGCTCAGTCCTCGTCGCTGTAGCGGCTCAGCAGCTCGCGGAAGCCCTGGCCATAGCGTGGATGGCGGCGTCCATAGGCGAGAATGGCCTCCAGGTAGCCAAGCTGATGGCCACAGTCATAGGTGCGCCCGCGCATGCGCCAGGCATCCACGCCCTCTTCGCGGCGCAGGGTCTCGATGGCATCGGTCAGCTGGATCTCGTTGCCGGCCCCGGGCGGGGTCTCGGCGAGCAGCGGGAAGATGCGCCCCGGCAGCACATAGCGCCCGATCACCGCCAGGTTGGAGGGTGCCTCCTCCACCGCCGGCTTCTCGACGACGCCGGCCAGCGGGCAGTAGCCACCCGGCGCGGGCGGCTCGCCCTCGGGGGCGACGATGCCGTACTTGTGGACCAGCTCGTGGGGAACTTCCTCCACCATCAGCTGGCTGTGGCCGGTCTGCTCGAAGGCCTCGAGCATGCCCGCCAGGTCGTTGCGCTCGAGGCCGGTATCGTCGACCAGCACGTCGGGCAGCAGCACGGCGAAGGGCTCGTTATCGCCGATCACGGGGCGCGCGCAGAGCACCGCGTGGCCGAGCCCCAGGGGCTCGGCCTGGCGGACGCTGATGATATTGACGTCGTCGGGCACGATCGAGCGGAGCTCCTCGAGCAGCTCGTCCTTGCCCTTGGCCTCGAGACTGGCCTCGAGCTCGAAATGCTTGTCGAAATGGTTCTCGATGGCGCTCTTGCTGCCATGCGTCACCAGCACGATGTCGCGGATGCCGGCCTCGATGGCCTCCTGCACCACATACTGGATCACCGGTCGATCGACGATGGTGATCATTTCCTTGGGGATCGCCTTCGAGGCGGGCAGGCAGCGAGTACCGAAGCCGGCGACGGGCAGAACAGCCTTGCGGATCATGGTGCGGTCCCTGTCTTCTGAGTGCCGAATGGTTCCCGGGCCAGGACAATGGGAATGCGGTCCCGGGAATGCGTAGAATAGGCATGATACCGAACGAGGCCGAGCCTGCCAGCGTGGCAGAGCGGCGACACCTACGGAGATGATAGATGACGGCAAGTCACTCGCAACCGGGCAATGTCGACCAGGCGGAGATCGCCAAGTTCGAGGCCCTGGCCGACCGCTGGTGGGACAAGGACGGCGAGTTCAAGCCGCTGCACGACATCAACCCCCTGCGTCTCGACTTCATCGATGCGCGCTCGGGGCTGGCGGGACGCCGGGTGATCGACGTGGGCTGCGGCGGGGGCATCCTCGCCGAGGCCATGGCCCATCGCGGGGCCACGGTCACTGGCATCGACCTGGGCGAGGCGCCCCTGGCCGTGGCCCGCCTGCATGCCGCGGAGGCCGGCGTGGAGGTGGACTACCGGTGCGTCAGCGTGGAGGCGATGGCCGAGGCCCATCCCGGTGCCTTCGAGGTGGTGACCTGCCTGGAGATGCTCGAGCACGTCCCCGATCCGGCTTCGGTGGTGCGTGCCTGTGCCCGCCTGGTCAAGCCGGGCGGCCAGGTGTTCTTCTCGACCCTGAACCGCAATCCCAAGGCCTACGCCCTGGCGGTGGTGGGGGCCGAATACCTGCTGCGCATGCTGCCGCGCGGCACCCATGACTACGCCAAGTTCATCCGGCCCTCGGAGCTCGCCGGCTGGTGCCGCGCGGCCGGGCTCGAGGTATGCGAGCAGAGTGGCCTGAGCTTCCACCCGCTGACCCGTCGCTATCACCTGTCGGCGACCGATGTCTCGGTGAACTACCTGATGCACTGTCGCCGGGAGACGACATGACCCCGCTTCGCCCCGCGGCCCTGCTGTTCGACCTCGACGGCACCCTGGTGGATACCGCCCCCGACCTGGCCCGGGCCACCAACGCCCTGCGTGCCCATCACGGCCTGCCGGCCCTGCCCTACCCGCTGATCCGTGCCCAGGTCTCCAACGGCGGCAGCGCGCTGGTGACCCTGGCGCTCGGACTCGACAAGGCGCACCCCGAGCACCAGGCGGCTCGCGACTTCCTGCTGGCGGCCTACGGGGAGGCGGTGGCCGTGGACAGCCGCATCTTCCCGCCCCTCGAACGCCTGCTGGCGCACTGGAGCGGCGCCGGACACCCCTGGGGCATCGTCACCAACAAGCCCCGCGCCTACGCCGCCCCGCTGGTCCACGAGCTCGGCCTGGTGCCGGGGACATTGCTTTGCGCCGATGACCTGCCGGTCAAGAAGCCCGATCCGGCCCCCCTCCACGAGGCCGCCCGCCATCTGGCCGTCGCCGCCCCGGCCTGCTGGTACATCGGTGACCATGTCCGCGACATGCAGGCCGCCCGGGCCGCCGGCATGACCGCCGTGGCGGTGGGCTATGGCTATCTCGAGGAAGAGGACGACTACCGGCAGTGGCCCGCCGACCTGTGGTTCGACACCGCCGAGGCCCTCACCGAGGCCCTGCTCCTGTCCTGATCGCGGGTCAGGCAGCGCGAGACAACGCCACGGGCCTCCCCTCTGGGAGGCCCGTGGCATTATCGCCCTGGCAATGTCCTTGCCGGTCAGCGAGGCCGAACGCCGGCTGGCCAGGACCGGGGGGCACAGGAGCGCAGAATGGCGTCCGACAGACTGCTAGGACACTGCGGGCTGGGCATCGAACTTCTCGCCATTGTGCCCGCGACTGTCGGGTCCCATCAGCCACAGGTAGGTCGGCATGATGGCCTCCGGGGTGCGCAGGGTCATCGGGTCCTCCGCCGGATAGGCGGTCTTGCGCATGGCGGTGCGGGTGGCGCCGGGATTGAGGCTGTTCACCCTCAGGCTGCCCAGGTGCTCGACCTCGTCGGCCAGCACCTCGACAAAGCCCTCGGTGGCGAACTTCGATACCGCATAGGCCCCCCAGTAGGCGCGGCCGCGACGCCCCACGGACGAGGAGGTGAAGATCACCGAAGCATCCTTGGAGGCCGTCAGCAACGGCAACAGCGCCTGGGTCATCCAGATCGGGCCGTTGATGTTGACCTGCATCACCTGCTCCCAGAGCTCGGGATTGTACTGCTCGAAGGGGGTGATGCGACCCAGCAGGCCGGCGTTGTGCAGGATGCCGTCCAGGCGACCGAACTCCTTGTCCAGGGTCTCGGCCATGTCATGGAAGTCCTTGAGGCTGGCCCCTTCGAAGTTGAGGGGGAAAATCGCCGGCTGCGGCAGGCCCTCGGCCTCGATCTCGTCGTAGACCGCTTCCAGCTTGGCGATGGTCCGTCCCAGCAGGATCACCGTGGCGCCATGGCGGGCGAAGCTCAGCGCGGCGGTCCGCCCGATGCCGTCGCCGGCCCCGGTCACCAGGATCACTCGATCGGCGAGCAGGTCGCCGGACGGCAGGTAATCGATCTTGCAGCGCATCACGGCTCCTCTAGTTGCCCGACTGGCGCAGGAAGTCGCCGGCGAGGCTGGCGGCATTGCTGTCCGGGTATTGGTCACGGACCCTCTCGAGCAGCTCACGGCTGGCATCCGGTTCGCCCTGGCGCGCCTTGAGCAGGCCCAGCTTGTAGAGGGCATCGGGGACCTTGCTGCTCTCGGGGAAGTCATCCAGCACGTGGCGGAAGGCCGTCTCGGCCGGCTCCAGCTCCGAGGCCGCGGAATGCAGCTCGCCCAGCCAGTAGTAGGCATTGCCGGTCAGCCGGCTGTCGGGGTGCTCCGCGACGAAGGCCTCGAAGGCCTGGGTGGCCGCGGCGAACTCGCGTGCCTGGACCTTGGCGAAGGCGGCCTGATAGGCCGAGCGGGCCGCGGCATCGCCGCCGCCAGTGCCGGATTCCGGCCGCTGCTCGGTCCGACCGGCCGAGCTGCCCTCCCCGGCTGCCTCGTCGAGCCCCTGCTGCTGGCCACGACTGCCACCGGCCGACATGGCGGGCCCGCCCGAGGACAGGCGGTCCTCGATATCCATGTACTGCTGGCGGGTCTGTCGACGCAGCTGCTCGAGCTGATAACGCAGCTCTTCCACCTGGCCGCGCAGCTGGCGAAGCTCTTCCTGGTTGCGCTGCACCTCGTTGAACAGCAGCAGGCGCCCTCCCGCCTCCTCGCGGGTGGTTGCCTGCTCATAGAAGCTGCCACCGCCCCGGGAACTCCCGGAGCCGCCGGAGAGGTCCTCCACCACCGGCTGCTGGGCCAGGGCAGGCACCGCCAGGACCAGCGGGAGCCCGAGGGCCCCCGCCTTGCACAGTCGTTTCAGCCCCTGTGTCATCGCTTGCTCCCTGTCGAGTTGAAGCCGGGCTCAGGCTCAGTAGGCGAAGACGACCCGGCGGTTCTGAGCGTAGGCTTCCTCATTGCCACCACGGGCCGCCGGGCGCTCCTCGCCGTAGCTGACGACCTCCACCTGGGAGGGTGAGACGCCCTGGACGCTCAGGAAGCGTTCCACGGCACCGGCACGGCGCTCGCCCAGCGCGAGGTTGTACTCGCGGGTACCGCGCTCGTCGGTGTGGCCCTGCAGCACCACGCTGGCATCCGGGTTGCCACGCAGGAACTGGGCGTGGGCCTCGAGCACGGACTGGAACTCGGGACGGATGGCGTCGCTGTCATAGGCGAAATAGATGGTGCGCACCTCGGGGATCCGCGCACCGGCCATCTGGTCGGCGCCTTGGCCAAGACCGCTGCCACTCACCTGACCGCTGCCGGCGCCATTGCCGCCCGCAATGCCATCCATGGATCCTTCCTGGGTACCGCCACCGCTGGAACAGCCGGCCATGACGGCCAGGGACACGGCGACGGCCAGAGAGCGGACATAGGGCTTGAGTTGCATCGTAAGACTCCTTGCGTGATACATCAGTTCAGGAACGGTGACCAGGCGGGTTCGCGCACGTCACCCTGGGCCGCGGGCAGGCGGAAGGACGCGCGTCCATCCGCGGTCACGGCTCCCAGCACACCATTGCCTCCCTGCTGGGTGGCGAAGATTACCATGGTGCCGTTGGGCGCGACACTGGGCGATTCTGACTGGCCGCTCTCGCTCAGCTCGACGAGACGCCCGCTGTCGAGATCCTGACGGGCCACCTGGTAGCCGTTGCCGCCGCGATGGATCAGGAAGATGGACTCGCCGTCCGGGCCGAAGCGCCCCCGGGCATTGTAGTTGCCGGTGAAGGTCAGGCGCTCGGCGCCGCCGCCGCCCAATGCATGACGATAGATCTGCGGGCCGCCGCTGCGGTCCGAGGTGTAGATCAGGCTATCGCCGTCCGGCGCCCAGGCGGGCTCGGTCTCGATGCTTTGGCTGTTGGTGAGCCGCTCGAGGTTGCGCGAGCCGATATCCATGACATAGATGTCCGGCTGACCATCCTTGGACAGCGCCATGGCCAGGCGTCGGCCGTCGGGTGACCAGGCCGGCGCGCTGTTGAGGCCCTCGAACGAGGTGACCTGGGCGCGACGCCCGCTGGCCACCTCCTGCACGTAGATCGCCGGCCGACCGGACTCGAAGGAGACATAGGCCAGCTTGCCCCCATCCGGCGACCAGTCCGGCGACATGATCGGTTCATCGGAGCTCAGCACCTGCTTGCTGTTGCGCCCGTCGGCATCGGCGACGAACAGCTGGTAGGACGTCTGCTCGCCCACCCCCTGGGAGGTGACATAGGCGATGCGGGTCGAGAAGGCACCGCGAATGCCGGTGATCTCCTCGAAGATCTTGTCGCTGATGCGGTGTGCCGCGGCGCGCAGCTGGCTGTCATTGGCGGTCAGCACCTCGCCGAGCAGTCGCGACTGGCCGTTGACGTCCATCAGCTCGTAGCGGACCTCGACCCGGCCGGCCTGGTGGCTGACCCGCCCGACCACCAGGTAGCGGGTATCCAGGGCCTGCCAGTCACCGAACTTGACCTCGTCACCGCTCGAGGGGGTGGCGAACATGGCGTCCCGCTCGAGGGGGTCGAAGTAGCCGCTGCGCTTCAGGTCGTCGGCGACGACCTGGGCCAGGTCGACGGGCAGCTGGCCGCCGTCGGCGGCGAAGGGCACCACGGCGATGGGCGTGGCCCGCTCGTTGCCGCGGGTAATGTCGATGGTCAGATCGGACTGGACGAGCGGCGCGCAGAACAGCAGCACGGCCGCCAGCCAGGTGGTCATCAAGGCTCTCATCAGCGGATATCCCCCGGTTGGAATCTGAGGTTGAATTCTCGGTACTGGCGCTGCACCGATGAAGGTAGCTCACGCAGCTCGGCGAAGGGAGCCGCGGCCCTGACCGCCTGGAGGGCCGACCGGTCGAAGGCGCTGTCACCGCTGCTGCGCCCGATGCTGGCGGCGAACAGTTCCCCGGAGGGGCCGAGCCGCACGCGGATCTCGGCGGTGGCATTGCCGGTCACGTTGGGCGGTATCGCCCAGGCCTGCTCGACGGCCTGCCGCACCAGGTTGATGAAGCCATTGGCGGCCTCCTGAGCCTGAGCGCTGTTGGCCACGCTCTCCGACTCGCCGGCGATGGCCTGGTCCAGTCCCTGCTGAGCGGCCTCTGCCGCCCGGCGAGCGGCTTCTTCCCGGCGACGTTGCTCCTCGGCCTCGCGCTGACGCCGGGCCTCTTCCTCGGCCTGGCGCTGGCGTTCCGCTTCGGCCTCCCGGCGACGCTGCTCCTCGGCCTCGCGCTGGCGCCGGGCTTCTTCCTCGGCCTGGCGCTGGCGTTCCGCTTCGGCCTCCCGGCGGCGCTGCTCCTCGGCCTCGCGCTGGCGCCGGGCCTTTTCCTCGGCCTGGCGCTGGCGTTCCGCCTCGGCCTCACGCTGGCGCCGAGCCTCTTCTTCGGCCTCGCGCTGGCGTTCCGCCTCGGCCTCACGCTGACGCCGGGCCTCTTCCTCGGCCTGGC
Source organism: Halomonas nitroreducens (assembly GCF_003966155.1). Taxonomy (GTDB): domain Bacteria; phylum Pseudomonadota; class Gammaproteobacteria; order Pseudomonadales; family Halomonadaceae; genus Halomonas; species Halomonas nitroreducens. Next base: position 171,152 of record NZ_RXNS01000006.1, read on the forward strand.
GCTGGCGTTCGGCCTCGCGTTCCTCGCGTAGCTTGGCCTGGTGCTCGGCCTCGGCGGCGCGCCGCTGCGCCTCTTCGGCGGCCTGCTCCGCCGCCTGACGGGCGGCTTCCCGCGCCTCGGCTTCGGCCGCTTCCTCGGCCTGCTCCGCCGCCTGACGGGCGGCTTCCCGCGCCTCGGCTTCGGCCGCTTCCTCGGCCTGCTCCGCCGCCTGACGGGCGGCTTCCCGCGCCTCGGCTTCGGCCGCTTCCTCGGCCTGCTTGGCTGCCGCTTCCTCGGCCTGCTTGGCTGCCTCTTCCTCGGCCTGCTTGGCCGCCTGGGCCGCGGCCTTGGCTTCCTCGGCGCGCTGGGCCCGGTCGGTGGCGGTCTCGGTGCTGACCAGGGTGGCCTGCACGATGGCCCGATTCGGCGGCTCCTCCTCGGCCGCGGGAAAGCGGATCACGCTGACCACCAGGATCCCCAGGTGCAGGGCGATGGCGAGCAGCAGCGGCAGACCATAGCCCACGCGTCGTTGGTGTCTGGCCATGGGCTCTCCTCAGGCGTCCCCGGGGGGCGGTTCGGAGATCAGCCCGACGTTGTCGACGCCGGCGGTCTGCAGGGTGCTCATCAAGGTGACCACTTCCCCGTAGGAGACATTGCGGTCTCCGCGAACCAGCACCGGCGTGCCGGGCTGGCGCTCGAGCAGGATGATCACCCGCTGGCTCAGCTCGTCCAGGCTCACCTCGGTGGTGTCGCTGCCCAGGGTGATGGACAGCTGGCCCTCGCGATCCACCGAGACGACGATCGGGTCGCGCTCCTCGGTCTCCTCGATGGGTTCGGAAGCGACCTGGGGCAGGTCGACCTGGACGCCCTGGGTCAGCATCGGCGCGGTGATCATGAAGATCACCAGCAGCACCAGCATGACGTCGATGAACGGGACCACATTGATCTCGTTCATCGGCTTGCGCCGACCCATGCGATTGAAGGGTCCGTGCATGGCGTGTCTCCCTCAGCCGGCAGCGGCGTCGCCGCGACCCTGCAGGTTACGGTGCAGGATGGAATGGAACTCCTCGGCGAAGTCCTCGTACTTGCCCAGCAGCCGCGAAGACTCTGAGGAGAGCCGGTTGTAGAAGATCACCGCGGGAATCGCGGCGAACAGGCCCATGGCAGTGGCGATCAGCGCCTCGGCGATCCAGGGCGCGACGGTGGCCAGGGTCGCCTGCTGGGCCATGGACAGCGACTGGAAGGAGCCCATGATCCCCCAGACGGTGCCGAACAGCCCGATATAGGGACTCGACGAGGCGACCGTGGCGAGGAAGACCAGGTGCAGGTTGAGGCGGTCCTCCTCCCGGGACCAGGCAACGCGCATGCTGCGCTGGACGCCGTCGAGGATCGCCTGGGGGCTGCGGGTCTTGGGCAGCAGGCGATTGAACTCGCGAAAGCCGGCGCGAAAGATGTGCTCGGCGCCCAGGGTCTCCTGCTCGGAGGGCGTCTCGCGGTACAGCTCGTTGAGGTCGACCCCGGACCAGAAGCGGTCCTCGAAGTGGCGATGGGCCTTGCGGGCGCGGCGCATCACGAAGGTGCGCTGGAAGATCACTACCCAGGAGAGCAGCGAACCCAGCAGCAGCAGCAGCATCACCGCCTGGACCACGCCGCTGGCGTTGATGATCAGGTGGGGAATGGACATGGCGTCGTTCACGGGATTCCTCGTCTCGTCGATCGTGACTGGGTGAGTCGTTAGGGGGTCGGGGCCCGGTCGTCCGGGGCCAGGCCGAAGTGCTGCCAGGCCTGGCGGGTCACCACCCGACCGCGGGCGGTGCGCATCATCAGTCCCTGCTGGATCAGGTAAGGCTCGATGACGTCCTCGATGGTGTCGCGCTCCTCGCCGATGGCGGCGGCCAGGGAGTCGACGCCCACCGGCCCGCCGTCGAACTTCTCGATCATCGCCAGCAGCAGGCGACGGTCCATGTGGTCCAGCCCATGGTGGTCCACGTGGAGCATGTTGAGGGCCTGGTCGGCGATCTCGGCGTCGACGTGTCCGGCACCGCGCACCTCGGCGAAGTCGCGCACCCGGCGCAGCAGGCGATTGGCGATACGCGGGGTGCCCCGTGAGCGTCGTGCCACCTCGCGGGCACCGCCCGTGTCGGTCTCGACGCCGAGCAGCCGGGCCGAGCGGGCGACGATCTCGGTGAGCTCCTCGATGCTGTAGAACTCCAGGCGCTGGACGATGCCGAAGCGATCCCGCAGTGGCGAGGTCAGCAGGCCGGCGCGGGTGGTGGCGCCGACCAGCGTGAAGGGCGGCAGGTCGAGCTTGATCGATCGCGCCGCCGGCCCCTCGCCGATCACGATGTCGAGCTGGAAATCCTCCATGGCGGGATAGAGGATCTCCTCGACCACCGCCGACAGGCGGTGGATCTCGTCGATGAACAGCACGTCGCCGGGCTGCAGGTTGGTGAGCATGGCGGCGAGGTCCCCGGCGCGCTCGAGCACCGGGCCGGACGTCGACTTGAGCCCGACGCCCATCTCGGTGGCGATGATGTTGGCCAGCGTGGTCTTGCCCAGGCCCGGCGGCCCGAAGACCAGGGTATGGTCGAGGCTCTCCTCGCGGCCGCGGGCGGCGCTGATGAAGATGTCCAGCTGCTCGCGGACGCGGGGCTGCCCAATGTAGTCGTGGAGGTGCTTGGGGCGGATGGCGTGGTCGAGGTTACCCTCGCCCTCGCGGGTGTCGGCAGCGATCAAGCGGTCAGTCTCCAGCATGCTGGTCCTCCGCTGGGATCCGGAATTGCAGGGGTGGCCGGGACATGGTCTAGCCCGCCATGCGGCGCGCCAAGGCCGCCTTGATCATTGCCTCGGTGCTGCCCTCTTCCTCGAGGCCGGCCAGCATGCGCGTGGCCTCGGCAGGCTTGTAGCCCAGGCTGACCAACGCCGCCTCGGCATCGGCCTGCGGATCCTGGCGTCTCGCCGCCGGCGACGCTGGGGTCCCGGCCTCGGCGGTCGAGGGCTCGGCGCCTCCCTCCCAGTGGGGAAAGCGATCGCGCATCTCCACGATCAGGCGCTCGGCGGTCTTCTTGCCGACGCCGGGCAGGCGGGTCAGCGCCTTGACGTCGTCATCCATCACGCAACGGATGAAGGCATCCTCGTCCATGCCCGAGAGGATCGCCAGAGCCAGCTTGGGGCCGATGCCATTCACCCGGATCAGGGCCCGGAACAGGGCCCGTTCCTGTTCCCGGGCGAACCCGTAGAGCAGGTGGGCATCATCACGCACCGTGAGGTGGGTATACAACGCCACCTCCTCGCCGAGACCCGGCAGGGCCACCAGGGTCGTCATCGACGCCTCGAGCTCATAGCCGATGCCGGCCACGTCTACCACCAGCCAGGGGGGCTGTTTCTCCAGCAGGGTGCCACGCAGGCGTCCGATCATGGTATGTCACTGTCCTTGGTCAAGAATCCAGCGCGGCGGGGCGCGTCGCGCTCACTATACTGGTCCCCCCCGCGGCATGCCAGTCCAGGCAAACGGCGTTCGATAACGGCCACCCGTCGCCTTTCAGAGACGGTCAGGAGGGCCGGTAGTCCCGCCAGCTATGGCCCTTGCGAGACCGCTTGCTGCCGCCGAAGCTGCCCTGGGTGATCAGGCCCCGCCGCGCATGGGCGTGGGTCAGGGCGATCGCCAGAGCGTCGGCCGCATCGGCCTGGGGGGGCCCCGAGAGGCCGAGGATAGCGGTGACCATGTGCTGGACCTGGGCCTTGTCCGCCGCGCCGCCCCCGGTCACCGCCTGCTTGATCTGCCGCGGGCCGTACTCGCTCACCGGCAGGCCATGGTTGGCGGCGCAGACGATGGCGGTGCCCCGGGCCTGGCCGAGCTTGAGCGCCGAATCGGCATTCTTCGACATGAACACCTGCTCGATGGCGAACTCACCGGGGCCATGCAGGCCGATCACCTCGCTGACCCCCGCATAGACCTGGGCCAGGCGCTGGGCCAGGTCGTCGCCCCGGGTGCGGATGCAGCCACTGGCCACGTAGCGCGGGCTGGACGCGCTGACATCCAGCACCCCGTAGCCGGTGACCCGCGACCCGGGATCGATGCCCAGGATCAGCATCGGCCCCGCTCCGTCGTCCGGGAGAGGTCGCCAACGGCCGTCAACGGCCGGTCCGCCGGGGTGCCCCGCTCACTCCTCCCGCGCCTCCATGATGGCATCGCAGGCCAGTCAAGCGTGCATTGGTGGCGATGCTCACTCCTCCAGTGCCTCCATGATGGCATCGGAGGCCGGTCATGCGTGCATTGGTGGATATGCTCACTCCTCCAGTGCCTCCATGATGGCAGCGCAGGCCAGTCAAGCGTGCATTGGTGGCTATGCTCACTCCTCCAGTGCCTCCATGATGGCATCGGAGAAGTCCGCATTGGTGTAAACATTCTGCACATCGTCCAAGTCCTCGAGCATATCCACCAGCTTGATGATACGCCGCCCGAGCTCGGCGTCGTCGATGGAGGCGTAGTTGTCGGGATACAGCCCGACATCGCTGGCGTCGGGCTCGATGCCCGCCGCGACCAGGGCGTCCTTGACGGCGCCGAAGGCCTGGGGGGTGGTGACCACTTCCAGGCGGCCGTCGTCCAGGGCCTCGATGTCCTCGGGTTCGGCGGCCAGGGTCGCCTCCATGGCGGCCTCCTCGCTGACGCCCTGCGGCAGGGTCAGGCGCCCCTGCTTGTGGAACATGAAGGCCACCGAGCCGGAGGTCCCCAGGTTGCCGCCATGCTTGTTGAAGGCATGTCGCACCGCGGAGACAGTGCGATTGCGATTATCGGTCATCGCCTCCACCAGCACGGCCACGCCCTCGGGACCGTAGCCTTCGTAGACGACCTCTTCCATGTCGTCGCCGTCGGTGTTGCCGGCGCCCCGGTCCACGGCCCGCTGGATGGTGTCCTTGGTCATGTTGTTGGCCAGCGCCTTGTCGATGGCGGCGCGCAGGCGAGGATTGTCGTCGGGCTCGCCGCCGCCCTGGCGGGCGGCCACGCTCAGCTCGCGGATCAGCTTGCTGAAGATCTTGCCTCGCTTGGCGTCCTGGGCGGCCTTGCGATGCTTGATGTTGGCCCATTTGCTGTGGCCTGCCATGTCACGTCTCCTCGGAACGCCCCGCTGACCTGCTGCGCCCGGCGCGTGGCGCAGGGCCAAGCCCGGGGCGTCCTTGCTGGCTGGTGGGTGTCGCGCGCAAATGACACCGGCGCCCTGAGGCGCCGGTGAGAGCTTGCCGGAACGCGCGCCTTATTCGCCGGCGCTGTCCGCCTTGGCCTTCTGGCGCAGACGGATGTTGAGCTCCTTGAGCTGCTCAGCACTGACCTCGCCCGGGGCGTCGGTCATCAGGCAGGCCGCGCTCTGGGTCTTGGGGAAGGCGATGACCTCGCGAATGGTGCGGGCCCCGCTCATCAGCATGACCAGGCGGTCGAGGCCGAAGGCCAGGCCACCATGGGGCGGCGCCCCATATTGCAGGGCGTCGAGCAAAAAGCCGAACTTCTCGCGGGCCTCGTCCTGGTCGATGCCCAGCACCTCGAGCACCGTCTGCTGCATGGCCTGGTCGTGGATACGAATCGAGCCGCCGCCCAGCTCGGTGCCGTTGAGCACCATGTCATAGGCCCGGGACAGGGCGCCGGCCGGATGGGTCTTGAGGGTCTCGACGTCGCAGGACGGCGCCGTGAAGGGATGGTGCAGGGCCTGCAGGCGGGCACTGCCGTCGTCCTCGAACATCGGGAAGTCGACCACCCACAACGGCGCCCAGTCGGCGGTGTAGAGGTCGAGGTCCTCGCCCAGCCGGACGCGCAGCGCGCCCAGCGCCTCGTTGACGATGCGCGCCTTGTCGGCGCCGAAGAAGATGATGTCGCCATCCTCGGCGCCGACCCGGTCCAGCAGTTGCTCGACCACGCCTTCCATGAACTTGACGATCGGCGACTGCAGGCCCTCGAGCCCCTTGGCACGCTCGTTGACCTTGATCCAGGCCAGGCCGCGGGCCCCGTAGATGCCCACGAACTTGGTGTACTCGTCGATTTCCTTGCGCGACAGCGAGGCACCGCCCTTGACCTTGAGCGCGGCGACCCGACCGTCCTCGGCGTTGGCCGGTCCGGAGAACACCTTGAAGTCCACGTCCTTCATCAGGTCGTCGACGTCGGTCAGCTCCAGCGGAATGCGCAGGTCCGGCTTGTCGGAACCGAAGCGGCTCATGGCTTCGGCATAGGGCATGCGCGGGAACTCGGGCAGCTCGACCTGCAGCACGTCCTGGAACAGCTGACGGATCATGCCCTCGGTGATCGCCATGATGTCCTCCTCCTCGACGAAGGAGGCCTCCAGGTCGATCTGGGTGAATTCGGGCTGGCGGTCGGCGCGCAGGTCCTCGTCACGGAAGCACTTGGCGATCTGGTAGTAGCGATCGAAGCCGGACACCATCAGCAGCTGCTTGAACAACTGGGGCGACTGCGGCAGGGCGAAGAAGCTGCCGGCGTGGGTGCGGCTCGGCACCAGGTAGTCCCGGGCCCCCTCGGGGGTGGCGCGGGTCAGGATCGGGGTCTCGATGTCCAGGAAGCCCTGAGCCTCGAGATAGGCCCGCACGCTGTGGGAGATCCGCGAGCGCAGCCGCAGCTTGTCGATCATCTCCGGGCGGCGCAGGTCGATGTAGCGGTGCTTGAGGCGCACCTCCTCGCCGACCTTGCCATGCTCGTCGAGCTGGAAGGGCGGCGTGGCCGCGGTGTTGAGCACCTCCACATCCTTGGCCAGCACCTCGATCAGCCCGGTGGGCATGTTGGGATTCTGGGTACCCTCGGGGCGCAGCCGCACGCGACCCTGGATGCGCAGCACGTACTCGCTGCGGGCGCGGTCGGCAGTGGCGAAGGCCTCGGCGGTATCGGGGTCGACCACGACCTGGGCGATGCCGTCGCGATCGCGCATGTCAAGGAAGATGACCCCGCCATGGTCACGGCGGCGATGTACCCAGCCGCACAGGGTGACCGTCTGATCCACCATGGTCTCGTTCAGCTGGCCGCAATAATGGCTGCGCATGTCGTATCCTGTTTGTTGCGTGATGAAAAAGCGAGAGTGGTGACGGCTCAGGCCGCGGCGCCGCCGTCGGAGGACGTCCCCGCTCCCTGGCTGTCACCGGCCAGGTTCTTCTTGCCACCGGTCTTGAAATCGGTCTCGTACCAGCCGCCTCCGGCCAGGCGGAAGCCGGCGGCCGACACCAGGCGGCCGAGCTCGGCCTGGTCGCAGGCGGGGCAATCGGTCAGCGGCGCGGCGCTGAGCCGCTGCAGCTTCTCCAAGCGATGGCCGCAGGCCTTGCACTCATATTCGTAGATGGGCATGGTTTGGGTCTCCCTGAAACGACGTCCCAGTGGGCGAAGCGACGACGCAACATGGCTCGATCGCGATTGGCGTTCTGCGATATATGGGCAGCCTGCGCAATTCCAAGCCTGCCTCGAAAGCCGCACATTATAGCCTGTCGTGCCACCCGAGGCCCAGCCCCGGGGCCACGCCACCGTTGCCGACCTGCACACAAGGAAACCGCCATGCACGCCGTGATTCTCGACGCCGCCAGCCTGGGGCCGGATATCGACCTCACTCCCCTCGCGGCACAGCTGGACCGGCTCGATGTGCACGGCCACACCGCCCCCGGGGACGTGCCAGCACGGCTGGCCGGCGCCGAGGTCGCCATCGTCAACAAGGTGGTGCTCGACGACGACACCCTGGACCGGCTGCCGGCGCTGCGGCTGATCTGCGTGCTGGCCACCGGCACCAACAACATCGACATGGCCAGTGCCGAGCGCCGCGGCATCGCGGTTCGCAATGTCACCGCCTACGGCACCGCCAGCGTTGCCCAGCACACCCTGATGCTGCTGCTGGCCCTGGCCGCCCGCCTGCCCCGCTACCAGCGCGATGTCGCCCGGGGGCGCTGGAACACGAGCCCCTTCTTCTGCCTGCTCGACCACCCCACCCTGCAACTGGCCGACAAGCACCTGGTGATCGTCGGCCAGGGCGAACTGGGCTCGCGGGTCGGCGAACTGGCCGAGGCCTTCGGCATGCGCGTGAGCTTCGCCGCCCGGCCCGGCGGTGCCGCCGACGATCCGCGGCCGTCGCTGGCCACCCTCGCCCCCGGCGCGGATGCCATCAGCCTGCACTGCCCGCTCACCGAGGCGACCCACCACCTGGTGGACGGGGCGCTGCTCGCGACCCTCAAGCCCGGAGCCCTGCTGCTCAACTGTGCCCGCGGCGGGATCATCGACGAGATCGCCGCCCTGGCCGCCCTGCGCGAGGGGCGCCTCGGCGGCCTGGCCGTCGACGTACTGCCCCAGGAGCCCCCCCGGGAAGGCCATCCGCTGCTCTCGGCTCTCGACGAGGCGCTGAACCTGATCGTCACTCCACACAATGCCTGGATCAGCCCCGAGGCGAGGCAGCGCATCGTCACGCTGACCGCGGACAACCTCGCGGATTTCCTGGCACGGGGCTGAGGCCGCGCCAGCCCAGCCATGTCACTGCACGCCGTCGCCAACGATCTCTGGCTGGTGGAAGGCCCGCTGGTCGACTTCCATGGCTTCCCCTACCCCACGCGCAGCGTGATCGTCCGCCTGCCCGGCGGCGCCCTGTGGATCTGGTCGCCGGTCCACCTGACCGAGGGGCTGCGCCGCGAGGTGGAGGCGCTGGGGACCATCGCGCACCTGGTCAGTCCCAACAAGCTGCACCACCTGTCCCTCTCCGACTGGCACGCCGCCTACCCGGACGCCAAGCTCTGGGGGCTCCCGTCGACCCTCGCCAGGCGTCGCGACCTGGCCTTCGCTGGCGTGCTGGGGGGCACGCCGCGGAAGACTGGGCCGGGGTGATCGACCAGTTTCCCGTGCGTGCCACCCCGCTGCTGGAGGAAGTCGTGTTCTTTCACCGGGCATCGCGCACCGTCATCCTTGCCGACCTCAGCGAGGCCTTCGACGAGGCCTTCCTGGCGCGCCACTGGGCTCCCTGGCAACGCTGGATCGCGCAGCGCTGGGGCATCACCGAGCACCGCGCCAAGGCCCCGCTGGAGCTCAGGCTGACCGCCATCCATCGCCGCCGCGCCCGGGCGATGCTGCAGCGCCTGGTCGACCGGGATCCCCGGGCCGTGATCATGGCTCACGGCGTCTGGCGTGCCACGAACGGGCGAGGCTTCCTGCTGGACGCCTTCGACTGGCTGGATCTCGAACCCCGCACGGCTCGGTGATTTTCGGGTTGGCGATGACATGCTGCATGATAGATAACGGTATAAAGCATCATCGCATCGTCCCGCGCCGGCTTGCACCGCGAGTTCCGGGCCTGGATACTTTTGTCGACCACCTCTTCTTCCATCACACCCGGACCACGGCATGCTGCACAACTTCGGGTCGATCAACCTCGACCATTTCTACCACGTCCCCCACCTGGTCAGGCCCGGCGAGACCCTGGCCAGCCACGACTATCGCGTCGGCCTGGGGGGCAAGGGGGCCAACCAGTCGCTGGCCATGGCTCGGGCCGGCGGCCGGGTCCGCCACTGGGGGAGACTCGGCCGACAGGATGCCTGGGCCAGGGACCTCATGGAGCGCGCCGGCGTGGCGGTCGATGCCCTCGAGCTCGTCGACGAGCCCAGCGGCCATGCCATCATCCAGGTGGATGACCAGGGCGAGAATGCGATCCTGCTGTTTCCGGGCGCCAACCATGGCTTCACCCCGGACGACCTGGACGCGCGGCTCGCCGAGGTCGCCCCCGGCGACTGGCTGCTGGCCCAGAACGAGTGCAACGCCCTGCCCCGGGTGTTCGCCCAGGCTCGGGCGCAGGGCGTGAAGATCGCCTTCAATCCGGCGCCGATGACCGCGGCCGTCGCCGAGCTGCCCCTGGAGGCCTGCCGGCTGCTGTTCGTCAACCGTGGCGAGGCCGAGGCCCTCACCGGCCTCGCCGCCGGCACCCCCGCGGCGACCCTGCTGGACGCCCTGGCTCGCCGGCTGCCCGACACCGAGACGGTGCTCACCCTGGGCGGTGACGGCGCCTGGTACCAGCACGGCGACCAGCGCCATTTCCAGCCGCCGCTGCCGGTCGTCGCCCGGGACACCACTGCCGCCGGCGATACCTTCATCGGCTACTACCTGGCCGCGGTCCAGGCCGACCTGCCCCCCACCGCCTGCCTGGAGCGCGCCGCCACGGCGGCGGCCCTGGGCGTCCAGCGACTCGGCGCCACCGAAAGCATTCCCGACGCCGCCGAGGTGGAACAGGCCCTGCACCACGGCGTCGACGCCCCCTGACCGTCATCGACGAGGAGCCCCATGACACATCCGATCATCTTCGATACCGACCCCGGCGTCGATGACGCCCAGGCCATTGCCATCGCCCTGCGCCATCCCGCCATCGAGCTGCTGGGCATGACCACCACCTTCGGCAATGTCGACGTCGCCACCGCCACCCACAACGCCCTGCTGCTCGCCGAGCTGGCCGGGCGCGAGGTGCCCGTGGCCCAGGGCGCCGCGGCCCCGCTGGTCAAGCCCCGCCACCCGGCCCCGGCGCATATCCATGGGGCCAACGGCCTCGGCGACATCGCCTTGCCGGCGGTCCAGGGCCGGGCCGACCCGCGCAGCGCGGCGCGCTTCATCATCGACACCATCAACGCCCGGCCGGGCGAGGTCACCCTGGTGGCGGTCGGGCCGCTCGGCAACCTGGCCACGGCCCTGCAGCTCGACCCGACCATCATCGACAAGGTCAAGCAGGTGGTGGTGATGGGCGGCTCGGTGCGAGAAGGCGGCAACGTGACCCCGGTGGCCGAGGCCAACATCTTCAACGACCCCCATGCCGCTGCCCGGGTGCTCACGGCAGGCTGGCCGCTGACCCTGGTGGGCCTGGACGTGACCCATCGCTGCGTGCTCGCGCCGGGGCACATGGCACGGATCGCCGCCGGCCAGGACAAGCTGGGCGAGGTGCTGGCCGGCAGCTACGGATTCTACCGTGACTTCTACCAGGAGATGCTCGGCATCGACGGCTGCTGCCCCCATGACAGCTGTGCCCTGGCCTGGCTGATCCGGCCGGAGCTGTTCACCACCGCCCGGGGCCACCTGACCGTGGCCACCCAGGGCGAGGCCGAGGGACAGACCATCTTCGCCCCCGAGAACCGCGGCTATATCGAGCCCCGCTGGTCGCGCACGCCACTGGCGGACGTCTGCCTGGGCGTGGACGGCAAGGCCGTGGTGGAGTGGATCACCGAGACCCTGGCGTAAGCCTCAGGCCGTCGTGAAGGTGTCCGGGTCGTGCTGCTCGACCACCTCGAGCTCCACGTGAGTGACCCGGGCCCCCGGCGGCCCCTTCCACAGCCACTCGCTGAGGTCGCGGACCGCCTCCCGGCGGCCACACAGCAGCACCTCGACCCGGCCATCCGGCAGGTTCCTGGCATGCCCGGTGATCCCGGCCTTGAGGGCCTGCTCCTGGGTGGCGCGACGATACCAGACCCCCTGCACCTTGCCGGTCACCAGGGCCTTCACACAGCAGATGTCCATGCGGCGTCCTCCTTGTCGATGCGCGGGCCGGCGGCCCGCAAAGGGAGAGGCTACGTGCCTCTCTTTCTAGCATCCCGGTCCCTCGCCACCAAGGCGCAAGGCTTCCCCGGACCCAGGCGATGCTCTAGTCTTTAGGGTGTCATACAGACGATCGCTCGGCCAAAAGCCGAGACGATGCCAGGTTTCGCCCCACCCTTGGCGGACCATCCCACAACAACCTTCCTCACAAGGGAGTCACGTCATGCTGGTCTTCGACCACCCCGAGTTCGATCACCATCAGCAGGTCGTCTTCGGCAGCGATGAGGCGAGCGGCCTGCGCGCCATCATCGCCATTCACGATACCCACCGCGGCCCGGCCCTGGGCGGTCTGCGCATCTTCCCCTACGCCAGCGAGGCGGACGCCCTGACCGACGTCCTGCGCCTGTCCCGCGGCATGACCTACAAGTCGGCGCTGGCCGACCTGCCCCTCGGCGGCGGCAAGGCGGTGATCATCGCCGATCCGCGTCGCGACAAGCGCCCCGAGCTGCTGCGCGCCATGGGCCGTTTGATCGACTCGCTGTCCGGGCACTACATCACCGCCGAGGACTCCGGCTCCAGCGAGGCCGACATGCAGATCATCGCCGAGCGCACCGACCATGTGGGCGGACTCGGCCACAATGGCCGCTCCGGCGACCCCTCGCCCTTCACCGCCCACGGCGTGTTCTGCGCGCTGAAGAGTGCCGTGCGTCATGGCCTGGGCCGCGACGACCTCGGCGAGCTACGGGTGGCCATCCAGGGCGTGGGCCATGTCGGTGCCCACCTGGCGCGCCAGCTTCACGAGGCCGGCGCCCAGCTGGTGCTGACCGATGTCGACCGGGATGCACTGGGACGCCTCGCCGACGAACTGGACGCCGAGGTCAGCGCCCCCGAGAGCATCGCCGATGCCGAGGTGGACGTCTTCGCCCCCTGCGCCATGGGCGCCGCCCTTACCCCGGCCGTGGTCGAGCGCCTCAAGGCCCGGGTGGTCTGCGGCGCCGCCAACAACCAGCTGGCTGAGCCCGACGTGGCCCGCCTGCTGCGCGAGCGGGGCATCCTCTACACGCCCGACTACGTGGCCAATGCCGGCGGGGTGATCGAGATCGCCTGGCAGCGGCGCGAGGACTACCGCCGCGAGGATGTCATGGCCCATATCGAGGGCATCGGCGCCACCCTCGACGAGATCTTCCGGCGCGCCGAGCGAGAGGGCCTGAGCCCCGCCCAGGTGGCCGACGACCTCGCCCGGGAACGCTTCCGCGCCGGCTGACGCCCGGCGGCGCCGGGGTCAGTCCCGGCGCTCCGCCCGCGAGGCGGCCTGGTCCGCCGCGTCCTCACGGCCCTGTGCCGCCCCCTCGCCGATGTCATCCGCCGACTCGCGCGTCCCTTCGCCGCCGTCCCCGCTGCTCCGCTGGGCGAGGGACCGGCCGCGATGCTGCGCCAGCGGCTCGTCGACGAGCTCGTGCCTGACCCGTACCGCGGTATTGCGCGGGATCACCTCGCGGCCCCGTGCCAGCAGGTGGCACTTGGTGAAGGCCGCCCCGAACAGCAGGATCAGCGAGGAGTAGTAGACCCACAGCAGCACGACCACCACCGAGCCGGCGGCCCCGTAGGTGGAGGCCGTGGCCGTGTAGGCCAGGTAGGCGGCGATGGCCGACCGGCCGATGGCGAACAGCAGTGCGGTGACCACCGCCCCCACCAGCACGTCGCGCCAGCTCAGCACCACGTCCGGCAGCACCTTGAAGATGGTGGCAAACAGTGCCGAGACCACGGCCAGGGAGATCAGGAACTCCAGGCCGGCCGCCAGGGCGCCGAGAAAGGGCAACAGGCCGTCGGCGGCCTTGAGCACGGCATTGACGGCCACGCCCAGCATCAGCGAGACGAGCAGGATGAAGCCGATGGACAGCACCACGGCCAGGGACAGGGTGCGGTTCTTGAGGAAGATCAGCAGGCTGTTGGAGCTGGGGCGGGCCGTCACCCCCCACAGGGTATTGAGCGAGTACTGCATCTGGCCGAAGACGGTGGTCGCGCCGACCAGCAGGGCCCCGACGCCGAGCAGGGTCGGCCAGAGCCCCGACTCCTGGATCCGCGACTGGGCCACGGCGTTCTGGATCGCCTCGGCGGCGGACGGCCCCATGGTGCCCTGCAGCTGGGCGACGATCTGTCCCTGGGCGGCCTCCTCGCCGAGCACCAGGCCGATCACGGTGACCGCGATGATCACCGTGGGGGCCAGCGAGAAGAGGGTGTAGAAGGCCAGCGACCCGGCATAGCTGAAGGCGTTGCGCTCCAGCCACAGCTTCACGGCAGCGTGCACCACGCCCCACCAGAACAACACGCTCTGCTTGATCATGTGCGTACCTCACAGTCCCTTGTCTGCCCTCCAGCATACCCAAGCCGCGCCCGCCCTGCAGGTCGCGGGAATTGCACGGCCTGGAGCGGGTCACCATAATGGGCGTTTTACCGCATGGAGCGAGCCCCATGAGTCCGCGACCGGACGCCGACAGCCCCCCTCACGACTTCGACTGTCTGGTCTTTATCGGCCGCTTCCAGCCCCCCCATCTCGGCCATCTGGCGGTCATCCACGAGGCCCTCAAGCGCGCGCGCCAGGTCATCGTCCTGGTGGGCTCCGCCTGGCAGGCCCGCTCGCTGCGCAACCCCTGGCGCTTCGACGAGCGGCGCCGGATGCTGCGGACCGCCTTCGACGAGGACGACAATGCCCGCCTCGAGATCGTGCCGCTGCTGGACGCCCTGTACAACAACGACGTCTGGGTGCGCGACGTGCAGCGCAAGGTTCGCGACATCGCCTCGCCGAGCCATGCCCGGCTGCCGCGGATCGGCCTGATCGGGGCCAGCCGCGGCCAGTCGAGCTACTACCTGTCGCTGTTTCCCCAGTGGGAATCGGTCAGCGTGCCGATGGTCGAGGGCATCTCGGCCAGCCAGATCCGCGAGCGGCTGTTTCGCTCGCCGGCCGCCGCGACCGACTATGTCAGCACCGGCGCCTCCCATGACCTGCCGCCGGGAGTGGTGGAGGAAGTCCAGGCCTTCTTCGCCACGGAGCCCTACCAGCAGCTGGTCGAGGAACAGCACCTGCTGGACCAGTACCGCGAGGCCTGGTCCCAGGCGCCCTACCCGCCGATCTTCGTCACCGTCAACGCCGTGGTCGTGCAGTCGGGACACGTCCTGCTGGTGCGGCGCACGGCGGCGCCGGGCAAGGGCCTCTATGCCCTGCCCGGCGGCTTCATCAATCCCCACGAGCGCCTGCTGGATGCCTGCCTGAGGGAGCTGCGGGAACGGGTCCGCCTCAAGGTGCCGGAACCCGTCCTCAAGGGCTCGCTGCGGGGCCAGCGGCTGTTCGACGAGCCCCACCGCAGCTGGCGCGGCCGGACCCTGGCGGAGGCCTTCTACTTCGCGCTGCGTCCCGAGCAGCAGCTGCCGCGACTCAAGCCGGTGAAGGGCGGTGACCATGCCCGCTGGGTGCCCCTGGCCGACCTGGAGCCGGACGGGCTCTTCGAGGACCACTTCTTCATCATCCAGAACTTCCTCGGCCTGCCCGCCGACTTCGGCGAAGCCTGATGCCGGGCAGCGAGGCATCTGTCTTCTCTCAGGCCCGCCACCTCGAGTCCCATACCGTCGGTTCCAAAAACTTGGGGTTCCGTGACGCGCGACGGTCATGCGGGGACGCCGGGGTCGGCCAGCGCCGGAAGACAGCTGGCGGCGTATCGCCGGCCCGATGAGCCAAGCGGCGGCCCGATGTCTCGGGAGCGCCGGTGGCCGCGCCATCGAGCACAACCGGAAAGCACACCGCTCTCAGGCCTGGAGGAAGTCCCTCGGCAGCTTCATCATCTGCCGCCAGAGCTTCTCGACGCCGGGCTTGTGCACCAGCGAGCAACGATAGAGGCGGATCTCCAGGGGCACGTCGAGCTTCTCGTCGCCGGCCCGCACCAGCCGAGCGTCCTTGAGCTCCTCGCGAATGCAGAAGTCGGGAATCCACGCCATGCCCATGCCCTGCAGCACCATGCCCTTGAGCCCCTCGGCCATGGCGGTCTCGTAGACGGTCCGCAGGCGCAGGCGCAGCGGGTCGTTCTTGAGCAGCATGCGCACGCTGCGGCCCAGGAAGGCGCCCTGCGTGTAGGAAAGATAGGGCACCGACTCGTTGCCCTCGAGGGGGAAGCGCGGTCGCCCCTGGGCATCGGGCAGGCAGACCGGGAGCATCTTGACCTTGCCGATGGAGAAGGACGGGAAGACCTCGGCGTCGAGCTGCATGCTGGCGTAGGGATCGTAGTAGGCGAGCATCAGATCGCAGTTGCCCTCGCGCAGCACATGGATGGCATCGCCGACGTTCATCGCCACCAGCCGGGTCGGCAGCTCGCCCAGGCCCTTCTGCAGCCGCGAGATCCACTGGGGATAGAAGCTCAGCGCCAGGGAATGGGCGGCCACGATGTCGAGGGCCTCGTTGGCGATGGACAGGCCGCGCAGGTGGCCGAGGCTCTCGTTGAGCTGCTCGACCATGTTGCGGGCGGTGACCAGGAACAGTTGCCCTTCCGGGGTCAGGTCGACCGGCGTGGTGGAGCGGTCGACCAGGGTCACCCCCACCGCCTGCTCCAGGGAGCGAATCCGCCGGCTGAAGGCCGGCTGGGTGACATGGCGCTGGCGCGCCGAGGCGGAGAAGCTGCGCGTGTTGGCCAGGGCGACGAAATCTTCCAGCCACTTGGTCTCGAGGTTCACCACGACTCCCGATCGCTGATGCATGAGCGGCCCCGCACGGGGGCCAGCCAAGGGCGCTAACTGTACCCCAGCCGCGGCATGGACCCAAGCCGCGTCATTGCACGGGAGCGAACAGATAGGCCGCCCGGGACACCAGCTTGCGCCACAGGGGGCGCGAAGTGATCTCCTCCAGGCTGACCCGGCGACAGTCGGCGAAGTCCCGCTCGAGCATCGCCGCCACCTGGGCGGCGAAGCACCGGTCGGGCAGGAAGGCGGTGATCTCGAAGTTCAGGCGGAAGGAGCGGTTGTCGAGGTTGACGGTGCCGACGCTGGCCGCATCGTCATCGATCAGGATCACCTTCTGGTGCAGGAAGCCCGGCTGGTAGCGGTAGACCTTGACGCCGGCGCGCAGCATGTCGGGCAGGAAGGAGAAGGCCGAGAGGAACACCAGCAGGTGGTCGGGGCGCTCCGGCATCATGATGCGCACGTCGACCCCGCGCATCGCCGCCAGGCGCAGGGCGTCCTGGACGCTGCGATCCGGCACGAAGTAGGGGCTGGTGACCCAGAGCCGCTCCCGGGCGCTGTGAATGGCATGCTGCACCAGCAGGCTGGCGGTCTCCAGGGGATCGGCGGGGCCCGAGGGGACGATGACCACCTTCTGGCATTCCTCGCAGGTCACCTCGGGTGTCCAGTTGAGGCGGATCACCTCCCCCGTCGCCCAGTGCCAGTCCTCCCAGAAGGCCTCCTGCAGGCCGAGCACGCTGGGGCCGGTCAGCTTGAGGTGGGTGTCGCGCCAGTAGCCATGCCGGGCATCCTGCCCCAGGTACTCGACCCCGACGTTGAAGCCGCCCACCCAGCCCTGGCGGCCGTCGACCACCAGGATCTTGCGGTGGTTGCGGAAGTTGAGCTGGAAGCGGTGGCGCAGCCCCCGGGAGGAATGGAAGGCACTGACCTCCACCCCGGCCTCGCGCAGGTCGCGCAGGTAGCGTTCGGGCAGCTTGTGGCAGCCGATCTCGTCGAACAGGAAGCACACCCGGAGGCCCTTCTCCGCGGCGCGCTGCAGGCGGTGCTTGAGCTCGAGGCCCAGGGCGTCGTCACGGACGATGAAGAACTGGATCAGGATGTAGTCGCGCGCCGCCTCGATGCCGGCGAACAGGCTGTCGAAGGTCGCCTCGCCGTCGACCAGCAGCTCGCCGCGGTTGCCGCTGGTCAGCGGCATCATCGCCAGCTTCTCCACCGCCAGCACGTCCGCCTCCCGGGCGCCGGCCAGGTAGGGCGAGACCCGCTCGCGATAGCGGGCCAGCACGCGCCGCAGCACGGTGTCCCGCTCGCCCCGGGCCGACACATAGCCGTAGAAGCGCGGGCGACCGAACACCCAGTAGGCCGGCACCGCCAGATAGGGGATGGTGAGCAGGGAGATGATCCAGGCGATGGCGCCCTGGGAGGTACGGCTGGACATCAGCGCCTGTACCGCCGAGAGGACACCGAGTACATGGATCAGCAGGATCAGCACGCCGAACAGCCAGGAGGCCATGGTCAGTCCCCGTTCCGTGGGAATACGCCGCGGCGCCGGGCGCGCCGCCACCCCCAGCATACCCGTAACAGCGACGGCCCCGCCAGTTGGCGGGGCCGTCACGGTCGGCGAAGCGATCAGGCGCGTTCGGCGATGATCTCCTTCCACTTGGCGGGACCGGTCTGGTGGACCGAGGTGCCGGCACTGTCCACGGCCACGGTCACCGGCATGTCCTCCACCTCGAACTCGTAGATGGCTTCCATGCCCAGGTCCTCGAAGCCGACCACGCGGGCCTTCTTGATGGCCTGGGCCACCAGGTAGGCGGAGCCGCCCACCGCCATCAGGTAGACGGCCTGGTTGTCGCGGATCGCCTCGATGGCTGCCGGCCCGCGCTCGGCCTTGCCGACCATGCCCAGCAGGCCGGTTTCCTCCAGCATGGTGCGGGTGAACTTGTCCATGCGCGTGGCGGTGGTGGGACCGGCCGGGCCGACCACCTCGTCCCCCACCGGGTCCACCGGGCCCACGTAGTAGATAAAGCGGCCCTTGAGATCCACCGGCAGCGACTCGCCCTTGGCGAGCATGTCGACCATGCGCTTGTGGGCGGCATCCCGGCCGGTCAGCAGCTTGCCGTTGAGCAGCAGGGTGTCGCCGGGCTGCCAGGTGCGCACCTCCTCCGGGGTGATGGCATCCAGGTCGACGCGCTTGACATTGTCGCCGGCCTCGCGGGTGATCTCCGGCCAGTCCTCGAGCTTCGGCGCCGGCAGCGCCGCGGGGCCGCTGCCATCCAGGGTGAAGTGGGCATGCCGGGTCGCCGCGCAGTTGGGGATGATCGCCACGGGCTTGTTGGCGGCATGGGTCGGGTAGTCCTTGACCTTGATGTCCAGCACCGTGGTCAGGCCACCCAGCCCCTGGGCACCGATGCCGCTCTTGTTGACCTTGTCGTAGAGCTCCAGGCGCAGCTCCTCGGCCCGGTTCGCTGCCCCGCGGGCCTGCAGCTCCTGGATGTCGATGGGCTCGAGGAGTGCCTCCTTGGCGATCTCCATGGCCTTCTCGGCGGTGCCGCCGATGCCGATGCCCAGCATGCCCGGCGGGCACCAGCCGGCGCCCATCTTGGGCAGCTGCTCGAGCACCCAGTCGACCACGTTGTCGGACGGGTTGAGCATGGCGAACTTGGACTTGGCCTCGCTGCCGCCGCCCTTGGCCGCCACATGGACCTCGACGGTGTCGCCGGGCACCAGCTTGTGGTGGATGACCGCCGGGGTGTTGTCGCGGGTGTTGGCGCGCTGGCCGTCCGGGTCGGCGAGCACCGAGGCGCGCAGCACGTTGTCGGGCAGCTGGTAGGCCCGACGCACGCCCTCGTTGATCATGTCGTCCAGGCTCATGTCGGTCTCCCAGCGCACGTTCATGCCGACGTGCACGAAGACCGTGACGATGCCGGTGTCCTGGCAGATCGGCCGATGGCCGGTGGCGCACATCCGCGAGTTGATCAGGATCTGGGCGATGGCGTCCTTGGCCGCGGGGTTCTCCTCCCGCTCGTAGGCCGCCGCCATGGCGTCGATGAAGTCCTTGGGATGGTAGTAGGAGATGTACTGCAGGGCATCGGCGACGCTCTGGATGAGGTCATCCTGGCGGATCACGGTCATGGGCAAGACGCTCCTTGGCTGGGTCGACACGCCCGCTTCTGGGCCGGTCCGGGGCACCGGCGGCGGGCTCGAACGGGGGCGCATTATAGCGCACTTGCCCTCCTCCCGGCAGCGTCGCCGCCAGCGGCCTTGGTCGTACGCGCCAGCCAGAGAAGATAACGGTATAAAAACGTTCCCTCCAGGCTATGCTGCGGGATCACGCTGGCAGGCCGGGCAGCGATACAGCCGCCGCGACGCCACGCAGAACCGCTCGATGGTCGTGCCGCAGGCATGGCACGCCAGGCCGTCACGCTCGAAGACGGCGAAGCGCCAGCGTCGCCGGCACGCGCCCCGGCGACGCGCGTCGGCCGCCCAGGCCTCGCGGTTGGTCACGCCGCCCGTCGCGTAGGAACGCCACGTCACGGCCAGCATCTGCTCGGCCAGCCGGGTGCGCCGAGCCTCGTCCAGGTCGACGGGCCTGGCCCGGGGCGAGAGGCCGGCAAAGAACAGGATCTCCGAGCGCAGATAGTTGCCGAGGCCGGCGACCAGGGACTGGTCGAGCAGCAGGCCACCCAGTCGGCGCCCGCGCCAGCGAGGGTCCATCAGGCGCCTGCCGATCGCCTCCACCGAGACCCCATGGGTCAGCAGGTCGGGACCGAGGCGCGCCAGGAAGGGGTGCGCGTGCAGCCTTGCCTCGGGCCACAGCGAGACCTCCGAGGCGCTGTAGAGGCTCGCCATGCGCTCCCCCGCGGTCAGTCGCACCCGCAGCGAGCGGGTGGTGTCCGGTTCACGCTCGGCGTCGTGGAGGATCCAGACGCCATACAGCTGATTGTGGGAATACAGCACCCGGTCGTCGTCGAAGCGGGTCAACAGCGCCTTGCCCCAGCTGTCGACGGCCATGACCTCCCGGCCCACCAGGGAGTCGGCCTGCGCGGCCAGGTCGGCAAAGGCGAACCAGGCCGCGTCCAGCCGCCGCCCGGCCAGGTGGGCCTGCAGGCGGTCGGCGACACGGTGGATCTCGGGACCTTCCGGCATCGGCGTTGCCAGGGCGAGCCGGCTCAGCCGACCGCCAGCTGGCGTTCCCGGAGCTCGTGCAGGCGGTCCCGCAGCCGCGCGGCCTCCTCGAACTCGAGGTTCTGAGCCGCCTCGAACATGGCGTCCTCGAGCCGCGCGACCTCTCGCGCCAGCTCCGCCGGTCCCAGGTCGGCGGGGTCGTAGATGGCCGCGCCCTCGGCGACCTTGCGCTCGGCCTTGCGGCCCTTGCCCTTGCGGCCCGGGGCCTGGGCGGCCTCGAGGATGTCGGCCACCGAGCGGGATACCGTCTCCGGGGTGATGCCGTGGGCCGCGTTGTGGGCGAGCTGCTTGGCGCGGCGCCGCTCGGTCTCGTCGATGGCGCGGCGCATGGAGTCGGTGACCCGGTCGCCGTAGAGCACCGCCTTGCCGTGGGCGTTGCGGGCCGCCCGGCCGATGGTCTGGATCAGCGAGCGCTCGTTGCGCAGGAAGCCCTCCTTGTCGGCATCGAGGATCGCCACCAGCGACACCTCGGGGATGTCCAGGCCCTCGCGCAGCAGGTTGATGCCGACCAGCACGTCGAACTTGCCGAGGCGCAGGTTGCGGATGATCTCGACCCGCTCCACGGTGTCGATATCGGAGTGCAGGTAGCGCACCCGCACGCCGTGCTCGTCCAGGTACTCGGTGAGGTCCTCGGCCATGCGCTTGGTCAGGGTGGTCACCAGCACCCGCTCCTCCACCGCCGCGCGGGCCTGGATCTCGGAGAGCAGATCGTCGACCTGGGTGGAGGCGGGCCGCACCTCGAGCTCCGGGTCGAGCAGTCCGGTCGGCCGCACCACCTGCTCCACCACCTGGCCGGCATGCTCGGCCTCGTAGGGGCCGGGGGTGGCCGAGACGAAGACCGTCTGCGGCGATATGCGCTCCCACTCCTGGAAGGTCATCGGCCGGTTGTCCAGCGCCGAGGGCAGCCGGAAGCCGTACTCCACCAGCGTCTCCTTGCGCGAGCGGTCGCCCTTGTACATGCCCCCCACCTGGGGAACGCTGACGTGGGACTCGTCGATGAACAGCAAGGCGTCGGCGGGCAGGTAATCGAAGAAGGTGGGCGGCGGCTCGCCGGGGTTGCGCCCCGAGAGGTAGCGGGAGTAGTTCTCGATGCCGTTGCAGTAGCCCAGCTCGAGCATCATCTCGATGTCGTACAGCGAGCGCTGCTCGAGGCGCTGGGCCTCCACCAGCTTGTCGTGCTGGCGCAGCCAGGCGAGCCGCTCGGCGAGCTCCTCCTTGATGGCGTCGATGGCGCCCATGATGGTCTCCCGGGGCGTCACGTAGTGCGACTTCGGGTAGATGGTCATGCGCGGCACCTTGCCCCGCACCTCGCCGGTCAGCGGGTCGAAGAGGCTGATGGTGTCGATCTCGTCGTCGAACAGCTCGACCCGCACGGCCTCGTCCTCGGCGTCCGCCGGGAAGATGTCGATGACGTCGCCGCGTACCCGGTAGGTGCCGCGCTTGAAGTCCATGTCGTTGCGGGTGTACTGCAGCTCGGCCAGGCGGCGCAGGAAGGCGCGCTGGTCGATCAGCTCGCCCCGGGTGAAGTGCAGGCGCATCTTCAGGTACTGGTCCGGGTCGCCGAGGCCGTAGATCGCCGACACCGAGACCACGATCAGCGCATCGCGGCGCTCGAGCAGCGCCTTGGTCGCCGACAGGCGCATCTGCTCGATATGGTCGTTGATCGAGGCGTCCTTCTCGATGAAGGTGTCCGAGGACGGTACGTAGGCCTCGGGCTGATAGTAGTCGTAGTAGGAGACGAAGTACTCGACGGCGTTGTCGGGAAAGAACGCCTTGAACTCGCCATAGAGCTGGGCCGCCAGGGTCTTGTTGGGCGCCATGACGATGGTCGGGCGCTGCAGGAGCTGCACCACGTTGGCCATGGTGAAGGTCTTGCCCGAGCCGGTCACGCCGAGCAGGGTCTGGTGGGCCAACCCGGCATCGAGCCCCCCGACCAGGCTCTCGATGGCCGTGGGCTGGTCGCCGGCGGGCTGGAACTTCGATTGCAGTCGGAACGGCTTGCTCATCGGCTCTCCTGGTGGCGCCGGGCCGCCATTGCGCCCGGTGAAATGCGACGGGGTCAGTCCCGCTGACGGGTGCTGATCTCCACGGTGGCGCTGGTCATCAGGCGATGGATCGGGCACTTGTCGCTGATCTCCTCGAGCCGCGTGCGCTGCGCCGCGTCCAGGGCGCCATGGAAGGTCATGGCCACGTCGAGTCGATAGACCCCATGGCGCTCGTCGCGTTCATCGCGGTTGACCACCACGCTGACCCCGTCCAGGGGCCAGTCCTTGCGGCGGGCGTACATCTGGGCGGTGATCGCCTTGCACGCCCCCAGGGACAGGTCGAAGTAGTCGTGGGGGTCCGGGGCGCTGCCCTCGCCGCCGAAGGCCTCGGGCACGTCGACGAAGAGGTCCTCGAAGTCCTCGAGTTCGACGCGCTGGCGAAGGACACGGTTGCGTTCGCTGACCACCTGGATGCTGTGCGCCATCAGCTCACCTCGATACCCAGCTTGAGGGCCTGCACGGCCTTGATCAGCGCCTCGCGGCGCACCCGCCCCTCCACCTCGGCCCCGTGGCGTCCCACCTCGACACTCTCGACGCCGTCGAGCATCATCAGAGCCGTGGTGATGCGGTTGACCTGGTCGGCGCTCTCGACGCCCTGGAAACTGAGTGACTGGTACGCCATGGGGCGGCTCCTGTACGGCTGGAATCGAACAGGGCCGAGTCTAGCACGCCGCCCGAAGGCGCGGCAGCGGTTGCAATGCGACCGCCTCGACCGCATGTCTCGACCAACGCCCGTGAACGCACACGACAAGGAACCCTGACATGAACGACTGGATCGCCCACCTCGGGGGCCGGCGCGAGAGCGCCGATCGCGTGGTCTTCGACACCCCCGAGCCGGCACGCCGCGCCATGGAGGCCAACGTGATGACGCCGCTGGCCCACCTGGGCATCCTGGATGTCGCCGGCGAGGATGCCGAGCGCTTCCTCCAGGGCCAGACCAGTGCCCAGCTCTCCCTGGCCGATGGCGAGTTCGCGCCGCTGACCTGCTTCTGCACCCCCAAGGGACGCGTGCTGGCCAATGCCCAGCTGTGGCGCGTGGCCCCCGACCATTATCGCCTGCTGATGCACCGCAGCCTGGTGCCCTCGCTCAGCGACCATCTCAAGAAGTTCGCGGCCTTCTACAAGGCCACGCTGACGCCCCGCGACGACCTGGCGCTGATCGGGCTGATCGGCCGCGAGATTCCCGCCGTCGCCGAGGTCCTGCTGGACGTGATGCCGCCCGCGGTCTGGCACCAGGCCGACCAGGATGACCTCCAGGTCCTGGCCCATCCCGGGCCCCGGCCGCGGCTGCTGGTCTGCCTGCCGGTCGAGCAGGCACCGGCCACCTGGGAGCGGCTGGCGGCCCAGGCCAGCCCCGTGGACACCGCCGTCTGGCGGCTGCACGACATCCAGGCGGGGCTCGCCTGGCTGGAGGCCGCTCAGCAGGACAGCTACCTGCCGCAAATGCTCAACTGGGAGGCGCTCGGCGGGATCAGCTTCAAGAAGGGCTGCTATACCGGCCAGGAGGTGGTGGCCCGGGCCCACTTCCGCGGCCAGGTGAAGAAGCGCCTGGTACGCGGCCAGCTCGACGGCGGCCTGATCCCGGAGGCCGGCAGCGCCATCGAGGATGCCGACGAGAAGCGCCTCGGCGAGGTGCTCAGTGCCGAGCTCGATGCCTACGGCGAGGCCGAGGTGCTGGCGGTGATGAGTACCAAGGAAGCCGCCGAGCCGCTGCGCGTGGCCGGCCAGAAGTTCAAGCGGCTCAAGCTGCCCTACCCGCTCGAGCGCCTGGACCCGGAGAGCCTGGCTGGCAAAACCTGAAGCCGCTTCGGCGCAGGGCCACGACACCGGACTAGGAACGGGCCCTCAGGCCAAATAGCTGCCGCGCGGTGGCGGTGCTGTCCGCCGCCACCTGCTCGGGGGACTGCCCCCGCAGCTCGGCGACCTTGCGACACACCTCCGCCACCCGGGCCGGCTCGTTGCGTTCGCCCTGGCGGCCCGCCAGCGGCATGTCGGGACTGTCGGTCTCGAGCACGTAGCCATCGTCGGGCAGGGCCGCCACGGCCCGATGCAGCCGCCTGGCGCGGTCATGGGTCGCCGCGCCGCCGAGGCCCACCACGAAGCCCAGGTCGAGGAAGGCCCTGGCCTGCTCGGGGGAGCCGGCAAAGGCATGGATCAGCCCGCCCGCGGGCAGCGCCAGCTGGCGCAGTCGCTTGGCCACTTTGTCGTTGGCGCGCACGCAGTGGATGACCACCGGCAGGCGGCGCGTCCTGGCCAGGCGCAGCTGGGCATCGAAGAGCGCCCACTGGGCGCCGAGGGTCTCGTCGAAGCGCGCGTCGATGCCGCACTCCCCCACCGCCACCGCCTCGGGGTGAGCCTCCAGGCACTCGGCCAGCGCCGCGACGTCGCCATCCCGGTGCGCGTCCATGAAGTAGGGGTGCAGCCCCAGACAGACGCTGACCGCCTCCCGCGTCCCCAGCGCCAGCACCCGGTCCCAGTGGCGGCGGGTGGTGCCCGGCACCACGAAATGCGCGACGCCCGCCGCCCCGGCCCGCTCGAGCACCGCCTCGCGGTCGGCGTCGAAGTCGGGAAAGTCCAGATGGCAGTGGGCGTCGATCAACATAGGCTGGAAGCTGGAAGCTGGAAGCTGGAAGCTGGAAGCTGGAAGCTGGAAGCTGGAAGCTGGAAGCTGGAAGCTGGAAGCCAGCTTGAATCCGCCACAAACGGCGTCAAGGGTTTTTCTTCCCGCTTCAAGCTCAAGCCCGCGCAGCGGGCGTGCTTCCAGCTCCCGGGCACAGCCCGGTCAGTGCTCCCGGGTATGGTTGAAGCGGATCTCCGGCCAGCGCTCCTGGGTCATCTGCAGGTTGACCCGGGTCGGCGCGATATAGGTCAGGTAGCCGCCGCCGTCGATGGCCAGGTTGGTGCTGGCCTTGCGCTTGAACTCCTCGAGCATCTTGGCATCGTCGCAGTAGACCCAGCGCGCGGTGTTGACGTTCACCCCCTCGTAGAGGCAATCGACCTTGTATTCCTGCTTGAGGCGATGGGCGACCACGTCGAACTGCAGGGTGCCCACGGCCCCCAGGATCAGGTCGTTGTTGTCCAGCGGCATGAACACCTGGGTCGCGCCCTCCTCGGAGAGCTGCTGCAGGCCCTTCTGCAGGGCCTTCATCTTCAGCGGGTCCTTGAGGCGCACGCGCTTGAACAGCTCCGGGGCGAAGTGCGGGATGCCGGTGAAGCGCATGTCCTCGCCCTGGGTGAAGGTATCGCCGATCTGGATGGTGCCATGGTTGTGCAGGCCGATGATGTCGCCCGGCCAGGCCTCCTCCACATGGGACCGGTCCGAGGCCATGAAGGTCAGGGCGTCGGCGATCTTGACGTCCTTGCCGATGCGCACATGGCGCATCTTCATGTTCTTCTCGTACTTGCCGGAGCAGACCCGCAGGAAGGCGATGCGGTCCCGGTGGTTGGGATCCATGTTGGCCTGGATCTTGAAGACGAAGCCGGTGAAGCTGCCATCCTCCGCCTCGACGGTGCGCTTGTCGGTCTCCCGGGGCTGGGGAGACGGCGCGTATGCGACAAAGCCATCGAGCATCTCGCGCACCCCGAAGTTGCCCATGGCAGTACCGAAGTAGACGGGCGTCTGCTCGCCGCGCAGGTAGGCCGCGTGGTCGAAGGCGTGGGACGCACCGCGCACCAGCTCCACCTCCATGCGCAGTTCCTCGGCGGCGTCCTCGCCCAGCACGGCATCGACCTCGGGATTGTCGAGCCCCTCGATGCGCTTGTCCTCGGGGATGCGATTGCCCTGGCCCTGGGTGTAGAGGTGGATAACATCGTTGTAGAGGTGATAGACGCCCTTGAAGTGGCGCCCCATGCCGATCGGCCAGGTCATCGGCGCACACTGGATGTTGAGCACCTCCTCGACCTCGTCCATCACCTCGATGGGTTCGCGGATATCCCGGTCCATCTTGTTGACGAAGGTCAGGATCGGCGTGGTGCGCAGGCGACAGACCTCCATCAGCTTGATGGTGCGATCCTCGACGCCCTTGGCCCCGTCGATCACCATCAGTGCCGAATCCACGGCGGTCAGCGTGCGGTAGGTGTCCTCGGAGAAGTCCTCGTGGCCGGGGGTATCGAGCAGGTTGACGATACGGCCGCCGTAGGGGAACTGCATCACCGAGGTGGTCACGGAGATGCCACGCTCCTGTTCCATCTTCATCCAGTCGGAGGTGGCGTGACGGTCGTCACGCTTGCTCTTGACGGAACCGGCCATCTGGATGGCGTTACCGAACAGCAGCATCTTCTCGGTGATGGTGGTCTTGCCTGCGTCGGGGTGCGAAATGATCGCGAAGGTACGGCGAAGCCCGGTTTCATGGGCGAGGGTCGAGTTGGACATTGCGTCTCGTCGCTGATTGGTGCTCCCCCGAGCGGCTCGGTGCCGGTCGGGGCGTGTCGGTGTCATCGGTGCCCCGATTGTACCGTCAGCCACGGGATCTGTCGCCGGTCGGGGCCGAGACGCTGCCGGCGGGGGCGGCACGCCGGCCGGCACCGGGTTTCAGCCACCCGGCATGTTGCGGTGGGAGATGCCCCGGATTAACAGGACGCCACAAAGGCAGGGAAGGAACAGCCGGCGGCGCCGGTGAGGATCCGGCACCGCCAGAGGAGACACGGCTAACCGGCGGCGACGCCCATCTCGCGCCACAGGCGCTCGGTGACAAACTCGCTCACCCGCTGGTCGTTGGCGTCGTCGACCTCCACGGCCAGCAGCTGGAGGCCGCACAGCTCGTTGCCGTGGCTGCCGTCATAGATGGGAAACACCCGCAGGTTCGACTTCAGCAACAGGAAGATGCCTTGGCGCGGGTCCACGCCCACCCCCCGCACCTCCTCGTCGTGGGGCATCAAGAACACCACGTCGGCCATATCGGCCTTGAGATGATCGAGGTGCTGCCAGGGTAGTCGCTCCAAGTGGATATGCTGCATTGACCGCCTCCTCTTCCCGACCCGGTGGGACTTCAACATAGTCCATTTGTAGGGGGGTGGTTGGTGACGAAGGCGTGAAAATTTTGCGACGTGGGCGCCCTTGACGGGAGCTTCATTGCTGGATGCGCCGGCGGTAGCGCCACCTGGGCCCCGAACCTTGATCGCCATCAACCGAGACCACCCGGCACCGCATCACCCGGCAGCCGATGAGTGCCCCGAACGGGCGCAGACGCGACCAGCCGCCACGTCAGCCAGGGCCCCAGGCGAGCCCCGGGTTCAGTCCGCCGCGCTCGGCAGGCAGGCGGCCAGGGCCGCCTCCCAGCGGCGATCCCGGACCCCACAGACGATGAAGGAGGGATTGAGCAGGGAGGCCTGCCGGTTGCAGCGCAGCGGTGACAGGGTGCGCATGTCGAGCACCTCGCCGCCCGCCGCGGTG
This sequence comes from Halomonas nitroreducens, assembly GCF_003966155.1. GTDB lineage: Bacteria > Pseudomonadota > Gammaproteobacteria > Pseudomonadales > Halomonadaceae > Halomonas > Halomonas nitroreducens. The sequence goes on from NZ_RXNS01000006.1 coordinate 199,002, forward strand.
ACCACGGCCTGGGCCGCCGCGGTGTCCCATTCGCAGGTCGGCCCGAAGCGGGGATAGAGATCGGCGGTGCCCTCGGCGACCAGGCACAGCTTCAGGGAACTGCCGCGGGTGACCAGTTCATGGGGCGGTAGACGGCGACAGAAGCCCGCCAGGGCCTCGCGCCCGTGGGAGCGACTGCCGACCACGCGCCAGGGCGTCCGCTCGGGATCCGGCAGAGCACGCACCCGGATGGCCCGCTCCTGCCCCCCCTCCCAGCGCCGGGCACCCTGGCCCGCCTGGCCATACCAGCTCACTCCCAGCACCGGCGCATGCACGATCCCGAACACCGGCACGCCCTCCTCCACCAGGGCCACGTTGAGGGTGAACTCGTCGCTCTTGCGGATGAATTCCTTGGTGCCGTCCAGCGGATCCACCAGCCAGTAGCGGCGCCAGCCCCGCCGGGTCGCGAAGGGTAGCGCCTCGGATTCCTCGGAGAGCACCGGCACGCCAGGGGCGACGGCCTCCAGCAGCGCCAGCAAGGCATGGTGCGCGGCCAGGTCCGCCTCGGTGAGCGGGCTGTCGTCGGCCTTGGTCTCGACGGCGAAGGGCCGGCGATAGATGGCCAGCACCTCCCGGCCGGCGGCGTGCACGCCCTCCCGCAGGCGGCGCCGCATCGTCGGGGTCACGAAAGCGCTCATGGCGTCTCCCAGTCGGGTCACGGAAATGGAGGACGTGGCAGCCTGCCTACCAGGGCAAGGCCTCGCCGTTGCTGTGCCAGAAGCCGCCACTGGTCGCCAGGGTCAGCGCGGCGATGCGCTCGGCGATCCCGGCCGCGGCCTCCTCGGGACCGATCAGGCCGCCGAAGTTGACCATGCGCGTCTTCACGTAGCCCGGATGCAGCTGCGCCACGGCGATGCCCCGCGGCGCGAGATCCACCGCCAGGGACTTGCCGAAGGCATTCAGTGCCGCCTTGGAGGCGCGGTAGCCATAGCGCCCGCCGGAGTCGTTGTCGGCGATCGAGCCCATGCGACTGGTGATATTGGCGATCTTGGCGCCCTCGCCCAGGCAGGGCAGCAGGGCCTCGACCACCCGCAGCGGCGCATAGGCATTGATCTCCATCTGGGCGCGGATGGCCTCGAAGTCGAGCTCGCCCAGCACCTCGTCGTGCAGCATGCCGGCATTGTTGATCAGCACGTCGAGTCGCGCCCCGTCGAGGGCCGTGGCCAGCCGGGCGACATCCGCCGGCGAGGTCACATCGATGCCGTCGATCACCTGCCCGGCCACGTCGTCGAGCTCCGGTGACGGGGTACGGCAGACGCCGATGACGTGCCAGCCATCGCCATGGTAATGCTCGGCCAGGGCCAGGCCGACGCCCCGGTTGGCCCCGGTGATCAGGACAGTGGATGTCATGCGTATCGCCTCCCGCCATGAGTTGTCAGCTCGCATACTCTGCCCCCCCGGAGCGGGACGCAAGAGCCAGCGACGAGCGGGATAAGCCAAGAGCAACCCATCGTCAGCAGGCTTATTTTCTGCTTACCCGGCTGCGTTAGTTGTTACAATCCTTCCCCCGACTTCCCCAAACCGCCATCGGATGCAAGGGACGGCACCTTGGCCTCAGCCCCCATGACACCCCAGTTCGGCTCTGCCGCCGTTGCCACGCGCAGGATGCTCTCCCTGCCCACGCTGCGTGCCTGCCTGCCCGACGTCGAGCGCTTTCAGCTGTTCCGCCCGAGGCTGTCGCCTCGCCGGCCGCAGGCGATCATCGGCTGGGGGCACAAGCCCTCCTCTCGCCTGGCGCGCCGCCATGCCGCGCGACATGGCGTCCCCTACGTGGCCGTCGAGGACGGCTTCCTGCGCTCCTGGGGCCTCGGGGTTCATGGCTTCGCCCCCCACAGCCTGGTCGTGGATCACCAGGGCATCTACTACGACGCCTCGCGCCCGTCGGATCTCGAGCGACTGATCGAGGCGGCGGACTTCGCCCCGGAAGAAATCCAACGTGCCCGCCGGGCCATGCACCGCCTGCGCACCCTGCGGCTGTCCAAGTACAACCACGCCCCGGATCGCCCCCTGCCTCCCGGAGAGCGCCCCCGCATCCTGGTCGTGGACCAGACCGCGGGCGATGCCTCCATCGCTGGCGGCCTGGCCGGCGCCGACGACTTTGCGACCATGCTCGAGCGAGCCCTGGCAGAACACCCCGACGCCGAGGTGCTGGTCAAGGTGCACCCGGACGTGGTGGCCGGCAAGAAGCGCGGGCACCTGGATCGCGCCCGGGCGCATCCGCGCTGCCGCATCGTGGGCGAGGACCTCAACCCCTGGGCGCTGCTCGATGCCGTGGCGTGTGTCCATGTCGTCACCAGCCAGCTCGGCTTCGAGGCCCTGATCGCGGGCAAGCGCGTGGTGTGTCACGGCGTGCCCTTCTACGCCGGCTGGGGGCTGACCGACGATCGACGCGACTGCCCGCGACGCGGACAGCCGAGAACCCTCGAGCAGGTCTTCGCCGCGGCCTACCTGCGCTATGCCCGATACGCCAACCCCTATACGGGCGAGGCCACCACGCTCGAGGCCACCATCGACCTGATCGGCGATCAGCTGCGACACCAGCGGCGCCTGCAAGGCCGCTGGACCACCTACGGCCTGTCACGCTGGAAGCGCGGCTTCGTCGGCGACTTCCTGGGCGCCGAGGCCTCGGTTCGGCATGCCGACTCGCCGGGGCCTGGTCCCGTGCGTGATGACGAGCGCAGCCTCTGCTGGGCCAGCCGGGATGACCGCGACCTGCGGGATGCCGGCCGGCATGCGTGGCGCATGGAGGACGGCTTTATCCGCTCCGTCGGCCTGGGGGTCGACCTGGCGCGCCCGCTCTCCCTGGTCGTGGACGCCCGCGGCATCTATTACGACGCCCGTCGTCCCAGCGACCTCGAGCACCTGCTCAACCATACCCCCTTCGATGACGACCTGCGCCAACGCGCCGCTGCGCTGCGACAGCGCCTGGTCCGGCTGCGGCTGTCGAAGTACAACGTCGCCGGGGGGCAGGTCCCGACATTGCCAACCGACCGGCGCATTGTGCTGGTCCCGGGCCAGGTGGAGTCGGATGCGTCCGTGGCGCACGGCTCCCCCGACATTCGCAGCAACCGGGCGCTGCTGTCGGCGGTGCGCGCCGACAACCCGGACGCCTGCATCGTCTACAAGCCGCATCCGGATGTGCTCAGCGGCGCCCGGATCGGCCAGCTCGACGAGGCCTCGGCCGGCCTCTACGACGTCGACGCCAGCCATGCCGATATCACCGGGTTGCTGGACAGGGTGGACGAGGTCCATACCATGAGCTCCCTGACGGGCTTCGAGGCATTGCTGCGCGGTCGCCGCGTCGTCACCTACGGGATGCCCTTCTATGCAGGCTGGGGCCTCACCGAGGATCATCGTGCGTGCCACAGGCGCCAGCGGCGGCTGGCACTGGAGGAACTGATCGCCGGAGTGCTGATCCTGTATCCGCTCTACGTCGACCCCGCGACCCGGCAACTCTGCAATGCCGAAACGGCCGTCTCGCTGCTCGAACACTACCGCCGTGGCGGCGGGCAGCTCACCTGGAAGCACCGCGTCTATCGCTGGTATCGCAACACCTTCATTGGCAGGCACTGATTTGACTGTACCCAAGCGCTCCTTCCTGTTCCTGCAGGGCGTCTGCTCGCCGTTCTTCCAGCGGCTGGCCCGCCAGCTGGTCGCCGATGGCCACCGGGTCACCAAGGTCCAGTTCGCCGGGGGGGATATCGCCTACTGGTCGCGGCATGGCGGACCGGCCTACCGGTTTCGTGAGGCGCTGGAGGCCCTCCCGGCTTTCCTCGCGGAACTCCGGGAGCGTCACGCCGTCACCGACCAGGTGGTCTTCGGCGACCAGCGCCCCGTCCACCGGGCAGCGATCCGTTCGGCCCGCGCCGACGGGGTTCGCAACCATGTGCTCGAGGAGGGCTATTTCCGCCCCTTCTGGATCACCCTCGAACGGGAAGGCGTCAACGGCCATTCCCTGCTGCCCCAGAACGCGGCCTGGTTCCGCGACGTGGCCCCGACGCTACCGCCGCCGGCCAGGCCGACGCGCTTTCGCTCGCCGTTCCGGGTCCGCGCCACCCATGACGTGCTCTACCATCTGGCGGGGCTCGCCAACCCCGTGCTGTTTCCCCGCTACCGCAACCATGCGCCGGTCACCGCACCGGTGGAGTATGCCGGCTACCTGAAGCGCTTCGCCCAGCTGCGCCGCTGGAAGCCCCGGGATGCCCGGCGGATCGAGCGCCTCACGGCCGGTCGGGCGCCCTACTTCGTGCTGCCGCTTCAGCTCAACAGCGACGCCCAGATCCGCGACCATTCCCCCTTCTCGGGCATGCCCGAGGTGATCGACTACGTGATGGCCTCCTTTGCCCGCGAGGCCCCGAGCGACAGCCGGCTGTGCATCAAGAACCACCCGCTGGACATGGGGCTGATCGACTACGCCGGCCTGATCGGGCGCCTGGAGCGGCACTATGGCCTCGAGGGACGGATCACCTATCTCGAGTCAGGGGATCTCAACGTGCTCCTGAAGGGGGCGGCGGGCACCATCACGGTCAACAGCACCTCGGGGATCGTGGCCCTGGAGCACCGCTGCCCGACCATCGCCCTCAGCCGGCCCATCTACTGCCTGGACGGCCTGACGTTCAAGGGACCGCTGGACGCCTTCTGGCGCCAGCCCCCGCCGCCCCAGGATGACCTGTTCCACTGCTTCCACAAGACTGTCATGCATACCGTGCAACTTAACGGGGGCTTCTACTGCCGCCCCGGCATCGACCTCGCCCTGACCCATGTGGTGCGTCGTCTCGAGGCCGAGGTATCGCCACTCGAGGCCCTGCTGTGAGCCGATTCGCTTCCCATGCCATGAGCATCCTGATCACCGGCGCCAGCGGTGCCATCGGGGGCGCCCTGGCCAGAGCCTACGCCGCGGACGGGGTCCACCTGGTGCTGCACGGCCGCCGCCGTGACGCCCTCGAGGCCCTCGCCGACGAGTGCCGGGCCAGTGGCGCCAGCGTAGCGCTGGCCAGCGTCGACCTCACCGATGACGGTTCGCTGAGCCAATGGCTGGACGCGCTGCCGCTGCCGGATATCGTCATCGCCAACGCCGGGCAGAACACCCATGCCGCCCAGGACCGCGAGATGGAGGACTGGACGGCGAGCAGCCGACTGCTGGCCATCAACCTGCGCGCCCCGATGGCCATGGCCGAGCGCCTGGCCCCGAGAATGGCGGCCCGGGGACACGGCCAGCTGGTCTTCGTCAGCTCGCTCGCCGCCTGGCATGGCCTGCCCCTGACTCCCAGCTACAGCGCCAGCAAGGCCGGCATCAAGGCCTATGCCGAGGCCCTGCGTGGCTGGCTGGCGCCCCGCGGCGTCGGCGTGACGGTGATCATGCCCGGCTATGTCAGCTCGCCCATGTGTGCCGCCATGCCCGGCCCCAAGCCCTGGGAGCTCCCCCCCGAGCGCGCCGCCCGCCGCATCGTCCGCGGGGTCGCGCGCAACCGGGCGCGAATCAGCTTCCCCTTCCCGCTCAATGTCGGCTGCTGGTGGCTGGCGGTGCTGCCGGCCGGGCTCTCCCAGCGGCTGCTGGCCTGGATGGGTTACGGGAGGCGGCAATGAGTCACGCGCTGCTGTGGCCCTGGCTGGTCGGGCTGGGCCTGACCCTCGGGCTGGAGGCACTGCTGCGGCCCCCGGTGGCCCCCGTCTGGCGACGTCCCCTGGCCACCCTGGGCGTCCACCTGGGCACCTGGAGCCTGTTGTTCGCGCTGGTCGTGCTCGTCGTGCAGCGGCCCTGGTTCGCCCTGACCGTTATCGCCGCCTTGCAGCTCGTGGTGGTGCAATCCAGCAACACCAAGTGGCAGACCCTGCGCGAGCCGTTCCTTTGCCAGGACTTCGAGTACTTCCTCGACGCCCTTCGCCACCCTCGCCTCTACGTGCCCTTCTTCGGCATCGGGCTGGCGCTGGGCGCGATCGCCGCCGGCGCCCTGGCCATCGGTGGCTTCCTGATCCTGGAACCGTCGGCGGTCGGCCGCTTCGGCCCCTTGGCCTTCCTGGCAACGACGCTGGCCGCGGCCGGGCTCTCGGCCCTCCCGCTGGGCCTGGGGCTGGCGCGGCTGCCGCCGTGCTCGCTGGCACCGCAGACGGACCTGCAGCGCCTGGGGCTGTTCAGTGCCCTCTGGGCCTATGGGCGGCTGGCCCGGCAGCCGGTATCCCTGCCCCAGCAGACGCCGTTCGCGGTCGCCGACGGACACCGTGCGGCCCGGGAGGCCCTCCCCCATGTGGTGGCGGTGCAGAGCGAATCCTTCTTCGATCCCCGCGACTGGTGCCCGGCAATCCGCCCCGAGCTGCTGGCGCATTATGACGCCATGGTGGGCGCGGCGATCGCCCATGGCCCGCTCAGCGTACCGGCCTGGGGCGCCAACACGGTGCGCACCGAGGCCGCTTTCCTGACCGGCCTCGATGACCAGGCGCTGGGTATCCACCGCTTCAATCCCTATCATCAGCTGGCCAAGCGCTCGGCTCCCTCCCTGGCAACCAGCCTGAGAGCGCTTGGCTATCGTACGGTCTGCGTGCACCCCTATCCCGCCAGCTTCTATGCCCGGGATCGGGTGATGCCGCGCCTCGGCTTCGACGACTTCATCGACATCCGGGCCTTCGACGCGGCGGACTACTGTGGCCAGTACATCGGCGACCTCGCCGTGGCCGACACGGTTGGCAAGCTGCTCGCCGACCACGACAATAGCCCCCTGTTTATCTTCGTGATTACCATGGAGAATCATGGCCCCCTCGCGATGGACACCCTGGCGAAGGGCAAGGCCGACGAGTGGCTCAAGCCGAAGCATGCGCCGCTGCCGAGCGAGTGCGATGAGCTCGCCAGTTATCTCGCGCATCTGCGCAACGCGGACCGGATGACCGACCGGCTGCGCCAGGCGCTCTCGCGCTCCCCCCGTGAGGGGATACTGTGCTGGTACGGCGACCATGTGCCGATCATGCCCGCCGCCTACCGGCACTTCGGCCTGCCCGAGGGCACCACCAGCTATACCCTGTGGTCGACCCGCCAGCGGCGCGGGGCCACTCGCGATCACGAGACATTGAGCGCCAGCCACTTGGGGTACCGCCTCTGGCAGGCCGTACTGGAGGCCGCAACACGCGCCACCGACCAGGACGTCAAGACACCGCATCACCAGGAGCAAGCATGACAAGACGCGTGGCCATCATCGGCGTAGCCCATCGTATGCCGGGCACCACCCCCGAATCCTTCTGGGATGACCTGAAGGCCGAGAAGGACCTGGTGACCCAGGTGGCCGCCGACCGCTGGAGTCATGACGCCTTCCAGCACCCCGACCGCCGCCATCCCGGCACCAGCGTGACCTTCGCCGCCGGCAGCCTGGGGGACATCAGCGGCTTCGATGCGGACTTCTTCGGTATCTCCCCGCGGGAAGCCGCCCACATGGACCCCCAGCAGCGCATGCTCCTGGAGCTGACCTGGGAGACCATGGAGAGCGCCGGGCTGGCACCGGGTCGGCTGCGCGGCAGCCAGTGCGGCGTCTATGTCGGTGTGGCCAGCCTGGACTACTCCTATCGCATGGCGGACGACATGGCCGCCATCGACGCCCCCACCGCCACCGGCAATACCTCGAGCATCGCCTCGAACCGGCTGTCCTACCTCTTCGACCTGCACGGCCCGAGCATGTCGGTGGACACGGCCTGTTCCTCCTCGATGGTGGCCTTCCACCAGGCCTGTCAGGCGATCCGCGCCGGCGAGACCCCCATGGCCCTGGCCGGCGGCATCAGCCTGCACCTGCACCCCTACGGCTTCATCATCTTCTCCAAGGCCAGCATGCTCTCGCCGTCGGGGCGCTGCCGCGTGTTCGACGCCGACGGCGATGGCTACGTGCGCTCCGAGGGCGCCGGCCTCTTCCTGCTCAAGGACTACGACCGCGCCGTGGAGGACGGCGACCCCATCCTCGCCGTGGTGGCCGGTTCCGCCGTCAACACCGACGGCCACAAGCAGGGCCTGACAGTGCCCAACCCCGAGGCCCAGGTGGCCCTGATGCGCCAGGCCTATGACCAGGCCGGCATCGCCCCGGACGAGATCGACTATCTCGAGGCTCACGGCACCGGGACCGCGGTCGGCGATCCCATCGAGACCCGGGCGATCGGCGAGGCCCTGGCCCGCCAACGCCGCCATCCCCTGCCCATCGGCTCGGTGAAGAGCAATCTCGGCCACCTGGAGACCGCCTCCGGCGTGGCCGGGCTGGCCAAGGCGCTCTACAGCCTGCGCCATCGGGAGGTGCCGGCCACCATCGGCATCCGCCGGCTGAACCCGAAGATTCATTTCGATGAGTGGAACCTCGAGGTGGTCACCCGGGCCCGGCCCCTGAAGGCCGACGGCCGGCTGGTGATCGGCGTCAATTCCTTCGGCTTCGGCGGCGCCAATGCCCATGTGATCCTGGCGAGCCCGCCGGAACGGGCCTCAGCCACGCCGGCGAGTACCACGCCCGCCGCCAGCGCGCCGTTGCCGCTGCGGCTCTCCGCCCGGGGCGAGCCCGCCCTGAAGGCCATGGCCGCGGCGCTGGCCGAGCACCTGCGCGACAGCGACGACAGCCTCTACGACATCGCCCACACCCTGTATCGCCACCGGGAACACCACCGCGATGGCCTGCTGCTGTTCGCCGACAGCAAGCCGGCGGCCGCTCAACGGCTCGCCGCCTGGGCCGCCGAGACCGGCCCCGCGGACACGGCCCTCGGCATCACCGAGGGCCAGCGGCTCGACGGTGCCCAGGGACCGGCCTTCGTCTACGACGGCAACGGCTGCCAGTGGGAGACCATGGGGCGCGACCTGCTGGCCGCCTCCGAGGTCTTCGCCGAGGCCGTGGACGAGGTCGACGCCCTGTTCGCGCCGCGGGCCGGCTTCTCGCTGCGCGCCGAACTCGAGGGACGCAACGGCCAGGACCGCTTCGATCAGACCGAGATCGCCCAGCCCGCGCTCTTCGCCATCCAGGTGGGCATCACCCGCCTGCTGGCGGCACATGGCATCCGGCCCAGCGCCGTGACCGGCCACAGCGTCGGCGAGGTGGCCGCGGCCTGGGCCAGCGGCGCCCTGCCGCTGGCCGATGCCGTCACGGTCATCCACCTGCGCAGCCACTACCAGGGGTTGACCCGGGGCCAGGGCGAGATGACCGCCGTGGGTCTCGGGGAAGCCGACATCGCCCCCCTGCTCGACCGCCCGCAGCACCGAGCCATCAGCCTCGCCGGCATCAACAGCCCCAAGGGCGTCACCGTCGCCGGGCCCGCCGAGGCCCTGGGGCGGCTGGAGGCCAAGCTGGCCGACCAGGGCACCTTCGCCAAGCGCCTGCCCCTGGACTACGCCTTCCACAGCCCGGCGATGGATCCCATCGAACGCGATCTGATCGGCGCCCTGGCGTCCCTGCGCCCGGAGCCGACGCAGGTGCCGTATGTCTCCACCGTCACCGGGGCCCACCTGACGGGCGACGCCCTGGGCGCCGACTACTGGTGGCACAATGTGCGCCAGCCGGTGCGCTTCGCGGCGGCGGTGGCCACCCTGCTCGATGCGGGCACCGACGTGTTCATCGAGATCGGCGCGCATCCCATCCTGCGCCGCTACCTGAGCGAGGCGCAGACCCAGGCCGCCCGACCGGGCCAGGTGATCACCACCCTCGAGCGCGAGCAGGATGGGGCGGCCTGCATCGAGCGGGCCATCGGCCAGGCCCTGCTCAGCGGCATCGCCCACGACGACAGCGGCTGGTTCCCGGTGGCCGGCTGCCGGGTCGAACTGCCGCGTTATCCCTGGCAACACCGACCCCACTGGGTGCCCGGCACGCCAAGCGCCGCCGGCCTGCTGCAGCGCCATTACGAGCATCCCCTGCTGGGCTACCGCCTGGCCCAGCAGGCCCTCACCTGGGAAAGCGAGCTCGACACGGGCCGCCAGCCCTGGCTCGGCGACCACGTGGTGGGCGACGCCCCGGTCTTCCCCGGCGCCGGCTACGTGGAGCTGGCGCTGGCCGTCGGCGCCCTGTGGCGGGCGCCGGCCACCCTGGATATCGAGGAACTGGAGATCCAGGCGCCGCTGATGCTCGACGGCCCCCACGGGCGCACCCTGCGCCTGGCGGTCGAGCCCGCCGATGGTCGCCTGGCGATGCGCTCCCGGGAGACCGGCGCCGACGGCGACTGGCAGCTGCATGCCACCGCCCGGATCATGGAGCAGAGCCGCGGCCTGATGCTGCAGCGCCGCTGCCCCGAGCAACCGGCGCGGGCGCCGGATATCGAGCTGGATGCCCACCTGGCGGCGGCCGCCCGGCTGGGGCTGGCCTATGGGCCGGCCTTCCAGGCCATCGATCGCGCCTGGCTCGCGGGCGACGAGGTGATCGGCGCCATCCGCCCCAGCGAGGCCATCGAGGCCCACCGGGAGGCGCTCTGGCTGCATCCCGGCATCCTCGACAGCGCCTTCCAGCTGTTCCTGCCGCTGCTGGCCCAGGATGACGCCCCGCGGGACGGCCTGGCCTTCGTGCCGGTGCGGGTCGGTCGCGTGCAGTTCGACCCCGCCGCCGGGCCACCCGCCCTGGCCCGGGCCCGGCTGGTCAAGCGCGCGCCCTACTCCTTCACCGCCGACTTCGAGCTCTTCGATGCCCAGGGCCGGGCGGTAGCGGTGCTCGCCGGGACGCGCTTCAAGGCGCTGCGCCTCACCCCGTCCGGCCAGGCCCCGCTGAGCTATCTCGACGTGGCGCTGAGCCCGGCGCCGCGTCCCGAGCAGTGCCCCCTGCCGCCGCTCGCGGCCCTGCAGGCGGCCCTGCCCGGGCTGGTCGACGGCTACGCCGAGGCCACCGGCCACCGCTATGCCCAGGAGGTGGCGCCGCTGCTGGACCGCCTGGTCGAGGCCTTCGCCGAGGAGGCGCTGCGCCCCGAACTGGACGGCCAATGGCTCAGCCAGGCGCGCTACCAGGCCCTGGCCGGGCGCCACCTCCAGGCGCGCCCCTTGCTCGACCAGCTGCTGCACCTGCTGGAGGACGCCGGCCGGCTCGAGGCCGGCGATGGCGGCTGGCGGCTGGCGGCTGGCGAGGTGGCGCCCGCCGCCATCTGGCAGCTGCTGAGCCGGGACTACCCCGGGCATGGCGCGCCCATCCAGCAGGTCGGCCGCTTCGGCCTGCACCTGCGCGCGCTGCTTGCCGGCGACGCCGACGCCGGGACCATCGGGCTGACCCGCGAGGGCCTGACACGGCTCAACCGGGAGCTGATCGGCCACCACGGCTGGCGGGCCCTGGCCGAACCCCTGGCCGAGGCCCTGACCCGCACCCTCGAGGCCCTGCCCGCAGGACAGCGCCTCGGCCTGCTCGAGGCCGGGGTCAGCGTCCCGGCGCTGGGCGAGCGTCTTGCCGCGCAGCTCGACCCGGACCGCTGCGACGTTCGCCTCCTCGCGGCGGGGGAGCTGGCCTGGCAGCAGGCCGAGCAGCTGCGCGACCGCGAGCCGCGCATCGAGGTCGAGGCCCTGGACGCCCTGGCCGAGGCCCCCGCGCGGGCCCAGCTGGCCCTGGTCAGCCTCGACGTCAGCCAGCGGGACACCAGCCGCCGCCTGCTCGAGGCCCTGCCCGAGCGCCTCGCTCCCGGCGCGTCGCTGCTGCTGCTGGGCCTGGCCCCGTCCGCCTGGCTGGATACCCTGCTCGCCACACCGGGACTCGGCGAGGACCAGCGGCCACCGGCCGCCTGCGAGCACGAGGATGTGGTCGGCTGGCTGGAGCGCCTCGGCGCCGAGGACATCCAGCCCATTCCGCTGGAGGGTGACACGGGCGCCTACCTGCTGCATGCCCGCCTGCCCCAGGCGGCGGTCTCGGCGGCCCCCGCCCCGCGTCATCGGCTGCTGGTGAGCGACGCGACCTGCCACCCGAGGGCCCAGGCCCTCGGGGAGGCCCTGGAGCAGCAGGGCGACCCGGTCACCCTGCTGGCGTCACCACCGACCAGCGAACAGTGGCAGGCCCTCCAGCAGGCCGCGATGGACGCCGACGCCGCCCTCGATATCCTCGACCTGGCCGAGTCCGGCACCGCGCGTTGCCAAGCCGCCGCCGACTGGGCCCGCCGGCTCGAGACAGCGACCGCCGAGACCACCCTCTGGCTGGTCACCCAGGGCGTGGCCGCCATGTGGGGCCCGACGGCGGTGGAGGCGTCCGAGGATGCCGCGCTCTGGGGCTTCGGGCGCAGCCTGGCCAACGAGGCCGGCGCGTTCGCCGTCAAGCTGGTCGACCTGCCGGGCGACGGCCCGAGCGAGGCGGCGCTCCAGGCCCTGGCCCGGGAACTGCGCGCCCCGGATGCCGAGAACGAGCTGGTCCTCGATGGGCAAGGCCAGCGCTTCGCCACGCGCCTGCGCCCCCTGCCCGCCCCCGACCCCCGCCCGGCCGACGCCGCGGGCGACGCGCCGGCCATGACCCTCGGCTTCCCCCTGCCCGGCCAGCTGCGCCACCTCAGCTGGCGGCCCCGCGCCCTGCCTCGTCCCGGCGCGGGCGAGCTCGAGGTGCGGGTCGAGGCCACCGGCCTCAACTTCCGCGACGTGATGTACACCCTGGGCCTGCTCTCCGACGAGGCCATCGAGAACGGCTTCGCCGGCCCCACGCTGGGCCTCGAGTTCGCCGGGGTGGTCGAACGGGTCGGCCCGGAGGTCAATGACCTGGCCCCGGGCGATGCCGTGGTCGGCTTCGGCCCGGCCAGCTTCAGCGACCGGCTGATCGCCAGCCGCCAGGCCGTCGCACCGCTGCCGGGCGGGCTGGACTTCGCGGCGGCGGCGACCATCCCCACCACCTTCTTCACGGTGTACTACGCTCTCAAGCACCTGGCGCGCCTGGCGCCCGGCGAGCATGTGCTGATCCATGGCGCCGCCGGCGGGGTCGGCCTCGCCGCCATCCAGGTCGCCCGCTGGCTGGGCGCCGAGATCCATGCCAGCGTGGGCTCGGCCGAGAAGCGCGACTTCCTGCGCCTGAGCGGCGTCGAGCGGCTGCATGACTCCCGCGCCCTGACCTTCGCCGAGGAAATCCTTGAGGCGACCGACGGCCGCGGGGTGGACGTGGTGCTGAACTCGCTGGCCGGCGAGGCCATCAACCAGAACCTGCGGGTGCTGCGCCCCTTCGGTCGCTTCCTGGAGCTCGGCAAGCGCGACTTCTACGAGAACACCCATATCGGCCTGCGGCCCTTCCGCAACAACCTCAGCTATTTCGGCATCGACTCGGATCAGCTGATGAAGGCCTGCCCGGAGCTGACCCGGACGCTGTTCGCCGAGATGATGGCGCTGTTCGAGGACGGCACCTTCACGCCGCTGCCCTACACCGCCTTCGGCAACCATCAGGTCGTCGAGGCCTTTCGCTACATGCAGCAGGCCCGCCAGATCGGCAAGGTGGTGGTCACCCAGGAGCGCCCCCTCGCCGATCAGGCCACACCACCGGCCGCCGCGCCCCCCGCGCTGCGGCTGCGCGAGGACGCCAGCTACCTGGTCACCGGCGGTCTCGGCGGCTTCGGCCTGCACACCGCCGAGTGGCTCGCCGAGCGCGGCGCCCGGCACCTGATCCTGGTCGGCCGTCGCGGGGCCGGCTCGCCGGAGGCCCGCGAGGGCCTGGCGCGCCTGCACGCCCGGGGCGTGAACGTGGAGGCCGCGGCCTGTGACGTCACCGACCGCGACGCCCTCGCCGCCCTGCTGGCCCGCTGCCGCGACGCGTTGCCCCCGCTGCGCGGGGTGGTCCATGCCGCCGCCGTCATCGAGGACGCGCTGATCCGCAACCTCGAGGACGAGTGCCTGGCGCGGGTGCTGGCGCCCAAGGTGGAAGGTGCGCGCCACCTGGACGTGCTGACCCGCGACGACCCGCTGGACTTCTTCGTGCTCTACTCCTCGGCCACCACGCTGTTCGGCAATCCGGGCCAGGCCGCCTACGTGGCCGCCAATCACTGGCTGGAGGCCCTGGCGGCCGAGCGCCGCGCCCGGGGACGGCCGGTGACCTGCGTGCGCTGGGGGGCCATCGAGGATGTCGGCTTCCTGGCCCGCCACACCCGTACCCGCGACGCCCTCCAGGAGCGCCTGGGCGGCTCGGCCCTGCGCGCCGACGAGGCCCTGGCCGTGCTCGAGAAGATGCTCGCGACGGATGCCCCCAGCCTCGGCGTGCTCGAACTGGACTGGTCCGCCCTGGCCCGCTTCCTGCCCACCGCCGAGGCCCCGCGCTTCCGCGAGATCGCCCATGGCGCCGGACACGACGACCACCAGGACGACAGCGGCCAGGACATCGCGCGCCTGCTCGCCGAGCTGTCGCCCGAGCAGCTGCATGCCACCGTCACCGAGCTGCTCAAGGCCGAGCTGGCCGGCATCCTGATGATCGAGGAGGACAGGATCGACGTGCACCGCTCGGTCTATGACATGGGCTTCGATTCGCTGATGGGCGTGGAGCTGATGACGGCCATCGAGGCACGCCTCGGCGTGCGGGTGCCGGTGATGGTGCTCAGCGAGGCCTCGACCCTCGACCGACTGAGCGGCGTGCTGATCGAGCGGCTGACCCGCGACGCCTCGCAGGCCGACAGCCAGGACGCGGATCTCGCCGCCCTGGCCGCCCGCCACGGCGCCGACACCCTGTCCGACACCCCCCGGGAGGCCACCCCCTCATGACGCAAGATAACCGTCACCTCAAGCAGCAGCTGCTCGACGAGGCCAGGGGGCGACGCCGCACCCGCGCCCGGCAGGCGGCGTCACCCGACGCCCCGCAGGCCGGCGGCGGGGCCGTGGCGGAGCACCTGACCCGCTTCGACAGCCATCCCGGCTACCAGCAGCTGAGCCTGATGCGCGAGGGCGCGCGCCGGCTGGGCCTGAGCGATCCCTTCTTCAAGCGCCACGACGGCAACGCCGGCGCCACCACGGTGATCGAGGGGCGCGACTACCTGAACTTCGCCAGCTACAACTACCTGGGCTTCTCGGGCGATCCCCGGGTCAACCAGGCCGCCCGGGAGGCCCTGGAGCGCTATGGCAGCTCGGTCTCGGCCAGCCGTATCGTCTCCGGCGAACGCCCGATCCACGCCGAGCTCGAGGGGGCGATCGCCGAAGCCTATGGCGTGGACGATGCCGTGGCCTTCGTCAGCGGCCATGCCACCAATGTCTCCACCCTGGGCTACCTGCTCGGGCCGCGGGACCTGATTCTCCACGACGAGTACGTCCACAACAGCGCCCTGGTCGGAGCCCAGCTCTCCGGCGCCCGGCGCATGGCCTTCGCCCACAACGACCCGGCGGCCCTGGACGACCTGCTGCGCCGGCACCGGCCACAGTTCGAGCGGGTGCTGATCGTCATCGAGGGCCTCTACAGCATGGACGGCGATCTCCCCGAGCTGCCGCGCTTCGTCGAGATCAAGCGCCGTCACCAGGCCTGGCTGATGGTCGACGAGGCCCACTCCTTCGGGGTGCTGGGCGAGCATGGCCTGGGCCTCGGCGAACACTACGGCGTGCCCAGCCACGACGTGGACATCTGGATGGGCACCCTGAGCAAGACCCTGGCCGGGTGCGGCGGCTATATCGCCGGCTGCCAGCCGCTGGTCGACACGCTGCGCTACCTGGCGCCGGGCTTTCTCTACAGCGTGGGCATGCCCGCCCAGGTCGCCGCCCCCTCGCTGAAGGCGCTGCAACTGATGCGCCAGGAACCCCAGCGCGCCCGGCGCCTGCGCGAGATCTCGCGCTACTTCCTCGACCAGGCCCGCCGGCGGGGGCTGGATACCGGGCACAGCATCGGGGCCGCGGTGGTGCCGGTGATCCTCGGCAGCTCACCGCGCGCCGCCGGCCTCTCCCATGCGCTGTTCGAGCGCGGCATCAACGTGCAGCCGATCCTGCACCCGGCCGTGCCGGAGAAGAGTGCCCGCCTGCGCTTCTTCCTCTCCTGCGACCACAGCGAGGCCCAGGTCGACCACACGCTCGACGCCCTGGTGGCCCTCATGGCCGAGCCGGTCGAGGCCCCCCGCGGCTAGTCCCGCCACGCGACCTTCCCGGCCGCCCTGCCTGGCCCCGCCCGTGCGCGGGGCCAGGCAGATGCCCTTGCCCGCCAACCGCCGACTCGCGGCGCTCCTCGCGGGCGGCGCATGACCCCGCCTCACCATCGCCGGAACCGTCGTGCTGCCAGCGGGTCGTCCCTGTCGATGCAACGTATGAGTTTCGCCAGTCTTCTTCAGCAGGCGTTGGCCCATACTTTTCCAGGCAAGTACCAAATATATCACTTAATTAGCTGATTTTTAAGGCAAATCGGCCATCCTGTAATCTTTTGTTACTGAGTGTTGCTAGTGTGATTCAACAGCAGCATCACTCAGGCCTTCGAGTGATAACAAGGAATGAGAAAGGCCAGGCATCAGTGACGAGTCCTCACCCCTACTCGCTCTCGGGAGGTGTCGATGAACAGGCACACCGTCCTGGCCACGGCCTGGCTCATGACCGCGCCAGCCCTTGCGGTCAACGCCGCCGCGGCGGATCTCTATCTCTTCGCGGACGCCGGCTTCGCCGAGCCCGACCTTGACACCCTGGACCGCCGCCACCAGCGGATGGCCGAGCGGATGACCGACAACGGCGGGGTCGCCCTGGTGGATGTCGACGACCAGAGCGGTGCCGGCGTCATCGGCGTGGGCATCCAGCCCTTCCGCTACCTGGCCCTCGAACTGGGCTACTACCATCTGGGGGACTACCGGCTCGAGACCCGCGGGGCGCTCACCACGCCCACCCACGACCTCGCCTCGCGGACGGTAACCGATGTGGAAGTTCGCGGTTGGGGGTTGAACGGCAAGCTGCTGCTGCCCATCAGCGAGGCCCTCAGCGGCACCTTCACCACCGGGATCGCCCGCATCGACACCGACATCACGGCGGTGACGACGCACCGTGGCGAGGTGCTCGGCGAGCCGTTCTCGACCCGGGAGACCACCGAACACCGCTTCGAGGACACCGTCGGCATCCTCGGCATCGGCGCCTGGTACCGGCTCGGCGACCATCTGGGGCTGCGAGTCGACTATCGCTACCTGGGCGGCTTCGGCCAGGGGGAGGACGGTGGCGACAGCGACCTGGACCTGTTCACCGCCGGGGTGGTCTACGTCTTCTGATGCCCGGAGACCGGCTGGCCAATGCTGCCACCTCGCCGCCGCCAGAACGCGGCCGCCGCCTGCGGGTCGCCGACCCGGCGGGCGGTGACGGCGGCATTGGCGGCCATCCGGCGCGCCTCTCCCGGATGCTCCAGCAACCAGCTCAGGCAGCGCTGCCAGTGACGCGGGTCGTCGTCGGCGAGCAGCCCATTCACGCCATCCTCGACGATCTCCGTGTAGGGCGGACGCCGCGAGTAGATGCCCACGCCGCCCATGGCGGCGATGTCCAGGAACTTGATGAACGACTTGCCGCGATTGAACGGGGTATCGAGCAACGGCGCCAGGCCGATATGGACGCGCCGCCGTGCCTGATAGACACGAAATTTGCCCCAGGGAAGCGGCGCCGGACAACACGTACGAGGCAGGTCGGTCAGCGCCAACGGCACGTGTTCCCCCAGCATCAGCTCGAGTTCGCTATCGACCCGTTCGCTCTGAACGCGCGCGAGCGCCGGGGCGAGATGGGCGAGATCCGCCAGGTGCGCCCGAGTGCCGTGAAAGCCGATCCGCCAGGGAGCGTACGACGTGGGGCCCCGCTCGAGATGCGCCAGGTCAGGCAGCGGCGCCAGAAGCGGCGGCGTCAGCACCGCGACCCTGGCGTGGCGGCGGGCAAGGCGTCCGGCCAACGCCTCGCTGCTGGCCACGACCTCATCGGCCAACGCCAGCAGGCGCGGCTGCTGGGCGGCGGCCGACGCCATGCGCGCTCGATAGGCCGACGGCAGTGTTGCATCCTCGGCCGCCGCCCCGAGCTCATCATCGATCAGGTAGAGGATGCGCCCGAAGCGGGCTCGCTCACGCTCGAGCCAGCGCAGCGCCACGGTTGGCAAGGTGCGGCACAGCACCAGGTTGGCCCCCAGTTGCCGGGTCAACACCCAGCGCGCCAGTGGCCAGCGCCAGCCGCGCACATCCAGCCGGCCCACCTCGTGGCCCTCGGAACGCAAACGGGGCGCGGCCGACGCGAGAAAGTAGATATCCTCGGTCGGCCGCGCCCCATCGCTCAACACCAGCCAGCGCTCACCTTTCACCATTTACCACTCACTATCCACTCCTCCAGGACGCTCGATGCCCCCCTTTTACCGCTTGAAGCTTACGGCTTACCGCTCCCGGCGCCGCCGGGTTCAGCGTAGCGAAAAATCCTCGTGCACCAATGTCAGGTTGGGGTTGTAGGCCGGGTCATTGTCGAGCTGCTCCTCCCAGGTGCGGCGCATATAATCACATTCCGCCAGCCATCGGGCGCGCTTCTTCGGGGTATCATCGGCGCCCCGGGACACCGACTCGTGATGGTAAAGCTCGGCATGCGGTGTCCACAGGTTGCGATAGCCCGCCTCGCGCACCTTGAGGCAGAGATCGACATCGTTATACGCCACCGCCAGATCGGCCTCGTTCAGCCCGCCCACTTCCTCGAAGACGCTCCGCCGCAGCAGGAGGCAGGCCGCCGTGACCGCCGAGAGGTTCTGGGTCAGCTTCAGCCGCCCCTGAAAGCCCTCCTCGTCGCGCTGGAAGAAGCGATGGCCGTGACCGGCGATGCTGCCCAGCCCGAGAATCACGCCGCCATGCTGAATCGTCCCGTTGGGATAATAGAGCTTGGCCCCCACGCAGCCGATCTCCGGCCGGCCTGCCTGGCCGACCATCTCGGTCAACCAGTCGCTGTTGATCGGCTCGATGTCGTTGTTGACCAGCCCCAGGAGCTCGCCACGGGCTTGGCTCGCACCGAAGTTATTGATCGCCGAGTAGTTGAAGGGGTGGTTCCAGCGCAGCACGCGCACCCTCGCATCCCGCGCCTCCACCTCGGCCATGTAGGCCAGCGTCTCCGGGCAGTCGCTCTGATTGTCCAGGATCAGCAGCTCGAAATGCCGATAGGCGGTCCGCTCGAGGATGGCATCCACGCAGGGCCTGAGAATCTCCACGCCGTCGCGGGTCGGCACCAGCAGGCTGACCAGGGGGGCGGGCCGGGGAATCGGCCAGCACACTCGCACGCTGCCCGGCAGCAGCCCGAGGTGGGCCCGCGCCTCGGGGGCCTCGGCATCCAGGTAGGCCTGCACCCGGTTGACGACCCGAGGGTCCGCTTCCACGAGGTCATCGCTGCAGCGGTGCAGCAGAATCCAGGGCAGGTGGGTCACCCGGCGGCCGGCATTGCGACCGAATGTCGCCAGGAAACGCAGCGCCGTCGCGTGCATCATGGCCTGCCCGTCGGTCTGTCCCGGCTCGGCCGGGAAGCCGCCCAGCGCCTCCAGCGTCCGGCGCGCGACACATGCCATGTGCCCAAGGTAGGCTCGCGAGAGGAGCAGGTCGGGGTTCCATCCGGGCTTGAAGTTGGGCGTATGCCGCCGCCCGTTGGCATCCAGGCGATCCTCATCGGCATAGAGCAGGCCGAGCTCCGGACGTTGGCCGAAGGCCAGGGCGAGCCGATGCAGGGCATCACTGCTCAACCGATCTCCCCGAGTGAGCACCGCCACCAGCTCGCCGTCGCAGGCCGCGAGACCGGCGTTCAGCATCGCCCCGCCGTTGTCCGGGGTCGCCTCGATCCACTGGACACGCGGCTCTGACGCCACCCGCCTGGCCACGGCGTCCCGCGCCTCGGGACTCAATGACGTCGCCAGGATGACGCAGGCCTGCCAGCGGCCATGGGTCTGACAAGACAGCGTCGCCAGGCGCGCCTCGAGTTCCGCCGGGTCGTCCGAGGTGACCGGCAACAACAGGCTGATCCGCGGCAGGTCCTGCCGCTCGACCACGGCGGCGGGCTCCGTCCGGTCGTCC
Organism: Halomonas nitroreducens; assembly: GCF_003966155.1. GTDB lineage: Bacteria > Pseudomonadota > Gammaproteobacteria > Pseudomonadales > Halomonadaceae > Halomonas > Halomonas nitroreducens. Next base: position 218,904 of record NZ_RXNS01000006.1, read on the forward strand.
TGTCGACGGGGCATTTCCACCTGCTCGATCCACTGCCGATAATTGTGCTTCGAGCACAGGCTCACGAAGGTCGTCTCGTAGTCCTCCATCGCCAGCGCCGTCCAGGCGCGCTTCGCCTGTCGGGCACGTGCCCGGAGGTCACGCCTGACCTCGTGCTTGGTCCGCCCCCGGTAGTGCCGATGGCTATGGGTCAGACGCTGCAGCAGCCGGTCATGGGCGAACCAGGGGGTCAGCCAGACGCAGCGAAAGTGGGTCAGACGAAACCGCCCCCGGGCATTCATCGGGCAAAAGACAATGCGTCGCGTGTCGAAGGGCACGCGGACCAGCCGCTTGGTGACCTTGCCGGCTCGCAAGGGCAATTCGACCGTCGTTGTCCCGCGTGGCGTCTCGAAGGTCAGGCTCGCCGCCACGCCGGTGACGGAGCGCTCGCCGGCGATCTCGATCATGTTCCAGCCGGGGAGCGGCAGTCGTCCTTGCCAGCGAAACGCCGCCTCGCTTCCCGTGACCTGCCACTCTTCGCCATCCCCCCGCTCGAGATGGCGCTCCGGCAACAGCGAGGCCGGGTGACGGAGATGGAGTTGCCAGGGCTTGGCGGGATGGCTCAGGGGGGGAGACATGGACACTCGATACGAATCTGGTTCTATGGGCATGGAAACGAGAATACCAGTCGATATTTCCCGTCAGGGGCGAGACTTACGCGAGAAATCCCCGCTATTCAGGCATTACGTCGGGCCGGCAGGCGTTCTTCCAGGGTCCGTTCCCAGGCCGCCAGCCCCCAGGCCTCGAGACGGGAAGGCTCGGCCATGAGACGGCGTTCGTCGACCCGTTCACGCTCCGCGACACTCAACCGGGCCACCTTGTCGCGAATCATCCCCGACAGTGACTGGTCGAGCGCGGGCACCTGCACCAGGAAGCGCGCGTTGGTCTGCACCACCAGGTAATCGGGCCGCGTCGCCTCCACCACTGCGGGATCGAGATTGCCCGCGCTATGGATGAAGATGACCCGACGGAACAGCCGGCTCAGGAAATGGAACATGGAGCTGGTGGAGGACGAGCCGAAGATCAGGCAGGTGCCCTCCATGAGCGCTTCGGGATACTCGATGACCAGCAGGCGGCCGAAGTTGGGCAGGCCATTGTCGTACACCCGGTACTTGAGGTGGCTGAACGACCTGAGCATCGCCGCCTCGCAGGTCTGGCGCGGCGTCAGCTTGTTGCCCAGGTCGCCTCCCATGGCGCGCGTCCGATAGCGATCCCCGGCGAAGACCGGCTCGACCGACGGCCGGGCGAGCCCCAGCGAGGCGGCCAGCTCGACGCTTGCCGCCATGGCACCGCGCTGCGTCCAGTGGGTATCCGTGCGAATGAAGGCGTCATCCCCCAGCGCCTGCAGCGCCGCCACGGGATGGACGACGCCGGCCGCCTCGGGCAGGGCCAGCAGCTGGTCGATCGGCTGGCTCTGGCCCTGCACCTGGGGATGATAGCGGGGGCCCATCACGGTTTCCTTGGCGGGCGCCACCAGCATCGCCCAGGGACAGCCGACCGTCTCCGCCAGCCGCCCGAGTCCGCTCAGATACGCCTGCCAGGCCATGAGCCCCCGTGACGTGAGATGCACCCGCCCCCGGTACTGATCCACGCTGGCGTTGGTGTCGTTGTCCAGGAACAGCCAGCCCGAGCGGCCCTCGATCACCTTGAGCGAGCCGGCCGCGTCGGCCTGCGCCGGCTGGCATCTCACCTCCTGCAGCGGCCAGCATCGATCCTCCAGCAGCAGCTCGAGATGAAAATGCGCCAGCCGCGGCGGAACGGTGAAGCGAAAACCGCAGTGCAGTTGCGGATGCCCCTCGGGCCGCTCGTTGAGCACCGCCTCGATCACGTCCGGCCGCTTGATCTCGAGGGGATGGCGCACCTCGTGCTCGGGCAGCCAGCGGGCCACGATGCGCAGACGCGACGCCGCCTCGGCCATCTCGGCTGGCAACAGCACCCAGCCCTGAACGACGCGGCCGGACGCCAGGCACCAGGGCTCACGCTGGTCGGACGGGTAGTCGAGCGCCCAGCGGTGCACCGGTGCGGCGTCCGTCGGCCCCACCGCCTCACGCACTCTCCGGCTCAGGCGACGCATCACACCGAGAGGCCACTCCGGCGCCCTGGCCCGCGGGGACGACGCCTCCCCGGGCGCTGCCATGGCGGCCTTGAGGCGGGGCGCCAGTGATGCCGCTCGCTCGCAGACCTCGTCGTTGCGATCATGGCGCTCGAAGTACTGCCGCCCTTTCACGTATCCCGCCTTGGCGGCGCTGCCCCGCTTCGACTTGCCGGCCAGGAACTCCTCCACCGACTTGACGATATAGTGGTTGACCCGCGCCCCTTCCCACACCACCGCCTCGCTCAGGCCACGGCGCTCGCGTCCCTCGCGATCCTGGCGGAAGCGCAGGGGGTCGCCCCGCGCGTCGACGTGGCGGCCACGGCTGAGCCTCACGTGATGGGGGTTGTCGAAGCCCGCCACCCATCCAGGCCGCACCAGGCTCTTGTAATGGCGATTGGGCCCGAAGGACATACTCGCGCGGCGGGTAAAGCGCTCGGTGACCAGCCCTTCCTCGCGAAACACCTCACCGGCAGAGCCGAAGCAGGCCCAGTTGAGCACCACGGCCCCCACGCTGTCGTCGGCGAAGCGCGTCTCGAGCCAGGGCAACAGCGAGGGCCCCGATGGCTCGCCTGACGGGGATGTACCCGCCTCGGCCATCGGCAGCAGGAACTCGTCGGCATCGATGAAGGCCAGCACGTCGATGTCCTGCGGACAAGCCGCCAGCAGGCGGTCATAGGCCCCCAACTGGGGCGGCGCCCTGCCCGCGGTGGGCACATCGAGCAGCGTCAGCTCGCCCCGCCCGGCGCGTTCGGCCAGCAGCTCTCGGGTGCCGTCGGTGCTGGAGTTGTCAGCGATCAGGAAATGGCTGGCACCCACCAGCCGGTGATAGGCCAGCCACTCGGGGAGGCAATCCGCCTCGTTCTTGACGATTGCGGCCACGGCAAGCTTCACGCCGGTCTCCTTTCTCTGGTTGGGGTGGCGGCACCGGCCGCGGGGGCCGCACAGGGCAACAGGGCCTCATAGGCCTGGTGCAGGGCCGAGGCCATGGCGGCCTCGCCGAAGCGCTCTTGCGCCCGGCGGCGCCCCGCCTCTCCCATGCGGGTACGTCGGGCGGCATCCTGCGCCAGTTCGGCCACGCTTCGGGCGGCGGCCTCGGCGTCACCGAGCGGCACCAGCAGGCCGGTCACGCCCTCCTCCACCAGTTCCGGCAGCGCGCCCCAGGCGTAGCCGACCACCGGCCGCGCCGCGGCCATCGCCTCCAGCACGGTGCGACCGAAGGCCTCCTGGAAGCGCGACAGGTTGACGACGAGATCCAGCTCGGCCAGCGCGTCGGCCGGTGACGCGACATAGCCGCGATCGACCAGGTTGGCCGGCGCCAGGCCGCGGGCCTGGCGGGCCAGCAGGGCCTCAAGCGCCGGGGTCCGCGGGCCATACAGGGCGATATCCACCTGCGGGGCCAGAGACGCCAGATGGCGCGCCATGACCTCCAGGTCCGCGAGGCCCTTCTTGGGCAGGTTGCTGCTGAGCATGCCCACCGTGAGGCTCGCCGGCTCTCTTCGCGCCGGCAGTGCCAGCAGCGGCGCCATCTCGATGGTATTGGCAACGATCGCCACCCGGCCCGTCGCCGCGCCCCCGGCCAACAGCCAGTCCGCCACGCAGCGAGACGTGGCGATGCCCCCATCCGCCAGGTCCAGAACCCGGTCACGCAGGTGGTCGGGCTGGGCATTGAGCGTCTCGCACAGGGCGCGGTCGTGCTCGGGCAGTTCCCGCACGTGCATCAGCGCCGGAACTCCGCATTCGCGAGCGGCGACCAGCGGCTCCTCCAGCACCAGGGTATTGGCATGCACCGCGTCGATCGAGAAGCGCTGGATCAGCCCGCGGAAATGGCGCAGGGTCGCGGGCTCGGGCGTGCGCCCCTGCTGCCACCAGCCATAGGGCAGCACCGCCACCGCCAGCGCCGCCTCCTGGAGGGCCTCAAGATAGGCCCCGTTGACGGCTGACGGCAGGCTGACGACCACGTTCCAGCCGAGTCGACGCATCGCCCTGAGCACGTCCAGCAGGCTGCGCTCCGCCCCGTAGAGCCTCTCGCCGGCCTGATGGGCGCACAGCAGCACGGTGCGCGCGCCGGGCCGGCGGGTGGCTCGCCCCGGGAAGAGCGGCCAGGGCGCATATCCCTCGCGCCGCCCCCGGCTCAGGTAGTGCCAGAGGGGCTCGACGCCCTGCTCGGCCACGTCGGGATAAGCGTAGCGATAGCCGGACGCGCTGAAGTGCGGCCCCGGGTCGCGCCCCTCGGCGCTGCCGGCCTGCCAGTAGTGGGCCAGCGGCTCGATGGCCACCTCCTGCAGGTCGAGGTGGGTACGCAGGTACCAGCCGGAGTCGAACAGCCCCGAAGCTTCCAACACATCCAGCGAGTGCGAAAAACGCACCGGCAGTGCCTGGCGGCAGAGCGCCGCCGGGGCGGCGAAGGGTCGCCAGGGCGCTCGATACGGCAGGTGCAGGTCCGCCGGACGCTCGGCCGCCGCGTGCCAGCGCCGGGCGGCGGCCATGTAAGCCTGGCGCACCCCGGTGAACTGAGTGACCAGATGGGTCGTGCCCTGCTGGCTGAGCGAGCCGCCATCCGCCCGCCCGACGGCCAGCGGCACTCCGGGCAGCGCCTCGACCACGGCCGACTCGCCGAAGACCGCCAGCAGCCGCTCATGGTACTCGGTGTCGGCATTGACGGTGACCTCGTCCCAGACGCCAAGCCGCTCGACCGCCTCGCGGCGCACCATCAAGGAGGAGATATTGCGGTACACCCAGCCCTCCTCCTCCACCCGCCAGCGGTGGAAGCGCAGGGCCGGGGTGGCCCGCACCCAGTGCGACAGGCTCGCCATGGCCTCGGGCGCCGCCTGCAGCGCCTCGACCTGACGGGCGAGCTTCTCGGGATGCGACCAGTCATCGCTGTCGTGGGTGGTGATCAGCACCCCCGCGGCCTCCATGAGGCCCGTGTTGCGCGCCGCATAGGCCCCGCCGTTGACCGCGTGGCGAAACACGCGCATCCGCATGTGGGCGGGGCACTCCGCCTCGAGGGCCTGCAATACCCGCCAGGTCGCGTCCGTGCTGGCATCGTCCACCACCAGCAGCTCCAGTGCCGGCCAGGCCTGGGCGAACAGGCTGCGCAGCGCCGTGGCGACGCTGTCGGCGGCGTTATAGACCGGCAGGATCACGCTGACCAGGGGGGAAGGGTCAGCAGTGAGTGAGGAATGGTGAGGAGTGAATTGTGAGGAGTGAGGCGTGAGGCGTGAGGCGTGGGGCGTACCAGGCGCCAGGTTGTCGAGGGTCAGCGACCGGCCAGGCACCCGGTGCGTGATGGGCAGTAGCCCCTGCGCCTGCCACATCCGATTGATCCAACCCAGCCGTTCGGCATCATCCTCCGCGGCATTGGCATGGGCCAGCGCCGTATCCGCCCGCGCCGGAAAGCGCCGATCGAGATCGGCCAGCACCATCGGCAACCACGCCGCTGCCTCGTCGACACCGGAGCGGGCTGCCGAACGCCCCGCACCGGCGGCGACCGACGACCGGCACAGCGCCTCCACCGCCAACAGCGCCGGCCCGATATGCCCGGGCTGCGTGATCAATCGCCCTGCCGGCAGCAGGCACTCGACCACCCTGGGCCATTCCGCTCGCCAGGCCCACCAGCGCGCCAGGGCCCAGGCCGCCTGCTGGCGCTCCTCGACGCTGGCCGCCTCGGCCCGGCGCAGGGTTTCCAGCCGCGGCACCATCACCGCCTCGGCGCCGCGCCATAGGTGATGCTCCCAGGCCAGCGCCCGGTTGCAGCGGGGCAGGCGGCCCTCGGCCCGGCCATGGCGAAGATAGTGCACCAGCGGGTTGAGCCCCGCCTCGGCCACATCCGGATACTGGGCGAGATACCAGACCCCGTCGAACCCCGGGCCCGGTGCCAGGCCGGCGGCGGCCCCCCGGGCCAGGTAGTGGCCGACCGGGTTGCGCGCGGCCAGGGGATCACCCGCCACGCCCGGCTGGCGACGATACCAGTCGGCATCGAAGAGCGTCGACGCCGCAACCAGCCGTTGCTCGCCGGCGGGACCGGGGCCCGTTGGCCGTCGGCCCCGCCAGCGGCGCCAGGCGGCCTTGATCCGCCGCCTTCCGTTCATGCTAACGGCTCCGGCCCACTGCGGGTGTCTCCCATAACGCGTGTCTTGCTCATTCCACCGTCACGCTCTTGGCCAGGTTACGCGGCTTGTCCACGTCGGTGCTCGCCCTGCGCCACCGCATCGGCAGAGAGGGGGATGCGACCATTTCACATTCGATGCCATGCCTTCAAGTAATCATCTGTTTGGTGTTGTAGGCCGCCCGCAGAATCGTTTTCTCGGCATCTTTCCAAGGTAACCGCCTGCCCCGTTGTTTCATCCTGTGTAGCGCCGTCAACGCTTGCTGCTGCGTCAACAATCCGAATTCAATCACCTCAGAGAAAATCCATAATGTACCTCGCACATCAGCCTCCTCTTTGGCCGCCAGCATGCGGAGGTTTCCGTCCCCGGTCACAAGCGGGCAGGACTCCTGCTTGGCCAAAGCCAAGGCAAGCCGGTCGTTGAATCCCGGCTCATCGCCGTACTGCTCACCGAGCCTTGCCGCGTACTCCACATATTCGCCGCTGACCACCAGCATCTTGAGGCCCATTGCGATCAGATGGGGGCTGCCCTCCTCGATCTCCTCTTCGTAGAGAATATCCGGCATCGCGAAGTGATATGGGAGCTGGAAGAGCGTATCCAGTATCTCACCAGCCTCCAGGTCGATGATGATATTGGCATCACTGATTAGCAGCAGCATCCAGCGGCTCCATCCAGCGGCTCCATCCAGCGTTCACGATAGAACTGCATCCGCGGAATGCCGAGTAACTCAGCCGCTTTTGCCTCCGAGATCAGTTGCTCGGCCAGCGCTCGATACACTAGCTGCTCAAACAGCTGCGGAGTCTCCGTCGCCAACGACTCCCCCGGCTCGTTCCGGTTCCACCCACGAGTGGAGAACAGCTTCATCAGCGACTGAAAGTGAGCGTAGGGGATGATCCCACATTGCAGGGCACGAATCGCCCAGCCCCGCATGGAGAGGCCGTATTCATGCTTCAGCCGGTATAGCTCCCGTGGCTCCAGGCGGTGGCGCTTCTCGCCGAGCTCATGGGTCACCGCCGCTTGTGGTGCCAAGAACGCGCCGGCAAAGCGGTCGCAAACCTTCTCCTCATCGAGATCATCTGCCAAGCGGCCTGCCAGCAGCACATGAGCCAGCTCGTGGGCGAGCGTAAAGCGCTGACGATCGCCGGGCCAGTGAGATGACACCGCAACCACCGGATACTGCTGGCCATCTGCCGCCATCGCCGTGGCCGTCATGCCGGAAAACGCCTTATGGTCCACATCGACCGCAAGAATCAACAACCCGAGAGTTTCGAGCGTATCGGTCAGATCACCAATCGGGTTCAGGCCCAGCGACCACGCACGGCGAACGCCATCCGTGACCGCTTCGACTTCTTCCAGCTCGGCAAGCTGCTGGGGGACAACCTCAGGCACCGAAAATCGTGTAATGGGCGACTCGGGGAAGGCATTCAGCAGCTCGATACGCTTCTCGACCATCTCCGCCACGCGGATCTGGACGGCCTCCGCCCGCTTCACGCCAAAAGCATGGTTCTTGCGAAACTCGACGTCCGCCAGCTGTACCGTCTGCTGGCGAAAGAAATACTCAGTGCGTACCCCGCACGCCCTGGCGATCTTAAGCAGCTTCGAAGAGTCGGGGGTCACCGACCCCTTCTCGTACTTCTGAACCGCTGCCTTGGAAACGCCCAGCTGCTGGCCCAACGCCTCAAGCGTCAGGCCAGCAGCAAGGCGCGCCTGGTGAATGCGTTGCCCCAGCATGGTGGCGCCCCCTAGTTTACTTTTCATATCATTCTATACAAAAAGTAAACTCACGTGTGGAAAATCAGCAGCACCAAAGGGCCTCCTCAACGACAGCCCGGGATCCAGCGCCAAGCGCGCTCACGCCTCACTACTCGACGGTCACGCTCTTGGCCAGGTTGCGCGGCTTGTCCACGTCGGTGCCCTTCACGAGCGCCACATGGTAGGCCAGCAGCTGCTGGGCCACCACATGCAGCACCGGCGACAGCACGCCATAGTGCTCGGGCAGGCGAAGGATATGCACCCCCTCGCTCTCGGCCATCTGGCTGCAGCCATCGGCGAACACGTAGAGCTCACCGCCCCGAGCGCTGACCTCCTGCATGTTGGCCTTCAGCTTGTCGAGCAGCTCGTCATTGGGCGCCACCACCACCACCGGCATCTCGGCATCCACCAGCGCGAGCGGGCCGTGCTTGAGCTCGCCGGCGGGATAGGCCTCGGCATGGATGTAGGAGATCTCCTTGAGCTTGAGCGCCCCCTCCAGGGCGATGGGATAGTGGTGCCCGCGCCCCAGGAAGAGCGCATGCTGCTTGTCGGCGAAGCGCTGGGCCCAGTCACGGATCTGCGGCTCCAGGGCCAGCACCTTCTCCACCGCCACCGGCAGGTGGCGCAGCTCGGCGAGGTAGGCCCGCTCGCGGGTATCGTCGGCTCCCTCCCCGGCCATGGCGCCATGCCGCTTGGCCAGCAACAGGGTCAGCAGGAACAGCGCGGAAAGCTGAGTGGTAAACGCCTTGGTGGAGGCCACGCCGATCTCCGGGCCGGCCCGAGTGATGAAGCGCAGCGCCGTCTCGCGCACGATGGCCGATTCCGGCACGTTGCAGATCGCCAGGGTATGCCGATGCCCCAGCCCCTTGGCATGCTGCAGGGCGGCCAGGGTGTCGGCGGTCTCGCCGGACTGGGAGATCACCACCACCAGCTGGTCGGGGTTGGCGATGGATGTGCGATAGCGATACTCGCTGGCCAGCTCGACGTTGCAGGGCATCCCGGCCAGCGCCTCGATCCAGTAGCGCGCCGTCATGCCCGCATAGCTGGAGGTGCCGCAGGCCAGGATCAACACCGAGTTCACCTGCGCGAGGATCCCCGCCGCGTCGGCGCCGAGGATGCCGGGCGACAGGCGGCTCGCCCCGCCGATCATCTCCAGGGTGTTGCCGAGCGCCTGGGGCTGCTCGAAGATCTCCTTCTGCATGAAATGGCGATAGTCGCCCAGCTCCACCGCATCGGCATTGAGGTGGGAGGTGACCACCTCGCGTTCCACCGGCACGCCCTGGCCATCGACCAACTCGATGGCCTCACGGGTCAGCCGGCCCACATCGCCGTTTTCCAGGTAGATCATGCGCCGGGTGACCGAGAGCAGCGCCGAGGCATCCGAGGCGGCATAGTGGCCCTGCTCGCCCACACCCAGCATCAATGGCGACCCTTCCCGGGCCACCACCAGGCACGGTTCTTCGGTACCGCCTGGCTCCGCCTCGTGGACCACCGCCAGCGCATAGGCGCCGACCAGGTGGGCCACCGCCAGACGCACCGCCGCGAACAGGTCCGCCGCCGGTTCCCGGGCAAAGTCGTTGCCCCCGGCCAGGCACGCCTGCACCAGATGGGCGATGGTCTCGGTATCGGTATCCGAGGTGAAGGCGTAGCCGAGCGCCTCCAGCTGCCTGCGTAGCGACTCATGGTTCTCGATGATGCCGTTGTGCACCACCGCCAGGCCCGCGGAGACATGCGGGTGGGCATTGCGCTCCGCCGGCACGCCATGGGTGGCCCAGCGCGTGTGGGCGATGCCCACCTGGCCGGTCAGGCCCTGCTCGGCTACTCGGGCTTCCAGTTCCGACACCCGTCCCTTGGCCCGAGACCGGGCAAGCGAGCCATTCTCGGACAACACCGCCAGCCCGGCGGAGTCATAGCCACGGTATTCCAGTGTCTTGAGTCCTTCCAGCAGGAAGGGAGTGCATTCCATTGCGCCGATGGCGCCGACAATTCCACACATAATCGGTCCGGTGATGAGTGAGGGGTTAAAAGTGAGCGGTGAGTGGCAGAAGCCCGATTTATCGGTGGTCCGACATCTCGGCGATTTCAGGCGCTACTACCGCCTCCGCGCCAACAAATGAAATTCGCCGCGTGTGTTCATCCTGCACAAAGCAGCGGACCCGATACCGTCCAGGCCCTGGTAGCAAGATTTCGCGCCTCGGCTCGGGCTGATACATAAATCTCTCGATCACTTCGCCATCACGGATGAGATACCAGGCGAAGCGGAGTGTTTCCGGCTGTTTGCAGCGATGCTCCAGCACCAACAGGTCTGGGCGTGGGCGGGAGGTCTCCAGCCCCTGCAGGCGTAGCTCCAGAAATGCCTCCGCTGGCACTCTAGGCCGTGGGGCGGCTTTATACGCAGCCACTACAAGGCGATAGCAACCCAATAACCGCCGGTTCATCTCCAGCTCGTTGAAGCACTGGCGCACCACCTGACGACCGAAGCGGCCCAGCCGGCGACGCTCGGCCCGGGAGCGCATCAGCCGGTCAAGGTCCCGCTCCACCGCGCCCTGCTGATAGCCTTCGTGCTTCTCGCCCACCCCACCGAAGTTGCTGAATACCCCCTGCTGCCAGGTCTCGCCATCCACCAGGCCGTTATAGCCCTTGCTGCCCAGGGCAATGGTCGGGATGCCACAGCTCATCGACTCCAGGGTGCAGCGCCCCGGCGCAATCACCGCATCGCTCTGGCAGTAGGCATCACGCAGCGCTTCGCCATGCAGCCAGCCAGTATAGGAAACGGAATTCTCGCCGCGCAGCGCTTCCACCCGTTCGGCGAAAGCCTCCTGTAGCGTGCCCTGGCCCACCACTTGCCAGTGGAACCGCCCGGGGTAGTGTTCGGCGGCATGTGCCACGGCCTGGTAGAACACCTCGAGAATAAACGCCTTGTCCTGGTCCAGCCGTGTCACCAGCGACACCACCACCTTGCCGGCGGTTTCGGGCACTGGCTCCACGCGCACCGCCTTGAACAGTTTGGCATCCGGGGTGTTGGGAACAACATGGAGTTTTTCCGGATGTTCCACACCGCCTTCCGTCAGCAGATAATGGCGAATGCCCTCGGAAACCGTGAACACGGCATCGAGGTGATCAATCTGCGAGGGCAGCGCATCTGGATACTGGCCATGCATGGTCACCATGCAGGGTAAGCCCAGTATCCGGGAAACCATTACGCCCAACTGCCGGGAAGCAAAGGGATGGGCGTGAACCAGGTCAAATGGTTGTTTCTCATGCAGAGTCTGAATCGCAGAAAAAGCGTCAGCAAATGCGCCCACCTGGTAATCCGTCTCGATGACACCGGCCCCACACTCTCGCAGCTGCTCGGCGAAAGGCCCTGGGCGGCACACCACCGTAACTCGGTGCCTACGCGAAAGCATGAACTGCACGGTGGCCCGCACGTTCTCGTGCAGACCACCGTGTGGAGCGTTGAAGAAGACGGGGATCAGGAGATGCATGTGGGTGCTGGCACTCGGTGATTAGTTATCGAGAAGTGAGGGTCGAGATTTGAGGGTCTGTCCCCGATTGATTCCATCTGCATTGATGGGAAAAGTCGACTCTTTCACGGGGCTCTCCACCAAAAAAGAATATTATTTGTTATTTCTATAGGCGCAGATAAAATCATATAAATCCATGCTCCAGAAGCTCGCTCAACGCCTGGTACAGCGCCTCACTGGCGACCTGCAGCTTGCCCTGCTCGATACGCAAGACAGCCGTCTGAGCGTCCTGTTCGCCTAACCCCCAGCGACTTACCACTGCAAACCGCGGTTCCTGGGCTTGAAAGTGAAACGACACCGCCTGAGAGGGTTGGGCCTCGAGATACCCGGGGGAGTACCAGCCCGCCAAGCGCGGCTCGCGCTGGCCATGGTGTGAGCACGCCCTAGGGGCACGCTCCAGGGTCGATTCCACTTGGAGCGTCAACCGCTGCTGGTCGCTGGCATCCTCGAAGCGCGCCCCCACAGGCGACAACTCCAACGGCGTGGTATCAGGGCCGATATGCCACCACCAGCGAAAGTCACGCAAGCGCTGGGGCTGATCATTACGGATGATATCCAACACCTCCACACCAACCCCGGGGCGGTAGTAGACCACGCGCTGGTGGGTCATCTTCAGGCGGGCATGAGACACCCTGCCGACCAGCAGCCAACCTCCATCGCAGGTGCCGACATGCTGGATGGCGCTGCCATAGGCATCGCGTTTCTGGCGACTAGAATTATAGCCATCCACCTCGACAGTGTTATGGGCGCGAGTACTACGAAAGTAATCACGCCAGTTACTCTTTTGGTAGCCGTACTTCCCGGAATCATACAGAAGATACCGACTATTTTCCTGCCATACGAGCGATAAACAATCCGCATGCTTGTGTCGGAGCCTGTCAACATAGTTGGCACATGAAATGACTTCGGCTCTTTAAAATCCTGATGCCTGTGACATCGGGACCCGCTCGGGATTCAGGTGCACGATTTCTGGCAAGCTGAGGTTTCGGA
>NZ_RXNS01000007.1 GCF_003966155.1 Halomonas nitroreducens
GTGGAGATCATCACCAGCTTGAAGCGGTTTTCGACGTTTTCCAGACAATCTTCGACTGTGACTCGCGCCATGGAGGCCTTCCTGAATGCTGACGGGCGAAGCCCCGGCCGACGTCGCTGCGCCCCGGGGATTCCACCAATGAATAGATCGGATAGATTACTCGACCCCCGGCTCCCCTGACAAGAGCGCCGCCAGCAGCGGCCCGTGGCGCTCCTGAATACGCTCGAGGGTCAGGCGACGGGCGATGACCAGGGACTGCAGCTCCCGCATGGCGGTGGTGAAATCGTCGTTAATCACCAGATAGTCGTATTCATCGTGATGGGACATCTCGCTGACCGCTTCGCGCATGCGGGAGGCGATCACCGCGTGCTCGTCGGTGCCCCGGCCCGAGAGCCGCCGTTCCAGTTCTTCCCGGGAGGGCGGCAGGATGAAGATCGACACCGCGTCGGGCAGCTGGGCGCGGACCTGGCGGGCGCCCTGCCAGTCGATCTCGAGGATCACGTCCTGGCCGGCGGCGAGCAGGGCCTGCACCGCCCGGCGCGAGGTGCCGTAGTAGTTGTCGAACACCCGGGCGTGCTCGAAGAACTCCCCTCGCTCGATCATCGTCTCGAAGGCCGCCTTGTCGACGAAGTGGTAGTTCACGCCGTCGACCTCGCCGTCGCGTCGCGGCCGGGTGGTGTGCGACACCGAGACCTGGATGCCGTCGAGGCTTTCGATCAGCTCGCGCACCAGGCTGGTCTTGCCGGCGCCGGAGGGTGCGGAAACGATGAAGAGCGTACCTTGGGGCATGAGCGAGGTCCCTGACGTTGACAGCGAAGAGTGAGCGGCTCGGCAAGGCGCGAAGTATCGCACAGATTGCCCCCTTCGCCACAGAGCCCCGCTCGGCGCTCAGGCGGCGGCCGCCCGCAGGCGCGACCGCCGCTCCAGCCGCCGGTCGGCCGCAAACACCAGCAGTCCGCCGAGCGCCAGGCCGGCGCCGACCAGCCCGCTGGCCGACCAGTCCGCCCCGGCCTTGATGACCATGGCCGCCAGCCAGGCGCCCAGGGCATTGGCGCAGTTGAAGGCGGCATGGTTCATCGAGGCCGCCATGGTCTGAGCGTCGCCGGCGACGTCCATCAGGCGGGTCTGCAGCGCCGGCCCCAGGGCCATGCTGGTGCCCACCAGGCCGACGAAGATCAGTCCGGCGATCAGCTGATTGGCGGCGAAGTAGAAGCCGCCCTGGACCACCAGGCACCATGCCAGGATGCCGGGGATCGCCCGGAGCAGGTTCCTGTCGGCGACCCGGGCGCCGACCAGGTTGCCGAGGATGGTGCCGAGGCCGAAGATCGCCAGCACCCAGGGGCCCAGTGTCTCCTGCATGCCGGCCTGGGTGGCAAGGGTCGGCACCACATAGCTGAACACCGCAAACATGCCGCCGAAGCCGATGCTGGCCACGCCCAGGGTGCCCAGTACGCGTCGCTTGAACAGCCCCGACAGCTCGCGGCGGGGGCTGGCCTGGGGGTTGGACGCCTGGGGGGGCACCCACAGGCGGATCAGCCCGGCGGTGGCCAGGGCAATGCCGCCGACGCCGGCGAAGGCTACCGGCCAGCCGAGCCACTGTCCGGCCCAGGTGGCCAGCGGCGCCCCTACCACGATGGCGCTGGTCAGGCCGAGCATCACCCGGCTGACCGCCCGGGCGCGCTGGTCGATGGGCACGGCCGCCGCGGCCACCAGGGCGGCAACGCCGAAGTAGGCGCCGTGGGGCAGGCCGGCGAGGAAGCGCAGGCCGACGAAGGGCCAGAAGGTCGTGGCCAGGGCGCTGGCGAGGTTACCGACGGCGAAGACCAGCATCAGCGCGATCAGCAGGGCGCGACGCGGGACCCGGGCGGCCAGGGCCGCGATCAGCGGGGCGCCCACGACCACGCCGAGGGCATAGCTGGAGATGGCGTAGCCGACATCGGCGGTGGCCACCTGAAGATCGGCGGCGACCCGGTTCATCAGGCCCATGATCACGAACTCGCTGGTGCCGATGCCGAAGCCGCCGAGGGCCAGTGCCAGCTCGGCCAGACGGGGGTGGCGCGCCTCGGCGCCGGTAATGGGGGACGCCATGGCGGCTCCTCTCCTGGGCAGGCGCTCCCGCGGGGCAGGAAGCGAGGAAAATGACTAAAACTTGAGGCGAAAGTATAGGGGTGTGGCCCGCTATCTGCGAGAAGTTGTGGGTATTTTTAAGTAATAAAACTACATTCAGTCAGGGGAGAGGTCAGGGCGCCGGTGGCGAGGAAAACCGGGTGGCGCCCGGTGACCAGCGGCCGAGCCCCTCGGCAACGCGTTCCAGGGCGTACTGGGCGGCCACCGAGTTGCCGCTGGCATCGAGCGCCGGCGACCAGGCACAGATCGACATCTGCCCGGGGACGATGGCGACGATGCCGCCGCCCACGCCACTCTTCGCCGGCAGCCCCACGCGGTAGGCGAAGTCACCCGCGGCGTCGTACATCCCGGAGGTGAACATCAGTGCATTGATGCGCTGCGCCATGGCGGGGGGGACGAAGCGCTCGCCCGTGGTCAGTGCCCGGCCATCGGCCGCCAGGTAGTTCAGGGCCACGGCGAGATCGCGGCAGCTCATACGCAGAGCGCAGCAGGCGAAATAGGTCTCCAGCACCTCGTCGACCTCGTTGTCGAGGTTGCCGAAGGCCTTCATCAGGTAGGCCGCGGCGGCATTGCGGGCGCGATGACGCCATTCCGACCCCAGGACCTCGTGGTCGATCAGCACCCGCGGATTGCCCGACAGGGTCCTGGCGATGTCCTGGAGGTGTTTCGACGGCGTGGCGAAGGCGCTGACCAGGTGGTCGGCGACCACGATGGCCCCGGCGTTGATGAAGGGGTTGCGGGGCTTGCCGCCCTCGGTCTCCAGCTGCATCAGGGAGTTGAACGGCATGCCCGATGGGTTGAGGCCGACGCGCCGCCACAGGACATCCCCGTGGGTGCGCAGCGCCAGGCTCAGCAGCAGTACCTTCGACAGGCTCTGGATCGAGAAGGGCATCCCGGCGTCGCCGGCTGTATAGAGGTTGCCGTCGTTGGTGCACAGGGCGAGACCGAAGCGTTCAGGGTCCTGGTCCGCCAGGGCCGGGATATAGTCGGCGACCCGGCCCGTGCCGAGTCGCGACCTGGCACGCTCGGCGATCTCGTCCACCCAGGCCTGAAGCGCCGGCGAACTGCCGGGCCGCGGCCGGGCGGTGTGGGAGGGAGTGGTCATCCTGGGACCTCGGCTGGCGGGAAAGGGCCCGGACGACGCCGGGCCCTGGTCGGTTCACCGGGTGGCCGGTGCGGCCGCGGCGGCCCGCTGGGCCCGTTTGCGGTCCTCGGGCTCGATCTCCCAGGCAGCCGGATCAACGTTCAGGTCGTCGAAGGTGGCGGCGTCGAAGATCGGCTGTTTCACCCCGGCCTGGATCTGGTCGTCGAAGTCACGCATGAAGCGCAATCCCGGCTTGAACAGCAGGATCAGGGCGATGAGGTTCGCCAGGGCCAGCAGGCCCATGGTGGTATCGGCGAAGGCGAAGATGGTGCCCAGGTCGGTCGTCGCCCCCCAGGTGCACAGGCCGATGATGGTCAGCCGGAAGGCGTTGAACAGCGTGCGGTTGCGGTGGCTGAAGAAGTCGAGGCTGTTCTCGCCCAGATAGTAGTTGTAGAGGATGGTGCTGAAACCGAACAGCAGCAGCGCAATGCTGACAAAGCTGCGGCCCCACTCCCCCACATGGTCGGCCAGCGACGCCTGGGTCAGGGCAATGCCGTCGATCCCGGCGCCGGCGGCCGGGTCATAGGCCCCGCCGAGCAGGATGATGAAGGCCGTGGCCGAGCAGATGATCATGGTGTCGATGAACACCGAGAAGGCCTGGACGATACCCTGGTTGATGGGGTGCGGCACATAGGCGACGGCGGCGACGTTCGGCGCGCTGCCTAGCCCCGCCTCGTTGGAGAACAGGCCGCGCTTGACCCCCATCAGGATCGCCGCGCCGATGCCGCCGCCGATGGCCGGCTCGAGGCCGAAGGCGCTGTTGACGATCAGGGCGATGACGTCGGGCAGCTGGGTGATGTTCAGGCCCAGCACCACCAGGGCGATCAGCAGGTAGCCACCCGCCATCACCGGGACCAGCACCTCGGTGACCCGGGCGATCCGCTTGACGCCGCCGAAGATGATCAGGCCCACCAGCAGGGCCAGGGCGAGGCCGCTGTAGAGCACGGGCACGCCGAAGGCATCGTCGAAGGAGGTGGCCACGGCGTAGGATTGCAGGGCGGTGAAGGCGAAGCCGAAGGTGGCCAGCAGCAGCACCGAGTAGAGGCCGGCCAGCCAGGTCCAGCGACGGCCGAGCCCGCGGGCGATGTAGCGGGCCGGGCCGCCGCGATAGGTGCCGTCGGGCTCGGCGGTCTTGTAGGCCTGGGCCAGGGTGCACTCGAGGAAGCTGGTGGCCATGCCCATCAGGCCGACCACCCACATCCAGAACACGGCGCCCGGGCCGCCGAGGGTGATGGCCACGGCGACGCCGGCGATGTTGCCGCCGCCGACCCGGCCGGCCACCGACAGCAGCAGGGCCTGGAAGGAGCTCAGGTGGCCGTGCTGGTCGCGCTTGAAGGCCTGGCTGGCGCTGAGGATCCGGAACATGCGCCCGAAGTAGCGGAACTGGACGCAGCGGGAGGCCAGGGTGAAGCCGATTCCGACGGCGACCAGCAAGGCGATCAGCACCTTGCCCCATAGCAGGTCATTGATCAGGTCCAGCATTCGACACCTCCCTGCGTTGTGGCGCACTGGGTGGTGCCGGTTGGCGTCGCGGCCATGGCGGCTGCAATCGTTGTTGTTGGCATCGGTCGTCGAACCTCTTGCTCTTGGAATTGGGGTGGCTCCCGGCGGGGAGCCACCCTATCTAGAGGCAAGGCGCGTGCCAGCGGAGTGCTTTTAATCTAGATGACTGAATTAAAAGCTGTTTCAGGTGATTCAGGTGGCGGGTGGTGGTGCCGAAGGGGTATAACCCTGAACCGGCTCGCACCGGGATTTTCTGTGTAAATAATTGAAATAAAAGGAATTGATCGAGGGTATAACCTGGGTTATGAGCGCAGGAAGGTTATAGGGGTTCATGCCCCGAGTCGCGCAGCTTCTTCAGCCGCTTGCTCAGCGCCGGCTGGGAGATGCCCAGCAGACGCGAGGCGATGGACTGGTTGTCCTCGGCGCGACGCATGGCCTCGCGGACCAGCAGGTCGGCGACCTCGTGCAGCGTCGGCAGGGGCTCGTCCGGGGCGAAGACGGCGCGCTCGGTGGACGCCTCGGCCGTCGCTGGGAGATGGGGTCGGCCGGAGGCGATGGCGCGCTTGAACACCTCCATGGACAGCGTCCGCGAGCGGTGGACGCTCATGGCGTCATAGGCCATGGCGCGCAGCTCGCGCACGTTGCCGGGGAAGGCATAGTTGGCCAGCAGCACCGGCAATTCGGGGGGATAGGTCGGTGGCGTCTTGCCGAGCTCGTCGGCGGCTTCGGCGAGAAAATGGTCCATCAGCAGCGGGATATCCCCCTTGCGCTGGCGCAGCGGGGGAATCCACACTTGGTGGGTGCGCAGCCGGTAGTAGAGATCCTTGCGGAAGCCGCCGTCTCGCTGCCGCGCGTCGAGGTCGTGATGCGTCGCCACCACGATGCGCGCCCGGGCTCGCTTGGGGCGATCGCTGCCCAGGGGGTAGTACTCGCCCTCCTGCAGCAGTCGCAGCAGCTTGACCTGGGAGGCCGGGCTCAGGTCACCGATCTCGTCGAGAAACAGGGTGCCGTCCGCCGCCTGCTCGACCATCCCGGCCCGGGGGCGATCGGCCCCGGTGAAGGCTCCCCTCTGGTGGCCGAACAGGGTGTCGGCGAAGACGTTGTCATCGAGCCCCGCCGCATTGACGCAGACCAGCGGGCCACGGCGGCCACTCAGCGCATGGGCTGCTCGGGCGATCAGCTCCTTGCCGACCCCGCTCTCGCCACCGATCAGCAGCGGCTGGCCGCTCGGTGCCACCGACTCGAGGTACTGGAAGACCGAGCGCATGGCCTTGTCGTCAGTGATGAGATCGGCAAAGGCCTCGGGGTGTTCCAGGGTGTCATTGAGGAAACGCCGACGCAGCTCCAGGTTTTCCTGGCGCAGCTCCTGCAGGCGAATGGCCCGCTTGATGCCCTCGATCAGTCGGCTCTGTTCGTCGGTCTTGACGAAGTAGTCGAAGGCCCCGTACTTGATGCACTCGACGGCGGTCTCCACCTGGTTCAGGCCGCTGATCACGATCACGCCAACGTCGGGGTGCTCCTCGACGATGCGCCTGAGCAGTGCCTCGCCCGACAGGTGGGGCATGGTGAGGTCCAGGGTCACCAGGCCGATGTTCTCCCGTGACAGGATGTCCATCACCTGACGGCTGTCCTGGCAGCGATGGAGGTGGTTGATGCCGCCACTGCGCTCCAGAGCGATGCTCAGGCTGCGCAGGAAGGAGGGTTCGTCATCGACCAGCAGCAGGCCGAAGGCAGGATAGAGGTTCATGCTCGTCGCTCGTCCTGATCGGAGGTGTCGTCGTCGGTCGGCTCTACGGGCAGCGTCAGGGTGACGGTGGTGCCCTCCCCGGGGCATGAAGCGAAGGTCAGGTCGCCGCCATGCTCGCGGACGATGCCGGCGGAGACCGATAGCCCCAGGCCGGTGCCGCCGCTCTCGCGCCGGGTGGTGAAGAAGGGATCGGTCAGCCGGGAGAGTGTCGCCGGATCGATGCCCCGTCCCTCGTCGCGCACTTCCAGCAGCACCACCCGGCGCTCGGCAAGGTGGCGGGTGACCAGGACGAGCGTCTGCCCGCGGTGATCGAGGGCCTGGCAGGCATTCAGCACCAGGTTGATCACTACCTGCTCGATGCGCTGGGCATTGCCCCGCACGGTGGGCAGGTTGCCCGCGTAGTGCGTCTCGACGCGGTCGGTGGCCTGGCGGATCGAGTTGTCGACCAGCCGCAGCGCGGTCTTGACCACCTCGTCGAGGTGGAGGTCCTCGCCGAGGTCGCGACTGCCCTGGCGGGCGAAGTCCTTGAGGTCGCCGACGATGCGCTTGATGCGTTGGGTGCCCTTCAGCATCTCGTCGAGCATCGAGGGCACCTCGTCGCGCATGCGCGAGTAGGGCAGGCCACCGAACGGGAAGTCACCGTGTTGGCGATAGTGGGCCTCGAGAATGGGATGGGCATCGTCATAGGCATCCCGCAGCACCGGCAGGTTCAGCAGCAGCAGGCCGCTGGGGTTGTTGATCTCGTGGGCGACGCCGGAGACCAGGATGCCCAGCGAGGTCATCTTGTCGGCCTGGATCAGCTGCTGCTGCTGCCGGCGCAGTTCCTCGGTGCGGCTGGCCACTTCGCGCTTGAGCATGCGGTTCCAGACCACGATGCCACCCAGGATCAGCAGCAGCAGCGCCGAGGCGATGGCGCCGATCAGGCCGAGCCGCTTCCACGGCAGGCCCTCGCCCTGCTCCAGCGGCCCCAGCCACTTGTCGTAGATGGCCTGGTGGCGGCCGGTGTTCTTGAGGATGGCCAGCCCCTCGCTGAACTGGGCCAGCACATCGGCATTGCCCGCTTTCACCGCATAGCCGTAACGCAGCGAGAAGGGGCGAGCGACCGGCACCAGGTTGGTCAGCCCCAGTTCGCGGCTGAGGTACAGTGCCGGGAGATTGGCCACCAGGGCATAGTCGTGCTGGCCGGCGGCGAGGGCGCGCAGCGCGTCGGCATGCGTGTCGGTGGGGAACAGCTCGGCTCCCACCTCTTGCCCGATCAGCAGATCCTGCATGATGTCGCCGCGCTGTACGATCACCTCCTTGCCACGCAGAGCCCCCAGGCCTTCCACGGGGGACGTACCGCGACGGGCGAAGATCGACTGGTGGACGATGGCGTGGGGTGGGGCGAAATCGAAGCTGGCGTCGCGATCCTCGGAGTAGGACATGCCCTCCAGGACATCGATCTCGCCGGTTTCCAGCCGGCGGCGCATCTCGCTCCAGGGGCCCAGCTCGATGCGCACCTCGATGCCCATCACCTCGGCAATGGCCCGGGTCAGCTCCACGTTGTAGCCGGCGGGGCGACCGTCCTCGTCGAGAAACTCGTAAGGTGGATGATAGTGGTCGCCGCCGACCACGATCACCCGGTCGGCGTTGTCCGAGGCCGCGCCGGCACTTGGCTGCCCCCAGCCGGTCGCGGGCGCCGCGACCAGGCCGACGAATACCAGGATCGCCGCCAGCCAGGCCAAAAGGCGGGGCACGCCTGGCCAGGGAGAGCCGCTCGACGTCACGCTCATGCGTGTCCTACTCGATGTTCTGGATCTGCTCGCGCATCTGCTCGATCAGCACCTTGAGCTCCACGGCGCAGCGCGTCGATTCGGCGACCACCGATTTCGACGACAGGGTATTGGCCTCGCGGTTGAGTTCCTGCATCAGGAAGTCGAGGCGCCGGCCGATCGGGCCTTTCTGCTTGAGCTGGCGCTCCACCTCCAGGACATGAGTCTCCAGGCGATCGAGCTCCTCGGCCACGTCGGCCTTCTGGGCGAGCAGCACCAGCTCGGCCTCCAGGCGCTGGGGGTCGAGCTCGGTGCGCATGGCCTCGAGGCGTTCGAGCAGCTGGTGGCGCTGGCGCTCGAGAATCTCCGGCAGCAACCGACGGACCTCGGCCACCTGGACGCGGATGGCCGCGAGGCGCTCGCGGATGAGGGCGGCGAGCTGCTCGCCCTCCCGGGCGCGGCCGGCGACCAGGTCGTCCAGGGCGGCGCCGAACAGCGCCCTGGCCTCGGCCTTGATGGCCTCCATGTCCGGGCCCGGGGTGTCGAGGACGCCGGGATGGTCGAGCAGTGACAGGGCGTCGGGCATGGCGGCCGTGGGGACGGTCTTGCGGACCTCGCCGAGGGCGGCGGCCAGGGCTTCCAGGCGCGGGCGGTTGACCGCCAGGCCGCTGTCGCCGTCGGCGGGGTCGAAGCGCAGCTGGCACTCCACCTTGCCCCGGGCCAGGCGACTGCGCAGGGCGTCGCGGAAGCCGGGCTCCAGGTCGCGAAGGGTCTCCGGCAGGCGGAAGTGGGGTTCGAGATAGCGCTGGTTGACCGAGCGCAGCTCCAGCTGCAGCCGGCCCCAGTCGGCGTCGCGGTCCTGCCGCGAAAAGGCCGTCATGCTGTGGACCATCGGGGGACTCCTGATGCGCAGGCGATTGGTCAGGCAGTGTAAACGATTCTGCCGGCAGACCGTGTAGAATGGCGGCCAATCCATTCACTCCCGACTTCGAGAGAGGTGCCATGTCCTCGGACATCCGGCGTCCCAGCGGACGCGCCCCCGACCAGCCCCGCGATATTCGCCTGACCCGCGACTACACCCGTCATGCCGAGGGATCGGTGCTGGTGGAATTCGGTGACACGCGGGTGCTGTGCAACGCCAGCGTCGAGGCCGGCGTGCCGCGCTGGCTGCGCGGCAAGAAGCAGGGCTGGGTCACCGCCGAGTACGGCATGCTGCCCCGGGCGACCCATACCCGCGGCGGCCGCGAGGCCTCGCGAGGCAAGCAGGGCGGCCGCACCCTGGAAATCCAGCGGCTGATCGGTCGCTCGCTGCGGGCGGTGGTAAACCTCAAGAAGCTCGGCGAGTTCACCATCACCGTGGACTGCGACGTCATCCAGGCCGATGGCGGCACCCGCACCGCGGCCATCACCGGGGGCTGCGTGGCGCTGATCGATGCCATCCGTTACCTGCAGCGCGAGAAGCTGATCAAGGGCGACCCCTTCCACCAGCTGGTCAGCTCGGTGTCGGTAGGCCTGTTCAAGGGTGTACCGGTGGTCGACCTGGACTATCCGGAGGACTCGAGCGCCGATACCGACATGAACGTGGTGATGGCCGAGGGCGGCGGGCTGATCGAGGTGCAAGGGACCGCCGAGGCCGGCATCTACAGCCGCGAGGAACTCAACGCCATGCTCGACCTGGCCGAGGCAGCCGGCGCCGAGCTGTTCGCCCATCAGCGCGAGGCGCTGGGCATCCGCGGCTAAGGTCGTCTTCAATCCTTCCCGAACGCAACACGCCGGCACTCGGCCGGCGTGTTGCGTTGCCGCGGGGGCAACGGCGACGAAGGGAAGACGCTTAGAGCGTGAGGTCGTACTCGACGATCAACGGTGCGTACTCCGAGAAAGTCGCATCGTAATCGATCCAGGCATCCACCACGTGGCGACGGAAGTTGGGGCCGACCACCTGGTAGTCGATGCGCCAGCCCTCCTGGCGCTCGCGGGGCTGGTCCTGGTCCAGGGCCGGCCACCAGGTATACTCGCCGGCCTCGCGGTTGATCTCGCGGAAGGTGTCGATAAAGCCGGTCGGGCCGAACACCTGGTCCATCCAGGCGCGCTCCTCGGGCTTGAAGCCGGGCGTGGTCTGGTTGTCGGCCCAGTTGGCCAGGTCGATGGTCTTGTGGGCGATGTGCCAGGTGCCGCAGATGATGTACTCGCGCCGCTTGCGGGCCATCTTGGACAGGTATTCCTGATATTGGGCCATGAACGCCTGCTTGGCGGCGGGGTCGCTGCCGTCGGGCATCAGGAAGCTGGCGATGCTGAAGCGGTCGTAGTCGGCCTGCAGGAAGCGCGCTTCATGGTCGCACTGGGGGAAGCCCAGGCCGTACATGATCGCCTTAGGGATCTTGCGGCAGTAGATGCCGACACCCGAGAAGCCATCCTGCTCGGCGTCGAGGAAGTAGCCCTCGTACCCTTCCGGGTAGAGGATGCTGTCGTCGAGCTCGAAACTCTTGGCCTTGAGGTTCTGCACGCAGACGACGTCGGCATCCTGGTTGGCCAGCCAGTCGAGAAAGCCCCGACCGACCGCCTCGCGGATACCGTTGACATTGATGGTGGCGATTTTCATACATGGTCCCTTTTGCGTCGCGCGTGTATGATACCCGACGTTTCGACGTTTGGGTAAATGGCGTCAGTCGATAAACGTGATAGGAGGCTCCGTGGCGGATCAGCGCGTTGCATCGTCCCTGCAACCCTACCAGCAGGCATTCATCGAATTCGCCATCGAGCAGGGCGTGCTGCGCTTCGGCGAGTTCACCCTGAAGTCCGGCCGGGTCAGCCCCTACTTCTTCAATGCCGGCCTGTTCAAGACCGGTCGTGCCCTGGCCAAGCTGGGCCGCTTCTACGCCCAGGCCATCACCGACAGCGGTCTCGAGATCGACGTCCTGTTCGGTCCGGCCTACAAGGGCATCCCCCTGGCGGCCACCACCGCCGTGGCCCTGGCCGACCATCATGACCGTGACCTGCCCTATGCGTTCAACCGCAAGGAGGCGAAGGCCCACGGCGAGGGCGGCAATATCGTCGGCGCCGCCCTGGCAGGACGTATCCTGATCATCGACGATGTCATCACCGCCGGCACCGCCATCCGCGAGGTGATGGGGCTGATCGACGCCGCCGGTGCCAGCGCCGCCGGGGTGGTGGTGGCCCTGGACCGCCAGGAGCGCGGTGGCGACGATGCCGACCCGCGCAGCGCCATCCAGCAGGTCGAGGCCGCCTACGGCATGCCGGTGGTCAGCATCGTCACCCTGGACATGGTGCTCGAGTACCTCGAAGTCCACGCCGGCGACGACCTGCGCGGCCATGCCGAGGCCATCCGCGCCTACCGCGACCGCTACGGCGTGACACTGCGCTGAGCGGCGGGCGCGCCGGTTTCTCGGGCCCCGTTCGGGGCCCGAGTGCGTTTTGCCCAGTATATCAGGAGTCGTTGATGCTCGACGTGGTGCTCTACCAGCCCGAGATCCCGCCCAATACCGGCAACCTGATCCGGCTGTGCGCCAACACCGGCTTCCGGCTGCACCTGATCGAGCCGCTGGGCTTCACCCTGGACGACAAGCGGCTGCGCCGCGCCGGTCTCGACTACCATGAGTGGGCTCGGGTGCGGGTGCATCCCGACTGGGCGGCCTTTGTCGACGCCGTGGCGCCCGGCCGGGTCTTCGCCGTCTCGACCCGGGGGCACACCGGTTACCATGTCCCCGCCTATCGCGAGGGCGACGCCCTGGTCTTCGGCCCCGAGACCCGCGGCCTGCCCCAGGCGATGCTCGATGCCCTGCCCGAGGCCCAGCGCCTTCGCATCCCCATGCTGGCGAAGAGCCGCAGCCTGAACCTGTCCAATGCCTGTGCGGTGGTGGTCTACGAGGCCTGGCGCCAGCTCGACTTCGCGGGGGCCGGCCATCCGGGGGCCGGCCGCGAGCCCGCCGCCGAACCAAGGGAGCTCGAATGACCCCCAGCATCGCCAGTCGCCTCGCCAGGCTCAACCCTCGCCAGCAGGAGGCCGTGCGCGCCATCGACGGGCCCTGCCTGGTGCTGGCCGGTGCCGGCTCCGGCAAGACCAGCGTGATCACTACCAAGATCGCCTACCTGGTGCAGGAGTGTGGCATGAGCGCCCGCCGCATCGCCGCGGTGACCTTCACCAACAAGGCCGCCCGGGAGATGAAGGAGCGGGTGGGGCAGATGCTCCAGGGCCGCGAGGGCCATGGCCTCACCGTCTCGACCTTCCATACCCTGGGGCTCAACATCATCCGCGGCGAACTCAAGGCCCTGGGCTACAAGCCCGGCTTCTCGCTGTTCGACCCCGAGGATGCCAAGGCCCTGCTGCGCGACCTGATGAACAAGGACGCCCAGGTCGACGCCGAGGCGATCAATCAGGTGCAGGCGGCCATCTCCAACTGGAAGAACGATCTGGTGCTGCCGGGGCAGGCGCTGTCCCATGCCGCCGACGACAGCGAGCAGTTCGCCGCAAGGGTCTACGAGGCCTATGTGCGCCACCTCAAGGCCTACAACGCGGTGGACTTCGACGACCTCATCCTGCTGCCGGTGACCCTGCTGCGCGACGACCCCGAGGCCCTGGCCCGCTGGCGGCGCAAGATCCACTACATGCTGGTGGACGAGTACCAGGACACCAACGTCAGCCAGTACCAGCTGGTGCGCATGCTGATGGGCGAGCGCCAGACTTTCACCGTGGTCGGCGACGACGACCAATCGATCTATGCCTGGCGCGGCGCGCGTCCCGAGAACCTGGTGACCCTGGGGGAGGACTTCCCGCGGCTCAACGTCATCAAGCTCGAGCAGAACTACCGCTCCACCGGCACCATCCTGCGTGCCGCCAACACCCTGATCGCCAACAACCCCCATGTCTACGAGAAGACCCTGTGGTCGGACATGGGCCAGGGCGAGGCGATCCGTGTGGTGGTCAACCGTCACGAGGAGGCCGAGGCCGAGCGGGTGGCCAGCGAGATCCTGACGCGGCGCATCAAGGAGCGTGCCGAGTGGCGCGACTTCGCGGTGCTCTATCGCGGCAACTTCCAGGCCCGGTTGCTCGAGTTGAAGCTGCAGCACTACCAGGTGCCCTACAAGCTTTCCGGGGGCACCTCCTTCTTTTCCCGGGGGGAGATCAAGGATGCCATGGCCTACCTGCGGCTGCTGATCAATCCGTCGGATGACAATGCCTTCCTGCGCATCGTCAACGTGCCGCGCCGCGAGATCGGTCCCGGCACCCTGGAGAAGCTGGCCAACTACGCCACCGAGCGCGGCACCTCGCTGTTCGCCGCTTGTCACGAGCTGGGGCTGGCCGAGCAACTGCCCACCCGTGCCGTGGAGCGCCTGGGCCGCTTCACCCACTTCATCGATGGCGTGCGCCGGCGCATGGACGGTGGCGATGCCCTCGCCGCGATTCGCGAGATGCTGCGCGACATGGACTACGAGGCCTGGCTCTACCAGAACGCCAGCGCCCCGACCATCGCCGAACGGCGCATGGCCAACGTCTGGACGCTGATCGACCAGCTCGAGAAGTCGATGCAGGCCGATCCCGAAGAACGGGCGGAGGAGGCCGCCGCGAGCACCACGACCGAGACCGACGACGTGGAGTCGGCCATCTCGCGGCTGGTGCTTCGCGACATCCTCGAGCAGCAGGCCGAGGAGGACGACTCCGACCGGGTCCAGCTGCTGACCATGCATGCCTCCAAGGGGCTCGAGTTCCCCCATGTGTACCTGATGGGGCTCGAGGAGGAGCTGCTGCCCCACCGTAACGCCATCGAGGTGGGCACCGTGGAGGAGGAGCGTCGCCTGGCCTATGTGGGGATCACCCGGGCACGGCGAACCCTGACCCTGACCCTGGCCCGCCAGCGCAAGGCCTATGGCGAGCTGATGGACTGCACGCCGAGCCGCTTCCTGGACGAGCTGCCCGAGGATGCGCTGGAGTGGGAGGGGCGGGCCGACCGCGAGGATCCGGAGAAGAAGCAGGCCCGGGGCAAGGATGCCATCGCCGGATTGCGCTCGCTGCTGGGCTGATCCTGGATTCGAGGTTCGAGGTTCGAGGTTCGAGGTTCGAGGTTCGAAGGGCGTAGAATGCAAGCGGGGCGCCGAATGGTGCCCCGCTGCGTTTCGCTGACCGGCCGGCCTTTACTCGACGCTGCCGACCAGGTGGTCGACAGCGGCCTTGACCTCGGCATCCGAGAGGCTCGGGTTGCCGCCCTTGGCGGGCATGGCGTTGAAGCCGTTGATGGCGTGGTCATAGAGGGTTTCGGTGCCCTTCTCGAGGCGCGAGGCCCAGGCCTCGGCATCGCCCTTCTTGGGGGCACCGGCGGCACCGGTGTCATGGCAGGCCATGCACACCGAGTTGTACACGCCTTCCCCGTCGACGCTGGCGGTGGACGCCTCGGCGCTCTCGCCACCGGCGGCCTCGGCACTCTCGCTCCCGGTGCTTTCGCTCTCGGCGGCCGCGTCGCCGCCGCCGCTGGCCGCGGCGGGCACGTCCATGACCGGCTCGACCAGGTAGGCTACGGCGGCCTGCACTTCCTCGTCGGAGAGGTTGGGGTTGCCGCCGCGGGCCGGCATGGCGTTATAGCCGTTGATGGCGTGGCTGAGCAGGGTCTCGAAGCCCTGGCCGGTGCGCTCGCTCCAGGCCGACTCGTCGCCACGCTTGGGTGCGCCGGCGGCGCCGGTGTCGTGACAGGCCATGCAGACGTTGTTGTAGATGCTCTCGCCATCCACGCCGCCGCCGGAAGACGCGCTATCGCCGCCGCTGCTGGCCGCCATGGCGGTGCCGCAGTCTTCGCCCTGCACGCACAGCTCGCCCACCGGCGCCAGGCGGTCGGCGATGGCGTCCCGGTCGACGTCCTCTTGGGCGAAGGCCATGCCCGTGGTCAGGCCGAGGGTGGCCAGGCACCCCATGATCAGCTTGCTGGATTTCACTCTCACCACCTCTTTGACGGTCTTGTCATTGAATCACGGTCGGCATCACGACAGCCGGAGGACGCCATGACGCGCACAATGGGCGCCAGTATAGCCGTATCGCCAACTGCTGGAAAATGCTGGAGATCATGCTCCCGGGCAAGGGCGGGGTGTGCCGGAAGGCTGCCTTGGCCGCCGGCGGCTGGACAGCGAAGGGGCAGCACGGTAGGATGTCGCTCGCCTGGTAGTCATCGGTCTTCAGGCACAGCGCGCCCTTAGCTCAGCTGGATAGAGCGTCGCCCTCCGGAGGCGAAGGTCAAAGGTTCGAATCCTTTAGGGCGCGCCAAAGAATTCAAGGGCTTGCGGTTATCCGTAAGCCCTTTTTCTTTGCCATCCTTCGAGCTGTAACCACTCTCAACAAAAGCAAGTTATATGCTTTTCTATATATAAGCACGCTAATGATACCCGTTATTGCTTCACCACTATGGATGCTCTTGAGTGGTGGCGGATACGGCGGAAGTGGCGGAAATCTGGTGGATTATTGGCGGAAGGTCTGCGAGATGGCCTTCGGCCCGGTTTAGCAGAGAAGGGGGTGGCTCCATGTCGGTGACGTCGTCGCTATGGTCGAACAACACACGCTCGGTGGCTTCGACCTGGTGACCGCTCGCGGTGCTCGCTGCATCCCGCTGACGCGGGATAATAGGGAACACGTCCCACCAATTGCCATACTGCTGACCAGGGGTTTAGGGGGGAAATATCGGGAACCGATCAGCTTCCTAGGTGCGGCCCGAGATCGGCCGTCAGGTGGGAGCGCAGCGACCCCGGCGGTCGAGTGAAGGATGACACCCGCCAACGAGCGAAGCGAGGCGGACAGGCGATAGCAGGCGCCTTTCGGGCGCCGCGTACGGGGTCACCTTCGCCGGGGTAGTCTGGGAGGGGCGTTGTTAGTGCCGTGACTGGCGCCGGCGATGCTCGCGATAGCTGATGATGCCGGCGAACACTAGCAACCCAGCGCAGACCAGGAATAGGCCTCCCAGCAACCACTCCGCACTCATTGGCACCTCCTGATTAAATTGATCTCTTGTTGGATCATAGAGGGATCTGAGCCTTGTCGTCATCCTAGAGGACGCGGTGGATCCAGGGGTCGACCCAGCACACGCCACAGCAGCCGAATCGCGTACCAGTAGTCCCGAGCCGTCGTGGGGGCGAAGCCCTGGGCCCGGAAGTAGCGGTGCACGTGGCCGCGGCCGATCTGGCGAGGGTCGCAGCCACACCAGGCGACGAACTCTTCAACGCGCCGCACCTGGCGCCGGCGCGCGGCCTTGCCGCCGCGGGCAGCGTGCAGGCGCAGCCGGTGACGGATCTCCAGAGGGAGGGGCATCGAGCGCGCCCTCCGATGTAGGCGGCGACCACCTCGAGGCGGTTGTGGCCGAGCTCCTGGGCGACCTGCAGGCGGGCCACCTGGTCGGCATCGCGATCGGCCCGGCCACCGTGCAGCGGGATCGGCTGACCGGTCAGCTGCGCGTAGCGTTCGCTGGCATAGGTGGCGCGTAGGTCGTGGATCCGCGGGATCCCCTGGGCCTGCAGGGCCTCGCGCGCGTTGCGCAGGCCGCCGTGACGCCAAGCGGCCCAGCTCTGGTCGGCTGGGATCAGGCTGCGTGCGTCCTGCTGGGCCTGGGTGGCGCGCTCGAGCGTCAACTGCTGGGCCGGGGTTACCGGCACCACGCGGGCCCGGCCACCCTTGGTGCCGTCGCTGACGACGATCTCGCCACGGTCTCGGGCCTGATCGACGGCCCGGCGGGCGTCCAACAGCGAGGCCTCCTTGCTGCGCAGGCCGAGCTCTCGGGCCAGCTCGAGGACCGCGGCGCCGCGATCGTGGCCGGCCTCGCGCAGCTGCTCGGTTGCCGCTTCGACCGGTTGGCGGTCCAGCGTCGGGGCGTGCTCACGCACTGATGAGCGTTGGGCGAGCCGGCAGTCCGCGACCGCACTGACGCGCGCCCAACGGCCCTGGGTGGCCAGGCCCATCACGCTGTTCACCGCGCTGATGGCGTTCTGGGCCGTGCTGGGAGCCAGTGGTCGATCGCCCTGGGCCAGCTGATGGCCGTAGGCGATCACCGTCTCCCGGGAGATCTGCTCCATGCGGCGGATGCCTTGGTCGTGACAGAACCGCGCGAACCGCCCCCAGCGATCGCCGAGGTCGGCGGCGGTCTGGTAGCCCAGGTCGCCGCGCTTGGCGGCGGCGTTGGCCGCGAACCGGCCCGCCTTGGCCAGGTCGCGGGTCTTGAGCCCGAAATTGTTGCCTCGTCCCATGTGCTGCTGTCGGTCGGATCCCCCGATCCCCTCCTCAAGTGGTCAGTGATACGCAGCGATTGGGGCTCGCGCAGGCCCTGGGGGTGCCGGTTGTGGCGCTCGGCAGGCGCGGATCGCTCGGCGACGACGCTGGTTTCGGGTGCTATGGCGGGGGTATCGCATGCCGGCAGCGAGGCTGCCGGCTC
Organism: Halomonas nitroreducens; assembly: GCF_003966155.1. Taxonomy (GTDB): domain Bacteria; phylum Pseudomonadota; class Gammaproteobacteria; order Pseudomonadales; family Halomonadaceae; genus Halomonas; species Halomonas nitroreducens. The sequence continues at coordinate 17,686 of NZ_RXNS01000007.1, forward strand.
CGGCGTAGGGCAGCTGCCCCGGCCCTCGCGATCGGAGAGGGCCGCCCGGCCAGGTGTCGTCGTGTCCCCTTCGAAGGGACGGTTTCAGGGTGCCGTCTTGCACGGCGGAGGCAGAGTTCGTCGGTTTTCGTCCGACGGAAGATTCAGCCGCGGCCCGTCATAGCGGGGATCGCAGCGGGGTGGGCTGGCCCGTCTCTGTGCCTCGGGCACAGAGACGGGCTTGCCTGATGCAGGTGGCAGAGCGTCGGCGTGTGGCAGAACATGGCCAGATGACGGCACGCAGACGCGTCACCACGGATCAGGCATCACGGGAGTTGGCCCAGCCCCATGAGGGCAGGTTCAGGCAGTGCCAGTCGGCACGGAGAGGAGGGAGCATCCGACCGCGGTCGCGGCGATCGCTTGCAGGATGCGCAGCGATCTTGGGCAGGGCACCTCGTTGTTGCCGGGGGAGGCCACCCGGACTGTCAGCGACAGCACTTGCAATATGCATGATAGGCCGGTGAGGAGCGAGGTCAAGGTGAGCGGCTTCTAACGGCCGGTCATGCTGCGATCTGGTTCCCGAAATTTCTGGCTCGGTGCGTCCCCCTACTGAGATTAATTGGCCATGAGCTATCGTGAATATCGCTCCACTCTTAAGGTGGGTTTTGTACAGGTTTTCGATGAAGGAGAGGTGAGTAAAGGAAGTTCCTCTCCTGGAAGGGTATTGATAGCTTTAGTTGTTTGCTCTAGAGGCTTCGATCACTCTGGAGGCAGAGGCTGTCCATGACTTTCCCATTAATTATCGCTAGTTACGACTACTAATAGCTCGGCTCGAGTGTCGCCTATGGACCGTATTCGGTGGGGTTTTTGTGCATCGAAATGCAGTGCGTCTCCGACGTTTAGTGTGACCCGCTCAGTCCTGAAATCGATTTCCACCTCCCCGCCATGTACGAAAATGAACTCTTCGCCCATGTGTTCTTTAAAGGCAGACTGATTGAATTCTTCTTTCGGGTAGAGCATGAACGGGAGCAGCTGACGGTTTCCGACCATTTTTGCCAACGAAGCGTACGATAGACCATCATCACCGTTGGTCAAGGTACCTCGTTGATCGGCGCGCACGATGCTATAGCCCTGCGGAGCATCGACCTCATCGGAGAACAGCTCTTCAACCGGAACGCTTAAGGCTTTGGCTACTTTAAGAGCTGACGCTATCGACGGGGTATTCAGCCCCCGTTCGATCTTCGACAGGTAGCTTTTGCTCATTCCTGTTCGCTCCGCCAGAGATTCCAGCGTGACGCCAAGCTTTTTTCTCAATATTTTCAGTCGCATAGACATTTTTCGGTGAGGTCTCTCAATTTTGGGTTGCGCATGACACAATGTGTCATATATGGTTTTCTGTGTCACCTGGCGGCGCCTTTGGAGCCGCAGAACCGCAGCTTCGCCGCAAGCGGCGATAAGGACATGATATGACGACCATGCAGACTTCCAAAGACGAGCTGGTTCGCCACGCAGAAAAGCAAATGAAGACCGGTCTTAGCGATAATACCTGGACCCACAGCCAAAAGCTGGCTCTAACCTGTCGAATTCTCTTCGAGGGTGGTCACGACTCGGGGCTTGCTGGCCAGATCACTGCCCGTGGTCCAGAGTCTGGAACGTATTATACCCAACGCCTGGGGTTGGGGTTCGATGAGATCAGTGCCGGCAACTTACTTCTGGTTGATGAAGATCTCAACGTTTTGGAAGGCAACGGTATGCCTAATCCTGCAAACCGTTTTCATAGCTGGGTTTACAGAGCTCGTGAAGATGTGAACTGTATCATACATACACATCCATTACACGTTGCTGCTTTATCGATGCTCGAGGTACCGCTTGCAGTATCTCATATGGATATCTGTCCTCTCTTCGAAGACTGTGCCTTTCTAAAGAGCTGGCCGGGTGTGCCGGTGGGCAACGAGGAAGGAGAGATTATTTCTGAAGCATTGGGGGATAAGCGATCCATTCTTCTCTCTCACCATGGTCAGTTGTCTACCGGGACATCGATCGAGGAGGCTTGTGTTATCGCCATGTTAATTGAACGCGCCGCCAGACTGCAGCTTTTGGCAATGCCTGCTGGTGAGATCCGCCCTATCCCACCAGAACTTGGTCGTGAGGCTCATGACTGGATTTCAAAACCCAAGCGTCATGGTGCGGCCTTCAATTATTACGCACGCCGGGCCCTGCGTCAGCACGCTGATTGTCTGAGCTGATTAATCGATAGTTCGTTTGTTTCATATTCTTTATTTTTTAGGAGCTAACAATGTCTGTAGAGTCCATTCATGGAATAATTGGTTACACTATCACCCCATTTGATGCTGAAGGTCGCCTTGACTTGCCGGCACTCGGAAAATCTATCGAGCGGCTGATTGAAGGCGGAGTACACGCGATCGCTCCGCTTGGTAGCACAGGTGAGGGTGCCTATTTAAGTGAAGAGGAATGGAATACAGTAGCGGAGTTCTCTCTGAATCAGGTCGATCGACGTGTTCCTACAATTGTCAGTGTTTCTGATCTAACCTCGGCTGGTACGCAGAGGCGTGCCCGCTTCGCTGAGGAGCATGGCGCCGATGCGGTTATGATGCTGCCAATTTCCTACTGGAAGCTCAGCGAGGAAGAGATATTTGAACATTACCGTGTCGTAGGGGATAGCCTCAGCATCCCCATTATGCTTTATAATAATCCAGGGACCAGTGGCATCGATATGTCCGTGGATCTGATCATGCGTATTGTCAGCTCGGTGGACAATGTGACTATGGTCAAAGAGAGCACGGGAGACATACAGCGCATGCACCAATTGAATCTGCGCTCTGAAGGAGAGTTACCCTTCTATAATGGCTGTAATCCTTTAGCCTTAGAAGCATTCGTTGCCGGGGCGAAGGGTTGGTGTACCGCGGCGCCCAATCTCATACCGGATCTAAATTGCCAGCTTTACTCAGCCGTAATCACAGGGGAGCTAGACAAGGCAAAAGGCCTGTTTTACCGACAGCTTCCCTTACTTGACTTCATTCTTCGCGGAGGGCTCCCAAGTACTATTAAAGCTGGTCTTCGCCTGAAAGGGCTTGAAGTAGGTGCTCCTCGCCCTCCTCTTAGTGAACTTAATGAGGAGAGCTGCCACCGGTTGGAAAGAATGCTCAGTGACCTTCTTTAGTATGCCCGTCTATGTAGTTATTCATATGTAGGCTTTCCAGCGGTGCTATTACCTTGCGTTTTCACGGCGCATAGCTAAAGTGAATGGTGCATTCACTATTCGCTTATGACCGGATATGAGGAGATCCCATCGTGTCGGATCAAGTCAGTAGGTATAAGGATGATGAGCTCGCTCGCCTGGACGCCACGTCGCAGGCGCAACTGGTCGAGCGTGGCGAGGTCACGCCGCTGGAACTGGTGGAGGCGGCCATCCGCCGCATCGAGCGGCTGAACCCGTCGATCAATACGGTGGCGGCGAGCGACGCCGAGCTCGCCCGGGAGAAGGCGCGCAGCGTCGGGACGACGGGCCCCTTTGCCGGGGTGCCGACGCTGCTCAAGGATCTCGTCGCCTATCCCGGCCTGCCGCTGGGGATGGGCTCGCGGCTGTTCCAGGGGCAGGTGCCGCCGGCCGGCTCGCCCTATACCGAGGCCCTAGACGCCAGCGGGCTGGTCGTGGTGGGCAAGAGCACTACCTCGGAGTTCGGCCTGCTGGGCACCACCGAGACCCTGGCCGGCGGGGCCACCCGCAACCCCTGGGATCTTTCCCGCTCGACCGGCGGCTCGTCCGGCGGGGCGGTGGCCGCGGTGGCTTCCGGCATGGTCCCCGTCGCCCACGCCTCCGACGGGGGTGGCTCGATCCGCGGCCCGGCGTCCTTCTGCGGGCTGTTCGGCTTCAAGCCCAGCCGGGGCCGGCACCTCTCCACCGGCCAGGCCGCCGACACTCCCTTCACCCGGATGATCAGCGAGCACTGCGTGTCGCGCAGCGTACGCGACAGCGCCACCTGGCTGTCCGTGGTGGAAAGCGACGAGGCGGACCTGCCGGGCGGGAAGGTCGGCCGGGTGATCGAGCCGCTGCGCCGCCGGCTGCGCATCGGGCTCTACGAGCGCACCGCCGACGGCACGCGGCCCGAGCCGGAGGTTCTGGAGGCGCTAGCGGACACCCGGCGGCTCTGCGAGTCGCTGGGCCATGAGGTGGTGGACACCGAGGGGCCGCCGTATGACGCGCGGGCCGCCGGGGATGCCTTCTTCACCTCGGCGGCGCTGACCCTGGGCGGCGCCTGCGAGCAGCTTCGCGCCATGATGGGCCCGGCGTTCGACGAGGCGCGTCTGGAGCCCTACACCCGCGAGCTGATCGCGCGTTCGCGAGATCTGCCACCCGAGGCGGGCGAGCGGGCGGCCACCGCGCTGCAGGCCGCCGCCGACGCGGCGGAGCACGCCATGGCCGGGGTCGACGTGCTGCTGTGCCCCACCGTGGCCTTCCCGGCTTTCCCACTGGGCTGCCACGGGGGCACCCAGCCCTTCGGCGAGGCCAAGGCCTTCACCGAGGCCCTGGCCGGCTACACCGCCATCGCCTCTATCGCCGGCTGGCCGGCCATGTCGGTGCCGCTGCACGTCTCGCCCACAGGCCTGCCGATCGGCTCGCACTTCGCCGCCCCGTTGGGCCAGGAGGCGCTGCTGCTGAGGTTGGCCCTGGAGCTTGAGCAAGCGGCGCCCTGGCACCATCGCTGGCCGACTGGGGCGGAGTAGGCCCATGCCGCAGACCCTGAAGACGTCCGTTCGTACCCGCATCCTGGCCGCCGCGGCCGAGGCCTTCGCGCGCGAGGGCTTCGCCGCGGCGCGGCTGACCGACATCGCCGCTGAGGCCGGCGTCTCCACCGGCAACCTCTACCGCTACTATCCCAACAAGGCGGCGCTGTTCGATGCCGTGGTGCCCCGGCCCGTCGCCGCTCGCCTGCTGTGGCTGATCCGCGCCCGGGTCCGGGAGCTGGGTACCCTGGCGGAGTGGCGCTCGGCCACGGCGCCGAGCTCGGCTCGGGCGAAGGCCCTGCTGGACTTCTGGGTCGAGCAGCGCCTGCCCGTGGTGATCCTGCTGGCCGGTGCCGAAGGCTCTTCCCTGGCCCATGTGCGGCCGCTGATCGTGCGGGATCTCACACGCCTGGCCGACAGGTACGTCGCCTCGCAGCCCGCCGGGGAGAGGGGGAGCCCCGTTCCGAGGATGGTGCTGGTGCAGCTGTTCTCGAGCACCCTCGACATGATCGTCGCGATCCTGCAGGCGCACGACGACGAGGCCGAAATCCGCGCGGCCTTCGAGGCGTTCTGGTGCTACCAGCTTGCCGGTCTCGAGGCCCTGCTCGCGGGGCGATAGCATGTAACGCTGCGGATCTCGGTTTCTCTTGAGGGCTCCGTGAGCCCGTATCAACTAGCTTCGATTTATCAGGGAGGGCTCCGGACTTGAGTGATTCATTCCCCCTCGGTGACGACGATCCGTCATCTTACCCACAGGCCAGCACGCTCGAAGATTTCACCCGCAATCTGACAAGCGTTCGCGAACGCATCGCCGGGGCCTGCCGTCGCGTCGGTCGTGATCCCGCTGAGGTACGGCTGTTGCCGATCAGCAAGACCGTGAATGAGGCACGCATCCGGCTCTCTGTCGAGGCGGGATGCCGGGAACTGGGCGAAAACAAGGTGCAGGAAGCCCATCGCAAGTGGCAGGGGTTGTCCGACCTGCAGGACCTGAGGTGGTCACTCGTCGGACACCTTCAGACGAACAAGGCCAAGCAAGTGGCGTGCTTTGCCTCCGAGTTCCAGGCCCTCGACAGCCTGCGCGTGGCCGAGGTGTTGGACCGGCGCCTGCAGGCACTGGGGCGCGGTCTCGATGTCTTCATCCAGGTCAACACCTCGGAGGAGTCGAGCAAATATGGCCTGCCGCCGGATGCGGTCGAGGCCTTCGTGCGCCGCCTGCCGGCGTATTCTGCCCTTCGAGTGCGTGGCCTGATGACCCTGGCACTGTTCTCGCCGGATACCTCACGGGTGCGGCAGTGTTTCGTGCGGCTACGAGAGCTGCGGGACCGGATTCGGCAGGAGGTGCCCGAAGGTGACGGGGTGACCGAGCTGTCGATGGGCATGTCCGGTGACTTCGAGGCCGCCATCGAGGAGGGCGCCACGGTCGTCCGCGTGGGGCAGGCGATCTATGGCGCCCGGCGCCTGCCCGATAGCCACTTCTGGCCCTCCACCTAGGTCATGTCTCTTTTCCCCGGCCAAGGATGTCCAACATGAAGACAGCGGTAGCCCTTCGTCACATCCACTTCGAGGATCTCGGCACCCTGGAGGCCGTGCTGCGCGAGCGCGGCTATGCGGTGACATACCTCGATCCCACCCGCGACGACCTCGGCGGCCGTGAGGCGCAACGGGCCGACCTGCTCATCGTCCTGGGCGGCCCCATCGGAGCCTGCGATGACGAGCGTTATCCCTGCCTCGAGCGCGAGTTGAGCCTCGTGCGCCGGCGCTTGGCCTCCGGCAGGCCGCTGCTCGGTATCTGTCTGGGTGCCCAGCTCATCGCACGGGCACGGGGAGCGGAAGTGTCGCCCCTGGGCGTCAAGGAGATCGGCTTCGCGCCTCTCACCCTGACGCCCGAGGGAGAGCACTCGGTTCTGGCCCCGCTCGGCGATACGCCGGTGCTGCACTGGCACGGCGACCAGTTCGAGATCCCGGAAGGGGCGGCCTGGCTGGCCAGGACCGCGGTCGGTGCCCATCAGGCCTTCTCGATTGGTCGGAATGTGCTGGGACTGCAATTCCACCTGGAGGCCGACGCGAACGAGATCGAGCGTTGGCTGGTGGGACATGCAGGTGAACTGGAACAGGCCGGCATCGACCCGCGCACTTTGCGTCGAGACGCGGGCCGGTTGGGCGAGCGGCTAACGGCGGCAGCACGTGCAGTCTTCTCGACCTGGCTGGATGGTCTGGAGGAGGCAGGAATGTCTATCGCCGGTGCCGAGGGGGAAAGTCGCCGTAAATGAAAGGAGCGCCGTTCGAGCTGCTACTGCGGCGCCGAGGAAGGGCGGAGCTGGTTGGAAACGGGACCCGATGGCATGCGCGTCATCGGCAGGGAACCCATCTTCAGGACGTTATCATGAACTCGACAGTAGATCCCGACGTGGAGCGTGGCTGCGTGTCACGCGTCGCCGAGCCCTCGCCCCATCTGATGCAGGCCTATGCCCGTGAACCCGTCGTCTTCGATCGGGGCAGGGGAGCCCATCTCTGGGATGCCGATGGACGGGCGTACCTGGATGCGATCGCCGGTGTGGCCGTCACGAACCTGGGGCATGCGCATCCCGAGATCGCCGAGGCCATCGCCGACCAGGCCCAGCGCCTGGTGCATACTTCCAACCTCTACAGCATCGAGTGGCAGGAGCGCCTGGGACGACGGCTGTGCTCGCTCGCCGGCATGCAGCGTGCCTTTTTCTGTAACTCGGGTGCCGAAGCCAACGAGACAGCGCTGAAGCTGGCGCGTTTGCACGGACACAGTCGGGGAGTGGCGTCGCCCCGGGTGCTGGTTATGGAGAACGGCTTCCATGGCCGCACCCTCGCGACCCTGGCCGCGACCGGCAACCCTGCGGTGCATCGGGGCTTCGAGCCCCTGATGCCGGGGTTCGTGCGGGTGCCATACGACGATATCGATGCACTGCGACGGGTCGCGAACGAGACCGGCGACGTTGTGGCAGTCCTGATCGAGTCCGTGCAGGGGGAGGGGGGCGTGCGGGTTGCCTCCACGGCGTATCTCCGCGAGCTCCGGCGGCTGTGCCGGGAGAACGACTGGCTACTGATGATGGACGAGGTCCAGGCAGGGCTCGGGCGAACCGGCGCCTGGTTCGGCTATCAGCATGCGGGGGTGCTGCCGGATGTCGTGACGGTGGCGAAGGGATTGGGCAATGGTCTGCCCATTGGCGCCTGCCTGGCGCGCGATCAGGCGGCGGAACTGTTCGTGCCGGGCCAGCACGGCTCGACGTTCGGCGGCAACCCCTTGGCGTGCCGGGTGGGTTGTGTGGTGCTCGACCTAATCGAACGCGAACGGCTCGTCTCTCATGCCGCCGTACTGGGGCGCCGTCTGCTCGAGTCGCTACAGGCAGACTTGGCCGATCAGCAGGCCGTCTTGGCCATTCGGGGGCATGGCTTGATGGTGGGCATCGAGCTGGATCGTCCCTGCCCCGAACTGGTCACTCGGGCATTGAGGGAGCAGCAGTTGCTGATCAATGTCACCCGCGACAAGACCATTCGGCTGCTGCCGGCGCTGATATGCGCGCAGGCCGAGATCGATGACATCGCTGATCGTGTCGTGCGCCTGGTGCGTGGCTTCCTCCGCGTAGCGCTGGCGTAGTCCAGGCGGCCCGCTCCGACTCTGGAGCAGGGTAGACGCTCCCTTGGCGTTAGCTCGGACAGCCTGTCGATCCGGCGCGAGGGGATCGAGCATTCATCCAATAGATAGGAAATCGACATGCGAGTTCGCGACAATGCCGTCGACTGGTCCCATCCGCCTCCACGTCACGGCTGGCGTGGCTGTTGGGACCGACTCATGGGTCCCGGTGCCACCGCGGCAGAACAGGGGATGTCCCTCGCCGCGGGAGGGCTTGGCGCCCTGGGTGTGGCGTCTTATGCAGCTTTGCATCAGCTGCCCTGGACCTGGTGGGAGTATGGGATCGCGATCCTGATCACTCTCGATGTCGTGGGCGGGGTCATCGCCAATGCTACGCCAAGTGCCAAGCGCTGGCATCACCGTGTCGGCCAGGGAGTTCGGCAACACCTCGCGTTTCTGGCGTCACATGGGGTTCACATCGTTCTAGTAGCCGGTCTGTTCAGCCAGTCGGCCGTGACGTATGGCCTGGTGGCATACGGTTACCTCCTGTGTGCGGGAATCGCCACCTTGAAAGTCCCGGTGGGTCTGCAGCGCCCCACGGGGCATCTGGCGGCTTGCGGGGCGGTCTTCCTGGCCGCCTGGGGGCTCCCCGAGGCACGCGGGTGGGGCTGGTTCCTGCCGGTGCTGGTCATCAAGTTGGTGATCGGGCATGCCACCCAGGAGGCGCCCTTCGACACGGCATCCACCTCGAGTCACTAGGCCTCGTCCGCCGAGTTTATCTTCTGTAGGTACAGGCAATGCATGGGGTTCAGCAAGGCCACCATTACCGCTACATAGCAGGATCGCGAGGAGCGGAGATGCCGCAACCTTCCCGGCTGGTGCGAGTCGACAGCGATGTCTGGATAGTGGAGGGTCCTATAGTAAGCTTCTATGGATTTCCCTATCCCACCCGCAGCGTGATCGTGTGCCTGCCGAATGGAACATTATGGGTATGGTCGCCCATTCCCTTGGACGACGAACTGATGACCGAGGTGTCGGGGTTGGGGACGGTGGCGCATTTGGTCAGCCCCAACAAGCTTCATCATCTCGGTCTGGCGGATTGGCGGGCTGCCTTTCCTGCAGCCAAGCTTTGGGGCATGCCGTCAACGGTCCGGAAATGCCGTGACCTGTGCTTCGATGGCGTCCTGGACGATACACCTCCGGTTGCCTGGCGCGGCACTCTCGAGCACGTCCAGTTTCGCGGCTCGCCCTTGCTTGAAGAGATGATGTTCTTACATCGGCCATCTCGTACGGTCCTGTTGGCCGATCTTAGCGAGGCTTTGAGCCATGACTTCCTGGCGCGCCATTGGGCGCCGTGGCAGCGGCTCATTGCCCACCTGTGGAGCATCACCGAGGCGGCGCCGAAGGCCCCGCTCGAGGTGCGGTGGTCCACCATCCGTCGATGTGAGGCGCGAGCCGCGGTTCAGCGCTTGCTCGCCTACGATCCCGAGAAAGTCGTTATGGCCCATGGTGTCTGGCAACGGTGCCATGGCCATGCATTTCTGGAGCGGACTTTCTCGTGGCTGTTACCAGAACCTCCCCATCTGATGGGCGAGGAACATCAATAAGGAGTGTTGAATCATGATACTAAGCAGATACGTGTTGCTTCTGACGCTTGGGGTGATCACGGCAGTACCTGCCTACGCGATCGACCGAGAACAGGGGCTCGAGCGAGTCAGGGAACAGTTGACGCAGTCCTGTTCGGAGGGGGGGATGGCCTCCTGTCTTGGCGTCGAGACGTCCCGGTGTGGACGCCTCGCGGAGGAGGTGGTGCAAGCCTGTGCGGAACACTTCGTCCCAGCAGAGCAAGAGCAGATGGCCGCCTTCGGCGATTGCATCGGTCGCCAGACCCGACAGCGCACCGGTGTATCGGAGGCCGAGTTGCAGTCGTGCCAGTCTCATGCCGACGGTGCGGCGCATGCCTCCTCTTCCCCCGAGGAGGCGATGCGTAGGCTCGAGGACGCCAAGGCCGTCATGGCTCAGGACGCCGAAGCGACGCGGGACGCGGTGACACTCCCGTTATATCCGGATCATGAACTGACGGCGCATCATCAGGATCCGAGCGGCCTTCCCGGCATCGATGGCGAGCCGCTAGGGGAGGGAGCGGTCCCCGTGGCCATGATGACTACCTCAGATACTGTCGAAGAAGTCGTGGATTTCTATCAGAACCGGTTAGACGGGTTCACGTTGTACAGGGCGGCGGCGGACGACGCCACCTTTGCCAAAGGCATGCCGGACGACGTTACACCATCGGACTTTCGCCGTTGGATGAAGGCCCTACCAATGCATGAGCATGTTGCGATCTATCGGTTGTCGGGGAAAACGCATATCGAGGTGGGATACCGCACGGATTAGGGAAGCTGTGGGCGAATTTCTGGCATCGCACGACTATGTATGGATTTCGGTTCGTCGCCGAACCTCTACATCCGCTGTGGTGCATTCGGCGACATCCCGGGATATTGCTGGGCCCTCGACGCGGTGTAGATGCGCTGGTTAGTGGAGAACGACCGCTCATTAAAGGGATAATGTCCCATGATATAGGTGATGGTGGCACCATCACCTATGTGCCAAGGTGAGAGACCCGATTCGACTGATTGTCATCGAGAGAAGGCCACAGCATGAGCACTTCGCTAGATCCCCGTATCAGCGAGCTCGAGACTCAGGAGCAGGCTGGCAGCTACGACCGCTGGTTTCGTGAGCGCATCAAGCGACGCTTCGACGATTCGCGCCCCAACGTCCCCCACGACGAAGCCATAGAGCGCGTTTGGACACTGGTCGAGTCGAAAAAGCGCCGCCATGCTGCCGGTTGAGTTGCACGCCCACCCGAGTTCCTGGCGCCCACATTTCCATCGATACTTGAGCGCTGGAACTGCTGAAGGCCGGCCACTCCGAGTGGGAAGCCTATAAGCAGGCCCATGATGAGTTGGTTCGCCAGTCCTCCCCCTATCCTCGACTTACTGCCCCGATCTCGAAGATTGACGGCATCCGCCGTGCCCCGCCCCGTTCGTGCCAAGGCTATTCAATTTCGGTACCCTAATGACGCTTTGCCCATCTCACGGCAAAGAATCAAGGATCGAACATCATGAGAGGGACATCATGCCGTACCATCTCAGTCGCCATATCGCCCTGGCCACCGTCGCCCTAGCTACTCTGGCGGGTTGCTCGAGCCAGGATGACGCCAGTTTCAGCAACTTCCAGAACGTCCTCCAGAGCTACTACGACGGACAATCCGAGCCGGCTACGTGCATTGCTGGCACGATCGACGAATTCCCCTATACCAAATCCGACATCTCCTGGGGGCTCGGCAACAAAGGTGAACAGTTGGACGCTCTGGCGGCCGCCGATCTGGTCGAGCAGGTGGGCCCCGAGACGTATCAGCTGACCGAAACGGGGCAGTCAGCGTTCCAACCGGACAAAGGGTTCTGCTTCGGCACAGTGACCGTGACTGAGGTCACCAACTTCACTGAACCCAGTGAGCGGGGCGGCTTCACCATCTCCCAGGTCAACTACACGGTCGATGTAGAAGAGCGCCCTAGCTGGTCTCAGAACGAAACCCTCGTCGACACCTTTGAGCTGTCGGACAGCGGACTTAGGACCTCCGGCCTCATGACGCGTAACGACAACCCTGAGCAGAAAAAGATGATCTTGGTGAAGACCAACAACGGTTGGGTCACTGAGCGTGATATGTAACCCAAGCCGCCCCATGTGAAGAAAAAGGCCGCCATCTGGCGGCCTTTTCAGTATTACAGCAGCTCACGCGCGACGGGGTGGGCATCCAGCCATTCGCGCTCATCCGCGGACATGTCCGCTGTGGTGTCGCACTGAACCAACAGCTCCTCGAGGGAATACTGCGGTTTGGCTGGTCTCACGATCAGGCGTCCGTGATCGATCACGATCTCGACTTGAGATCCGGCCCGCAGATGCAGCTGATCGAGCATCGCCCGCGGCACCTTCCTCCCGGTACCGGCGTAGCCACTTGTAGACCGTTCGAACACTGACCCCTTGAGCCTGGGCGGCCTCCTCTGGGCGAAGCCCTTCCTCAACGACTCGATGGACCAGCAGGGCTCGACCATGAGGAGTGAGACGGGCATTCTTATGGGTGTTCATCCGGGCCTCCTGGAGGTTGGTTTGGGTCGCACCTCCAATTGTCCGGGTAGGTTCCGGATGAACAACCTATCGAGAGATCACACCTAGAGATGCCATTCACCTGGTCAGAACGGCCATGCCACGAACTTGCGTCCCCCGGCTCGGAGGAGGGCACGGCCCGCTGAGGGGTTTCCGGCAGCCCACGAGTCATTACGGGCCTTCTCGTTGTCCTCACTTCCCCGCGTTTCCCTCCCGAGAGTGCCCTGTCCTGTCCTGGGCGAGTCCGGTGACGTCCCTAGCAGGCGTTCGCCGACCCGGGTGTCCGTTTCGACTATGTCGGTGTCGCACCGAGAATGTCGCCCCCCGGCAGGGGGTTCCACGCTGCTTCTAGTAGACCCACTCGATCAACCGGGCTGAGCTGGATCGGGCGGGGCATGATGCCGGGTTCTCCATCGCCGGCGGTGTATCGAGGAGGGGTGAGATGACCGACTATATCCCGTTGCGACACGACAACCCCCTCCGCGGGGAGGGCGTGGCCCTCGAGACCGCCTCCGCGGCCCCTCCCGACGATGGCCTCCCGCCGCCGGGGGCGCCGGATATCGCCATCGCCCGCGCGGCCACCCCCTGGCCCATCAGCGAGGTGGCCGCGCGGCTCGGCATCGAGCCCGATCAGCTGCGGCCCTATGGCCATGACAAGGCCAAGCTCTCCCACGACTTCACCGATGCTCTGGTGGGGCGTCCTCAGGGCAAGCTGGTGCTGGTCACCGCCATCACCCCGACCCCGGCTGGGGAGGGCAAGACGACGACCAGCGTGGGGCTGGGGGACGGCCTCAGCCGGCTCGGCCACAAGGCGGCGGTCTGCCTGCGCGAGCCCTCCCTCGGACCCTGCTTTGGCATGAAGGGGGGCGCCGCCGGAGGGGGGCGGTCCCAGGTGATTCCCATGGAGGACATCAACCTGCACTTCACCGGCGATTTCCATGCCGTGACCAGCGCCCACAACCTGTTGGCCGCCCTGATCGACAACCACCTGCACTGGGGCAATGCGCTGGATATCGATCCCCGGCGCATCTCCTGGAAGCGGGTAATGGACATCAATGACCGTTCCCTCCGGCACCTGACCATCGGTCTGGGCGGACCGGCGCATGGCGTGCCGAGGGAGGCGGGGTTCGACATCACCGCGGCCTCGGAGATCATGGCGATCCTCTGCCTGTCCGCCGACCTGGCCGACCTGCAACGCCGGCTGGGCGAGATCATCGTCGCGCGGCGTCGCAACGGCAGCCCGGTGCGTGCCCGGGACCTCGAGGCCGAGGGCGCCATGGCGGTGCTGCTCAAGGAGGCTTTGGCCCCCAACCTGGTGCAGACCCTGGAGCACACCCCGGCCTTCATCCATGGCGGCCCCTTCGCCAACATTGCCCATGGCTGCAACTCCCTGATGGCGACCCGCAGCGCCCTGGCCCTGGCCGATATCGTGGTCACCGAGGCTGGCTTCGGTGCCGACCTGGGCGCCGAGAAGTTCTTCAATATCAAGTGCCGGCAGGCCGGCCTGACGCCCAGTGCGGTGGTGGTGGTGGCGACCCTGCGGGCCCTGAAGCAGCATGGCGGCGTCGAGCGCGATGCCCTCGGTCAGCCGGATCCCGAGGCGGTGCGTCGCGGGGCGCGCAACCTGAGCCGGCATGTGGCAAACCTGCGCAATTTCGGAGTGCCCGTGCTGGTGGCGGTCAACCATTTCGCGCAGGATGACGATCAGGAGCACCACGCCCTGCAGGCCGCCTGCGACGAGCTGGGCGTCGAGCGGGTGGTCAGTCGCCACTGGGCGGAAGGCTCCCGGGGTAGCGAAGCGCTGGCAGAGCGGGTCGCGGCGATGGTGGCGGCGCCGGCCCCCCGGATGTCGCTGACCTACGAGGATGCCGCCAGCCTCGAGGACAAGGTCAGGGCCGTCGCCCAGCGCCTCTACGGGGCGGCGGATATCAACCTGGAAGCCAAGGCGCGACGACAGCTGGCGGAATATGAGGCGCTCGGTTACGGCCATCTCCCGATCTGCATCGCCAAGACCCAGTACAGCTTTGCCGCCGATCCGGCGCTCAGCGGCCTTGCCGAAGGGCATGTGCTGCCGGTGCGCGAAGCCGAGCTGGCCGCCGGTGCCGGCTTCGTCGTGGTGATCTGCGGCGATATCATGCGCATGCCCGGCATGCCCCGTCAGCCGGCATCCTACGGTATCCGTCTCGACCCGTCGGGGGAGATCGAGGGCCTGTCCTGAGGCCCGCGCCCCCGCTCGGGGAATACGCATCGACGCGGCATCTTTTTATGCCCCGGTATTGTGTTTGTGCTCAAGGTTAAGGCAACTTGGCCGAAAGCTTGGGTATCAGGCACATGACGTCGGGACTTCGCTGATGGCGCAAGACGGAACGGGATCATCCGGTAACAGATCGGCGATGGTGGCGGGTCGGGTGCTGGATTTCCCGGCCGTTCTCTCGCGCCTGGCCGTCGAGCGATCCCCGGTCGGTCTGGTATTGCTGGATGCCGGGCAGCGGATCCTGTGGGTCAATGCTGGCTTCCGCAGCCTGCTGACGTCCGCCAGCGGCGAGGTCGTCGGCCGGCCGGTCCAGGAGCTGATCAGCCACCAGGCGTTTCTGGGGAGTCGGGTCGCCGATGACGTCGGCCTGCAGGGCGGTGCCTGGCAGCAGGTGCGTCTCGGCGACCTGCCCGGGAACACGGGACGACTGCTGCTGATGGCCAGGACCTCCCTGCCCGACAGCCCCGAAGGGGTGACCCATCTGCTGACCTTCATCGATCCCCAGGAGGCGTCGCTGGCCCCGCGGCCGGGGCTCCTCCCGCCGTTGCCTGATGTCTCCGCTCGGCTGGCCAGTGTCTGGCTGTTCGAGGACCGCTTGCGGCATGCCCTCGAGCGCGCCGATCGGCTCGAGCAGGGCGTCGGCTTGCTGCTGATCCGGCTGGACCCGCGCCAGGAGCTGCAAGACAGCCTCGCCAAGAACAGGCTCGAGGGGCTGGCACGGCAGGTCGGGCGCCGGCTCGGCCAGACGCTGCGCAGCGAGGACAGCCTGTCCCAGCTGGGGCAGGACTGCTGGGGGGTGCTGATCGAGCATCCGATGTCCCCGGAGCGTCTGCAGGCCACAGCGATGCGTTGCCAGGAGGCGATGGATCCCCCCTTCAGGCTGGAGGGGCAGTCGCTGCTGCTGACCCTGTCGATCGGCATTGCCACCTATCCCTCGGACGGCGAGTCTCCCGAGCAGTTGATGACCAGTGCCGAGTCGGCGCTGGAGCGGGCGGGTCCCGCGACCCATGCCTTCTTCGACGAAGGGCTGAGATCCTTGCTGGCGCAGCGCCTGGCCTTTCGACAGCAGCTCCAGGACGCCCTGCAGCACCCGGATCGCCACTTCCAGCTCCTCTACCAGCCCCAGATCGACCTGAGCGATGGCCGTTGCGTCGGCCTCGAGGCCCTGGTCCGCTGGCGTCACCCAAAGCGTGGCCTGCTGGTACCCGAGGATTTCCTGTCCGTGGTGGCGGAGTTGGGGCAGCAGGTGCGCCTCGATCGTTGGGTCATCACCCGCGCCATCCTTCAGCAGTCGGAGTGGCGAGCGCGGGACTCTCGGCTGGCCGACCTGCCGGTGGCGGTCAATGCCGACGGCGGCATGCTGGATCAGGCGGTGTTCGATCGCCGCCCGCTGGATGTCTTCCTGCGCCAGCAGGCCGATCGGCTGGACTGGCTGAGCCTGGAGCTCTCCCAGCAGGGGCTGATCGCGCGAGCCGGGCCCCAGGCCCACCTGCTGCGTCGGGTGAAGGCGCTCGGCGTCGGGGTGGTGGTCAACGATATCGGGGCGGGGCCGCTGGATGTGGCCCATCTGGGGAGCCTGCCGGTGTCCCGGGTCAAGCTGAGTCCAGTGCTGATGGCGTCGCTCGGGGCCCCTTCGCCGTCATCACGCCATCCCCTGGCGGCACTGCTGCCCTGCCTGTCGGGGCTGGGCCTGGAAAGCGTGGTGGTGGGGGTCGAGACCGCGGAGCAGCTGGAGACGGCGCGGCGGTTGGGTAGCCGGATCGTCCAGGGCAATCGCCTCTGCGAGCCGCTGGCCCCCGCGGCCCTGGAACGCTGGCTGGCGCAGGGGGCGGCGCCGACCTGAGCTCAGGCCCGGGCGTTCAGGCGGCGTGGTTGCAGGCCGGTGCGGCCATTCGCGGCATACACGTCGGGATCGGCCAGGCGATGAAGATAATCCAGCATCTGCTGGTTGTGGGTCATGCGCAGCGTCAGCAGGCGACCATTGCGCTCGTTCAGCCGGGCGATCTCGCGGCCCGCGTCCAGCATCGCCTCCCACGCCGGCAGGCAGCCGGCATCCTGGGCGGCCTGCCGCGCACCCTCGCTGCCCGGCGGGTAGCCCAGCTGCTGCTGGACCCGGGTGCGCAGGCGCTCGGTGTTCTCGAGGGCTTGCAACAGGCCGGTCTTGTCGTCGGCAATCCGGTTGAGCGCCTTGCCGTCCACCTCGCCCTCGACCAGCAGGGCCTGCTCGGCCTCGAGCAGGCGGCTCAGTGCCGCCAGTCGTGACTGCTGGTCGTCGAGCAGCCGTTGCAGGCTCATTCGCCGTCGTCCCTGTGCGCCAGGAGGTCCTGAACGCTGGCAATCAGGCCATCGGCAATGCGCTCCGGCTTGATCTCGAGACGGCCGTCACGAATGGCCTCGCGAATCTCGGCGACCCGGGCGGTGTCGATGTCCTGACGGGTATCCGTCGTGGCCTGGCGCAGGTGGGACATGCTTGCCGGTCCGGCGGGGGCCGGCGAGGACGACGCTGCATCCTCGGCCTTGCGAGCCGGATCGCGTGGCTCCGTCTGGGCGGGGCGCAGGGGATGATGGTTGTCGACTTTCACGGTAAGGGGCCTCGTGACCGGTGCATTACCTGAGCTATCGGCGGCCGGGCCGGTAACTTTAATGGCGTGCTGCGATGACTTCCAGTCTGGGCACCGCGCCGTCAGTTGTCCACGACGAGACGCTGTGGACCGATGATGCGTGCCTCGAGAATCCGCCGGTCCGCGAGGCGCACCCGGATCCGCTCGCCACGCCCGCCGGCCTCAAGGGCCTCGCCTTGTCGGGTCACTCGAAATCCCTCGCCGCGCGCCTCCAGCCTCACCCGGTCGCCGCGACCTACCAACCTTGGTAGCCGTAGCTGGTGGGCCTGCACCACCTGGCCGCCGGCCAGGGAGCGACGCGCCACCTGCCCGATGGCAGCATCGAGGTCGCGCAGGGCCTGCCTCGGCAGGCGGCCCAGGTCCCCTCGGCGCTCGACGAGATCCCTCCGCCCCAGCCGCTCGCCGGCGCCGATGGCACGGGCCGTCTCGAGATAGGTGCCGACGACGGCGACTTCCGCCTGCAGGTAGCGGGTCCGTCGCCCGGCCTCGCCACAGCGTACCCCGACCGACACGCGCCCGAGCGGCGGTCGCGACGCCTTGGGCAGGAAGGGACGGGGGGACTCGCAGGCGGGGAAGTGCGCCGCCGGCGGATGCAGGGTGATGCGTGGTGCGTCGCCGAGCGCCCGGGCCTCATCGGTCAGGAAGGCCCGTACCCGGTCGAGCAGGGCCTCGTCGGCGGCCGGCGCCGGGACGGCCAGGAGCAGGCACAGCAGGCCCAGCCAGGGCACGAATCGCGCCCAGGGGCGGGTCGATGACGGAGGTGCCTCGAGCATAGCGTCGTCGCGTTCGGAAGTTCGGTCTCGAGTCTAGCCGCCGGGGCGCATGGGGATTCGCGGAAATGGCCGTTGGAACGTCGGCTGTTCATGCCTTTGGGATGACGGCGCACTGGCTATGCTCCAACGTCGACGAATTTCCTTTTCCGGAGTGCGCCGGATGATCGATCAGCTCGATGCCGCCTTCAACTTCCACCAGCAGGCCCTGGGATTGCGCCAGGAACGCCAGAAGGTGCTGGCCAGCAATATTGCCAATGCCGACACGCCCGGCTACAAGGCCCGCGACATGGACTTCGCCAGCGAGTTGCGCCATGCCGTGTCCCGGGGAGAATCCTCGCGGGGCGGGCTCGACCTGGCCCGGACCTCGGCCCGCCACCTGGCCGGTCAGGGGCCCGCGGCGCCGGGCAGCGACCTGCTCTATCGGGTCCCGGCCCAGCCCAGCCTCGACGGCAACACCGTGGAGATGGATCGCGAACGCAGCCAGTTCGCCGACAACTCGGTGCGTTACCAGGCGGCCCTCACCCTCCTCAACCGGCGCATTCAGGGCCTCAAGACGGCCATGCAACCCGAATAACCCAGGAGCGGCAGCATGTCGATGTTTTCCGTGTTCGAAATCTCCGGCTCGGCCATGAGCGCCCAGTCGCAGCGCATGAACGTCACCGCCAGCAACCTGGCCAACGCCGACAGCGTGGCCGGTCCGGACGGCGAGGCCTACCGGGCCAAGCAGGTGATGTTCGAGAGTCGTGCCCGCTCACGGGAGGGCATCGGTGGCGTCGGGGTGCGCGAGGTGGTCGAGGACCCCTCGCCGCTGCGCCGGGAATACCGCCCCGAGCATCCGCTGGCCGATGAACAGGGCTACGTGAGCATGCCCAACGTGGACCCCGTGGCCGAGATGACCAACATGATCTCCGCCTCGCGCTCCTATCAAGCCAATGTCGAGGTCATGAACACCAACAAACAGTTGATGCTCAAGACCCTGACCCTGGGCGAGGGCTGATGCCATGACCAACACCATCGATTCCGGGGTGATCAACACCCTCAACAGCGGCGGCGCCGGCAGCGGCGGCCTCAATGCCCGTCAGGCCGAGGACCTGCGCAACAACTTCATGACCCTCCTGGTGACCCAGCTGCAGAACCAGGATCCCCTCAAGCCGATGGACAACCATCAGACCACCTCGCAGCTGGCTCAGATCAACACCGTCAGCGGCATCGAGAAGCTCAACGAGTCGCTGTCGGGGATCACCAGCCAGATCGATGCCGGCCAGGCACTCCAGGCCACCGGGCTGATCGGCAAGGGCGTGCTGGTGCCCGGGGAGCGGGTGCTGCTCAGCCAGGGCGAGGACGGCGAGGTCAGCACCACGCCCTTCGGCATCGAGCTGGACCAGCCCGCCGACAATGTCACCGTCACCATCAGTACCGGCGATGGCCAGGTGATCAACCGCTACGACGTCGGGCCGGTCCAGGCGGGGGTGGAGTCCTTCAGCTGGAACGGCGAGACCGGCGACGGCCAGGCGGCCGCGGACGGGGCCTACCGGGTGAGCATCGAGGCGACCCGCGAGGGCGAGCCGGTGCCGGTGCAGACCCTCAACTACGCCATGGTCGGCAGCGTCACCCCGCCCCCCGAGGGTGGCGAGGTGCAGCTGGACCTGGGGGCCGTCTATGGCCGGGTCGGGCTATCCGACATCAAGCAGATCCTCTGACGCGGCGCACGGCGCCTTCGCCAGGGCTCATACCATCAACGTGGTCAGACGCAGGGTACCGACATGGGTTTTTCACAAGCACTCAGCGGCCTCAACGCCGCCGCCTCCAGCCTCGATGTGCTGGGCAACAACATCGCCAACTCCCAGACCGTGGGCTACAAGGGCGCCAGCGCCCAGTTCGCCGACGTCTTCGCCGGCGCCACCGGCCTGGGCACCAAGGTGGCCAACGTCCTGCAGAACTTCGAGGACGGCAACATCGAGGCCACGGAGCGCAACCTCGACCTGGCCATCAGCGGCCAGGGCTTCTACCGCTTCGAACAGGCCGGCGAGGTGGTCTACTCGCGCAACGGCCAGCTCTCCATGACCCCGGACGGCTACCTGGAGAACGCCCAGGGCGCCCGGATCATGGGCTATGGCATCAATGCCGCCGGTGCCGTCCAGCAGGGCGGCCAGCCCGAGGTGCTGCGGGTCCCCGCCGACGAGATGCCGGCCAGCGCCACCACCGACGTGGCCACCACCTTCAACCTGGACGCCCGCGAGGCGGCCGGCAGCGACCTCAGCCAGGCCACGGTGACCTTGCCGGATGGCACCGAAGATACAGCGGAGTACCACTTCTCCAATAACTTCTCGGTATTCGATTCCCTGGGCAACTCCCGCAACGTCACCGTCTACTACGAGAAGGCCGGCGCCAACGAGTGGAATGCGAGGGTGTCCTTGGATGGTTACTCCAACCCAGACAACGACTTCACGGTGACCTTCGACAACAACGGTCAGCTGGACACGATCACGGACAATCTGGGCAACCCGGTCAATGCGCCGACCATCGCGGTGGCCAATGACAACACGACACCGCTCGGCACCGGGCCCGCGGCGCTGTCCTTCGACCTCGACCTGGCCGGCTCGACCCAGTTCGGCAACACCTCGACCACCAGCTCGCTGACCCAGAACGGCTACACCTCCGGGGCCCTGGTGGGCATCAGCATCGAGAACGACGGCACCATCGTGCGCAACTACGCCAACGAGCAGTCGCGGCCGGCCGGCCAGATCGCCCTGGCCTTCTTCCGCAACCCGGAGGGGCTGACGCCCCAGGGCGACAACGCTTGGGCGGCCACCGGCGAATCCGGCCAGGAGCTGCTGGGCGAGCCCGGCACCGGGGTGCTGGGCACCGTCCAGTCCGGCGCCATCGAGACCTCCAACGTGGACCTGGCCAAGCAGCTGGTGGACATGATCGTCACCCAGCGCGCCTACCAGGCCAACTCCCAGACCATCAAGACCCAGGACGAGGTCCTCCAGGCCTCGATCAACCTGAGTCGCTAATCCGGGGGGCGCTAGATGGATCGCATCCTCTATACCGCCATGAGCGGGGCGCGGCAGAGCATGGAGCAGCAGGCGGTGGTCAGCCACAACCTGTCGAACGTCTCCACCACCGGCTTCCGGGCCCAGCTGCACGCCATGCGGGCCGTGCCGGTGCAGGGCGACGGCGCCCTGCCCACCCGGGTCTCGGTGGCTGCCTCGACGCCGGGGGCGGATTTCGCCCCGGGGCCCATGAACCGCACCGGCCGCGCCCTGGACGTGGCGCTGCAAGGCGATGCCTGGCTCGCCGTCCAGGCCGCGGATGGCAGCGAGGCCTATACCCGGCGCGGTGACCTCCAGGTGGATGGCGACGGCCTGCTGCGCAGCGCCGGGCGGCCGGTGCTCGGCGAGGGCGGACCCATCCAGGTGCCGCTAGGCGCCCAGCTGTCGGTGGGCAGCGACGGCACCCTGAGTGCCATCGCTCAGGGACAGGGCGCCGATGCCCTGGTGGCCGTGGGCCGCCTCAAGCTGGTCACGCCGGACGAGGCGGGACTGGCCCGCGGCGATGACGGCCTCTTCCGGGCCCCGCCCGGGGCCGAGGGCGCCCCGGCGGCGCTGCCTGCCGACGAGGACGCCCGGCTGGTCAGCGGTGCCCTGGAGGGCAGCAACGTCAGCGCCGTGGAGGCCATGGTGTCGATGATCGACGTGGCGCGTCGCTACGAGATGCAGACCAAGGTCATCAGCACCGCCGACGAGAACGCCCAGCGCGCCAACCGCCTGCTCTCCATGAGCTGAGACGCCGCGAACACGAGGAACCCAAGATGATCAAGTCACTGTGGACGGCCAAGACCGGCCTGGAGTCCCAGCAGGTCAAGCTGGACGTGATCTCCAACAACCTGGCCAACGTCAACACCAACGGCTTCAAGCAGTCCCGGGCGGTGTTCGAGGACCTGCTCTACCAGAACCTGCGTCAGCCCGGTGCCCAGAACGATGTCCAGAACCGTCTGCCCTCGGGCATGCAGGTCGGCACCGGGGTGCGCCCGGTGGCCACCGAGCGGCTGCATACCCAGGGCGGGCTGGAAAACACCGGCAACTCCCGGGACCTGGCCATCAACGGCAACGGCTTCTTCCAGGTGATGATGCCGGACGGGACCACCGGCTACACCCGCGATGGCAGCTTCCAGCTGGATGCCAACGGCCAGATGGTCACCGCCAACGGCTATCCCCTGGAGCCCGCCATCATCATCCCCGAGAACGCCCTGTCGGTGAGCATCGGCGAGGACGGCATCGTCTCGGTGCGCCAACCGGGCGACAGCCAGACCAACGAGGTGGGCCAGATCACCATCTCCACCTTCGTCAACCCGACCGGGCTGGAGAGCATCGGCGGCAACCTCTACACCGAGACGACCGCCTCCGGGCCCCGCAACGAGGGCATACCTGGCATGAACGGCGCGGGCCGCCTCTCCCAGGGCTATGTCGAGACCTCCAACGTCAACGTGGTCGAGGAGATGGTCAGCATGATCCAGACCCAGCGGGCCTACGAGATCAACAGCAAGGCCGTCAAGACCAGCGACGAGATGCTGGCGCGCCTGGCCCAGCTGTGACGATGGCGGCCAACAGGGGGGAGCGGGCATGAGGCTCGGCATTCTCGGCACGCGCGGGATCTGGGTCGGGCTGGGCCTGCTGCTGCTGCTCGGTGGCTGCGCGCAGGTGCCGCATGCCTCCGTGGTCGGCGAGCAGGAGCAGATCAGCATTCCGGACCGGCCGGCCCCGCGGGCCAACGGCTCCATCTACCAGGCCCACCGGGGTTACCAGCCGCTGTTCGAGGACCGGCGACCGCGCATGGTGGGCGATATCCTGACCATCGTGCTGGACGAGGAGGTCAGCGCCAGCAAGAACGCCCGCTCCAACGCCGACCGCAACGGCTCCGCCGGCCTGGAGTTCGAGCAGCAGGCCGATGCCCTGGAGCAGCTGGCCGACCTCGGCTTCGAGATCTCCGCCTCGGGGGAGAGCGACTTCGAGGGCGGCGGGGGCTCCGAGGCCAACAATTCCTTCACCGGCACCATCACCGTCTCGGTGGTGGAGGTCATGAACAACGGCAACCTGCGGGTGCGTGGCGAGAAGCAGATCGCCATCAACCAGGGCACCGAGTTCATCCGCTTCGCCGGCGTGGTCAATCCGCGCACCATCACCGGCCAGAACACCGTGCCCTCGACCTCGGTGGCCGATGCCCGGATCGAGTATGTCGGCAATGGCTACATCAACGAGGCGCAGCACATGGGCTGGCTGCAACGCTTCTTCCTCAATGTCTCGCCCTTCTGATGGTGAACGCATGCATCCCGGCACTGTCCCCCTGATCTCCCGTCCCGGCACGCTGGCGGCCCGGCTGCTGGTCCTGGCCCTATGCTGCCTGGCCGCGCTCCCGGCCCAGGCCGAACGCCTGCGCGAACTCGGCGGCTTCGCCGGGGTTCGCGACAACGCCCTGGTCGGCTACGGCCTGGTGGTGGGCCTGGACGGCACCGGCGACCAGACCATGCAGGCGCCGTTCACCGGCCAGAGCCTGACCAACATGCTCTCCCAGCTGGGCATCACCGTGCCCCCCGGCACCAACATGCAGCTGCGCAACGTCGCCGCGGTGATGGTCACTGCCGACCTGCCGCCCTTCGCCCGGCCCGGGCAGCGCCTCGACGTGGTGGTGTCCTCGGTGGGCAACGCCGACAGCCTGCGCGGCGGCACCCTGCTGATGACGCCCCTCAAGGGAGCCGACGGCGACACCTATGCCATCGCCCAGGGCAACCTGCTGGTGGCGGGGGCGGGGGCCTCCGCCGGGGGCACCAGCGTGCAGGTCAACCAGCAGGCCGGCGGGCGCATCAGCGGCGGGGCCACCGTGGAGCGCGAGGTGCCGCTGGCCCTGGGGGCCAATGGTGGCCTGCTCGAGCTGCAGCTCGACAGCAGCGACTTCGGCACCGCCCAGCGGGTGGTCAGCGCCATCAACCGGGAGTTCGGTCGCACTGTGGCCGCCGCCCAGAATGGCCGGGTGATCGCCCTGGACGGCCCCCGGGACGCCAATGCCCGGGTCAACTTCATGGCCCGGGTCGAGAACATCGAGGTCACGCCCCCCGAGGCGCCGGCGCGGGTGGTGCTGAACTCCCGTACCGGCTCCATCGTGCTCAACGGCGCCGTCACCCTGCGCCAGGCGGCGGTGGCCCACGGCAACCTGTCGATCGTCATCGACAGCGAGTTCGGCGTCAGCCAGCCCAACCCCTTCACCGACGGCGAGACCGTGGTGGTGCGGGACACCGAGATCAGCATCGAGCAGCAGCCCGGCACCCTCAAGGTCGTGGAAGGTGCCGACCTGCTCGAGGTGGTGGATGCCCTCAACTCCCTCGGGGCCACGCCCAATGACCTGATGTCGATCCTCGAGGCCCTCAAGGCGGCGGGCTCGCTGCGCGCCGAGCTGGAGATCATCTGATGAGCCTGGACACTCCCGATCCCATGAGCGCCCAGTTCGCCCTCGACGTCCAGGGCCTCGAGCGCCTCAAGCACAGTACCCGCCCGGGCGAGGGCCTGGACGCCGCGGCCAAGCAGTTCGAGGCGCTGTTCGTGCAGATGATGATGAAGAGCATGCGCGACGCCGTGCCGTCCTCTGGCCTGCTCGATTCCCGCCAGACCGAGTTCTACCAGGAGCTGCTCGACAAGCAGTGGTCCCAGGGCATCGCCGAGCGCGGCATGGGCCTGGCCGAGCGCCTGGTGGCGCAGCTCGACGGGCGGGGCGGGCACGCCCGGGAGGCTCGAGCCCGCGAGATCGAGGCGCTGATCGCCGGCATTCCCCGGGGCACGCCGCGTCCCCTGGAGAATGCCCTGCGCCCGGCGGACGCACCCGGGATCGGTGAGGTGCCGATGCCGGCCTCCTTCCTCGACGAGCTGCAGGCGACCGCCGGGGCGGTCCCCACGGCCGAGGCCGTGCCACGGGCCAGCGCTCCGCCTCGCGAGGCCCCCGCCCACGTGCGGGACTTCCTCGACCGCCTGGCCGGGCCGGCCCGGGCGGCCAGCCGCGCCTCCGGCGTGCCGGCCGAGCTGATCCTGGCCCAGGCGGCACTGGAGACCGGCTGGGGCCGCCACGAGATCGCCACCGCCGACGGCGGCAACAGCCACAACCTCTTCGGCATCAAGGCCGGCAGCGCCTGGCAGGGCGAGACCACCGAGATCCTCACCCACGAGGTCGTCGACGGCCGGCGCCAGGCCGTGCGCGACCGCTTCCGGGTCTACGGCTCCTTCGAGGAGGCCTTCACCGACTATGCCCGGCTGATCGGCGGCAACCCCCGCTATGCCGGGGTGGTCGCGGCGGACAGCGCCGACCAGGCCGCCCGGGCCCTGCAGCAGGGCGGCTATGCCACCGACCCGGCCTACGCCGACAAGCTGATCGCGGTGATGGACACCCTGGGGCCATTGCCGGATGGCAGCCTGCTGGCCGACGCCCGGCCCCGTTGAATCACGCCGATCAGCGCATTCCGGCCCTCAAGTCCCGGGCGTCGCGGCCGATAACCCTGGCATCGGATAAGGAAAACCCGTCATGAGCATCTTCTCCACGGGGCTCAGTGGCCTGAATGCCGCGCAGAACGCCCTGAGCACCACCAGCAACAACATCAGCAATGTCTTCACGCCGGGCTACAACCGCGAGGTGGCCCTGCTCGGCGAGAGCTCGACCGGCCAGGGCGGGGTGCAGGTCGAGGACGTGCAACGCCAGTTCAACCAGTACATCGCCTCCCAGTTGAACGCGGCCACCAGCAAGACCGGCGCCCTGGAGGCCTACCGCAACCAGGTGGAGCAGATCGACAGCCTGCTGGCCGACCGCGAGGCCGGCCTGGCGCCGCTGATGCAGACCTTCTTCTCGTCGCTGGAGGACCTGGCCAGTGCCCCGTCCGACCCGGCTGCCCGCCAGGGCGTGCTGGGCACGGCGGATACCCTGAGCGCCCAGTTCCGCTCCTTCGACGGCTACCTGCAGGACATGCAGGAGGGCATCAACGGCCAGCTGCGCGACGAGATCACCCAGATCAACAACAGCACCGAGCAGCTGGCCGGCATCAATCGCGAGATCGCCCTGGCCCGGGCCCGCAACGGCGAGGCCCCCAACGGCCTGCTCAACCAGCGTGACCAGCTGGTCCACGAGCTGAGCGAGCGGCTGGACCTGCGGCTCGACGTCCAGGACGGCAAGGCCTACAACATCAGCCTGCCCAACGGCCAGCCGCTGGTGCTCGGCGATCGCCAGTTCAAGCTGGCGGCCATGGACGCGCCCAACGACCCCCAGCGCACGGTGCTCGGCTACCGGGATGCCTCCGGCAACCTCCAGGCCCTGGACGAGGAGGCCGTGACGGGGGGCACCCTGGGCGGGCTGATGACCTTCCGCGCCGAGACCCTGGACAAGACCCAGAACCAGATCGGCCAGATGGCGGTGTCCCTGGCCGTGGCCTTTAACCAGCAACATGCCAACGGGGTGGACCTGGATGACGAGCAGGGTGGTGACTTCTTCACCATCGGCCAGCCGCGCAGCTTCTCCGACGATGGCAACGCCGGTAGCGCTCAGATCACCGATGCCACCTTCGATGCCGCCAATATCGATCGGCTAAAGGCAACCGACTATACGGTGCGGGTTACCAATGGTCCGGTGACGGGCGCCGGTGATTTCGAGGTGATCCGCAAGGACAACGGCGAGGCCCTGGACAGTGCCGATATCGATTTCGATGCCACCGACGGCAAGCTGAGCTTCGGTGGGGTGACTTTGACCTTCGACGACGCCAGCAACCTGGCCGCCGAGGACCGTTTCGAGGTTCAGCCGGTGCGGCGTGCCGCGGCCGAACTGGCGGGGGCAATCAGCGATATGGACAAGATCGCCGCGGGCGCACTGTTTACGACCGGCGGTGACATGGCGGTTGAGAAGGTCCAGGCCCATGGGGGAGCGTTTCAGGATAGCGCCAGGTACGACCTTGAGCTTGCCGATGATGGAGTGCTGACCTTTACCGGCAACGTTCCCGGTCAGGTGGAAGTCAATGGGGAGGTTCGCAACGTCGCCGGCAGCGGCGAGGTGCGGGACACAGCGGATTCTGCGGCTGCCATTCTAAAGGCTGGGGATGTGGTGACGGTCGACGGCGTGAGCTTCATGATCGGCGATCTGCCGGGGGACGGTAAGACTTCGAGCTTGATCCTCGAGAAGGATGTGGCGGGAAGCGGTGACAACCGCAATGCTCTGGCCCTGCAGGACCTGCAGCAGTCCAGCGTGGTCTCGGGCACGGCCTCGCTGAGCCAGGCTTATGGTGCCATGGTCAGCGACGTGGGCAACCGGACCAATATCGTCCAGGTCAACCTGCAGGCCCAGCAGGGGCTCAGCGAGCAGCTGCGTGCCGCCCAGCAGGCCGAGTCCGGCGTCAATCTCGACGAGGAGGCGGCCAACCTGATCCGTTTCCAGCAGTACTACCAGGCCAACGCCAAGGTCATCGAGGCCGGCACCAAGGTCATCGACACCGTGCTCGGCCTGCGCGGCTGATCCCAGGGAGATCCGACACGATGCGCATCAGCACCGTCACCATGTTCGAGCAGAGCGTCACCTCCCTGAACCGGCAGCAGGGCGACTTCCTCAAGGTCAGCCAGCAGATCGCCAGCGGTCGCCGGGTGGTCAATCCCTCCGACGACCCCCAGGCGGCCTCCCGGGCCGTGGGTGTCGACCAGGCCAAGGCGGTCACCCAGCAGTATGCCGATTCCCGGGTCAGCGCCCGCAACTCTCTCTCCCAGAGCGAGAGCGTGCTCAACAGCGTCAGCGACGCCGTGACCCGCGCCAAGACGCTGCTTATTCAGGCGTCCAATGACACTTTGAGCGATGCCGATCGGCAGTCGGTGGCCTTTGAACTGCGCGGCGTCTACGAGACCCTGCTTGGCCAGGCCAATGCCACCGACGGCAATGGCCGCTACCTGTTCGGCGGCTACAAGGATGATAGCGAGCCCTTCGTCAAGAGCCCTACCGACGGTAAGGTCGAGTACAGGGGAGATGAAAACATTCGCAGGCAGCACATCGATTCCGCACGCACGATGAAAGTCACCGAGAATGGCAAGACGATTTTTCAAATCCAGCCTGGTGGCGACGCAGAGGGCTTGTTTACCACGCTAGAGAACTCGATCAGCGTGCTGGAGACACCGGCGGAGACCGATGCCGACAAGGCGGAGTTGAGAGATACTCTCAGCACCTCGATGAACGAACTGGACGATAGCTTGGATAACGTTCTGACCGTGCGTGCTTCCATGGGCGCGCGGCTCAATGAGCTGGATGTGGTCGACGCGGTGGGCGGCAACCGCATGCTCAACTACGAGCAGACCCTCTCCGACCTGGTCGACCTCGACTATGCCGAGGCGATCTCCGAGTACAGCCTCCGCCAGGTGGGCATGCAGGCCTCCCAGAAGGCCTTTGCCGACCTCAAGGGCATGTCGCTCTTCCAGTACCTCTGAGGCTAGCCCTGCCGGCCATGACCCTGGCGTCATGGCCCGATTTTGCCGCCCGGCCTTCCCGACTGGGCGGCCTTTTTGTGGGACGGCGGATTAGCCGGCCAGGGGCGCCAGGGTGTCGAGCAGGTTCTGCAGGAAGGCCAGGCCCTGGCTGAACAGCCGCTCCAGGAAGCGGTCGATGTCGGTCATCAGCACCATCATCAGGATCAGGCCGACGGTCAGGGAGGTGGGGAAGCCGATGTTGAACACTGTCAACTGGGGCGCCGCGCGATTGAGGATACCCAGCGAAAGGCTGACGATCATCAGCGCTGCCATCAGTGGCAGGGCCAGCAGCATGCCGGAGGTGAAGATGGTGCTGCCGTAGCGCGCCAGCATCTCGAAGCCGGCCGGATCGTAGCGGCCGAGCCCGATGGGCAAGGTCCGGAAGCTGGCGGCGAGGATCTCGATCACCACCAGGTGGCCATTGAAGGCCAGAAACATCAGCAGCGTGATCATGTAGAACACTCGCGACAGCACCATCATGTTGGTGCCGCTGGACGGATCGAAGAAGGTGGCGAAGGCCAGGCCCATCTGCAGGCCGATGAATTCGCCGGTGGCCTGCACCACCACCAGGGTCACGCGCATCACCAGGCCCATGGCAGCGCCGATCAGCAGCTGCTCGACGAGGATGCCGAGGCCCGCCCAGGAGACCAGGGGCACCGGGGGCATGGGTGGCAGCACCGGGGCCATCACCACGGCCAGCGCCCCCGCCAGCGCGAGCTTGGCCTGGCGCGGCACGCTGGAATGCCCCCACAGGGGCGAGGTCAGCATCAGGCCGGTGATCCGCGTGAAGGGCCACAGGAAGGCGATTAGCCAGCCCTGCAGCTGGGTGAAGGTGACCTCGACCATCAGCCGGTCTCCCGGCTCACGAGATCATGCTGGGAATGTTGCTGAACAGTTCCCGGGTGAAGGTAGTGATCAAGGTGAGCAGCCAGGGGCCGGCGAGCACCAGCACGGCGAACACCGCCAGGATCTTGGGGATGAACGACAGCGTCATCTCGTTGATCTGGGTGGCCGCCTGGAAGAGGCTTACCAGCAGACCGGTGAGCAGTGCCGTGATCAGCAGCGGGCCGCCGAGCAGCAACGTGACCCGCATGCCCTGGTAGGCGATGGACATTACCGTCTCGGGTGTCATGACGGCCTCCTCGTGCCGGGATCAGAGATAGAAACTTTCCGCCAGCGAGCCGATGATCAGCTGCCAGCCGTCGACCAGCACGAAGAGCATCAGCTTGAACGGCAGCGAGATGGTGATCGGCGGCACCATCATCATGCCCAGCGACATCAGGGTACTGGCGACCACCAGATCGATGATCAGGAAGGGAATGAAGATGGTGAAGCCGATCTGGAAGGCCG
The DNA here is from genome assembly GCF_003966155.1 of Halomonas nitroreducens. Taxonomy (GTDB): domain Bacteria; phylum Pseudomonadota; class Gammaproteobacteria; order Pseudomonadales; family Halomonadaceae; genus Halomonas; species Halomonas nitroreducens. Next base: position 47,703 of record NZ_RXNS01000007.1, read on the forward strand.
TCTTCAGCTCGCTGGTCACGAAGGAAGGCACCAGTACCCGCAGCGGCACGTCTTCCGGCCCCTGCAGTTCGCCGACGTCGGCGAGGCGGGCGAACAGCGCGAGGTCCGGCTCGCGGGTCTGGGCCAGCATGAACTCGCGGAAAGGGCCCTGGGCCTTGGCCAGGAACTCGGGGAAGGCGATCTCGCCGTCGGACAGGGGCACCCAGGCCAGCTGGTGCACCTCGCCGAACACCGGGGCCATGATGAAGAAGGTCAGGAACAGGGCTAGCCCGAGCAGGATCTGGTTGGGCGGGGTGGCCTGGGTGCCCATGGCCGTGCGCAGCAGGCTCAGCACGATGATGATGCGGGTGAAGCTGGTCATCATCAGCAGCACTGCCGGCAGGAAGGCCAGCGAGCTGAGCAGCAGCAGGGTCTGCAGCGACAGCGACCACTGCTGGCCGCCGTCGTCCAGCGGCTGGCTGACCAGGCCCGGGATCTGCTGGGCCAGGGCGAGGGCCGGCAGCGCCAGCAGTATCAGCCCCAGCCCGCCGGCGACCAGGCGGGGTGTCGGCCTCATCGCCGCCCCCCCGGCCCGGGGCCCAGGCCGGCATTCTGGCGCAGCGCCCGGGCGAAGCGGCTGGCGAAGCTGCCATCCGCGCCGCCGGCGACGGGCATGGTCGCCTCCTCCGCCGGGGCCGGCAGCTCATGGAGCTTACTGACCTGGCCGCCGCCGACGCCGAGCACCAGCCAGGTCGATTCGATCTCGACGACCACCACCCGCTCGCGGTTGCCCACGGCGGTGCTGCCGATCACCCGGGGGCGGCGCCCCTGACCGCCGCTTGCACCGCCCAGGCGCTTGAGCAGCAGGCTGCAGCCCAGAATGATCACCAGGATCAGGGCGAGGGCCGCGGCGGTCTTGCCCAGGGTGGCCATGCCGATCAGGGCCTCGCCGCCGGCGGTGAGGCCATCCATCGCCACGCTGGCGTCGCTGGAGGCAGGCTGGCTCATCGGTTCAGCTTCTGGACCCGTTCGGAGGGGGTGATGATCTCGGTGATACGGATGCCGTACTTGTCCTCGACCACGACCACCTCACCCTGGGCGATCAGGTAGCCGTTGATCAGGATGTCCATGGGCTCGCCGGCCAGGCCCTCGAGCTCGATCACCGAGCCTTGGGCGAGCTCCAGCAGCTGCTTGATGGTCAGCTTGGTGCGCCCCAGCTCCACGGTCAGCTTGACCGGGATGTCCATGATCATCTCGAGGTCCCGGGGTACGGTCTTGGTGCTTCCCTGCTCCAGTGGCTGGAAGACGCTATCACCCGCCGCCTGGGCCGGCTTGGAGGGCTCCTCCGCGGCCGGTTCGCCGTCGGCCCCCTCGGCCGCTGCCTGCTCGGCCATGGCGGCCGCCCAGGGATCCTCGTCCTCGCCGGGGGCGTCGCCCTGCTGCTCGGACATGGCGGCGGCCCAGTCGTCGTCGAGGTTCTGATCGGGCTTGTTGGGATCAGTCATGCTTGGCTTCCTTGGATGTCGGCTTGGCGCCTTTGACGAAGGCGCTGGCGGGGGCATGGTCGGCCGCATGGTCGAACAGGCGCAGCACCCGAAGAGCCCGCTGCTCGTGCTGGCTGCCGTATTCGCACTCCATCACCGGCACCCCGTCGACGTTGGCGGTCACCTTCTCCGGCAGTTCCAGCGGCAGGACGTCGCCAACCTTGAGCGCCATGACGTGGGCGATGCGCGAGGGGATATCGGCGAAGTTGGCCACCAGTTCGACCTCGGAGTGGCGAATCTCACCGGCCATGCGCTTCGACCAGGCACCGTCCTGGTCCTGGTGACCGTCGTTCAGCGGGTTGGTCAGCAGATCCCGCAGCGGCTCGATCATCGAGTAGGGCATGCAGATCTGGAAGCTGCTGGCCAGGTTGCCGACTTCCAGGTTGAAGCTGGTGTTGACCACGATCTCGTTGGGCGAGTTGGTGATATTGGCGAACTTCGACTGCATCTCGGAGCGCAGATAGCTGATCTCCAGCGGATAGACCGACCGCCAGGACTCGCCGTAGGCATCGATGGCCAGCTGGAGCATGCGCTGGATGATGCGCTGCTCGGTATTGGTGAACTCCCGACCCTCCGACTTGGTCAGGAAGCGGCCGTCTCCCCCGAAGAGATTGTCGACCACCATGAACACCAGGCTCGGCGGAAAGACGATCAGCGCCGAGCCCTTGAGGGGTTTCATGGCGATCATGTTGATGTTGGTGGGGACCGGGACGTTGCGGGAGAACTCGCTATAGCTCTGGTACTTCACCGAGTCCACGGTGATGTCGGCGCTGCGTCGGATCAGGTTGAACAGCCCCATGCGGAAATGCCGGGCGAACCGCTCGTTGATGATGTCCAGGGCATGCAGGCGCTCACGGATGATCCGGTGCTGGGAAGCCGGGTCATAGGGGCGCACCTTGGACTGGTGGCTGCTGCTGGCGGCGGGCTCGTCATCCCCGCTGACGCCCTTGAGCAGGGCGTCGATCTCGTCCTGGGAGAGCAGATCGTCTTGGGACATGGTGGTTCCGCGCCCCCGATGTTATTGCACGATGAATTCGGTGAAGAGCACGTCCTCGATGGTCATCTCGGGCTGTGTCTCCGCCATCGGCGCCTCGAGGGCGGCGATCACCTGGTCGGCCAGGCGTTGCTTGCCGTCCGGGGAGGTCAGGTCGGCCGCCTGCTTGCCGGACAGCAGGGTCAGCAACCGGCTGCGGACCTGGGGCATGTGCGTCTCCAGCAGCTCGCGGCTCTGCGCGTCGGCCACCTTCAGCGAGATGCCGGTGTAGAGCAGGCGCGAGCCATAGTCATCGTCGGCCAGGTTCACGGTGAAAGGATCGATCTCGATGAAGATCGGGGCCCGGTACTCGGGGACCTGGGGCTCGTTGGCCTGGGCCGCGTTGCCGTCGGGCTGGCTGAACACCATGAACAGGGCCACGGCCGCCGCCGAGGAGCTGAGCACGACCAGGGCCACCAGCAGCCACAGCACTGTTCGGGAGCCACCACTGGATTTCGCCATTACCGTTCCTATGCTGAGAAATTGCGCCAATACCGACGGAGTATGCCGCTTGCCCGGCCGGCATGATGAAACGAACAGGCCCGATGAACGGGCCTATCTTCGGTTTTTGGCCACCCGGGGATGCCGGGCTCAGGCGTAGAGGTCCACCCGGCCGTCGAGGGTCACGCCCCGTCGCTCGTCGCCGGGTGCACCGCCGAGTGCCACGGCGGCGTCCTCCGTCTCGCCGCCGCCCGGTTCGCCGTTGCCCGCGAAGCCGGCGGTCTGTTCGTCGCTGGCGCCCTGGCGCTGCTCACCCACCGAGGTCTCGCCAAGCGCGATGCCCTGCTCGGCCAGCGCCTCGCGCAGCTGCGGGATGGCCTGCTCCAGGGCCTGGCGAACCTGGGCATGCGCGGAGAGGAACTGGGCCTGGGCGCCCTGATCGCCCACCTTGAGGGTCACTGACAGGGGCCCGAGCTCGGCGGGGTGCAGCTGCATCTCGATGCGCTGCTCCCCGCCGCCCTGGCCGAGGCGGATCAGCTGCTGGCCCAGCTGCTGGGGCCAGGCCGGGCTGTTGACCGGGGCACTGAGGGTCGCCTGCAGCGGCGTGGGCGTCGTGGCGGCAGGGCCGTTCGCGGTTGCGCCGGTGCCGGGCAGCATCCCGCCGAGGGCGGGGTCGGCGCCGGTCGGCCGCGCCTGGCCGCCGCGATCCTGCCCCCCGGACAGGGCCTCGGCCAGCGCCTGGGGCGATGGGGTTGCAGGCGGGGCGGTGTTGGCCTTGCCGGCGTTCTCGAGGCTGGTGGTGAGCGGCGGTGAGCTCGGCTGGCCATCCGCCCCCCGTCGGGTGTCCGGCATGGCGTTGAGCGTGCCGGCATCGGGGGGCGCGACGGTCGGCGCGCTCGGTGACGCGGCGCCGCGGGTCGTCATCGTCGGCGTGCCGGCCGCCAGCGCGGCCAGGGCCGCTGGGCCGCCCGGCACCGCGGCATCCCTTGTCGGGGCTTGGGCGGCCTGGCCAGCGCCCTGTATCAGGGCCAGGCGCTCCATCACGGCCATCAGCTCGGGCGTGATGGCATTGCCTTCGGCCGTCGGGGACGACAGGGCGTCGGCGCTGCCCGTCGGTGGCTGGCGGGTCAACTGGGCCAGCAGCGCCTCGGGGAGCGGGCCGGTTGCGGCCAGCATGCCCAGCCCCTCGAGTCCCTCGGGCAGCGGATTGGCCTGCTCGCCTGTCGCACCCTGGCCAAGGGCCTGCAGGGCCGCCAGCACCGCCTGGCGCGGGATGCCGTCCGGCGCGGCCTGGCCGGCCGCCTGGTCGGCGGCCGCCGGGCGTCCCTGGGACAATACGGCCAGGGCATTGGCGAAACCGCCGGCCGGCGCCCCCTCGCTGGCGGCATCGCCCGCCCGCTTGGCGGTCGTTGCCTGACCCTGGGTGGCGGCGAGGATCTGTTGAATGTCCATCGGGGTCTCCTTGACCGTCAGCGCTCGCCGCGGGCGGCGTTCTGGCGCAGCCAGCGGCCGGTCACCAGGTCGTCATTGACGCGCTGCTCGCGCCGTTGTTCGGCCCGCCGCTGGGCCTGGGCCCGACGCTCGGCGAGGGTGTCGTAAGAGGACAGCTTGCGCTGCTCCTGCCGCCAGTGGCGCTGGCTCTGGTCGACGCGCTGCTGCTGGGCGGCCAGTGCCTGGCGAGCACGCTCCAGGGCATCATCCAGCGACGCCAGGAAGCGCTGGTAGTTGTGCATCGAGGCCGGGTCGATGCCGGCGCGCATCGCCGCCTGCAGCTTCTGGGCATACTCCTGCCGGTAGCGCTGCAGCGATTCCAGCTGATCGATGATCTGAGCGGCGGTGCGGCGCTCGCCGGCGAGGCGTTGACCCGCCTGATCCCGGGCCTCCCGGGCCAGTTCGGTGAGGTTGTCCAGCGGCGTACGGCTCATGACGTGTCTCCCAGGGCACTGCCCAGGGCCTGGCGTGAGGCCGCCAGGTCGGCGCCTTCCTCCATGCCTTGTTGCAGGAAGCCTTCCAGGGCCGGGTAGCGACGCACCGCCTCGTCGAGCTGGGGATCGTGCCCCGGGTGGTAGGCGCCGACGCTGATCAGGTCGCGGTTGCGCTGGTAGCGGGAGAACAGGCCCTTGAAGCGCCGTGCCTGGTTCAGCTGATCCGGCGTGATGATGGCGGTCATCGCCCGGCTGATGGAGGCCTCGATGTCGATGGCCGGGTAGTGGCCGGCCTCGGCCAGGGTCCTCGAGAGCACCACATGGCCATCGAGGATGGCCCGCGCCGAGTCCGCGATGGGGTCCTGCTGGTCGTCGCCCTCGGTGAGGACCGTGTAGAAGGCGGTGATCGAGCCGCCGCCCCGCTCGGCATTGCCGGCACGTTCCACCAGGCTCGGCAGCTTGGCGAACACCGAGGGCGGATAGCCCTTGGTGGCCGGCGGCTCGCCGATGGCCAGGGCGATCTCGCGCTGGGCCATGGCATAGCGGGTCAGCGAGTCCATGATCAACAGCACATTGCGCCCCTCATCGCGGAAGCCCTCTGCCAGGCGGGTGGCATAGGCCGCCCCCTGCAGGCGCTGCAGCGGCGAGGTATCGGCGGGAGCGGCCACCACCACGGCGCGCTTCCGGCCCTCTGCGCCGAGAATGTTGTCGATGAAGTCCTGGACCTCGCGACCACGCTCGCCGATCAGCCCGACCACGATGACATCGGCCCGGGTATAGCGGGCCATCATGCCCAGCAGCACCGACTTGCCGACGCCGGAGCCGGCGAACAGCCCCATGCGCTGGCCGCGGCCGACGCTGAGCAAGGCGTTGATGGCGCGGATGCCAACGTCGATCTGCTCGCGGATGGGCGCCCGGGACAGCGGGTTGAGGGGCGGGGTGGTCAGTGGCGCCCGGGGCACGTCATCCAGCGGGCCCTGGCCGTCCAGCGGCTCGCCGTTGCCGTCCAGCACCCGACCCAGCAGATGCTCGCCCAGGGGGAAGCGGCGGGCGGCATCCCCCGCGCCCTCGCCCAGGGGAACGACCCTGGCCCCCGGGCGCAGGCCGGTGATCTCGGCCAGCGGCATCAGGAACAGGCGCTCGCCGGCGAAGCCCACCACCTCGGCTTCGGCGAAGCGACGGCCGGGGCGGCCCTGGGCATCGGGCAGCTCGATGCGACAGGCATTGCCCAGCGCGACCTGCAGCCCCACTGCCTCGATCACCATGCCGGTGGCGCGCACCACGCGGCCGCTGGTGCGGCTGATCGGCAAGGGCTCGACCCGGGCCCGCACGCCCTGGAGGGCGCGCTGCCAGCGGACCTGGTGGCGGTTGCCGATCGCGTCGCTCATCTCGCGTGCCCTCCTTCAGGCGTCGGTCTCGCCCTGGCGGGCGGGGCGGCGCTTGCGAACCTGATCCTGGATCGCCTGCCAGCGCGTCTCCCAGGTGGCGTCCAGTTCGCCGCTGGCACTGGTCACCCGGCAGCCGCCACGGCTCAGCTGATCGTCGGGCTGCAGCGTCCAGCCGGCCGCCTCCAGCTCCTCGCCCAGGGTCTTGGTCACCAGGCGATGGTCCAGGGGGTGCAGCCAGAGGCGCTGCTGGCCGACCAGCGGCGGCTCGGTATGCAGCAGGGCCCGCACCAGCTCCAGCACCTGACGCGGCCGGGCCTTGAGGGCCTCGCCGGCGAGCTGGCGGCCGGTGGCCAGGGCCAACTCCACCAGATCATCGGCCACGGCGCCGTCCAGGGCCTCGATGGCTTCGCCAAAGTGTTGGGCCAGCGGCAGCAAGGGGCTCACCGTTTCCTCGAGGCGTCGCTCGAGTTCTTGCTCGGCCTGGCGGCGGCCGTCTTCGAGGCCCTGGGCCAGCCCCTCGGCATGGCCGGCCTCGCGCCCCTGACGCAGGCCCTCCTCATAGGCCACGCGGTGAGCCTGTTCGCGGAGTGCATCGAAGGCCTCCTGCTGGCGGCGGGCCTCGCGCTGACTGGCCTGTCGCGCGTCGTCCTCGGCGGATGAGGCTGCGTCGCTCTCCCGTCGGGGAGTTCGCAGCTCGCCCATCTGCCAGCGGCGCCAGGGGGCCTCGCCCCCCAGCGTAGTGTCTCGCTCGGCATCAGACATAGGTGTCGTCTCCACCGGTCAACACCACCTCCCCGGCATCTGCCAGGCGGCGGACCACCTGGAGGATGGCCTTCTGCTCGGCTTCCACCTGGGACACGCGGATCGGCCCGCGGGCCTCCATGTCCTCGCGCAGCAGGTCGGCGGCGCGCTGGGACATGTTGCGCAGGAACTTGTCCATGAGCGCCTCCGGCGAGCCCTTGAGGGCCACCACCAGGGAGTTGGTGTCGATTTCCTTGAGCAGCAGCTGGATGCTGCGGTCGTCCAGATCGACGAGGTTCTCGAACAGGAACATCTCGTCGATGATCTTCTGGGCCAGGTCCTCGCTGTGGGAGCGCACCGTCTCGATGGCGGCCTCCTCCTGGTGGGTGTTCATCAGGTTGAGGATCTCCGCCGCGGTGCGGGCCCCGCCCATCTTGCTGCGCTTGAGGTTCTGGCCGTCGAGCATGTTGGTCAGCACCTCGGTGAGTTCCTGCAGCGCCGCCGGCTGCACGCCGCTGAAGGTGGCGATGCGAAGGACCACGTCGTTGCGCAGCTTGTCGTCGAACATCTCCAGCACGTCGGCGGCCTGGTGACGCTCCAGGTGGATGAGGATGGTGGCGATGATCTGCGGATGCTCGTCGCGGATCAGCTCGGCCACCATGGAGGCTTCCATCAGGTTCAGGGCATCGATGCCGGAGCTGGTACCGGAGGTCTCCATGACGTCCTCGATCAGGCTCGAGGCGCGTTCGCTGCCCAGCGCCTTGGTGAGCACGGAGCGGATGTGCTCGCTGGAGTTGAGGTTCAGGGCGATGAATTCCTCGGTCTCGCTGTGGAAGTCCTGCAGAACCTGGCGCATCTGTTCGTGGGAGACCTGCTCGAGGGTGGCCATCTCCATGCTCAGCTGCTGGACCTCCTTGGCCGACATGTGCTTGAACACCTCGGCGGCGCTGTCCTCGTCCAGGGCCAGCAGCAGGATGGCGCTGCGGCGCATGCCGCTCATCGCTTGGGTACTAGTCATGTCGGTTCATCCAGCCGCGTACGATCATGGCCACCATGCGCGGATCCTCCTGGGCCATCTCGCGCAGGTCGTTGAGGTTCTGTTCATAGGCCGTCGCCCGGCGCTTGCGCCGCCGCGGCGCCTCGTAGCCGGCGCCTTCCGGCTCGCCGTCCGCCGGCTCGCGGGACTCGCCCGCGTCTTCCTCGTCGCCGACCCGGGCCTGGAAGCCGGGCTGCGGCGGCAGGCTAGCCGGTGCCGGCTGCTCGGTGTAGCGACGAATGAAGGGCCGCAGGATCAGCAGGTAGAGCAGCAGGATGGCGATGCCCACCAGCAGGTAGCGGCCCAGGGCGAAGGCCAGCTGCTGGGTCTGCGGCTGCTGCCACCAGGCCACCTGGCGCTCGGCCGGCTCGTCGCGGGCGAAGGGGCTGTTGACCACCGCCACCTGGTCGCCCCGGCCCTGGGAGAAGCCCATCGCCTGGCGGACCAGGCGCTCGATCTGGTCGAGTTCGGTGTCGCTGAGCGGCGCGGGCTGCATGGTGCCGGTCTCCTCGTCCAGGGCCGGGCGGTAGTTGACCACCACCGCCGCCGACAACCGCTCGACCTGGCCCCGGCGGTGCTGCACATGGGAGACCTGACGGTCGACCTCGTAGTTGATCACGTCGTCGCGGCTCAGGCGTCCCTGGGGGCCGGTGTCCGCGTCGTTCCCAACCTGGTCGGCGTTATCTTCCTCGGCGGCCGCATCATCGCCCTGAGCGTCGACCGGGGAGGGCGCCGTACCGGGCGGGGTGTTGCTCAGGGCCCCGGGGATGCCGCTGGCCAGGTCGCCGGTGCCGTTCATGTCGAGGCTGGTCTGGCGACTGCGCACGCTCGCCGCGTTGGGCGCCTGGTTCGGTGCATAGCGCTCCGAGGTCTCCTCGCGCTTGGCGAAGTCGACCTGGGCGGTGACCTGGGCCTTGACGTTCCGGCTGCCGAGGATCGGCGCCAGGATGGTCTCGATGCGCCGCTGGTAGGCCCGCTCGATCTCGGCGATATAGTCCAGCTGGGTACCGTCGAGGCCCAGGCCGCCACCGTCCGGGGTGGAGAGCAGCCGGCCGTTCTGGTCGACCACGGTCACCGCCTCGGTCGCGAGGTCCGGCACGCTGCTCGAGACCATGTGCACGATGGCGTCGACCTGGCCCTCGCCCAGGGTGCGGCCGGGGTGCAGGGTGAGCACCACCGAGGCCTTGGCCGGCTCGCGCTGGCGCACGAACACCGAGTCCTTGGCCAGCGCCAGGTGGACCCGGGCGCCGGCGACCGGGCCCAGCGACTCCATCGAGCGGGACAGCTCGCCCTCGAGGCCGCGCTGGTAGTTGATCTGCTCGGCAAACTGGCTGATGCCGAAGGCCTGGTTCTCCATCAGCTCGAAGCCCACGTTGCCGCCCCGCGGCAGGCCCTGTTCGGCCAGCTGCAGGCGCAGGGTGTGGACCTGGTCGCCGGGCACCAGCAGGGCCTGGCCACCCTGGCTGAAACGGTAGGGAATATTGCGGCTGTCCAGCTCGCCGATGATGCTGCCGCCATCGGCCTCGCTGAGATTGCTGTAGAGAACGCGATAGTCCGGGCGGCCCGCCCATATCAGCAGGGCGACCACCACGGCGATGGTGGCCGCCCCGGCGATCAGCAAGGCGATCAGGGGGCCGCCGCGCAGCTGGGTCTTCAGCTGGGCGAAGGGAGATGACGACTGGGCCTGCTGGCTGCCGGTGGCGGAGGCGCCACTGCTCATGCGGGCCTCCCGGCTCGGGTGACACCATGGCCCGCGGATCTAGAAGAAGAAGGCATCGGCTGCGTTCCGTCCATCGCGGTTCGCCGCCCAGGGGCAAGGGCGGAGCTGTGATGGAGGCTATTATCCCGAGCCCCTGTCCACCCAAAGGTGAGAAAAGCCCGATTTTTGCTCGTCAATTGGCCGCATGAGGCGGGGACGGCGGCTGCTAGCCTTGGCGACCACTACCATCCTCCGCTTCGACCATTCAGGGGTATCCGATGAGCACTCCCGCCCTCGCCTCGGCACTCTCGCAGATGCAGACCCTGGCCACCCAGGCCGCCGGCCAGCCGGTCAAGGGGCAGCAGCTCTCCACCGCGGTGGGGGAGGGGGGCTTTGCCGGCGAGCTGCAGGCGTCCATCCAGCGCATCAATGCGCTTCAGCAGGAGGCGGCGGCCAAGGCGGAGGCCTTCCAGGCGGGCACGCCCGGGGTCGAGCTCAACGACGTCATGGTCGACATGCAGAAGGCCAGCGTGGCCTTCCAGATGGGCCAGCAGGTACGCAACCGCCTGGTCACGGCCTACAAGGACGTCATGAACATGCAGGTCTGATCAGGCCTCGAGCTGGATCAGCTTGCCCTGCAGCTCATCCAGCCGCTCGGCGATGCGCAGCACCTCCTCCGCGGGAATCTGACGGATCAACTCGCCGGTGTCGCGGTCGACCAGTCGGGTCACCAGCCGCGAGGTACCCTCGTGCAGCTCGAACTCCACCCCATAGCTGCGCATCACCTGGTTGATGCGCTGTACCGGCGCCACCAGCTCGCCGTGCTGGGGTGTGGGGGTAGCCGCGTTCTGGCCGGGCTCGCCCGAGGGCAGGGTGTCCAGGGCCTGGGTCACCCGATGTCGGGCCGTGGTGCCCTCGGCGCGGGGAATGCCGTCCCGCGAGGGGATCTCGGAGAGTGGTGAGGTCATCGCCTGGCTTCCTGTTCTTTTTCTCGATCGCCGTCGCTATCCACGGCGCCTTGCAGCCTTGTGATGACCATCGGCCAGAGAGGGCGAATCTTTAATGGCCGACTCGATAGGATGTCGGGGCCGAGGAGGGAAGGATGAGCCGCCAAGGGGTGACGGCTCGAGCCGGATCAGAAGGTGTAACTGACGCCGATTACCGCCACCGGATAGAGCGGGAGCTCGTCGGCCTCGTCCTCGAGGCGAGCCTCTTCGTCACGCAGCGCCTGGCGGAAATCGTCGTTGCTGTCCTCGAAGCTCTCCGAGCTGTTCAGGTCGACGTTCACGTCCACGGCCATGACGCCGAACTCGGAGAAGAACCCCAGGCCACTTCGTGACTACTCCGCCAGCCGAAGCCGGCGTACGGCTGGATACCATCGGCAATGGTCAATTGTCCGCGCAGCGACCCCACGTCGCTGGCGTTGTAATTGGTCCCGTCCAGTTCGTAGCTGCTCCCTGCCTCCGCGGTGCCCGTCATCTTGGCCTCCATGTCCGGCAGCATGGCCCCCACGGTGAGATAGAAGCGCCCGGCGAAGGGGTGGATATCCAGCTTCAGGGCCGCGGCGGCAACATCCAGGTCGCCCTCGTAGTTCACCTCGTCCGTGTCATGGTCACCGTCCCACTGCAGGCCGCCGGCGTACTGAGCGGTGAGGCCGAAGCGCTCATGGAAGCGCCAGCTGATATCCGCACCTGCCCCGGTGGTGCCGGCCAAGGCACTGACGGTGATCGTGTCGTCGAAGGCCTGTGCCGGGCTCATTGCCGCGGTCAGGACGGCGGCGGAAAGGCTCGCGGCCATGCTCTTCTTCATCTGCATGTTCCTTGCTGGACTCGTTGATTGTCATGGCTCGCGGCCTTCGGGCGCGAGCTTGCGACATATCGGTACTCAGCCAGTTTTCTTTAGGCTCACATGCATGAGTGGGGCATTGAGGCTGCCGGGATCTGGCGTGGATACGCGAGGTAAAGGCGATCACCAGAAAGGTTGATTAGAAAGTATTCATTGATTGACCGGTGTCAATGAAAGGGCATCAAGCCGAGCCCATCTCCTGCAGCATCATCGCCTTGCACTAGGCTCGCTATCGGCGCACCGGTAACACCCAGCCGAGGGAAGGGATGTGAGTGGCGGAAAGGAGCATCGTTAAGATGTTGCCTGCCGGATAGAATCCGTGTGTCTGCACGTTATCATCGCCAGGAGACAGGGAGCGTCTCCAGAACAGGAAGGAGCACATCTCGTGACCACCAGTGTCCTGCACAAGCCATCCATTCGCCAGGCAGGGCTCGATGACGGTGAGGCTTGTGTCTCAGCGCACAAGGCCACCCTTCAGGAACGCTATCAACAGCTCTATATCGCCGTGGAGCAGAGTCCCGCGGCAACGTCCATCACCGATGTGCAGGGGCGCATCGAGTTCGTGAACCAGCGCTTCATCGACGTGACCGGCTATGCTCGCGAGGAACTCCTGGGACGAACGCCGGCGATGATCCAGTCCGGCGAGACCCCGCACGAGGTCTACCGTGACCTGTGGCAGACCCTGAAGGCCGGGCGAGTCTGGAAGGGGGAGCTGCTCAACCGGCGCAAGAACGGTGAGCTCTACTGGGAGGCGGAAATCATCACCCCGATCAGGAACGATCGTGGCGAGGTGGTGAACTTCGTGGCCATCAAGGAGGACATCACCGAGCGCAAGCGGCAGGAGAACGAGCTCAAGCTCCTGGCCACCGCCTTCGATACGGGACAGGCGACCCTGATCACTGATGCCGAGATGCGCATCGAGAGGGCCAACCGGGCGTTCACCGAGATCACCGGCTACCAGTCTGCCGAGGTGGTCGGCAAGACGCCAAAGATCTTCAAGTCGGGACGCCATGGGCCGGACTTCTATGCTCGCCTCTGGGACGAGGTGCTGACCACCGGACATTGGCAGGGCGAGATCTGGAACCGCAACAAGTTCGGCGATATCTACCCACTCTGGCAGTCGATCACCGCGGTACGCGACGACAAGGGCGAGATCCGCAACTTCGTCGCCGTGTTCCACAACATCGCCGAGCGCAAGCGCATGGAGAAAGAGCTGGAGCGCCAGGCGACACTGGACCACCTGACCGGGGCCTACAATCGGCGTGCCTTCGACACCGCCATGCGCCAGGCCATCTACCAGGCCGAGCGCGATGACGAGTCCTTTTCCCTGCTGCTTTTCGACATCGATCACTTCAAGGCGGTCAATGACCACCATGGCCATGACACCGGAGATGCGATCCTCAAGCAGCTCGCCGACCTGGTCTCGCGCAGCCTGAGAAGCACCGACCTCCTTGCGCGCTGGGGCGGGGAGGAGTTCACCATCCTTCTTCCCGACACGCGGCTGCGGGGCGCCGCCACCTTTGCCGAACGCCTGCGCGGCCAGGTCGCCGAAACCCGCTTCCATGGGCTTGCCATCACCATCAGCATGGGGATCACCGAGTATCGCCTCGGCGACGATATGGATGGCATGCTGGTACGCGCCGATGCCGCTCTCTATCGCGCCAAGGAGGCCGGGCGCAACACCGTGATGCTCACCGAGGGCGTCGAGTCATAAGGCTTCCCCTGCCCGAACGGCTGGGCAGGGGAGCGTCAGGACGGGACAGGAGACACATGGCATGACGCAGCAGGAAGGGGAGCTGGGAGAGTCGAGTCCGGCAGCACGCACCATGCCCTGCAGCTGCCATCACCGGGCGCCGTGGAAGGCTCAGGGGGACCATGCCGCCGGCGTTTTCCGGCATGCCAGCGAGGCCATTATCATCAGCGATGCCGCCAATCGCATCATTGACGTCAATCCCGCCTTCGAGGAACTGACCGGGCGCGGCCGTGAGGCGGTACTGGGCGAGACGCCGGCACTATTCTTCGCCCAGTGCCTGGAAGCCGCCACTCACAGCGAGGATTGTCCCTCCTTGCAGAGCGACGGTCGCTGCAAGACCGAGGTTACCTATCTCGATCGACGCGGCGAGGCTTGCCCCGCCGTGCTCTCGATCAGCCGGGTTCGCGATGACCGGGGCGCGGTCTCCCATCATGTCATGGTGCTCTCGGACCTGGCGGCACTGACCACCACGGGCCGCCAGGCCGCGAGGGAAGTCTATTTCGATCGCCTGACCGGCCTGCCCAACCTGCAGCTGCTGACCCAGTTGATCCATGAGTCCCTCCAGCACGTCGACCAACATGGTGGCTCGCTGACGGTATGCTCGCTGGATATCGATCATTTCAAGGCCGCCAATGACCATCTCGGTCGGGAAACCGGCGACCTCCTGCTGTCGACCTTCGCCCATCGCGTCGGCCACCTGCTGCACGGCGACGATGTGCTCGCGCGTATCGGCGGCGATGAATTCGTCCTGGTGTTGCATCACCGTGCGGATGAGGCCGAGTTCGAGCGCCTGCTCGAGGCGATTCGCCAGCCGCTGTTCCTCAAGGGGGAGCTGCTGAACCTCACGGCCAGCGTGGGGGTTTCCTTCTATCCCGGCGACGATGTCACCGGGGACATCCTGCTGCGGCATGCGACCCAGGCCATGTATCGGGCCAAGCAGCGGGGCCGCAACACCTTCCATGTCTTCGACCCCGCCCTCGACCGGGAGCTGCAGGTCCGCCAGGAACAGCGGCAGCGCTTCTCGGCGGCGCTGGCCGGGCACGAGCTATGCCTGCACTACCAGCCCCAGGTCGACATCACCGATGGTCGCGTGGTGGGGGTCGAAGCGCTGGTCCGCTGGCAGCATCCGGAGCAGGGCCTGCTGGCACCGGGGCGCTTCCTGCCCATGATCGAGGGCTCGCCACTGGAGACCGCCCTCGGCGAGTGGGTGCTCGACGCGGCCCTGGCCCAGCTCGCCGCCTGGCAGCGAGAGGGCATCGACCTGCCGGTCCACGTCAATATCAGCCCGTCACACCTGCTGTCCGGCGACTTCGGCGAGCGACTCTCCGGGCTGCTGGCGCGGCATCGCCGGGTGCCGGCTCGCCGACTGAAGCTCGAGGTCCTCGAGACCGCGGCCATGCACGACATCCAGGCGGCCCAGGCGACCATGGAGCACTGTCAGTCCCTGGGAATCGATTTCGCCATCGACGACTTCGGCACCGGTTTTTCGTCCCTGACCAACCTGCGCCGGCTGCCGGTGGACCTGATCAAGATCGACCAGAGCTTCGTGTGCGGCATGCTGGAAGACCCCGATGACCGGGCCATCGTCGAAAGCGTGGTGTACATGGCCCGGCGTTTCGGGCGTCCCTTGCTGGCCGAGGGCGTGGAGACGCTCGAGCACGCCCGCGCCCTGATGGCGCTGGGCTGTCCGCTGGCCCAGGGCTACGGCATCGCCAGGCCCATGCCGGCGTCGCGGTTGCCAGCCTGGCTGCAGGCCTGGACGGCGCGCACCGACTGGCATGCCATCGGAATGTCATGAAGTCCTGATGCAAGATGTTGCAAATGGCGCGCCTCGGGTCGCCAGCATCATCTTGTCAGACACAGGACCCCCTCATGCGGCTTCTCGATCGAATGACCATTCGGCTCAGCTGGTGCCTGGTGCTGGTGGCCTGCAGCGGCATCCTCCTCGGTACCGGTGCCCTCGGTCTTTACGCCAACCAGCATGGTCGTGACGCCTTCCAGAGTCTGCGCGAGGTCAATGTGCAGCAGTCCCGGGCACTCAATCAGGCCTATATCGCGACCCTGCGCGCCCAGGTGGCCATGGATCGCGCCGCCCATCTGCTGCGGGTGCCCTCCTTCGATCACCCCGGGCCGGTCATCGAACGGGCGGACGCCCACCTGGCCGAGGCCAAGGCAAGGCGGCCTTCGAGCGCTTCAGGGCCATGCCGGCCGCCCCCGGGCAGGCGGAGGCGGTGGATGCCCCGGTTGCCCGCTTCCAGTCGCTGTACAGCCCCGGTCTTCGTGCCGCTGATGACGCTCTCCCTGGCGCTGCACCGGGTGCGTCCGCAGGCGGGATGCACGGCCCTCGATGTCGCCAACGTGCTGGCGGAGCTCAAGGGTCAGGCCAAGCGCCAGCCCGGCAACAGCCTCTTTGTCGATCGTCGGCAATGAGCCGGAGCGGCTCCCCTGCCCGAGCATCATCGTTTCCGCAGCGGCCAGGGCTGGCTACCAGCGGGTCGCCACTCGGTCCCGGCCTTCATGCTTGGCCTGATACATGGCAGCATCGGCCCGCCTGATGAGCGCTTCGAGGCTTGCGTCGGATGCCTTGAAGCCTGTCAGGCCGATACTCACCGTGAAATGAAAGGGCAATGCCTCGGCGGCGATCGCCCTCTCGGCGATCTGAATACGCAGCCGCTGGGCTACGCCCTCCGCCACCTCGGGTGACATGTTCGGCATGATGACCATGAACTCCTCCCCGCTCGTGCGGCAGGGCAGGTCATCGTCGCGAAGCTTGCCTTTCAGGGTGTCGGCCAGCAGGCACAGGGCCTTGTCGCCCTCGGCATGCCCGAAGGTGTCGTTGATGGCCTTGAAGCGGTCGATATCGATCATCAGCAAGGCGGCGGGAGACTCCCCTGCCTTCACCGCGGCGGCAACTTTCCGCGCGTTTTCATCGAAGGCTCGGCGGTTGGCCAGGCCGGTCAAGGCATCGGTGCTGGCCTGAAGCGCCCAATCCGCCTCCCGACGCTTCTGCCGGGTGATGTCGCGGTAGCCCCAGAGGTGCCCCCGATGCCGCTGGTCGACGATCACCGGCGTATAGCAACGCTCCAGGAAGCGGTCATCCGCCATGGCGAGGATGTCTCGCGCCTGGCCCTGTTCCCCGGCCACCAGCGCTTCGATGCGCGCCACGAAACGCTCCGGGTCCCGGAAGGCGGGCTTGGCGGCATGCGCCGCCTCCCGGCAGTCCATGCCCACCAGGGTGTCGGGCAGGGCGTCGATCGCGAAGATATCGCAGAAGGCCTGATTGGCGACGATGACGTTCCGACGTTCATCCTCGAGGAGCAGACCCACATCCAGGCTCTCGATGACCACTTCCAGCTGACGCTTGGCGAGCAGCTGCGCATGCTCCAGGTCCTTGCGCCTCGTGATATCGAGCTCGCCCATCACGATCATCGCCCGGGAGGTCTTCGGGTCGGTGGTACGGCAGAGGTCGAGATGATGCCAGCGGCTGTCGCCCTTGACGCGCATGACCGCCTCCAGCAAGCAGTTCGCCTGGTGCTCCAGCCGCTGCAGTAGCTGCCGGGCCTGGTCGGGATCCTCGAACGCGTCGACGAAGGAGGCGTTGCCCCGCTCGAGCTCGAGGGCGGCAGGGTTGCGAACCAGCAGTTGGCCCGCGGCGTCGAAGACCGACACCATCAGGGGGATATGCCGCACGGCTTCCAGGGCACGCAGGCTGGAGGCATCCAGCAGGATATCGCTCTCCAGCCCCTCGACCAGCATCTCGATTCGCCCATCCTCCAGGGGGAGGCCGCTGCAGCGACAGTGCAGGGAGACGGCCTGGCCCCCAGGATAGAAGGTCCAGTGCTCATCGATATGCTCCCCTCGTTGCAGCCGGGAACGGTAATCCGCCAGCCGCTGCCGGGAGGCATCGCTCATCGTCGAGGACCAGTCGCGGTCGAGCAGTGCATCAATCGTCGGCGCATTCCAGAGCCGGAGCGCGGCCGCATTGGCATAGTGCATGCGCTCCCGCTCGATATCGAATATCCACACCGGGGTCTGAAGCCGGTCGAGCAGGGGCTCGGGGGGAGGCTGGTCCGGCAAGGAAAGATGATGGCTCGACGTCATGATGAGGGCACAAGGATGCGGCGTGGTGTCATGTGGTGTCCCCGTCGTGGGCCCTTGTTTCATCTCTATCGGCGGCACACCTGGCGAGTTGAGTGAATCCGCGAATCAAACGCCAGGCGCGGTGACTGGAAGGCGGTTAGCACCTCTTCCCAACGTATGGCGAGATGCGCGCCGGAGCAAGGCCAGGGGAGCGCATGACGCCCTAGGAAGGTCGACTGAAGTATTCATCATTCGGCCATCTCCTACCATCGCGCCAGCGAGCATACCTTGTGTCAGGTCATCCTTGCCGATGGTAACCGGAAGCGGGGAGCGGCTTCGCCGTGCTGATGGTTACCCTGGGGGTGACGGCGAGGGCCTGTCCTCCCGGCGCGGATGACGCCCATTGGCGCCGCTCCGGATGCGTCCCCAGGCGGAACGCCGGGCCCTCGATATCGCCACTGTGCTGGCGGTGCGCAAGGGGCAGATCAGGCGCCAGCCATGGCCCCGCCGCTTATATTGATTGCCATCAATATATGCAGGCTAAAGTTTTTCCCTCGCATGCCGAAGTACTAGCGTTGATAGTTTGGCGATGCGCCTCAAGGCGCCAACTGGACCGAGGCACCGAGATGCAAGACGTCCCCATCGAACGGATCATGCAGGCCGGCCTGTTGAGCTGCGCGCCGGAGACGCCGCTGCGCGAGGCCGCCGAGTGCATGGCCCAGCGCTGCTGCAGCTCCATCCTGGTGATGGAGGCCGGCCACGCCCTGGGCATCTGGACCGAGCAGGACAGTCTGGCCGTCGACTTCGCCGACCCCTTGTCGGTGTGCCGGCCCATCTCGGCGGTGATGAGCCACCCCGTGGCCAGCCTGCACCGGACCACCCCGGTGAGCGAGGCGGCCATGCGCTTCACCGTCGAGCGATACCGCCACTTCCTGGTGGTGGACGACCACGCGCGGCCGCTGGGGATCGTCTCCCAGAGCGACGTGGCCCTGAACCAGGGGCTGGAGCCCTACCTGCGGCTGCGCGAGGTGAGCAGTGCCATGCGCCAGACGCCCATGGTACTGGGCGCCGGGACGAGCCTGGCCGAGGCGGCCCGCAGGATGCGCGAGGACGGTGAGGATGCCGCCGTGGTGGGCAGCGACGCCGAGGGGCTCGGCATCCTCACCGAGCGCGACCTGGTACGCTTCGTCGCCCGCCACCCGGGCAATGCGCCGATCGGCGAGCTGGCCAGCCGCCCGCTGCTGACGATCCGGGCCGACGATGCCCTGATCCAGGCCCGGGACCTGTTGATCGACCAGGGCGTACGCCACCTGGCAGTGCTGGACGAGAACGGCCACCTGGCCGGGCTGGTGGGCTTTCGGGACATTCTCGCCGGTGCCGAGCATGGCTACTTGCAGGACCTGCGCGACGCCCTCGAACAGCGCGACCAGGCGCTGGCCCGATCCCGCGAGCACCTGCAGCTGGCCGAGCGGGTCATCGAGGCCTCCCTGGAAGGCATCATCATCACCGATCCCCAGACGCGTATCGAATTCGTCAATCCGGCCTTCACCCACATGACCGGCTACCGCCTCGAGGAAGTGGCGGGCCACACCCCGGCGATCCTCTCCTCCGGGCGCCATGATGCGGCCTTCTATCGCGAGATGTGGCAGACCCTGCAGGAGCAGGGGTTCTGGCGCGGCGAGATCTGGAACCGCCGCAAGAACGGCGAGCTCTACCTGGAGCTGCTGACCATCTCCGCAATCCGCAACGAGGCCGGCGAGGTCGGCCACTACGCGGCGCTGTTCACCGACATCACCCATATCCGCGAGAACGAGGAGCAGGTGCGGCGGCTGGCCTACTACGATGCCCTGACTCGCCTGCCCAATCGTCGCCTGCTGGAGGACCGGCTCGCTCACGGCATCCACCATGCCCACCGCCACGCCCAGCGGCTGGCCGTGCTGTTCCTCGACCTGGATCACTTCAAGCAGGTCAACGACTCCCTGGGCCATGCCCTGGGTGACGAGCTGCTGGTGCGAGTCACCGAGCGCCTGCAGGGTCACCTGCGCGAGGATGACACCCTGGCGCGGCTGGGCGGCGACGAGTTCATCGTGCTGCTGCCCGACGTCATGGAGATCGACGAGGTGACCCGGGTGGCCCGGCGCCTGATCGAGTCGGTGAGTGCGCCCTTCGAGCTGGGCAAGCATCGCTTCCGGGTGGGCTGCAGCGTGGGCATCAGCCTCTACCCCGATGACGGGGACAGCGACGAGATACTGCTCAAGCGGGCCGACGCCGCCATGTACCGTGCCAAGCAGGAGGGGCGCAACACCTATCGCCTCTTCAAGGCGGAGATGCACCGCCAGGATCACCACAACCTGGCGCTGGAGACCGCGCTGCGCAACACCGCGGAGAGCGGCGAGGGGCTCTCCGTGCACTACCAGCCGCTGTTCGACCGCGACAGCGGCTCGCTCCAGGGCGCCGAAGCGCTGCTGCGCTGGACCCATCCCGACTTCGGGACGGTGTCGCCGGGCGAGTTCATCCCCCTGGCCGAGCGTTCCGGGCTGATTCTGCCCCTGGGCCGACGGCTGATGCAGCTGGTGGGGGGGCAGCTCCGCGACTGGCTCGATGCCGGCCTCGCGCCGCCGCGGGTGGCGATCAACCTCTCCGCCCGCCAGTTCTGGCAGAGCGACCTGGTGGCCGAGGTCGCCGACCTCTACGCGACGTATCGCCTCCCGGCCGGCCAGATCGGCTTCGAGCTCACCGAGAGCACCCTGCTCGACAAGCACCAGCAGGCCGCCGCCACTCTCGAGGCGCTGCGCACTCTGGGCTGCTATATCGCCATCGACGATTTCGGCACCGGCTATTCCTCGCTGAGCTACCTGCAGGAGCTGCCGGTCACCAGCCTCAAGCTCGACCGCTCCTTCATCCACGGCCTCGGCCAGTCCCGGGGCAGTACCGCGATCCTCGCGGCGGTGACGGGGCTGGCCCGGGAGCTCGGGCTGCAGGTGGTGGCCGAGGGCGTGGAGACCGAGGCCCAGCTCGCGGCACTCGGCGAGTATCACGTGACCCTGATCCAGGGCTTCCTCACCGGCCGGCCGGTGCCGGCGGATGCCTTCGCGGCCGCCTACCTGGCCCGGGAGCCCCAGAGCGAGAACTCCGGGTGAGCGACATGGCGGGCTGACACCCCTAGCGTTTCAGCCGGCCCAGGAAGTCGTTGATATCCAGCAGCTCCGGGGTGTCGTTGCCGGTGCTCGGGGCGGTGTCAGGGGGCGCCGGCGCCGCAGGCGCGCGGCGTCGGGGGGAGGGGGCCGGCGGTGCCTGGGGATCCCCGGCCACCGCCAGGCCGGTGGCGACGATGGTGACCCGCAGGCTGTCCTGCATCGCCATGTCCAGGGCCGTGCCCACCACCACCCGGGCTTCCGCGTCGGCGAAGGCCGCCACCCGGCGGCCCACTTCGTCGAACTCGGCCAGCGACAGGTCCGGGCCGGCGGTGATGCTGACCAGCACGCCGGCGGCCTCGGTCAGGTCGGTGGCCTCCAGCAGGGGGTGCTCCACCGCCGCCTGGATCGCCGCCTCGACCCGCGCCTCGCCCCGGCCCTCGCCGGTGCCGATCCGGGCACGTCCCGGGTGGCGCATCACCGCGGCCACATCGGCGAAGTCGATATTGATCAGGCCGGGATGGGTGATCACCTCGGCGATGCCGCTCACCGCCTCGCGCAGCACCTCGTTGACCGCGGCGAAGGCGCGCATCATCGAGGCGCCGGGGCCGAGGGTGGGCAGCAGCCGGTCGTTGGGCACCACCACCAGGGAGTCGACCCGCTCGGCGAGGGTGGCGATGCCCGCCACTGCGGCCTGGCGACGCCGGGCGCCTTCGAAGGTGAAGGGCCGGGTCACCACGGCCACGGTCAACAGATCCATCTCCCGGGCCAGCTCGGCGATCACTGGCGTGGCGCCGCTGCCGGTACCGCCGCCCATGCCGGCCATCAAAAACAACATGTCGGCGCCGGCCAGCCGGGCGCGCAGCCGGTCGCGGCTCTCCTCGGCGGCCTGCCGGCCGACCTCGGGGTCGGCGCCGGCGCCCAGGCCGTGGGTAGTGCCGCCGCCGATGGCCAGGGCGGCCGGTTGCGGCAGGGTCTCCAGCGCCTGGCGGTCGGTGTTCACGCCGATGACGTCGATGCCCTCAAGGCGGGCGGTGTCGAGCAGGTGACGAACGGCATTGCCGCCGCCACCGCCCACGCCCACGACCTTGAGGGCAGCGGGGTATTCCTCGGGATGCTGCGGGTCACTCATACGGGCCTGCGTTGCCGGTGGGTGGACGACCTGTGGCGTCAATGGCCACCTCCTCATCATCGGCCATTACGTCGGGGTCTTTAAATGCCTGTCCCCGTTCAAGTCCGCAGGGGGCAGGCCGATAAACCGAGGGTCGCCGGCGCCTGGCACCCGGGCCCGGCCGAGAAGGAAAAACTCCCCATCCACGAGAGTGATCATGCTGACTTCCCTGAGACTGCGAATCCTGGTCGCCACCCTGGTGGTGATCGCCGTGGCGTTGATCATCAACGGCGCGGCCGGCTACTACACCGTCAAATCCCACAACGATCGACAGATCGCCCAGCAACTCGATGCCATCGCCAGCGGCAATGCCCTGGCCATCGAGGAATGGATCGCCGCCCGCTCCCGCATGGTCGAAGCGGCCCGCGAGCCGGTCACCGGCGAGGCGCCGACCCGGGCGCTGATCCAGCTCGCCGAGTCAGGCGGCTTCCTGTCGACCTATCTCGGCCGGCCCGACGGCAGCCTGACCTCCTCCGACGGCTGGGTCCCGCCCGACGACTATGACCCGCGCCAGCGGGGCTGGTATCTCGCCGCCACCGAGCGCGACGAGACCATCGTCTCGCTGCCCTACGTCGACGCCAATACCGGTGGCATGGTGGTCACCGTCGCCACCCCGGTGAAGCGCAACGGCCGGCTGGTGGGCGTGATCGGCGGCGACGTGGTGATCGACAAGCTGATCGCGCAGGTCGCCGCCATCCGACCCACGCCCTCGAGCTTCGCCTTCCTGAGCAGCGAGGGCGAGACCCTGATCGCCCACCCCGATGCCGACCTGACCCTCGAGCCGCTGAGCCGGGTGAGCGAGCGGCTGACGCCGGCCTTCATGGCGGAGTTGGGCAGGGGCGAGGCGGCCTGGCGGCCGGTGGTCGTCGACGAGGCCGACAAGCGCCTTGCCGTGACGCCCATCGCCGGCAGCGACTGGGAGCTGGGGGTGGTCCTCGACGAGCACGAGGCCACCGCCGGGCTGCGCGGGCTGATGAGCGCCTCCGCGATCACCCTGGTGGGGGTGGCACTGGGCGCGGCGCTGCTGCTCGGCGCCCTGCTCAAGGTGGTCTTCCGCCGGCTGCTGGCGGTGCGCGATGCCATGGAGAACGTGGCCAGCGGCAGCGGCGACCTGACCCGGCGCCTGCCCGAGGACGGCAACGACGAGGTGGCGCAGATCGCCAATGCCTTCAATCGCTTCGTCTCGCGCATGGAGTCGGTGATGCTGACCATCCGCGACAGCAGCGAGTCGGTGCGGGTGGCCGCCACCGAGATCGCCACCGGCGGCCAGGACCTCTCGCGGCGTACCGAGAACGCCGCCTCCAGCCTGCAGCAGACCTCCGCCTCCATGGAGGAGATCACCAGCACCGTGGAGCACACCGCCGAGTCCTCCCGCCAGGCCAACGGCCTGGCCGAGTCGGCCACCAGCGTGGCGCGTCGCGGCGGCGAGGCGGTCGACCAGGTGGTGACGACCATGCAGGGCATCACCGATTCCTCGCGCCGGATCAGCGAGATCGTCAGCGTGATGGACGGCATCGCCTTCCAGACCAACCTGCTGGCGCTCAACGCCTCGGTGGAGGCCGCCCGGGCCGGCGAGCAGGGCCGCGGCTTCGCGGTGGTCGCCGGCGAGGTGCGCCAGCTGGCCAGCCGCTCGGCCGAGGCCGCCAAGCAGATCAAGGGGCTGATCGACACCTCCGCGGCGCGCACCGAGGAGGGCGCCACCCAGGTGCGCCAGGCCGGCGAGACCATGGCGGAACTCGTCGAGAGCGTCACCCGGGTCGCCGACGTGCTCGGCGAGATCACCGCCGCCACCGGCGAGCAGAGCGACGGCATCGGCCAGGTCAATGTGGCGGTCTCCGAGCTCGACCGCATGACCCAGCAGAACGCCGCCCTGGTGGAGGAATCCACCACCGCCGCCGAGCAGCTCAAGGACCAGGCCAACCGCCTGGCCGAGGCGGTGGGCGGCTTTACCCTGAGCCAGTGTTCAAACGCGGCCTTGAGCGGATACGAGGCGCGTCCGGCGTTGCCGAGTCGCGAGGCCGAGCCGGCCTGAGGCATCATTCTGGCGCTTGCGGGGCCAGGGAGGGCTCTGCGCCGTTGCTTGCCCCGAGCTCGGGGATGGCCACCCGGTGGCAGTCAAGGGCTAAAGTCGCCTGTAACGCTGCCGATAACACTTGGCAAATCCGCTAACAGGCGCTTGAAGGGGCACTTTCCATGGCAAGCATTTCATCACTTGGCGTTGGGTCCGGTCTCGATCTCGGCGGCCTGCTCGATCAGCTGCGTTCGGCGGAGCGGCAGAAGCTCACCCCGATCGTCGAGCAGAAGACGGAAGAGGAGGCCAGGATCTCGGCCTTCGGCCGGCTGCAGTCCGGCCTGGAGAAGTTCCAGACGGCGGTGGATACGCTCAACGACGCGTCCACCTATAGCAACCTGACTGCCAGCGTGCTGGGTGAGGGCATGACCGCCACCACCAGCGATGACGCGAACGCGGGCAGCTATGAGATCACCGTGAACCAGACCGCGCGCGCCGGCAGTCTGGCCAGCACGCAGGTGACCGACCTGGACGCTCCGCTGACCGGGGCGAATGCTAGCCTGGATCTAACCTTCGGCGATGGCTCCACCACCAGTGTCGCCCTGACGGAAGGCGCTACCCTCGGGGAGATTCGCGACACCATCAACGCGGACGCCGCCGCCGGCGTGGATGCCTCCATCATCAACGACGGCACCGGCTATCGTCTGGTGCTCAGCTCTCGCGAGAGCGGGGCCGATGCGGGTGTCAACGGCATGACGTTTACCAATGCAGACGCTTCCCTGGCCGAGGATGCCGCGACCCTGCAGGCCGGGCGCGATGCCGAGATGGACATCAACGGCATCGCCATCACCAGCACCACCAATACCGTGGAAGATGCTATCCAGGGCGTGACGCTGGAGCTGGAGCCCTCGGCCTCCGGCGAGACCCTGAGCCTGACGGTGGCGCCGGACACCGAGTCGCTCAAGGAAGCGGTGAAGGATTTCGTGTCGGCCTACAACGAGATGAAATCGACTGTCGGTCGCATGACCAAGGCCACCGGCGATGTGGAAACCGCCGGCGAGCTGGTGGGTGACCGTAAGGTGCGCACCATCGAGTCGCGACTCAGCCGCGATCTGACCAACCCCAGCAGTGGGGGCGACCTGGAGATCATGTCGTCGGTGGGCATTTCCCTGAACGACAGCGGTCGCCTGGAACTCGACGAGGACAAGCTGGACGAGGTGATCGCCGACAATCCCGAGGGGCTGCAGGGTTTCTTCGCCGGTACCAGCGAGGACGGCGGCTTCGCGGGGCGCCTGGCGTCCAGTCTCGACAATATGCTCGATACCGATGGCATGATCGAGCGCGCCATCGATAGCGCAGAGAGCCGGGTCGACCGCATCGAGGATCGCTACGATCGAACCGAGCGGCATATCAATCGTACCTTGGAGCGCTATCGTAGCCAGTTCAGCCAGCTGGATGGCATGATCGCCCAGATGAACTCCACCAGCGCCTATCTCTCCCAGCAACTGAGCGCGCTCAACCAGCAAAGTTGATGCGGACGCTCCCGTCGCTCCGGGCATCGCCACGATGGCCGGGGCGACGAGCTTTGTGACCCCAGCTACCCCAAGAGTGCAACGTGTTGCGTGATCGGCACCGCCAGGCGCCTCGGCCTGGCCTCGTGACTGGTGCTGGATCGGTGTCATTTTCCGGAAATCTGTGAAGAACCTAAAAAATGCTTGCCGCCCCCTAAAGTTTCCTGGCGAGACACCGTTATAGGGAGTAACGGCCAACGGCGCCGTTGTGGCAGGGCCCAATGTCGGGCCGTCAACCAGGACCCGAAGCGGGCCTCCGCCGCTGGAGCCCTCAACAGCTAGGAAGGTACTCACCATGTCCGTGATCAATACCAACATCACCGCTCTGATCGGCCAGAACAACCTGCGTGAATCCCAGGATATGCTGTCCAAGGCTCAGGAGCGCCTCTCCTCCGGCATGCGCATCAACAGCGCCGCCGACGACGCTGCCGGTCAGGCCATCGCCAACCGCATGAGCGCCCAGATCACCGGGATGAGCCAGGCCAGCCGTAACGCCAACGACGGCATCTCGCTGGTGCAGACCATGGAAGGCGGCCTCGACCAGATCAGCGACAACCTGCAGCGCATCCGTGAGCTGGCGGTGCAGGGCGCCAACGACACCAACACCGCTGAGGATCGCGCTTCCATCCAGCTGGAGATCGACGAGCGTGTCTCCGAGATCACCCGTGTCGCCGAGTCCACCAAGTTCAACGGCACCGAGTTGCTGAGCAACGCCACCACCCTGAGCATGCAGATCGGCGCCAACACCTCTGCCGCCGACCAGATCGATGTCGCGACCGTGTCCATGACCGCCGGTGACCTGACTGTTGATACTCTGGCGGTGGACACCTTCACGAATGCGCAGGACGCTATCACCGCTGTAGACTCCGCCCTGCAGCAGATCGACGATCAGCGCGCTACCCTGGGCGCCACCCTCAATCGCTTCGACTCTGTGGTCCAGAACCTCGAGAGCAATAGCACCAATCTGACCGAGGCGCGTTCGCGCATCGAGGACGCCGACTACGCGCAGGAGGTGTCGAACATGACCAAGGCCAACATCCTCCAGCAGGCCGGTACCTCCATGCTGGCCCAGGCCAACCAGACGCCGCAGAGCGTGCTGTCCCTGCTGGGCTAAGCATCACCCGGCATCACGGCCTGGTGCCGTGGAAATAAGAGGCTGGCCTTCGGGCCGGCCTCATTTGTTTCTAAAGGGAGGCAAAACAGTGGAAAAGTGGCCGGTCTTGGGGGGTATTCGTGCGAGTGTCGTAGACGCTCAGGCGCTATCGTAGTCAGCATCCCGTAAGACTCTCCGAAATTGACCGGCAAGGTGGTGTTCTCATGGCCAGGAAACAGGCGTGTCGACCTTCAAAACACAAGATGCCTCAGGCCGCGCATAGCCTGAAACCGACTGACGTGCAGGTTTTCGAATCGGCATTTGCCCGGCAGGACTATCACCGGGCGCTGCAACTCGCGGAATCCTTGGTGAGTCGTTCTCCTGCATCTCCTCAGGCCCATGAGCTGTGTGCCAACTCCTTGGGGCGACTGGAGCGTCTGGAGGAAGCCGTCGAAGCGATGCAGAAGGCGGTTGACCTGGCCGAGCGTGCCAGTGCCGGACAGCGGCTGAAGCTCGCTCAGTATCAGGTTCTGGCAGGCAAGGCCTCTCATGCCGTCAGCTTGCTGGAAGGCCTCGTCCAGGAAGAGCCGGAGAACGTCATGGCCTTGGCCTGGCTGAGTCGTGCCCACCATCAGCTTGGCCAGAACAGTCGGGGGCTGGAGGTCAATGACTGCCTCATGGCGCTGGAGTACCATCATGAGGAAGGCTTGCTGTGGCGTTCTCGCATCCTCGACCAGCTATCACGGCATGACGAAACGCTGGAGACCTTGCGCAAGCTGCATGAAGTTAACCCTCGCCGTGTAGGTGTGCTCAATCATATGGCCTCCCTCTTCACCAAGGAGGGCGATTACGATGAAGCCGAAAAGCATTATCGTGAAGAACTAGCGCTCGACCCTTCAAACGGGAAAGTGCACTCGAACTTCTGGATGTCGTCGCACTATAATCCGGCCTACGATGCCGGGTCTCTGTTCCGCATGGCCATCGAGTGGGATCGGCACTTCAGTGAGCGGTCGTCCCGGGGGCGAGCCGAGACGGTTAAAGATGCCGGTAAACGACTGCGAATTGGCCTCCTCTCCGGAGGTTTCAGGATGCATCCGGTCGGTCAGATGATCCTCCCGGCTCTCCAGAACCTTCCTAACGATCAGTTCGAGCTGGTCTTTTACAGCTCCAACCAGTACGTCGATAAGCTGACCCAGAGCGTACAGACGCTGGCCTATCGCTGGCAGTCCATTGAAGGGTTGAGCGATAGTCAGCTGGATAAGAAGGTTCGTGAAGACGAGATCGATATTCTGATCGATATGAATGGTGCGGGGGAGGGAAGCCGCTATCGCACACTAACCCGTGAACCCGCTCCCCTGATCGTCAAGTGGGTGGGGGGGCTCGTCAATACCACAGGGCTCGAGAGCGTCGATTACTTGCTTAGCGACCACATCGAGACGCCCGAGGGTGTCGATAAGCGTTATACAGAAAAGCTGATCAGGTTGCCCGACGACTATATCTGCTACCACTTTCCCCGCCATGCCCCGGCATGCAACGGGCTTCCCGCCCTGGCCAATGGCTACATTACCTTCGGCTGTCTGAACAACCCGGCCAAGCTGTCGGCCCCCCTGCTCCAGGAATGGTCAACGCTGCTCAAGGAAGTTCCCAACAGCAAACTGTTGCTTCGAGGGGTCCAGTTCGAGAGTAAGCGTTTCCGCGGCAAGATCACAGCCATCTTCTCCGAGCATGGTATTAGCGAAGATCGTCTCTTGCTGGAGGGGCCCGCAAAGCACGAAGAGTTTCTGGAGACCTATCAGCGTATCGATATTGCGCTAGATACCTGGCCCTACTCTGGGGGGCTGACTACCTGCGAGTCGCTGTTGATGGGCGTGCCCGTCGTCACACGGACAGGACCGACCTTCGCTGGCCGTCATAGTGCCACCCATCTGACGAATGCAGGCCTTCCCGAGCTTGTCACTGATAACTGGGACGACTTCCGTGCTCGCGCCAGGGAGCTGGCTGATGACCTGCCCAACCTGGCAGTGATTCGCGCCGCGCTGCGGACCATCCTGTTGGATTCACCCATCTGTAACGGGCCGCGCTTTGCCTCTCACCTGATCACGGCACTGCGTGCCATCTGGCAGCGTCACTGCGTAGGCAAGGCACCGGAGGCCCTGAGCTTCAGCAAGAGCGGTGCGGCGCAGTTCGCCGATGAAGATACACCCGTCAAACTGGCCCTGGCGTCTCAGGCCCAAGGCTTCGACTGGCAGCTCGAGAGTCCCGTTCTCACCGTAGATAACGGTGCCGTGCTGGCCATGAGGCGCGACGCCCGTGAGCTGCTGGGCAGTGGCCGGGTCGTCATGCTGAGCTTCGACCCCGCTGGCAAGATGGAGACGGTGGACCATCTTGCACAGTATGGCGAGATTCAGCACTTTCCCTATACGTCGTTGGGAGATGGTCAGCCTGCGCCCCTTTATCTCGCTGAAGGGCTGGAGCCGACGTCGCTGGCACCTATCGATAATGATGGCGAGCTTGAAACCCATGAGATTCCCACCGTGGCGCTCGATGGTATCGTGGGACTGCCGAATATTGATGTGCTTGCACTGGATGCATGCCACGATAATCTTTCAGTTTTGGGGAATGCATTCGAGGCGCTGCAGAATGCCTTTGCGATCCAGGTGGGTGTCGCTTTCGAGCCCGTTTCGGAACATCATCCTGATTTCTCGAGGGTGCAGTCGCTGATGCGAGAGATGGGTTTCCGGTTCCACTGTTTCGTCAGCGAGAAAAAGAAGAGCTGGTTCCCTGAAGGTGCGGTTGTCGAATCGCGTACGGCTTCTGAGTTGAAAGTTGTAGAAGCGCTCTTTATTCCCGGTCATGACCGCATGGGCAGCTTTAGTGTTGCGCAAAGAGTAAGGCTTGCCTTTATCCTGCATGCCCTTTTCGGGGCCAATGATGTCGCTTTCCGAATCTTGAGTGATGTGGATGAGAGCCTCGCCATACAATATCTGGATGACGAGAGACTTGTGAGCTCAACAAGTGATGCCGGTACAGTGGGGCCAGAGATATCCTCTCATGCTGTAGATGAGGAGGAGACCATTGCTGTTGAGCTGGAAAAACTAATGAACGAAGAATGGTGAGGTGAAATTATGATGCCGCCTATCAACAAGAAGCCGGAACAGGGAAAGTGTGAAGCAGCTCAGAAGGAAGCGCCTGTGGCATCCTCTCGAGAAAGTGAGTTCATGGCGCTTTTAAAAACTGCAAAGAAGAGTGAGTTGGCAGCTATGGCCAAGCTGCTTATGCCTTTTATCGCTCAGGCAGAGCTGGGGCAAATCCGGATTTGGGGAGAATCGAGTCGACTTCATCTGGAGAGGGCGACGATTTCCGTGAATGATCTACTCGTCAATACTCGATCAGGCCACGTCACGGTGGAAGAAGAATGCTTCTTCGGTCATCGCTGTATGCTGCTGACTGGTACTCATGACTATACGAAGACGGGCCGTGAGCGCCTGTTGGCAGTACCTGATTCTGGCCGGGATATTCATGTTAAGCACGGTGTATGGCTCGGCTCCGACGTCACGGTGCTTGGTCCGGCCGTCATCGGGGAAAATTCCGTGGTTGCTGCCGGTAGTCTAGTGACGGGGGATGTACCACCTAACACGATCGTGGCGGGGCGTCCTGCAAAACCCGTGAAAAAGATTGATGGTACTGCGCTATGAGTTTGACGACTAAAAACCTTGTTTTTACTGTGACACACGGCAGAACAGGCACCACCATGCTTACGGAGGTCTTCAAGATGTTTGATGATACTCTGTCAGAACACGAGCCGGAGCCCAACTACGCTAAGGTGTTTCCGCACGTTAAAGATGATCCCAGGCACGCACTCGGTTTCTTAGAAAATAAGCTTTCGCGTATCGAAGCTATTGCACAGTCAAATTATGTGGAAACCAGCAATGTGTTTGGCAAAGGGTTTCTTGTTCCGCTTTTGCGAATGGGGGTGAAGCCAGGGCTGGTTTTCTTGAATCGTAATTTCAGGGAAACAGCGAAGAGTCTGTTCAAGAGGGGGAGTACTCCCATGCGTACAGAGCGGGGAAGGCATTACTCCGCTGATCCTAGAGCTCCGGGAAGTCTTCCCGTTTTTTCTCCGGATAAGCTCTCCGACTACCAGCTATGTTTTTGGGGTGTGCTGGATTCCTATTACCGTCAGCTCATGGCCCAGTCCATCTATGACGAGGAGGGTGGTGTGTATCATTGGGTGACAGCCAATGATTTCCATGATTTTGAGAAGACCCTAGAGGTGGGGCGGAACTTTGGGCTGGAAGTTTCGGATTTGGAGAAGGCTAGAGATTATCATGGTTCTGTCGTGCGGGAGCATCATAACCCTAATCGTGGCGGTCGTGATGCCGGCTGTATGGATTTTGCCGGTCAAGAAATAGAAGTTCTTGACCGAGTTTCATTTTTCGTGCCAAGACTTGTGGACGAATTTCTGGCGGGAGACTTTATTGGCCATGATGTCGTCGAGGCAATCTATGGGGGTAGGTAAGTAGGTGTCGGGTTCCTGGTGATTGATTACGCGCTTGGCAAATCCCCCGGCCGTTTGGCTTGCCATTCCTTCATCGATGCCATCGTTGACTGATGGCGTAGCTCTCTGAAGTCTGGGAGATCAGGCAACAGACGGTCGGGTGCGGTTGCCCTCGCGTGCTTGCTCGATCTCGCCCCGCTGCTGAGCCAGCTCGAGCTGGGCGGTGAGCAGCTTCTGGCTGGCCTGGGCGGCCACCTGGTGATCCTTGGTCAAGGTGTCGGTCGGTGCCAGGGCAGCGGCGATGATCTGCTGCATCGTCTCGATGGTGGCCTGGGGGGCGCCCTTCACCTCTCCGTAGTCGAAGGGCACCTCGCCGGCCACGGCGTAGCGATCGCCGTCCGGGCCCGCTGGTACTCGTAGCTCGGTGAGCCCACGTAGGGCCCGCCAGTGATCTGGTGGGCCTTCTCGTGTGCCCGGGGCTCCCGGTCGATGCGTTCGAGCTGCTTGACCTCATGCCGCTCGGCCTCGCTGAGCGCGTGGCCATTGGGCTTGGTGGGCGTGTCCACGGTGGCGGGAGAATCGACTCGCCTGGTCGAGTCTTGCGGCCCCGAGTCGTCGGGGCCAATGGCGCGCTGGACTTCCGTGATCATGGACGGGTAGGCGGGTGTCACGACAGGGGAAGCCAGCATGGCGGTGTCTCCGAGGATATCAGAGCATCGAATGATAAAGGATTACTGTCCCTTCCCAACCTTACAAGTGACGCTTTCCCTGGTACGCCATGCCCACCATCGACGTGATCATCGAACTTTCCCCCGAGGCTTGCCTGGCCCACTACGAGGGCCGGGTGGGGATGGTGCGCACGCGCAGCCTGGACGGGCGGACCGTGCTGTTTCCCGCCGAGGCGCTGCGACGAGTGGTCACCCGGGACGGGGTGCATGGCGTCTATCGGCTGACGTTCTCGCCGGAGGGTCGCTTCGAGGATATTGGCCGGATGCGGCCGCGGCCCTAGTCGTGGCGCTTGCGCCAGGTTGCGTCTCCTGCCTTGATCCCTTCCCTGTCCCCAGCTCCCCGTCGTTTTCAAGAGGCGCACAGCCGTCGCCGCCATTGTCATCGTCATCGGGCAGGGTCCCCGGGTTGTCGATGCCATTCGCTGAAACCGAAAGTCGAGGGGACCTTGGTCGAGGCTGAACGGGGTCAAGGATGTATGCCAAGCTGCCGATAGGACGCCCTGACAGCTACCAGGGCCATCACGCCGGGAACCACTGTCGCCCGCCTTCTGCACGGAGCTTTTCCCCCATGCCCTTCAAGACCCGAGAGATCGCCCTCGAGGCCTGGCTGCTGATGGTCATCGTCACCAGCGTGATGATGGGGCTGGCCGGGCTGGTCACGGGGCTCCTCCCGGCGGTGCAGTTCCCGCTTCGCGTGCTGCTGGTGCCCGATGCGGCGCTGGCGGCCGTGCTGTCCGGGCTCGGCCTGCTGGGCGCCTTGCAGCGCTGGGACCGCCTGCGCTATCCGGCCGGTGCCGCGCTGATGGCGCTGATGCTCTACACCCTGCTGCACAACGGCCTGGCGGGAGGCAACGCGGTCGGGGTGTCGTGGCTGTTCGGGGAGCGCCGCCTGTCCTCGCCGGCCGCCGCCCTGCTGGGGGCCGTCGCCGCCTGCCTGCTGCTGGGGCTGCACGATTGGGGGCGCCGGTGCTGCTGGCGCGTGACGGGCACCGTGTTGCTGGCCGGTGGCCTGGGGCTGCTGGGCACCCTGCTGTCGTCACCGGTCGACGGGGCCTGGTCACGCCAGTATGCCTCCTCGCCGGTCGTGGTGGTCTGCCTGGCCCTGCTGTTCGGCAGCGCCATGCTGGCAAGCGCCGTCCGGGAGCCTGGCAGGCCGCCGCGGCTCGGGCGCGCGGCACGCCTCGCCGGCCTGAGCGGGGTGCTGGTCAGTACCCTGGCCTGGTTCCTGCTGAGCTGGCAGCACCAGCAGCGCTTGCACCAGCAGGCGGACTACCTGCTGAAGAACCTCCGCCTCAATGCCGTGCAGGCCATGGACGATCGGCTCTTGCTGATGCGCCGCATGGCCGAGCGGCTGGGTGCCTCCCGGCAGGAGCTCGAGGCCGAGGTACAGCGCCGCGATACCCTCAACTATCTGCGTGACTTCCCGGGCCTGCAGGCGATCGGCCTGCTGGACGCGAGTGGCGGGTGGCAGTGGCGCCAGGCCCGCAGCGCGGACGCCCGGCGCTGGCTCGCCGCGCAGGCGGCCTCGCCCGAGGTACGCGACTGGCTGGGCCTGCCCTTTGCCCAGCCGCGACTGATCACCCCCGATGCGGGCGCTCCCCAGCGCTCGCTGATGGTGGTTGCCGTGCCGGGCCTGTCGCAGCAGCTGGTGACGACGGTGAACCTGGTGACCCTGCTGGAAAGCGAGTTCCGCATCCGGCTCGGCGGCTTTGTGGTCGCGCTCTCCCGCGACGGACTAACGCTGGGGCAGATGACCGACCCCAGCGCGGCGGGATGGAGGCCGGGCGAGGGCGCGGCCGCGCTGGCGG
Source organism: Halomonas nitroreducens (assembly GCF_003966155.1). Classification (GTDB taxonomy): domain Bacteria; phylum Pseudomonadota; class Gammaproteobacteria; order Pseudomonadales; family Halomonadaceae; genus Halomonas; species Halomonas nitroreducens. The sequence goes on from NZ_RXNS01000007.1 coordinate 81,181, forward strand.
CGAGACACATCGGGCTGCCTGGTGGCCCCATGCTGAGCCTGGCCGCCTATGCCGGCCCCGAGGGGAGCTGGCTGCTGGCCGGCCTGGTGCCCTCGGCCGTGGGCCTGGCCGGCCTGACGCTCAGCTATCTGCTGACCCTCAGCCTCGGCCTGGTACGGCTGATCATGGCGCGCTCCCGGGCTCTGGTGGCGACCCGCCAGCAGCTGGAGGCCCAGCGTCGTATCCAGGCGATGATTGCCCGCGAGGCGCCGCTGCCGGAGATCCTGGCCGCGACCTGCCGGATGCTCGAGGGCCAGTTGCCGGGGGCGATATGCTCGATCATGCTGGCCGATGCCGAGAAGCCGGTGCTGCGGCTGGCCTCCGGCGAGAGCCTGCCGCAGGCGTACCGGGAGGCCGTGCAGGAGGTCGGCATCGGGCCTGGGCTGGGCGCCTGTGGCAGCTGCGCGCACTCCCGCGAGCTGGTGGTCAGCGAGGATATCGCCAACGACGCCGGCTGGCGGGGATTCCGGACGGTGGCGGTCGCCGCCGGTCTGCGCGCCTGCTGGTCCTATCCGTTGCTGGCCCGTGATGATCGCCTGCTGGGCACCTTCGCCACCTATTACCGTCAGCCGGCGGGTCCCGCCGAGGACGAGCTCGAGATGGTCCGCAAGGCGGCCGGCCTGGTGGCCCTGGCGGTGGAGCGCCATGCCGACCGGCGCTCGCTGTGGGAGAGCGAGCAACGCTACCGCTCGCTGTTCGCCTACAACCCCGACGCCGTCTTCTCGCTGGACCGGCGCGGCCATTTCGTCACCGCCAACGCCAGCTGCGCGTCGATCACCGGCTATCCGCTCGAGGAGATCCTCGGCTCCCACTTCGAGCGTTTCCTCGCGCCGGAGGACGTCGAGCGGATCCAGGCGCATTTCGAGCGGACCATGGCCGGCGAGCCCAGCCACTACCCGCTGACGATAGTCGACCAAGAGAGCGGCAAGCGCCAGCTGGAGCTGACCAACCTGCCGGTGGTGGTCGACGGCAAGGTCCAGGGCGTCTATGGCATCGCCAAGGACGTGACCCAGCGCCAGGAGAACGAGACCCGGCTGCGGCTCCTGGAGCGCAGCGTGGAGGCAAGCGTCAACGGGGTGCTGATCGCCGATGCCACCCGGGCCGACCTGCCGGTCGTCTATGCCAACCCGGCCTTCCAGCGCATGACCGGCTATGACCGCGAGGATGTGCTCGGCCGCAACTGCCGCTTCCTGCAGGGCGAGGAGACCGATCCGGCCGCCATCGAGCAGATTCGCCGCCACCTGGCCGAGTGGCGCGAGGTCCACGTGACCCTCTGCAATTACCGCAAGGATGGCACGCCCTTCTGGAACGATCTCTACATCTCGCCGGTTCGCAACGAGGCGGGCGCGGTGACGCACTTCGTCGGCGTGCAGCACGATATCTCCGCGCACAAGGCTTACGAGGCGCGCCTGGCCTACCATGCCAGCCATGATGTCCTGACCGGCCTGGCCAATCGGGCGATGCTCGAGGATCGCCTGAGCCACGATTTCGCCCTGGCCCAGCGCGAGGGACGCCTGCTGGCGGTGCTCTTCATCGATCTCGACGAGTTCAAGCCGATCAACGACAGCCTGGGCCATGCCGTGGGCGACCAGCTGCTGGTGGAGGCCTCGCGTCGCCTGGCCTCGGCCATGCGCCCCGGCGATACCCTGGCCCGCCTGGGCGGCGACGAGTTCGTCGCGTTGCTGCCGGACCTCCACCATCACGAGCAGGCCCTGGACGTGGCCGAGCGGCTGCTGCCGCTGCTGGCGCGCCCCTACCGGGTCGACGACCACGAGCTGCACCTCACCGGCAGCATCGGCATTGCCGTCAGCGGCGAGGGCGCGGACGAGCCGATGGCCTTGATCCAGCAGGCCGACATGGCCATGTACCGGGCCAAGCAGCAGGGGCGCAATGCCTACCAGTGGTTCACCCCTGAGGTGATGACCCAGCTCGGCGAGCGGGTGGCGCTGCGCAACGAGCTGCAGGGCGCCATCGAGACCGAGGCCTTCGAGCTGCACTATCAGCCCCTGCTCGATCGCGCCGGCCGGGTCGCGAGCGTCGAGGCGCTGCTGCGCTGGCCGCATCCCGAGCGCGGCTATATCTCGCCGGCAGTCTTCATTCCCCTGGCCGAGGACACCGGCCAGATCATTCCCATCAGCCGTTGGGTGCTGCAGCGGGCCTGTCGTGACATGCGGGCGCTCGCCAAGGCGGGGCAGGGCGAGCTGCCCGTGGCGGTGAACCTCTCGCCGCTGCAGTTCCATCGCTCGAACTTCCTGGCCTCGCTGCGCCAGACCCTGGCGGAGACAGGGCTGCCGGCCCGTCAGCTGGCGCTGGAACTGACCGAGGGCGTCCTGATGGACGATACCGAGGGCGCCATCGACATCCTGCACGCCCTGCGGGGGATGGGGATCGCCGTGGCCATCGACGACTTCGGTACCGGCTTCTCCAGCCTGAGCTACCTCAAGCACCTGCCCATCCATACCATCAAGATCGATCGCAGCTTCGTCGACGAGGTCACCCGCAGCCGCGACGACGAGGCCATCATCCAGGGCATCCTCTCCATGGCCCACCACCTGGACCTCGAGGTGGTGGCGGAAGGCATCGAGTGCGAGGCTCAGCACCGGCTGCTGATGGCCCATGGCTGCGACCGCTTCCAGGGATTCCACTTTGCTCGCCCCATGCCGCTGGATTGGCTGGTCGCCTTTCTCGACGAGCGGGCCCCCACGCTCCTCTGATGTCGCGGTCAGGCGGGTGGCGGGGCGCCCGACCCTCGGGCAAGGGCCGTGGCCGATACCTCGCGCGCCAGGGGCAAGGTGGGGAGTCTCAAGGCGTTCGCCAATCCGCCGATGACAAGGGAAGCAGGGCGAATCGGGCGGCCAGGGCGACAAGGCGCGGAGTGCGATAGACGCAGGTCGCTCTATGCCGGCATGGCGGGGTATGACAACATGCATCATGGCTACATTATTTAACAATTGTTGGCCAGGCAGGCATGGCCGTCAGATGGCCTTCTCATGCCGCCGGGTCGATCCTCGGGAACGGGACCGAGCCTTTGACTGATTGATCGGAAGCATCGCATGCATCGTCGAGAACTGCTGATGTCTATGGCCGGGCTTGCCCTGGCGCCGATGGGCCTGTCGGCGTGTGCCCCGGCCGAGCCCCTGGCCTTCGGTCTCCATCCCTGGCCCGGCTACGAACCCCTCTATCTGGCACGAGACTTCGGCTGGCTGCCGGATTCCGTGAGGCTTCGGGAAGGCGCCAACGCCGGCGATTCCCTGGCCGGCCTGCGTCGCGGCGAGCTCGACGGCGCCGCCCTGACCCTGGATGAAGTGCTCAAGGCACGCGCGGACGGCATCCCGCTGACGGTGATCGCCGTCTGTGATGACTCGGTGGGCGCCGATATGGTGCTGGCCCGGGAAGGCATCGAGGACCCGGCGGGACTGGCCGGCAAGCGCATCGCCGTGGAGCGCACGACCGTGGGTAACGTGGTGCTGTCGCAGCTGCTGGCGGCGTCGGGACTCTCCCGGGAGTCGCTGACCGTGGTCGACCTGGCGCCGGACGAGCAGCTCGCCGCCTGGCACGCGGGGGGGATCGATGCGGCGGTCACCTATGAGCCCACCGCCAGTCGCCTGATGCGCGAGGGGGCGGTTCGCCTCTATGACAGTAGCCACTTCCCCGATGTGATCCTCGATGTGCTGGCGGTGCGCCGTGACCGGCTGCGCTGGCGGGGCGACCAGTTGACGGCGCTGGTATCGGCGTTCTTTAGCGGGCTCGATCACCTGCGCGTCAGCCCCCAGGATGCCATGCGGCGCATCGGGGCCTGGCGGGGGCTCGCCTTTGACGAGGTGCGCGCCTCCTTTGCTGGACTGGAGTTGCCCGGCCGCATGGGAAATCCCGATTACTTCGGTGCCGGGGGCGACCTGCGCCGCGCGGCACGCCTGCTCAACGAGGTGATGGTCGCCAACGACCTGCTGGCCAGGGCGGATTCCCTGGAAGAACTGGGCGATGCCCATTTCCTGCCTGACCCCCAAGGGGTGACATGAGGCGCGGCGGTCGCTGGTTGCTGGCCTGTTTGGGATGGCTGCCCGGCCTCGTCATGGCGGAGCAGACCCTCACGCTTGGCCTCTTCGCGTATCGCCCCGAAGCGGTGATGGAGGCCCGGTATCGTCCCCTGGCCGACTATCTGAGCGATCGGCTACCGGATCATCGCGTCGAGCTGGCGGTGATGACCCTGGACGAGATCGAGGAGGCGATCCGCCATCGGCGCATCGACCTGCTGATGACCAACCCCACCCACTATCTCCAGGTGCGCAGTCGCAATAGCCTGACCGGGGCACTGGCAACGCTGATCAGCTCTCAGCACGGTCAATCGGTCAGCAGCCTGGGCGGGGTTATCCTCAAGGCGGCGGGGAACGACGCGATCCAGCAGCTGGCGGACCTCGAGGATCGCCGGGTCGCCATCCCCGGACGCCGCTTCCTCGGTGGTTTCCATACCCAGGCCTTCGAACTGCAGCAGGCCGGCCTCGATCCGCAGCGGGATATCCAGGTCCATGTGACCGGCAGCCATGATGCCGTGGTGAAGGCGCTGCTGGCCGGCGAGGTCGACGCCGGTTTCGTGCGGACTGGCATCATCGAGCGGCTCGTCGAGGAAGGCCGGCTGGCACCGGGCCAGCTGGAGGTCCTTGACCCGCAGCGGCTGGCGGGTTTCCCCTTCGTCGTCTCCACGCGCCTGTACCCCGAGTGGCCCTTCGTCGTCTTGCCCCAGGTCGCGCCCGAGACGGTGAGGCGGGTCGCCGTGGCGCTCTTCACGCTCGGCCCCGACCATCCGGCGGCCCGGGCGGCGCGCATCGCCGGCTTCGCTCCGCCCCAGGATTATCTGCCGGTCGAGCACCTCGCCCGGACCCTGCGCCTGCCGCCCTTCGATGCCATGCCGGCCTTTACCTGGCGCGATATCTGGGATCGCTATCGTGGCATCCTGCTCGGTCTCCTGGGGGGCACGGCCCTGGTCATCGTGCTGCTGGTGATGCTGGCCCGGCGCAACCGCCTGCTGCGCCACCAGCGTGAACGGCTGAGCCTGCTGGCCGGCGTCTTCAGCCATTCCCATGAGGGCGTGATGATCACCACCCCGAGTGGCGAGATCCGCGAGGTCAACGGCGCCTTCAGCCAGATCACCGGCTATGCCCGGGAGGAGGTCGTGGGGCGTAATGCACGCCTGCTCAGCGCTCGCCGTCATGACTCGGGTTTCTATGCCGCGTTCTGGAAGCGCCTCGAAGAGCGAGGTCACTGGGACGGCGAGGTCTGGAATCGGCGCAAGAATGGCGAGGCCTACCCCCAGCGGCTGACCATCAGCGCCATTGCCGACGAGGAGGGGCGGGTTCAGCGCTATGTCGGCTTGATATCGGACATCACGCGCGTCAAGCAGCATGAGCGGCAGCTGCGGCATGCCGCCCAGCATGATGCCCTCACGGGCCTGCCCAATCGACTGCTGCTCGCCGACCGGCTGCGCCAGGCCATGGCGCAGGTCGACCGGAATGACGGGCGGCTGGCCGTGGTCTTCGTCGATCTGGATGGCTTCAAGGCGGTCAATGATACCCATGGACATGCGCTCGGGGATCGGCTGCTGGTCACCCTGGCGGGACGCATGCAGGAACAGCTGCGCGCCAGCGATACCCTGGCCCGCCTCGGCGGGGATGAGTTCGTGGCCGTGCTGACGGGCCTCGAGAGCCCGTCGGATGTGCAACGGGTTCTCGATCGGTTGCTCGAGGTGACGTCGAGGCGCGTGACGCTTGATGGCGTCGCGTTGCAGGTCTCGGCGAGCCTCGGGGTGGCGCACTATGCCGCCGCCGACGAGGTGGAGGCGGACCTGCTGCTGCGTCGCGCCGACCAGGCCATGTATCTCGCCAAGGAGGCGGGCAAGCATCGTTATCGGGTCTTCGAGGCCTGCGCCCTCGAGACCCGGGGCTAGGCCCTCGGAACGATCGAAGGATCCCGCGCCGCGCCTGGCCAAGACGCGGGGTGCCCCCTGGCTCAAGTCTGGCTCCTTCCTGCCGATGATGACCCTGTCGAGGACCAGGATGATCATGAGAGGCGCAGGGATGGCGGAGGATGGCTACATTCGGGTGGAAAATCCCGTCGAGATCGAGGCCCTGCTGGAGACGCTGATCGAGCCCGGCGGCGCATCGCTTCAACTGGGCGATGCCCAGGGCGAGCCGCTGCCGGTGCTGTTGATGGAGCAGCAACCCGGTGAGGCATTGGCGCTGGATATCAGCGCCATTCGCGAGGTGGCCGGCGAGCTCAAGCGCGGCAAGCCCTTCCGCCTGCTGGGCCAGAGCCAGGGCAAGATGGTGCGCACCCCCGACCTGGTGATGGAGGACTGCGCCCAGCGCGATGGCCGGCTGATCTGCCATTGCCCCTATCCCTTCAGCCTGGAGGTGCTGCAGCGGCGCGAGTCCTTCCGCGCGCGGCTGCGCCTGGGCATGGAGGTCGGAACCATCCTGCGCGCCGACGCGGAGCGCAGTGTCCAGGGCGATCTCAAGGACCTGTCGCTGGAAGGCTGCCAGCTCGAGCTCCCGCTGACGGCCAGCAGCCTGCTGGCCGATGCCGCCCTGCCGCTGGAGATCGAGCTCTGCTTCCCCAACGGCACGCGCTTTGCGGTGCGGGGGCGGGCCCGACACCGCCGCGTGGATACCGAGCGCCAGGTGGTCTATGCGGGCTTCCGGTTCGAGCGCAGCGGCGCCGACCAGGAGCGACGGCTGTGGTTCTTCGTGCGCGAGATCGAGCAGGAGGCGGCGCGTCACGTCGAGGGCGGGGAGGCCTCGCGCCTGCCGTCCTTGCTGTTCCAGGCGCAGGCCGCGGCGCCCCCTTCGGTGGGGCGCCGCAACATGCGCGACTATCCGACCCCCATGGCGAGACGTCTGGCGCGCATCGGCGGCTACCTGGATGCCCAGATCCTCGAGTTGCAACAGGACGGCGAGGTGGACTCGGTCCAGCTGTCGCGTCACGCCGACCGCCTGCTGCTGCTTTACGAGGAGGACCGGGAAGGCCTGCTGTTCGCGACCCGCTGCCTCCACGACGAGCCCTGGCTGGTACGCCATGGCCTGGGCGTCGCCGCCCACCTTCTCGACCTGGTCGGGCGTCATTCGGTGCCCCGGGAGCTGTGCAAGGCGCTGGTAGCCTGCGCCATGGTGCATGACCTCGGCAAGGCCCTGCTGCCCAACGAGCTCTGGCAAGGCGAGGCGCCGGATGCCCAAGCGCCGGACGACCTGGCACGCCATGTGGAGTTGATGGAGGCGCGAATGGCGCAATGCCAGTGGCTGTCCTCCGCCGTCTTCACCTCGGTGGTCCGCCATATCAACGAGCGCCTCGATGGCAGCGGCTACCCGCGGGGACTCGCCGGCGAGCAGCTGGGCGAGCTCGAGCGGGCCGCGGCTGTGGTCGATGTGGTGGATACCCTGCGCCGCGAGCTGGGCGAGCGGCCGGGCTGGCGCACCGGCGCCGTCTATCGTCATCTGCTCAACCATACAGACAGCTTCGATCCGCGTTGGGTGAAGCGCTATATCCGACGCTTCGGCCTCTACCCCATCGGCTCGCTGGTGCGTTTCGCCGGTGGCGAGCTGGGCTGGGTCCAGCGCCTGGACGACGAGGGGCGCCTGGTGCAGGTGCAGCTGACCGAGCGGGTCGAGCCCCCCGGCGGTGCACTGGGGGAGGTACTGCGCGGGGAAGTGACCAACCGGCTGGGGGAGCCGGTGGAAGAGGTGGTGGTCGCCGGCTGAGGACGGCTAAAGTCCCGGCCGGAATCGCCGATAACCCGAAATAGCTCGCTCGGCAGGGCCAGATCGGTCCAATGTGACTCCTGATCTTTGTCACACTGGCCATGTGTCAACGGCTTCAAGCTGGGTCTGGGTAAGCCGTACTAAATTAAGGAGTGGATGAACCATGGCAGCTATGCAAGGTGCGGGTGCCTACGCGAGGGTGGGAATCGAGAGCGGCGTGATGTCCGCCAGCCCCCATCGACTGATCGTGATGCTCTTCGACGGCGCCCAGGCGTCCATCCGGGCGGCGCGAATCCACCTGGAAACCGGCAATCTCACCGAGAAAGGCCAGGCCATCTCCAAGGCCCTGGACATCGTCAATAACGGCCTGGCGGCGGCACTGGACGCCGAGCGGGGCGGCGAGGTGGCCGAGAACCTGGCGTCGCTCTATGACTACATCGTTCGCTTGCTGCTGGCGGCCAACCGTCACAACGACTTGGAGAAGCTCGACGAGGCGGAGCGCCTGCTCGACGATATAGCGTCGGCCTGGCGCGATATCGAGCCCCAAGTGGCGGGAGGCTGACATGGTCCCAGCACATGATGTCGACAGCCCCGCCTCTCAGGAGGAGGTGATCGCGATTTATGAGGCCCTGCTGGCCCGCAGCGAGCAGATGCTGGCGTCGGCCCGCGTGGCCGACTGGGCCGCGCTGGTCGACCAGGAGGCCGACTATGTGCAGCGGGTCGAGCGCCTGTCGCGACTGGAAGCCGAGCCGTCCCTCGACCGGGCGAGCCAGTTGCGCAAGGCGGATCTCCTGGAGTGCATCCTCGAGAACGATCTCGAGGTGCGCCGGCATCTCATCCAGCGGCGTGACGAGCTGGGCGAACTGATCGGCACGTCCCGCCGACAGCAGAGCCTGCAGCGGGCCTACGGTGCCGGCGTCATCGCCGCCGAGGGACGCTTCACCCAGGGACCGGCGTGAGCGGCATCACGCCCCTGCTGGATACCCTGCTCCATCAGGTGCTGGGCAAGCGCGCCGACGTGCCGCCGCCCAGGGTCCTGAACGAACCGGTCAAGCCCACCGCCCCGGCCGAGGCGGCCAAGGCCGTGCACAGCGACTCCCGTCTCGAGACCCGTTCCCCGGCGCCCTCCGCGGAGGGCCTGGCGCGCCCCGGCCGACAGGGGAGCGCCCAGCCGGCCGTTACGTCCGGCGCCTCGCCGACCCCATCGGCCCTGACCCATTTCAGCGCCTCGGCGCGCACCATCGCCGACCTGCTGCTACGCTTTCCCGCCCCGCCGTCCGCGGTGACCCCCGCCGCCCCGCTGGTCTCGTCGGGGCAGGCCGTCGCGTCTCCCGCGCTGGCCGAGCGCCTGCAGGGCAGCATTCGCGACAGCGGACTCTTCTACGAGTCCCACCTGGCCCGCTGGTACAAGGGCGAGCTGCCCCGCGAGCAGCTTGCCCGCGAGCCCCAGGCCTGGCGAATCCTGCGCTTTACCCCGCTGATGGCCGCCGCGACTGCTGGCCAGGCCGGCACCATGGCCAGCGTCGGGCAAGGCATGTCATCGGCTCGCCTGGTGAAGGCGGCCCTGCCCCCGGCGCCCTTTCTCCCGACGGGTGTCCAGGCCCCGCCCGCGGCCGAGAGGCAAGCGCCGCCCCTGCCGGCATCCGCGTCGCCCAGGGGTGGCCCTGCGGTCGCTGCGACGCCCGCGGGCACGGCTTCCGCGGCGCCCGCTGCCACCGCGGCCTCGGCTGCCCAGGCGGCCGAGCGTGCTGCGCCGGAGGGCGCGCCGCGTGTCTCGGCGGAGGCGGCCGTGGAAGGGCGCCGCCCGGAAGGTGGCCGGGAGCTGATCCACGAGAGCCTCCAGGGGCTGGTACGCCACCAGCTGGAGATGCTGGCCACGCCCAGCCTGCGCTGGGAAGGCGATGTCTGGTCCGGCCTCTTCATGGCCCTGGTCATCTCGTTGCCCCAGGGCCGCCGTGACGAACCGGAAGGCGGCGACGACGCGGAGCGACGCCGTGAGCGTGGACACGGCGGCTGGCGCTCCGAGCTCGATCTCGAGGTGGCGGGGCTGGGGCCGCTCAAGGTGTCGCTGTGGATGAAGGAGGCGCGACTCGATATCGACCTGCAGAGCGCCGACGAGGCAGCGCTGGCCCGTCTGGAGGCTGGCCTCGAGACGCTGCGGCAGCGCCTGGAGGGCCATGGCTTCGAGGACGTGCGCTTGCGACTGGGCCACCGGGGCGAGGGCATCTCATGAGCGACCAGCGGCGGGACAGCCGGCGTCAGGCCGTGGCGCTGGCCTATGGCGAGCGGGACAATGCCCCGCGGGTGGTGGCGCAGGGCTATGGCGAGCTGGCCGAGCGTATCGTCGAGGAGGCCCGGCGACAGGGCGTCTATGTGCATGATGCACCCGAACTGGTGGGGCTGTTGATGCAGCTCGACCTGGACGAGGAAGTGCCGCCGCGCCTCTACCAGGTGATCGCCGAGCTGCTGGTCTGGGTGCGGGAGATATCCAGTGCCGAGTCGCGCTGAGGGCAGATGGCGTGTCGATCCTGTACACAAGGTTTTTGTAAATTTTTGTATATCAATCGAGCGTTTCAACGCTTATGCAGGAATGTCGGGTTTCCTTAATAAGGCGTTTTGCAGGCCTTTTTTTGAAAAAATGACACAGGTCAGTCTTTTACCGTTGGCCAGCGTTGGTCAGCGGGTGTTGCATCGCCTATCCTCGCATAGAGAATGCTACCCAAGTGAAAAAAAGCGGCACTAGACTGCTTCTGTTCGTGCGATGATTCGCCGACAAAACATGCGGTGAAACAAGCCGCTACGAGAATTATAAGTGCAACTCTTGCAGGGAAAGATGATGACCAGTCCATATGTCGACGAGATTCAGGAGATGAATCTCGCCTATCTTCTGCTCGCCCAGCGTTTGCTGAACCACGACCGCGCCGAGGCCATGTTTCGTCTCAAGATCGATGACGAGATGGCCGATTTGCTGGTCTCCTTGAATGCCCAGCAGCTCTCCCGGCTGGCGGGGATCAACCAGCTGCTGTGTCATTTCGGGCCCGAGAGCGCCGCGCAGCTGCGCCAGGTGGCCGACAATCCCCGTGATCAGGGGTTGGCCCACTTTCATTCCTCGCTGCTGATGGCGTCGCGCTCCCAGGCGCCGCAGGGAGGCGGGCATGTCGGCTAAGAGCCTGCTGGTCGAGCTGCAGCAGGTCCAGCTCGCCATCGACCTCATCGAGTTGGGGGCCCGCCTCCAGGTGCTCGAGACCGAGACCGATCTCAGCCGGGCGCGGCTGATCCGCCTGTTCAAGGAGGTGCGGGGCATGTCGCCGCCCAAGGGCATGCTGCCCTTCTCCACGGACTGGTTCATCACCTGGATGCCCAACATCCATGCCTCCCTGTTCTACAACATCTACCGGCGACTGCTCGAGGATCACGGCTGCGTGCGCATGGAGGCCTTCATCAAGGCCTACCGGTTGTACATGGAGCAGGTCGAGATCGATGGTGCCGAGGCCGTGCTCGGCCTGACCCGGGCCTGGACCCTGGTGCGCTTCTTCGAGAGCGACCAGCTGCAGCTGTCCGAGTGCGGCCGTTGCCACGGCCATTTCGTGGCCCATGCCCACAGCCCGAGCCATGACTATGTCTGCGGCATCTGTCAGCCCCCTTCCCGGGCCGGCAAGACCCGCAAGAACCGCGAGACTTCGGCCGTCGGCCACACGCCGGCACCGCTCAGGACGGTCCGTCGGGGCTGACCCCGACGTCCGGCGATGACGAGGGCGTGCGGCCCTCGCTCATCGCCAACTTTTCCTCTCCGGCCCTCAAGTTTCGCGCCTGCCCCGCCGATAGTCCCTTCAGATGCGTCATTCACGTTCGCGCTGAGGATATCGGTTGTGCTGATTCCCCTGGGTTATCTGGTTGTCCTGCTCTCCGTATTCGGTGGCTTCGTGCTGGCCGGCGGCCATCTCGGCCCGCTGTTCCAGCCCACCGAGCTGCTGATGATCGGCGGCGCCGGCGTAGGGGCCTTCCTGGCGTCCAACAACGGCAAGGCGCTGAAGGCGACCTTCCGCATCATGCCCCGGCTGCGTCGCTCGAAGAAGTACGACAAGGCGATGTACATGGAACTGATGGCGCTGCAGTACAAGATCCTCGCCAAGATCCGCCGCGACGGCATGCTCGGGGTCGAGCGCGACATCGATAACCCGCAGGAAAGCGCGCTGTTCAACGAGCACCCCAGGGTGCTGGCCGACCCCATGATCGTGGCCTTCCTGACCGACTACCTGCGCCTGATGGTCAGCGGCAGCATGGATCCCATGGAGATCGATGAGCTGATGCTCCACGAGATCGAGGCCTTCGAGCAGGAGGCCCATGTGCCGATCGACGCCATCCACAAAGTGGGCGATGCCATGCCGGCCTTCGGCATCGTGGCCGCGGTGATGGGGGTGGTGAAGGCCCTGAGCACCGCCGATGCCGGCCCCGAGCAGATGGGCGTGATGATCGCCCATGCCCTGGTCGGCACCTTCCTCGGCATCCTGCTCGGCTACGGCTTCATCATGCCGCTGGCCAGCCGCATCGAGCGCCAGGCCAAGGAAGCCGAGAAGATGCTGCAGTGCATGCGGGTGACGCTGCTGGCGAGCCTGCATGGCTATGCGCCCCAGCTGGCCGTGGAGTTCGGCCGCAAGGCGCTGCATACCGCCGACCGCCCCAGCTTCAGCGAGCTGGAGAGCTATGTGCGTGAGGCCAAGGCCGGTGCGGGGAGTGCATGAGTCAGGGAGACAACAGGCGGCCGATCGTCATCCGGCGCAAGAAGGTCGTCAAGGGGCACCACGGCGGCAGCTGGAAGATCGCCCTGGCGGACTTCATGACCGCCCTGATGGCGCTCTTCCTGGTGATGTGGATCCTCTCCTCGGCCAGCCGCGAGCAGCGCGAGGGGGTGGCGGAGTACTTCAGCACGCCGCTGGTGACGGCCATCACCGGCGGTGAGGGGGCGGCCATGAGCATGAACGTCATCCCCGGGGGCGGCCCCGACCCGGTCTTCGCCGAGGGAGAACGGGCGCGTATCGACCTGCGGGAGCGCTCACGGCCCAGCGACCGCCAGCGCAAGGCATTCCGCAACCTGCAGCGGCGCATCGAGACGGCGATCGACGCCGACCCGGAGCTCAAGTCGCTGCGCGACCAGCTGCGTTTCGACATGACGCCGGAGGGGCTGCGGATCCAGCTGCTGGATACCGAGCAGCGGCCGATGTTCGAGCTGGGCAGCGTCCGGGTGGCGTCCTACATGCGCGATCTGCTGCGGCTGATGGCGCCCCTGCTCAACGAGCTGCCCAACGACCTGAGCATCAGCGGGCACACCGACAATCTGGCCTACCTCAATGGCTATCGCGGCTACAGCAACTGGGAGCTGTCCACGGACCGCGCCAATGCCTCGCGCCGCGAGCTGGTGGCCGGTGGCCTGGCCCCGGCCAAGCTGCTGCGGGTCTCGGGCTTCGCCGACCGGGTGCCGATGCCCGACACCGCGCCCAGTGATCCCATGAACCGGCGCATCGAACTGCTGGTGCTGTTCCCGCAGGTCGCCGAACGCATCCGCGCGCCGGGCGTGATCGACGGCCCCGGCATGCCGTCGCCCCTTGGGCGGCGCGCCGGCGAGCAGGCAGGCGGCTCGCCGATGACACGGTTCAACGAGAGCCTGCACGAGGCGCTGGGCACGGAGCCAGCGCCCTGACGGGCACCAATCATTCCAGGGTGGGGACATGCATGGATATCACCGATTTCTATGACACCTTCTTCGAGGAGGCCGACGAGTTGCTGGCCGACATGGAGCGCCACCTCCTCGAGATCGATGTCGAGGAGCCGGACGCCGAGCAGCTCAATGCCATCTTCCGCGCGGCGCACTCGATCAAGGGGGGCGCCGGGACCTTCGGCTTCGACGTGCTGCAGACCACCACGCATCTCTTCGAGAACCTGCTGGATCACACCCGCAAGGGCGAGCTGACCCTGCGCCGGGATATCGTCGACACCTTTCTGGAAACCAAGGACATGCTCCACGACCAGCTGGATGCCTACCGCAACGACGAAGCGCCGGACCAGGAGGCCTTCGCCCGCATCTGTCGGACCCTGCAGCAGCTGGCGCGGGAGGAGATCGGCCAGGAACTGGAGGCGGGCGCTGGCACCCCGCCGCCGGCGCCTCCCGCTCCCGAGCCCGCTCCCGAGCCCGCGGCGGAGCCGGTGGAGGCCGAGGCGCTGGAGCAAGGCGAGACCCGCCTGGTGGTCTCGCTGCTCGGCGTCGGCGACAAGGATCGCGCCCTGCTGGTGGAGGAGCTCGGGCAGCTCGGCGACCTCAAGGCCCAGGAGGGCGATGCGGCCTGCTATCGAGTGACCCTGGAGACCTCGGTCAGCAGCGACGATATCGAGGCGGTGATGTGCTTCATCATCGAGCCCGACCAGCTGCGTATCGAACATGACGGCGCGCCGGCCGCCGCCGGCGAAGCGCCAGCCGCGGCTCCCGAAATAGGGACAGACCCCAACTCTGCGGAAGCGGGGTCGGAATCGGGGACAGACCCCGATTCCGTCCCCGATGCCAAGCCCAAGCGCGACAAGCCCAAGGCCAAGAAGGCCAAGGCCGGTGCCGGCGAGTCCTCCTCGATCCGCGTCTCGGTGGACAAGGTCGACCAGATCATCAACCTGGTCGGCGAGCTGATCATCACCCAGTCGATGCTCGACCAGACCGTCAGCGAGCTCGACAACGTCAACCACAGCGGCCTGCACAACGGCATGAATCTGCTGCAGCGCAACGCCCGGGATCTCCAGGAAGCGGTGATGTCGGTGCGCATGGTGCCCATGGACTATGTGTTCAGCCGCTATCCGCGCCTGGTGCGGGACCTCGCCGGCAAGCTCGACAAGGATATCGAGCTGGTCACCGAGGGCGAGTCCACCGAGCTCGACAAGAGCCTCACCGAGCGGATCATCGATCCCCTGACCCACCTGGTACGCAACAGCCTGGATCACGGCATCGAGTCCCCCGAGGCCCGCGAGGCCGCCGGCAAGCCGCGTACCGGACGCCTGACCCTGTCCGCCCAGCACCAGGGCGGCAACATTCTCATCGAGGTGATCGACGACGGCGCCGGGCTCGATCGCGACAAGCTGCTGGCCAAGGCGCGCAGCAGCGAGCTGCCGGTCTCCGAGGCCATGAGCGACGACGAGGTCTGGCAGCTGATCTTCGCCCCGGGCTTCTCCACCGCCAAGGAAGTCAGCGACGTCTCCGGGCGGGGCGTGGGCATGGACGTGGTGAAGCGCAACATCCAGGCCATGGGCGGTCACGTGGAGATCACCTCGGCCAAGGGCCGGGGCACCACCACCCGCATCGTGCTGCCCCTGACGCTGGCGATCCTCGACGGCATGTCGATCAAGGTCGGCGAGGAGGTCTTCATCCTGCCCCTCTCCGCGGTCCTCGAGTCCCTGCAGCCCGCCAAGGACGATCTCTATGCCATGGCCGGCGACGACGTGGTGCTCAAGGTGCGCGACGAGTACCTGCCGGTGGTGCCGGTCCACGAGGCGCTGGACGTGACCGGCGCCCGCACCGAGCTCGACGAGACCATCGCCGTCATCGTCCAGGGCGAGGGGCGCCGCTATGCCCTGCTGGTGGATGACCTGATCGGCCAGCAGCAGGTGGTGGTGAAGAACCTGGAGACCAACTACCGCAAGGTGCCCGGCGTCTCGGCGGCGACCATCCTGGGCGACGGCAGCGTGGCCCTGATCCTGGATATCGCCGACCTGCACCGCCTCAACCGCACCAAGAAGGAAGCGCGCCGTGGCCCGCGCGCCAAGCTCGACACTTCGACCCTTACCCGCAAGGAGGTAGCGCCGTCATGACCACCCCGAACACCGATGCCGCCCTGGCCGCCAGCGAAGCGCAGAACCGGGAATTCCTGGTGTTCTCGCTGGGCGACGAGGAGTACGCCATCGATATCCTCAAGGTCCAGGAGATCCGCGGCTACGAGAACGTTACCCGCATCGCCAATGCCCCGGACTTCATCAAGGGCGTGACCAACCTGCGCGGCGTGATCGTGCCCATCGTCGACCTGCGTATCAAGTTCCGTCTCGACAAGGTCGAGTACGGCGGCCAGACCGTGGTCATCGTGCTCAATGTCGGCGAGCGCATCGTCGGCATCGTGGTGGATGGCGTCTCCGATGTCATGACCCTCACCCCCGAGCAGATCAAGCCGGCTCCCGAGTTCGGCGTCACCCTGTCCTCCGACTTCCTGAGCGGCCTGGGCAGTCTGGAGGATCGCATGCTGGTGCTGGTCGATATCGACAAGCTGCTGACCAGCGAGGAAATGGCCCTGGTCGAGTCCGTCGGCGACTGAGGCGCGCCCGAGCCACGACCCAATGACCTGCGAGGGAACTGAAGAATGCGGCAACTGACAACAACGCAAAAGCTGTGGGGATCACTCGGACTCATCTGGCTGGCCATGGTGCTGATGGTGGCCTGGGGCGCCTGGGAGAACCGCCAGACCATGCTCGACGAGCGGCGGGCGGCGCTCGAGGTCTACATCGACCTGGCGATGTCCACCATCGAGGGCCAGGCCGAGCGCGTCGCGGCCGGCGAGATCGATCGCGAGACGGCCCAGGCGCAGGCTGCGGCCCTGGTCAAGGGCATGCGCTACGACGAGGGGCGCGGCTATTTCTATATCTTCAACGACGACTTCGCCCTGCTCAGCCATCCCCGCCTGCCGGTGGGCACCGACGTCGGCGACTTCCAGAACGTCGAGGATCGCTACCTGTTCCGCGAGTTCGCCGAGGACGTCGCCCAGGACGACGGCTATGTCGACTACCTCTGGCCCCACGAGGAGGGCAGCGAGCCGTCGCCGAAGTCCTCCTACCACGAGCGCTTCGTTCCCTGGGGCTGGACCGTCGGCACCGGCGTCTACATCGACGACATCAATGCTGCCTTCATCGCCTCGCTGACGGGCACGTTGCTGGCCCTGCTGGTCATCGGCGTGCCGGTGAGCCTGCTGATGGTGATGGTGATCCGCGGCGTGACCCGCGCCCTGGGCGGCGACCCGCGCTATGCCGCGGAGGCGGTACGCACTGTCGCCGACGGCGACCTCACCCGGGAGGTGCACCTGCGTGACGGCGACACCACCAGCCTGCTGTTCGATATCGAGCGCATGCGCCGTGCCCTGGCCACCACCATCGGCGATATCCATCGCGACAGCCGGGCGGTGAACGGCGAGGTGGAGGAACTCGGTGCCGGCAACGACGAGCTGGCCACGCGCACAGAACAGCAGGCCTCGGCCCTGGCCGAGACCGCCTCCAGCATGGAGGAGCTGACCACCACGGTGCGCCACAACGCCGAGCACGCCGAGCAGGCCCGGGAGCTGGCCGGCGATACCTCCTCGAATGCTGCCCGTGGCCGCGCCGCCATGGAGGACGTGGTGGTGGCGATCACCGAGATCAACGACAGCGCCACCCAGATGAACACCATCGTCGACACCATCGACGCCATCGCCTTCCAGACCAACATCCTGGCGCTCAATGCCTCGGTGGAGGCGGCCCGGGCCGGCGAGCATGGCCGGGGCTTCGCCGTGGTGGCCGAGGAGGTGCGCAACCTGGCCAGTCGCTCGGCCACGGCGACCCAGGAGATCAAGGCGTTGATCGAGCGCTCCGACGGCAAGGTGGTCGAGGGTACCCGCAAGGTCAAGGAGACCGACGAGATCATCGCCGGCATGGCGGGCGACATCCGCCAGCTCACCAGCCTGGTGGACGAGATCTCCACCGCCACCCGGGAGCAGAGCCAGGGCATCGAGCAGGTCGGCGTGGCCGTCACCGAGATGGATCGCATGACCCAGCAGAATGCCGGCCTGGTGGAGGGCAATACCGCCGCCTCCCGGCGCCTGGTGGCCCGCGCCCAGCACCTGCGCGAGCGGGTGGCGCATTTCCGCGTCGCCCTCGCCGCCGACGAGTCGGCGCCGAAGGCCCTGCCCGCGGGGCAGCAGGCCGGGACCCGCGAGCCGGCCGAGGCCTGAGCGGCCATTCGATCACCGGGGCGGCCAGGGGCCGCCCGACGACAGGAGAATCGTGTGAAGCTTCTCGACAACATGACCGTCAGGGTCAGCTGGAGCCTGGTCCTCGCGGTCTTCGCCGCCCTGGTCCTGGTGCTCAGCGGTCTCGGGCTCTATACCGTGCGCTACAGCGAGGACTCGCTGCGCACCCTCAATGAGGTCAACGTCGACCAGGCGTCCACGCTGAACCGGGCCAACTCGCAGATGCTGTTCGCCCAGATGGAAATGCGCAACCTCCATGCGCGCCTGGCGCAGGCCGTCTGGCCCGACGAGCGGCAAGCGGTGAAGGCCGAGGCCGCGGCGCTGACCGAGTCCTTCGACGCGATCGAGGCGATCTTCCAGGACTTCCTGGCCCTGCCGCGGCAGGAGGGGCAGCAGCCACGCATCGCGGCGGTCGAGGAGAGCTTCACGGCGCTGATGAACGAGGGCCTGCGCCCCCAGCAGCAGGCCCTGGCGGAGGGCAGTGCCGAGGCCTTCTCGAACCTGCACGGCGACGTGGAGCGACTCACCCAGCGTTTCTACGACGATGCCGTGACCTTCTTCGTCGCCGCCGAGCAGAACGGCCGGGCCCTCTACAGCGGTTTCTTCGACAAGGTCGGCCTGCTCGAGGTGCTGATGATCGCCGCCCTGGGGATCGCGGCGTTGACTATCGCCGCGGTGCTGTGGGGCGTGACGGTCAACGTCATCCGTCCCCTGGCGCGGCTGGTCGGCTACTTCGAGCGCATGGAACAGGGCGATCTCTCCCAGCAGATTCCGCGCCTCGGCAACAACGAGATCGGTCGGCTCTATGGCTCGCTTGAGCAGATGCAGCACGGCCTCGCCGAGACGGTGGGCAGCGTGCGTGCCAGCGGCGAATCCATCTACCAGGGCTCCCAGAGCATCGCCAGCGGCAACAACGACCTCTCCTCGCGTACCGAGCAGCAGGCCGCCTCCCTGGAGGAGACCGCCTCCAGCATGGAGGAGCTGTCCTCCACCGTGGGGCAGAACGCCGACAACGCCCAGCAGGCCAGCCAGCTGGCCGCCGAGGCGTCGCGCACCGCCCGGGAGGGCGGCGAGGTGGTCGGCGAGGTGGTCACGACCATGCACGAGATCAGCCGGAGCTCCCGCCAGGTGGCGGAGATCATCGGCACTATCGACGCCATCGCCTTCCAGACCAATATCCTGGCGCTGAATGCCTCGGTGGAGGCGGCCCGGGCCGGCGAGCACGGGCGCGGCTTTGCCGTGGTGGCCCAGGAGGTGCGCAGCCTGGCCAGTCGCAGCGCCGATGCCTCCAGCGAGATCCGCGCCCTGATCGAAGCCTCGGTGAGCCAGGTCGATGCCGGCACCGCCAGCGTCGACCAGGCCGGCCGCACCATGGAGGAGATCGTCCAGGCGGTCCAGCGGGTCAGCGACATCATGGACGAGATCGCCGCCGCCTCCACCGAGCAGAGCAACGGCATCTCCCAGGTCAACGAGGCCATCACCCAGATGGATCAGGTGACCCAGCAGAACGCCGAGCTCGTCCAGCAGGCCGCCAGTGCCGCCACCCAGCTCGAGGCCGAGGCGGGACGCCTGCGCGACGCCACCCGGCGCTTCCGGCTGCGGGACGGCGAGGCCCAGGCGAGCTTGCCGCCGTCGAGCGAGACGGCACCGGACGACAGCGACCTGGCGCGCTGGATGCCCGCGCTGATGCCGGCCGGCCGTGAGAACGGCGATCGGCGAGGCACGCGGGACCACGGCCAGGACGAGGAGTGGGAGTCCTTCTAGCACGGGGATACCGGAACCTGACGACCGCCGCCAACCACCACAACACGAACGGGCCGCGACCAGCCGCTGCAGCAGGGAGAAGACCGCATGCGCAACAACCAACCCGTCACCCAGCGCGAATACGAGCTCGGGGACGAGGATTTCCTGATCTCGCGCACCGACCTCAAGGGGCGCATCACCTATGCCAACCCCGCCTTCGTCGAGGTGAGCGGCTTCAGCCGCGACGAGCTGCTCGGGGCGCCGCACAACCTGATTCGCCACCCCGACATGCCGCCGGCGGCCTTCCAGAACCTGTGGGACACCCTGCAGGCCGGCGAGCACTGGCAGGGCCTGGTCAAGAACCGGCGCAAGAACGGCGACCACTACTGGGTGATGGCCAGCGTCTCGCCGATCGTCGAGGACGGCGAGGTGGTGGGCTACGCCTCCATGCGCACCAAGGCGGACCGCGAGGCGATCGAGGGCGCCGAACGCGACTATGCACTGATCCGCGAGGGCCGCGGCAAGCACCTGACCCTGGAGCGCGGCAAGCTTCGCCGCCGCGGCGCACTGGCGCGCCTGCGCCGGCTCAACCTCGGCAGCATGCGCGCCCGCCTGACCACCATGATCGGCGTCGCGGCGCTGCTGCTGCTTGCCAGTGGCGGCCTGGGGCTGTATGGCCAGAAGGTCGCCGGAGAGCGGATCCAGGCCATTACCCAGGATGGCCTCGAGGACGTGGCGCGCCTGCAGCGCATCGAGCAGCTGATGACCCTGGGCCGTGATCGGCTCGCCGAGCCGGTCAGCAACCCCATGTCGGCGGATGTGGACGCCCTCAAGGCCGATGTCGGCCAACTGGTCACCCGACTCGAGGCGGCCTGGCAGGCGTTCGCCGGGGGTGACGCCAATCGTACCGCCAGCGTCCAGGCGTTCGGCGAGGGGCTGGCCGTGTACATCGAGGGGGGCCTCGAGGCCGCGGTGGAGACCATCGACAACGGCGACTACTACCAGGCGTATGTCGCCTTCAACGAGGTGCTGCGGCCCAAGGGGGTCGAGCTCGCCGGCACGATCAACGAGCTGGTGGCCGACAAGCAGGCCAGCGCCAGTGCCCTGGCCGAGCAGGCCGAGGTCGACCAGCAGCGGATGCTGCTCCTCCAGGTCGCGCTGCTGGGCGCCGGGCTGCTGCTGCTGATCCTGCTGGGGGCCCTGACCATCCGCGCCCTGACCCGGCCGCTGCGGTCGTCGATGCAGTTCACCCTGCAGATCGCCGCCGGCAACCTGGCCGCCAGCATGCCCGCGCACCGCAACGACGAGACCGGCCGCCTGGTGGCCGCCCTGGACATGATGCGCAAGAGCCTCGGCAGCATCGTCGGCGACGTCAACGACGGGGTGGGCCGGGTGGCGCCGGCCGCCCGGGACATCGCCACCGGCAACGACGAGCTGGCCTCGCGCACCGAGCAGCAGGCCGCTTCCCTGCAGCAGACCGCCTCCAGCATGGAGGAGATGACCACCACGGTGCATCACAACTCCGACAACGCCCGCCAGGCCAGCGGCCTGGCCTCGGAGAATGCCTCGCGCACCCAGGAAACCGGCGAGCTGATGCAGCAGCTGGTGTCCACCATGGGCGAGATCACCAACGGCTCGAGGAAGATGACCGAGATCATCGACGTCATCGACTCCATCGCCTTCCAGACCAACATCCTGGCGCTCAACGCCTCGGTGGAGGCGGCCCGCGCCGGCGAGCAGGGCCGTGGCTTCGCGGTGGTGGCCGGTGAGGTGCGCAACCTGGCCGGACGTTCCGCCGCCGCCGCCCAGGAGATCAAGGCCCTGATCGATGGCTCGTCCCGGCAGATCGATGGCGGGGCCGCCCTGGTGCGTCGTGCCGAGAGCTCCCTGGAGGAGGTGGTGGCGGCCTCGACCCGGGTCAACGACATCATGGGCGAGATCACCGCCGCTTCCGAGGAGCAGAGCAACGGCATCGGCCAGATCAACCAGGCCGTGGTGGAGATGGACCAGGTCACCCAGCAGAACGCGGCGCGGGTGCAGGCCTCGGCCCGGGCCGCCACCGAGCTCGATGCCCAGGCCAAGACCCTGGCGGAAGCCGTGGCGGCCTTCCGCCTGCGCGGCGCCGGCCACGAGCAGGCCCCGCCGCTGGCCGCAGGGCAGGCCCACCCGCCGCTGCCGGCCGGCGGCCGGGACGAGGCGCGCAACGGCCAGGGTCCGGTCACGGCCGGGCGCCAGCTGGCCAGGACGCCGGCATCGGACGTCGAGGAATGGGAGGAGTTCTGAGGTGACACGAGACCTGCCGGCCACAGAGACCGGAGCCTGGGCGAGCGGCGGTCAGCTCGATCGCGACCTCGAGCTGACCGATAGCGATTTCACCCGGATCCGCCAGCTGATCTATCAGCGGGCCGGCATCGTGCTGGCCGAACACAAGCGCGAGATGGTCTACAGCCGGCTGGCGAAGCGGCTGCGCCATCACGGCCTGAGGCGGTTCTCGGACTACCTGGCGCGGCTCGAGCGCCAGCCCGAGGCGAAGGAGTGGGAGGCCTTCACCAATGCCCTGACCACCAACCTCACCGCCTTCTTCCGCGAGGCGCACCACTTCCCGCTGCTCGCCGAGCATATCCGCGAGCGGCATGGCCCGGTGCGCGTCTGGAGTGCGGCCGCCTCCACCGGCGAGGAACCCTACTCCATCGCCATGACGCTGAGCGAGGCCCTGGGGGACCGCCGCGGCGACGGCGCGGTGGTGGCCACCGACATCGATACCGATGCCCTGGCCAAGGCCCGGGCCGGGATCTATTCCATGGAACAGATCCACAAGCTCGACGAGGCGCGGACCCGCCGCTTCTTCCAGCGGGGCCGCGGGCGCCACGAGGGCCTGGCCCGGGTGCGGCCGGAGCTCAAGGCGATGGTCGACTTCCAGCCGCTCAACCTGCTGGCGCCCGCCTGGTCGATCAAGGGGCCCTTCGATGCGATCTTCTGCCGCAACGTGATGATCTACTTCGACAAGACCACCCAGGCGCGGATCCTCGAGCGCTTCGCGCCCCTGCTCAAGCCCGACGGCCTGCTGTTCGCCGGGCACTCCGAGAACTTTTCCTATACCACCGACGCCTTCCGGCTGCGCGGCCAGACCGTCTACGTCCGCCCCCCCCATCGCTGACGCGGCGTTAAAGTCACGCGGCGATCGGCCGATACCCCCTTCATGGCCGGCGATGGGGAACCCTGTCGCCCGTCCCCGTGTAAAGGAGATGCCCCTTGAGTGCACCCAGGATCAAGGTGCTGTGCGTCGATGACTCGGCGCTGATACGCGACCTGCTGACCGAGATCATCAATAGCCAGCCCGACATGGAGGTCGTGGCCGTGGCGCCCGACCCCATCGCCGCCCGGGACCTGATCAAGCAGCACAATCCCGATGTCCTGACCCTGGACGTCGAGATGCCGCGCATGGATGGCCTCGACTTCCTGGAGCGCCTGATGCGGCTGCGCCCCATGCCGGTGCTGATGGTCTCGTCGCTGACCCAGGCCGGCTCCGAGATCACCCTGCGGGCCCTGGAGCTCGGCGCCCTGGACTTCGTGGCCAAGCCGTCGCTGGGCATCCGCAGCGGCATGCAGGCCTATGCCGAGGAGATCACCGACAAGCTGCGCGCTGCGGCTCTCTCACGTCCCCGGCGTGCCCGGCGCCAGGATGCGCCGGTGCCCAGGACCCTCAGCGCCCCCCTGGTCTCCAGCGAGAAGCTGATCATCATCGGCGCCTCCACCGGCGGCACCGAGGCCATCCGCAGCGTGCTCGAGCCGCTGCCGCCCAACAGCCCGGCGATCCTGATCACCCAGCACATGCCCGGTGGCTTCACGCGCTCCTTCGCCGAGCGCCTCGACCGGTTGTGCCGGATCTCCGTCAAGGAGGCCCGGGACGGCGAGCGGATCCTGCCGGGGCATGCCTATATCGCCCCCGGCGACGCCCATCTCAAGCTGGCTCGCAGCGGGGCCAACTATGTGGTGCGGCTGGACGACGGCCCGCCCGTCAACCGTCATCGCCCCTCGGTGGACGTGCTCTTCCATTCGGCGGCCACCGAGGCGGGGCGCAACGCCCTCGGCGTGCTGCTCACCGGCATGGGCAAGGACGGCGCCGCCGGCCTGCTGGAGATGCGCCAGGCGGGCGCCCACACCCTGGCCCAGGACGAGGCCAGCTGCGTGGTCTTCGGCATGCCGAGGGAGGCCATCGCCCTGGGCGCGGCCTGCGAGGTAGTCGCCCTGGACGAGGTGGCGCCCCGCCTGCTCACGCTGGTCGCGGCCTCCGGCCGCGCGCAGCGGGTCTGAGAATTCATCGGTAAAGGAACCATCGCGATGCTCACGCTCCTCCGCAATATCCGCATCAGCCAGGCCGTCAATGGCGTCCTGCTCTGTTTCCTGGTCTTCCTGGGGGTGGTGGCGAGCCTGGGCTGGATGGCCAGCCGTTCGGCCAGCGACACCCTGGTGACCCTGGACCGGGTGAATGTCGCCCAGCTCAACGAGATCAACCGAGCCGACTCCCTGCTGACCGGGGCGCTGGTCGACCTGCAGGCGGCCTCCGGGCATTTCCTGATGGGGCGCACCAGCCAGGCCGACCAGAGCCTGACTGCCGCGCTGGACCAGATCGAGCGGGCCGAGGCGCGCTTCGACAGCTTCGCCGCCGTGCCGCCGAGTGGCGAGAGTGAGGCCATGGTCGAGGCCGTCGAGACGGCCTTCGCCGAGATGCTGGCCCTGGTGCGCGAGGGCCATGCGACCCTGGACAGGGTGGATACCCAGGGCTTCGCCCAGCTGCGCCAGCGCATGGCCGAGCCCAAGGCGGCCCTCGAGGCGGCGCTGACCGAGTTCGTCCGCTTCGCCGACGTCCAGGGTGACGCCAT
Organism: Halomonas nitroreducens; assembly: GCF_003966155.1. Taxonomy (GTDB): domain Bacteria; phylum Pseudomonadota; class Gammaproteobacteria; order Pseudomonadales; family Halomonadaceae; genus Halomonas; species Halomonas nitroreducens. Next base: position 105,613 of record NZ_RXNS01000007.1, read on the forward strand.
GATGGCCGACTACGCGGCGATGAAGGAGCGCTTCACCTGGGTCGGGCTCGGCATCCTGGTCCTGGCGACGGTCATGATGCTGCTGATCTACCTGGGGCTGCGCAGGATGCTGGTGCTGCCGCTGCGCGAGGCGGTGAGCGACCTCGAGCGTATCGCCGAGGCCGACCTCTCCGGGGAGATCCAGGTGCTCAGCCGCAACGAGATCGGCCAGCTGTTCGCCGCCATGCGCGACATGCAGCAGAGCCTGGTCGGCATCGTCGACGACGTGCGTCAGGGCAGCGGGGCCATCCACAGCCGTGCCCGGGACATCTCCGGCGGCAACGCCGACCTGTCGTCGCGCACCGAGCAGCAGGCCGCCTCCCTGGAGGAGACCGCTTCCAGCATGGAGCAGATTACCGCCACCGTGCGCCAGAACGCCGACAACGCTCGCCAGGCCAACGGCCTGGCCCAGGAGGCGACCCAGACCGCCGAGCGCGGGGGCGAGGTGGTCCAGCAGGTGGTGACGACCATGCACGGCATCGCCGGCAGCTCCCAGAAGGTTGCCGACATCACCGGGGTGATCGATTCCATCGCCTTCCAGACCAACATCCTCGCCCTCAACGCCTCGGTGGAGGCGGCTCGGGCCGGCGAGCAAGGGCGTGGCTTCGCGGTGGTGGCCGGTGAGGTACGCAACCTGGCCAGCCGGTCGGCCTCGGCGGCCAAGGAGATCAAGGCGTTGATCGAGGGCTCGGTAAGCCAGGTCCAGGAGGGCTCGGCACTGGTCGAGCAGGCCGGGGCGACCATGCAGGAGGTGGTGAACGCGGTGCGCCGGGTGACCGACATCATGGACGAGATCTCGGCGGCCTCCCAGGAGCAGAGCGACGGCATCGAGCAGGTCAGCCAGGCCGTCGGGCAGATGGACCAGGTGACCCAGCAGAATGCCGTGCTGGTCCAGCAGGCTTCCTCCGCGGCGGCGGAGCTCGAGGACCAGGCCACCCGGCTCGAGCGGGCCGTGGCGGTCTTCCATCTCGCCAATGCCGCCCCGGCGGCGCTGCCCGCCGAACCGGCTGCCGAGCCGAGCCGGCCGGCTCCTGCCCGGTCCCCGGTATCCCGGCCCCGACCGGCGGAGGCCACGGCCGCCGCCGAGGACGACTGGGAAGAATTCTGATGATACGCCGGCGACCCCGTCGCCGGCCGACCCCTTGCCACGACATGACAGAAGAGGATATCCGATGGCGGACAAGAACATGAGCATCCTGGTGGTGGATGACTTTCCCACCATGCGGCGGATCGTGCGCAGCCTGCTCAAGGAGCTCGGCTTCACCAACGTCGAGGAGGCCGAGGATGGCCAGGATGCGCTGAACAAGCTCAAGGGCGGCGGCTTCGAGTTCGTGGTCTCGGACTGGAACATGCCCAACCTCGACGGCCTGGAGATGCTCAAGCAGATTCGCGCCGACGACGGCCTCAAGGACCTGCCGGTGCTGATGGTCACGGCGGAAGCCAAGAAGGAAAACATCATCGCGGCGGCCCAGGCGGGGGCCAGCGGCTACGTGGTCAAGCCCTTCACCTCGGCGACCCTGGAAGAGAAGCTCAACAAGATCTTCGAGAAGCTGGGCATGTGACACCCTGTCGGGCGTCGTGCCCGGCGACAGGAGACGCGATGATGATCACCGAGACGCAGCCTGACGATCACCAGGCGAGTGGAGATGAGCTGGTCCAGCGCATCGGGCACCTGACCCGCATGCTGCGCGACAGCATGCGCGAGCTGGGGCTGGACAAGGAGATCGAGCGGGCGGCGGATGCGATTCCCGATGCCCGGGACCGCCTGAGCTATGTGGCGACCATGACCGAGCAGGCGGCGGAGCGCGCGCTGAACGCCATCGACCGCGCCCAGCCCCTGCAGGACGACCTGAACCAGCGAGCCGTGGCGCTGGATGCGCGCTGGGCGGAGTGGTTTGCCGAGCCCAAGGAGCTCGACGAGGCCCGGGAGCTGGTCCAGGACACCCGCAGCTACCTGGCCGAGGTGCCCGAGGCGACCCAGGCCACCAACAAGGAGCTGCTCGAGATCATGATGGCCCAGGACTTCCAGGACCTGACCGGCCAGGTGATCAAGAAGATGATGGACGTGATCCGGGAGATCGAGCACCAGCTGGTCCAGGTGCTGATCGACAGCGTGCCACAGGGCGAAGCCCGGGAGGACATGCAGCGTCGCGCCGACGGCCAGCGCGAGAACGACGCGCGGCGCCGCGAGGACGGCCTGCTCAACGGCCCGCAGGTGAAGCCCGAGGCCGACGACGTGGTGGCCGACCAGGACCAGGTTGACGATCTCCTGGATCAACTAGGGTTCTAGTCGGCCGCTATCTCCTTCCCCCACCCCCGACAGCGTCATGCGAGAAGGCCGAGACGCGTGGATAAGCCCACGAAAATCGGCCCTTTTCGCGTGAACGCTCCTTCCCTCCTCCCCGGATAATGGCCAGGGTGCGCACGAGTGCCCGGTAACTGGCCATGGCTGACGAAACCAGCGACGACGAAAAGACCGAAGAGGCGACGCCCCGACGCCTGGAGAAGGCCCGGGAAGAGGGGCAGGTGGCCCGTTCCCGGGAGCTTGCCACCTTCCTGCTGCTGCTGGGTGGCGTGGGCGGGCTCGCCACCATGGGCGGCATGCTCTACGACCAGCTCGGCGCGGTGATGGAGCAGGCCTTCCTGTTCGAGCGCCGCCAGGCCATGGAGACGACCCCGATGCTGGTCCAGGCCCTGGCACTGGGGCGCAAGACGCTGATCAGCCTGCTGCCGCTGTTCCTGCTGCTGACCGTGATCGCCCTGGTGGCGCCGGCCCTGCTGGGCGGCTGGCTGATCTCGGCCAAGTCGCTCAAGCCGCAGCTGGGCAAGCTCAATCCCTTCAAGGGGCTCAAGCGGCTGTTCGGCACCCAGGCCCTGGTGGAGCTGGCCAAGGCCATCGCCAAGGCGGTGCTGGTGGGCAGCGTGGGGATGGCCTACCTCTACCTGCATCGCGGCGACTTCATGGCGCTGATGAGCCAGCCCATCCAGCAGGCCCTGGCCAAGGCCATGGGGATGGCCGCCGAGGCCAGCGGCCTGATGGTGCTGACCCTGCTGGTGGTGATCCTGATCGACGTGCCCTACCAGCTCTGGAGCCATGCCAAGAAGATGCGCATGTCCAAGGACGAGGTGAAGCGTGAGCACAAGGAGTCCGAGGGCGACCCCCAGGTCAAGGGGCGTATCCGCCAGCAGCAGCAGGCCATGGCCCGGGGGCGCATGATGAGCCAGGTGCCCGACGCCGACGTGATCATCACCAACCCGACCCACTACGCCGTGGCGCTGCGCTACGACCAGGCCGGCATGGCCGCCCCCCGGCTGGTGGCCAAGGGCGCCGACGCCGTGGCGGCGCGGATCCGCGAGGTCGCCGACGAGGCGGGAGTGCCGCGGCTGGAGGCGCCACCGCTGGCGCGCTCGCTGTACCACCACGTGGACCTGGAGGCCGAGATCCCCGCCGACCTCTACACCGCAGTGGCGGAGGTGCTGGCCTGGGCCTTCGGCCTGAAACGGGTCGCCGAGGCGGGCGGCGAGGCCCCGCCGACCCCCGAGAACCTGCCGATCCCGGCGGCCATGGCGGCCCCGGGCGATGATGCCGACACTGACGAGGCCCGCGCATGAAGGCCCTGAGCCACTACCTGCCGCGACGCAACTGGATGGCCGACGTGCCCATGAAGGTGCTGGCCGGGCCGCTGTTGATCATCATGATCCTGTCGATGATGATCCTGCCGCTGCCACCCTTCGCCCTGGACCTGCTGTTCACCTTCAACATCGCCCTTGCGGTGATGGTGTTGCTGGTGAGCATGTTCACCCAGAAGCCCCTGGACTTCGCCGCCTTCCCGGCGGTGCTGCTGTTCACGACCCTGCTGCGGCTGTCGCTGAACGTGGCCTCCACGCGGGTGGTGCTGATGGAGGGGCACCAGGGCGGCGACGCCGCCGGCAAGGTCATCGAGGCGTTCGGCCAGTTCCTGGTAGGCGGCAACTTCGCCGTGGGCCTGGTGGTCTTCATGATCCTGGTGATCATCAACTTCATGGTCATCACCAAGGGCGCCGGGCGCATCGCCGAGGTGGGGGCGCGCTTCATGCTCGATGCCATGCCGGGCAAGCAGATGGCCATCGACGCCGACCTCAACGCCGGCCTGATCGGCGAGGACGAGGCCCGGACGCGCCGCGCCGACGTCTCCCAGGAGGCCGACTTCTACGGCTCCATGGACGGTGCAAGCAAGTTCGTGCGCGGCGATGCCATGGCCGGGCTGGTGATCATGGTGGTCAACATCATCGGTGGCCTGCTGATCGGCATGCTGCAGCACGACATGAGCTTCGGCAGTGCCGCCCGTACCTATGTGCTGCTGACCATCGGCGACGGCCTGGTGGCGCAGATCCCCGCCCTGGTGATCTCCACCGCCGCCGGCGTCACCGTGTCCCGGGTCACCACGGACCAGGACGTCGGCCAGCAGATGATCAGCCAGCTGTTCGTCAATCCCCAGGTGATGGTGCTGGCGGCCGGCGTCATGGGCCTGCTGGGCCTGGTGCCGGGCATGCCCAACCTGGTGTTCCTGATCTTCACCGCCCTGCTCGGTGGACTGGCCTGGTGGCTGATGCGCCAGAAGGAGCGCCAGCTGGTCGAGGAGGAGACCCGCGCCGCGCCACCGCCGGCGCCGGAGGCCCCCGAGGCCAGCTGGGAGGATGTCCAGCTGGTCGACACCCTGGGCCTGGAGGTCGGCCACCGGCTGATCCCCATGGTCGATGCCCAGCAGCAGGGCGAGCTGCTGGGTCGCATCAAGAGCGTGCGCAAGAAGTTCGCCCAGGAGGTCGGCTTCCTGCCGCCGGTGGTGCATATCCGCGACAACCTGGAACTCTCGCCCAACGCCTACACCCTGAGCCTCAAGGGCGCCGAGATCGGCCGTGCCGAGGCCTTCCCCGGTCGCTGGCTGGCCATCGACCCGGGCCAGGTCTCCGGCGAGCTCCAGGGCACCCCCACCCAGGACCCGGCCTTCGGCCTGCCCGCGGTGTGGATCGATACCCAGCAGCGCGAGCACGCCCAGGTCTACGGCTACACCGTGGTCGATGCCAGCACCGTGGTGGCCACCCATCTCAACCACCTGCTGCATCGCCATGCCGCCGAGATGCTCGGTCGCCAGGAGGTGCAGAAGCTGCTCGACAAGCTGGGCGAGGAGCAGAAGGGCCTGGTCGAGGAGGTGGTGCCCAAGGCCATCTCGCTGACCGTGCTGCAGCGCATCCTGCAGGCCCTGCTCGAGGAGGAGGTCTCGATCCGCGACCTGCGGACCATCCTCGATGCCCTGGCCGAGCATGCGCCCCAGCAGCAGGACCCCGGCGAGCTGACCGCCGCGGTGCGCCTGGCGCTCGGCCGCGCCATCACCCAGCAGTGGTTCGCCGGCCACGAGACCCTCAACGTCATCGGCCTGGATGCCCAGCTCGAGCAGGTGCTGTCCCAAGCCATGAACGGCAGCGGCGCCCTGGAGCCGGGGCTGGCGGACACGCTGATGCAGCAGGCCGAGCAGGCCGTGCAACGCCACGAGGCCAGCGGCGAGCCGCCGGTGCTGGTGGTGCAGCATGCCCTGCGGCCGGTGCTGGCGCGCTTCCTGCGCCGGCGCCTGCGCCACCTGGTGGTGATGTCCCAGGCCGAGATTCCCGACGACCGGACCCTGAGGGTCACCACCCTGATCGGAGGACAGTGAGTCGATGAGCGTCATGCGATTCGTGGGCGAGACCAGCCGCGAGGCGATGCGCCAGGTGCGTGCGGCCCTGGGCGACGAGGCCCTGATCCTGGCCAACCGCAACACCGAGGCGGGCGTGGAGATCCTGGCCATGGCCGATGGCGCCGTCGAGGCCATGGCGACGGCGTCCGCCCCCGAGGCGCCTGCCGAGCCCCCGGCGGGCGTGCCAAGGGCCGACCCGGCGCCCCTCGCGTCCGGCGACCAAGCGAGCGACTGGCAGGCCATGAGCGAGCGATTGCTGAGCGAGATGCAGGACATGCGCGCGCTGCTGTCCCGTGAGCCGGCTCGCCCGTCGTCGCCGCCGACACCCGTGCTCGACCGCCTCCTCGGCGAGGCCGGCTTCGGCCAGTCGCTGGCCGAGGAGCTGCGCCAGGAGCGGCCCACCGAAATGGCCGGTGAGGTCGACGAGGCCCCGCTCCTGGCCTGGCTCGAGCGCCGCCTGGCCGCCCGCCTGCCGGTGCTGGAGGATGAGGCCGGGTTCTTCGCGACCCCCGGCATCCTGGCCCTGGTCGGTCCCACCGGCGTGGGCAAGACCACCACCACCGCCAAGCTGGCGGCGCGCTTCGTCCAGCGCCACGGCGCCGAGCGGGTCGCCCTGGTCACCACCGACGGCTTCCGGGTTGGCGCCCATGAGCAGCTGCGCATCTATGCCGAGCTGCTGGGGATTCCCCTGCATGCCCTGGCACCGGAGCAGTCCCTCGACGAGCTGCTGGGCCAGCTCGCGGGCCGCCGTTTCGTGATCATCGACACCGTGGGCACCAGCCAGCGTGACCAGCGGGTCATCGCCCAGGCCGCACAGCTGCAGGGCGGCACCGTGCCGGTGCGTATGTTGCTGGTGCTCAATGCCGCGAGCCAGCCGGGCACCCTGCACGAGGTGATCACTCGCTATCGCCAGGCAGCCCGGGCCACCGGCGTCGCCCTCGATGAGTGCCTGCTCACCAAGCAGGACGAGGCCGGCCAGCTGGCCCCTGCCCTGGAGGCGGTGATCCGTCATGGCCTGCGACTGATGTTCGTCTCCACCGGCCAGCAGGTCCCCGAGGACCTGGCGGCGGCCTCCGCCCGCGACCTGGCGTGCCGGGCCCTGGCGGCTCGCCTGCCCCGGGCCGACGGCGTTGCACCGGCGGCCCCCGCCATGCCGGCGACCTCGTCCTGGGCCGGCGACCTGCTGGGGCAGGGACGCCGGCTGGGACGTGGGCTCGAGGCGCTGCGTCGGCGACTGTCCGGCTTTGCCACCCTGGAGGCGGCGTGGGACCTGGCGGCGTTGCCGGTCGCCCTGCAGGAAGAGGAGCTCGCCTGCTTGCTGGCCGAGCCACCGGAAGCCCTCGCGCGGGTGGCCATGCTGTGGGCGCCGCGTCGCGTACTACCCGGGGCGGACTGGGCCATGCCCGACCTGGGGCTGGACGCGGGAGGCGGCTGGCTGGTGCTGCCCGATCTCCAGCAGCGCCAGCCCGCTGGCTGGCCGGCACGCCTGGCTCAGGCCGGCGAGGCCCGGGGCGCCGGCGTCCATCTGCTGCCCGCGATGCCGGATGCCGACGCCTGGACATGGCTGGACGCGGCCGGGGCGCCCTGGGTCAGCCAGGTCCGGCCCGGCCAGCGGGTGACGCACGAGGGCCAACGGCGCTCGCTGTCGGCGCTGGTCGACCTCGCCGATCCGGTGGGCGAACAGGCCTGCCGTTTCCGCGGCCAGGCGGTGCGGGCGCGTTTCGCCCGCCTGGCCGTCGCCGCCGCGCCGGCGGGCCGACGGGGCGAGGCCGGCAGCGCACGGCTGACGGCCTGGTGCGCCACCCTGCATGACCCGGAGACCGGACGGTCCCTGGGCCGGCGCTACTGGGTGACCCCGGTCGCCGCGGAGGAGGACGCCCTGCCGCTGCTGTGCGTCCAGCTACAGGGCGAGGCGTTGCCGCGCCTGGTGCGTCGTGCCTGGGAGCGCCTGGCCGAGCTGCTGCCCGGCGAGACCGATCGCGAGATCCGCCAGCTGCTGGCGGCGGGGCTCGCCGCCGCGGCCAGCCATCTGGACCTGGCCGAGGGGGACGAGGCCGCCGAGCTGCGCCAGGACCTGCTCGCGCTGCGCGGAGCCCGCCGCGGTCGCCGTGAGGGCCTCCTGCTGGAGGCCCTGCTGTACCTGTTCGTGGCCCGGGATGCCCTTCGCCAGGTGGGGGCGGCGGGCCTGGAGGGCGTGCGGTGAGTGCCGCGGACCAGGCAGCCGGGCTGCGTCGCTGGGCGGAGCAGGCGAAGGGGCCTGCGCCGGCGACCCCGCAGGCCGCGCCCGCCACCCTGACCACCCTGGTGGTGGTGGGTCTGCCCGGGACCTCGCCGCGCCAGGCCCGGCGGGTGACGGACCTGCTGGCGCACTGGGCGGACCAGGGGCGCCGCTGGGTGGGCGATCCGGCGGCCTGGAAGGTGGTGCCCCTGGATGTTGCCAGTCCTCACCTGGCGCTGCTCGCCGACCAGCAGCAGCGCTGGGCGCTGTGGGTCGAGGGCGATGCCGAGGCCTTCCGCCGGGCCTTCGGCGTGCTGCGCCGGCTGGCGGCGGCCCGGGGACCGCGGCGCCTGCTCGCCGTGCATCCGCCGGGCCTGGCCCGGCGCGGCCTGCTGGACAACCTCCAGCAGGCGGCCAGGGCCTATCTGGATATCGAGCTGCTGGTGATGGCCCCATGAGCCGGCACTGGGCGGCTCTGCTGCTCCTGGCGGCCGGGCTCGGCGAGCCGGCCCTGGCCGCCGGCAGCTGGGTGGCCGACGCGCCCGCCGTGCGGGTCGCCATGGTCGGACGCGAGGCGGCGAGCGAGGTGCTCGCCCCGCCGGCCGGCATGACGGCGGAGCGGCGGATCGCCGAGGTGCGCTGGCGCTTCCGGGTGCCGCCCGGGGAGCGGGTGGGGGCCCGGCTCTGCCATCCCCGGGGCTGCGTCCGGCTGGCGGGCGGGCGCGGCACGAGCCAGGCGCTGGCGGGAATGGCGGCCGGAGAGGCATTGCGCTTTCACTTCGAGCGGCTACCGGGCCAAGGCCCGGTGACCGTGAAGGGGCTGCAGGTGATCGTGAACTATCGGTGAGGCCCGATGAGCCGCGAGGCATGAAGCATGTACACAGCACAAGGCAAGATCGAACAAGGCGAGCGGCTGGCGGAGTATCTGCCACTGGTGCGTCGCCAGGCGCTGGCCCTGCAGGTCCGGCTGCCGGCCAGCATCGAGCTGGATGACCTGATCCAGGCGGGTACCGTGGGGCTGCTCGAGGCCCTGGGGCGCTTCGATGCCACCCAGGGGGCCAGCTTCGCGACCTTCGCCAGCCAGCGCATCCGCGGCGCCATGCTGGACGAGCTGCGCAGCCGCGACTGGCTGCCGCGCAGCGTGCGGCGCAATGCCCGCGCCGCTGACGAGGCCGCGCGGCGCCTGGAGCAGGAACTGGGCCGGCCGGCGGAGGAGCCGGAGATTGCCGCGGCCCTGGACATGGATATCGCCACCTACCGCCGCCTGCTCAGCGACACCAACAGCGGGCAGCTGCTGCCCTTCGAGGAGCTGATGGCCGAGGGGGGCGAGGGGCGCCTGCTGGAGGATGCCCCGGCCGAGACGCCGTTCTCGCGGCTGGTCGACGAGGAGCAGCGCGGCCGGCTGGTGGCCGCCATCGAGGCACTGCCCGAACGCGAGAAGCTGCTGATGGCGCTCTACTACCAGGAGGAACTCAACCTCAAGGAGATCGGCGCCGTGCTGGGCGTCACCGAGTCACGGGTCTGCCAGCTGCACAGCCAGGCGGTCAGCCGGCTGCGCGCCCGCCTGGCGTCTGCCTGAGCGATGTCAGAGGCGGCTCATCAGGGCATCGGTCCGGTCCAGGGCCTCCAGATAGCAGGCCTGGAGCCGGTCGGTCGGGGGCGTCTGCGACGATGCCGTCGCGAGGGCCCGTTCATGCTCCTCGCTGAGCGCCAGCAGGGCGCCCAGATGCCCTTCCCGCCGGGTGAGGGCTCTGCGCAGCGCGTCCTCCAGGGGCAGCTCGGCGAGCAGGCTCGCCTGGTCCAGGTCGAGCAGGGCGCCCATCATCGAGAACAGCCCGGTGGTGAAGGCATCCTCGGGGTCGATGTTGCGAAACGGTGCGGCCAGGGCCTGGCACATGAAGGCCCGGGTCAGGGCCAGGCGCAGCATAAGCCGCGACGAGGGCATCTCGTTGGCCAGCGACAGAGTCATCACCAGCTTGCGCAGCTCGTTCAGGCCGATCACCTGCATGGCCCGCTTGAGCTCGGAGTGCTGGGCGCCGTGGGCGAAGTGGCTGGAGTTGGCGCGCCGCAGGATCGCCACATGCAGCTGGGGCATCTGCAGGATCAGCTCGAAAAGCCGCTGCAGGTCGGCATCCTCCCGATAGAGCTCGTTGATCAGCCGCAACAGCGCGGCTCGGTTGCCGTGACGCACCGAGGGGCGCGAGGCGAGGAAGCGCGGGTCGGACAGGTAGTGGCCATTGACGTAGTCGACCCCCTGGGCCCGGGCATGCTCGAGCTGCTCCTGGGTCTGGATGTCCTCGACCAGCAGCCGCTTGCCCCGGGCCTGCCAGACGGCCACCGCCTGCGCGTCGACCAGGGCCTTGGCCGGCAGCCGGACGATGTCGGCGAACCCCGTCAGGTCGCAGTCGCTGGCGGGGGCGGCGATGCGGTAGCCCCGCTCGCGAAGGTTCTCCAGGGCATCGACCAGCTCCGGGGTGGGGACGAGGCCCGCCGCCAGGCCGATGACCAGCCGGTCGGCCGGTGTGGGCAGCAGGTCCTGGCGGACCAGCCATTCGGCGGGCAGGTCGATGAACAGGGGGCGCGCCCCGAGCCGCTGTCCCTCGTCCAGTTCATAGACGGCGGCGCTCAGCGCCTGTGCCGTGCGGCTGACGGGGTCGTCGCCCGCCGTCGGCGGGCGAGAATACACGAGCCGGTCCGCGACATGCCGGTAGGCGGTGTCGTGGATGGGCTGCAGCGCGATGGCGAGACGCTCGGTGGTGTCGTGGCCGGGCATGGTGATGGCTCCCTGCGAGGTGTGGCCGGCTCAGTGGAGCGCTCGTGCGGTCCCCGGCCGGCCTTGTGGGGCAAGCCTAGCATTCCGCCATATGGCTGTCCGCTGATATGACGGGGCGTTCGCCGACCTTCAAGTTTGCCGGGAGCCTGCCGATAGAGGCTCCCATGAGTCCAGTTACACCATCATCCGGGAGCCGGGAATGAACCCATCGACCCTGATCGGGATACTCGCGAGCATCGTGCTGCTGGCCAGCGTGCTGCTGTTCACCGCCGAGTCGCCACAGAGCTTCGTCAACCTGCCGGGGCTGGCCATCGTTCTCGCCGGCACCCTGGCTGCCACCTTCATCAGCTATCCCCTCAAGGAGGTAGTGCGGGTGGTACGCCTGGTGGGCCTGGTCTTCCGCCGCGAAAACACCTACACCCGCGACGACATCAAGGAACTGGTCGATATGTCGCGGCTGTGGTTCAAGGGGGACGTGCGTGCCGTGGAAGCGGCCCTGGAACAGACCCGCAATCCTTTCCTGCGCACCGGGATCCAGTTGGTCATCGCCAACACCAAGGAGGACGAGATCTTCGACCTGCTGCGCTGGCGCATTGCCCGCCTCAAGGCCCGCGAGCATGCCGAGGCGCAGATCTTCCGCACCATGGCCACCTATGCGCCGGCCTTCGGCATGATCGGCACCCTGGTGGGACTGGTGAACATGCTGGAGGTGATGGAGGCCGGCGACCTGAACGTGATCGGCCCGCGCATGGCGGTGGCCCTGCTGACCACCTTCTACGGCATCCTGCTGGCCAACCTGGTGTTCAAGCCCATCGCCGTGAAGCTCGAGCGGCGCACCGAGGAGCGGCTGATTGCCATGAACATGGTGCTCGAGGGCATCTCGCTGATCACCAAGCGTCGCCTGCCGTCCTTTATCGAGGAGACCCTGAACTCCTTCGTCGCCAACTACCATGACGAGATCCGCGACCCCGACATGCCGCCACCCCGGGACGCGGATGAGGCCGGCCAGCATGCTTGACCGGGATACCCGGCAGGCGCTGGTGCCCCTCGGCCAGGCGGAGGGTGACGGCGAGGGCTGGCTGATGAGCTACCTGGACGTGCTGACCCTGCTCATCACCCTCTTCGTGCTGTTGCTGTCCATGGCCAGCTACGGCCTGCCGGCGGACGGGGCGGACGCCGCTCGCCAGATCTCGCCGTCGGCCAGGCAGGCCGCCCTGCGGCTGGTCGAGGGGCTGCAGCCGCGTCACCAGGGGCTCCAGCCGCGCTTCCAGGGGTTGCAGATCGAGGGTGTCAGCGTCGAAGCGAACGACAGCGGGGTGACCCTGCGCATCGAGGACCGCCTGCTGTTCTCCAGCGGTCGTGCCAACCTGACCGGCGATGGACGCCAGGTACTGGGGCGACTGGCAGAGCGGCTCGGCGACTTCACGGGGCATATCTCCGTGGAGGGCCATACTGACAGCCTGCCCATCGCCACCTCGCGCTTCCCGTCGAACTGGGAGCTGTCCACGGGGCGGGCCAGCGCCGTGGTCCGCTATCTCGCCGAGGCCGGCGTGCCCCGCGGGCGGCTGCGGGCCATCGGCTATGCCGACACCCAGCCGCTGGCCGGCAATGACAGCCCCGAGGGTCGGGCCGCCAACCGGCGGGTCGAGCTGTTGTTACGACAAGGTCCCGACCAGGGATGAACCCGGAGATGGCGGAGGCCATCCGTAGCCCAGGAGCGTCACGATGCCTTGTGCACACCATGCCGGACACTGTGGGCGCTGTGACGCGCCGCTGCCGTTCGACTTCACCATGGCCTTCCAGCCCATCGTCGACGTGGCCCTGGCTCGCACCACCACCTTCGAGGCACTGGTGCGCGGTCCCGGCGGGGAGTCGGCCGGCAGCATCCTGGCCCGGGTCACCGACGACCTGCTCTATCGCTTCGACCAGGCCTGCCGGGTCAGGGCCATCGAGCTGGCAAGCGAGCTCGGGATGCGCGAGAACCTGTCGATCAACTTCCTGCCCAATGCCGTCTACGAGCCCGAGGCCTGCATCCAGGCGACCCTGGCGGTATCCCGCCGGGTCGGCTGGCCCGTCGAGCGCATCGTCTTCGAGATCACCGAGACCGAGCGCGTGCAGGACCGTCATCACCTGCGCGGCATCATCGAGGCCTATCGCGACATGGGCTTCACCACCGCCCTGGACGACTTCGGCAACGGCTATGCCAACCTGGACCTGCTGACCGACCTGCATCCCGACCGTCTCAAGGTCGACCGCGAGCTGATCATGGGCTGCCACGACGACCAGCGTCGCCAGGCGCTGCTGCGGGCGGTCAAGGGGCTGGTCGATGAGCTGGGCATCCTGCTGATCGCCGAGGGAGTGGAGACTCGCGACGAGGCCCTGTGGCTGGCGAGGCTGGGCATCACCCGCCAGCAGGGCTATTTCCATGCTCGTCCCCTGGTGGAGTCCCTGGGCGCGGACCTCGGGCCCCACCTGGCCGCGCTGCGCAGTGCCCTGTGAGCGACCGGCGCTCGCGGCCACAGCGCAGCGGCCCTCAACCGCACGGGGTCAGCCCAGTACGGTGAGGCTCGCCGGCGCCAGGGGCGGGCGGTCCCGGTGCTCGCTCAGCGGCCGGCCCGCAAGACTGGTGAGCAGGATCTGCAGCGGGTCGCCGTGGCTGACCAGCAGGATGGTCTCGCCCCGGCAGCGGGCCTCGAGGGCGTCGATCACCGCGCGCATGCGCACCGCGACCCGTTCGACACTCTCCACGCCATGCAGCCGATGGGCGGGGTCCCGCGCATCCCGGGCCCAGACCTCGCCGTAGCGCGTATCGGGCTGGCCCTCCAGGCCCCCGAAGTGGCGCTCCCGCAGGCGCGGCTCGGCCTGGGGATGGAGCCCGAAATGGCTCGCCACGCGCTCGGCGGTGTCCCGGGTGCGCAGGAAATCCGAGTGCAGCAGGCGGGTCGGGGCAGGGGCCGGCCACTCGGCCAGCAGGGCCGCGAGCTGGTCCTCTCCCCGGGGGGACAGCCCGAAGCTCGCCAGCCCCCTTTTCGGCGTGCTGATGATGATGCCCCGGGCGTTGGCCTCGCTGTGGCCATGGCGCATCAGCAGGTAGCGGTTGCCCCGCCGTGTGGGCGCGTTGACAGCGTCGTTAGTCATCGGCTTGTCTTCTTTCCCGAAGTGGTCGACAGTTTTTCCATGCGGCATGTCCGCCCCCGTCGCATCCGGGGGACGCTCATCGGCCGCCTTGCAGCATGATGGAACGCAACAACAACATAAAGAGAGGCACGCCATGATGACCCGACTCACCGGAAGCGCCCCCCGCGGGGCACTGGCCGCGCTTGCGCTGCTGCCCCTGTCCCTGCTGTTCGCCGTCCAGGTGCAGGCGCAGGACGACTGCGAGCGGGGCCAGCTCGCCGATATCTACTGCGACGAGAATGGCGACCTGGTCGCCGACCGGCCGGCCGACGAGTCGCAGTGGGCCGATCCGGATACCCTGATCTTCGCCTACACCCCGGTGGAAGACCCGGCGATCTATTCCGATATCTGGGCGCCCTTCATCGAGCACCTCGAGGAGGTGACCGGTCGCGACGTGCGCTTCTTCGCCGTGCAGTCGAACTCGGCCCAGGTCGAGGCCATGCGCAGCGGCCGCCTGCATATCGCCGGCTTCTCCACCGGTCCGACGCCCTTCGCCGTCAACCTGGCCGGTGCCGTGCCCTTCGCCCTGATGGGCGCCGACGATGGCCGCTTCGGCTATACCCTGCAGCTCTATACCCATGTGGACTCGGGTATCGACGACATCGAGGACCTCGAGGGCAAGCGCGTGGCGCATACCTCGCCGACCTCCAACTCCGGCAACCAGGCGCCGCGGGCGCTGTTCCCGGAGCTTGGCATCGTGCCCGGCGAGGACTACGAGGTGGTCTACTCCGGCAGCCACGACCAGTCGATGCTGGGGGTGGTGGCTCAGGACTACGACGCGGCCCCGGTGGCCTCGGAAGTGGTCGAGCGCATGGCGGCCCGGGGCCTCTACGACCCCGATGACGTCAAGCTGCTCTACGAGTCCGACAGCTTCCCGACCACCTCCTACACCTACGCCCACAACCTGCATCCCGACCTGGTCGACAAGATCGAGGAAGCCTTCTTCTCCTTCGAGTTCGCCGGCACCGAGCTGGGGGAAGAGTTCGAGGGCGTCGAGAAGTTCATCCCCATCAACTACCAGGACCAGTGGAAGGTCATCCGCACCATCCAGAAGGCCAACGGGGTCGAATACACCCCCGAGAACCTCTAGTCGCGGCACTTCGCGTGTCGCCGTGCCGCGGTGGCCGCCCGCGTGGCGGCTGTCTCGGCGTTCCTTTCGCCGCCTGGATGCGCTCATGCTCGAGATCGCCAACCTGATCAAGCGATACGGCCAGGACGAGCCCGTGCTCAAGGGGCTCGACCTGGTCGTGGAGGACAACAGCGTGGTGGCCATCGTCGGGGCCTCGGGGGCCGGCAAGAGCACCATGTTGCGTTGCATCAACCGCCTGGTGGAGCCGAGTTCGGGCTCGATCCGCCTCAACGGCACCGAGCTGGTCGCGCTGCGGGGCGCGGCGTTGCGACGGGCGCGGCGCAAGATCGGCATGGTCTTCCAGGGCTTCAACCTGATCGACCGACTGACCGTGATGGAGAACGTCCTGGCCGGTCGGCTCGGCTACGTCAGCCTCTTCCAGGCGGTCACGCGGCGCTTTCCCGCCGAGGATATCGACCGCGCCTTCGCCCTGATGGAGCGTGTCGGCATCGCCCACTATGCCAACAAGCGGGCCGATGAACTCTCGGGCGGCGAGCGCCAGCGGGTCGGCGTGGTGCGGGCGCTGATGCAGGAGCCGGAGGTGCTGCTCGCCGACGAGCCCACCGCCTCGCTGGACCCGCGCACCTCGGAGCAGATCATGATGCTGCTGCAGAGCCTGGCCAGCGAGCTGTCGCTGCCGGTGCTGATCAATATCCACAACGTGGCCCAGGCCAAGGCCTACACCGAGCGCATCGTCGGCCTGCGCCACGGCACGATGATCTTCGACGGGGTGCCCGCCGAGTTCGACAAGGCGGCCCTGGAGGCCATCTACGGGGGCATCGAGGCCCCTGACGACGAGCTCACCGCCGCGCCGGCCGGCATCGCCTCGGGGGAGGAGTCATGACGCGCCCCGAGCGCGCCGCGCGAACCTGGCGCAAGCCGCCGTTCATCGCCAACCCCCTGCTGCGCTACGGCCTGCTGATGGGGCTCGTGGCCTATCTGGTCTGGGCCTTCGGCAGCCTGCCCTTCAACTGGGAGCGCATCGGCGAGGGCCTGCCCCGTGCCGGGCGCATCTTCGGCGGCGGCTTCCCGCCCAGCTTCGAGCGCTACGACCTGCTGCTCACCGGTTTCAAGGAGAGCCTGCAGATCGCCGTGCTGGCGACCCTGCTCGGCGTCATGCTGTCGGTACCCTTCGCGGTGATGGCGGCGCGCAATATCTCGCCGATGCCGGTGTACCTGCTGGGGCGCGCGGTGATCATCGTCTCGCGCAGCTTCCATCCGGTGATCGTGGCCATCCTGTTCGTCGCGGCGGTGGGCTTCGGGCCGCTGGCGGGGGTGCTGACCCTGACCCTCTACTCCATCGGCTTCGTCGGCAAGCTGCTCGCCGAGGAGATCGAGGAGATCGACTGGGGCCAGGTGGAGGCCATCCGCGCCGCCGGGGGCGGCTTCCTGGTGACCCTGGTGTATGCCGTCTTCCCGCAGGTGCTGCCCCGCCAGGTGGGGTTGTCGATGTACCAGCTCGACAGCAACCTGCGGGCCTCGGCGGTGGTCGGCATCGTCGGCGCCGGTGGCATCGGCGGGACCCTGATGAATGCCTTCGGGCGCTATGACTACGCCTTTGCCTTCGCGATCCTGCTGGTGATCATCGCGGTGATCCTGGTCAGCGAGGGCGTCAGTGGCTGGGTGAGGAAGCGGATATGGTAGAGCAGGACGAGGCCCTGGCGGCGCGGGTCTGGCGCCGCTACGACCGCCGCGAACGCCTGATCCGCTATGGCGTGCTGCTGGCGACGCTGATGGTGGTGGTCTGGGCGGTGCAGGATATCGACATCTTCTGGCCCTGGGTGTGGGATGCGCCCAACCAGATCAGCTCCCTGGGCGGGCGGATGTGGCCGCCCGACCCCAGCCGCCTCGGCGAGATCCTCTCGGCGATGCTGGAGACGGTGCATATTGCCACCCTGGCGACCATGCTGACGGTGCTGGTGGCCCTGCCGGTCGCCTACATCGCCGCCCAGAACACCACACCCAACCGGGCCTGCCTGTGGCTCGGTCGCTTCATCCTGGTCGCGAGCCGTTCGGTGAACACCATCATCTGGGCCTTGCTGTTCGTGGCCATCTTCGGCCCCGGCGTACTGGCGGGAATCCTGGCCATCATGTGCCGCTCCATCGGCTTCATCGGCAAGCTGATGGGCGAGGCGATCGAGGAGATCGACCGCCGGCCGGTGGAGGCCATGCAGGCCACCGGTGCTTCCAAGCTCAAGGTGATCGCCTATGCCGTGGTGCCCCAGGTGATGCCGGCCTTCTTCGCCATCGTCATCCTGCGCTGGGACATCAATATCCGCGAGTCCACGGTGCTGGGCCTGGTGGGCGCCGGCGGTATCGGCGTCATCCTGCAGGGGGCGATCGACACCTTCGCCTGGCCGACCGTGGCCACCATCCTGATCGCCATCATCACCCTGGTGCTGATCGGCGAGGCGATCACTGGCATGTTGCGCGGCAAGGTGCTCTGATAGGGCGAGCCGCGCCTTTCCCGGCGCGACGCGAGGGCGGGCTTGGCGCTCCAAGGGGGCGCGGCCTACGCTGTCCCGGAAGCCGGGCCGGGAGGACCGCCCGTGCCCACTCGTGAAACCATCAGGATGATGATGCGTTGACCATGTCGACCGATGCGCAGGATGCCTTCCAGCGACTGGCGGACAGCCTGTCGCAAGCGGGACAGCGCGACTTCTTTCCCCATCTGGCCAAGCAACTGGCGGAACTGCTGGCCGCGGATCACGTTATCGTGGCCCGGGTGCTGCCGGATGGCCGGCGGGCCACCACTCTCGCGGCCTGGTCGCGGGGCGGCTGGATGCCGGATTTCGAGTACGATCTGGCTGGCACGCCCTGCGAGGGCACGCTGCATCACCTGCCGTGCCAGTTCCCCACGGGGGTCTGCCAGCGCTTTCCCGACGACCGCGAGCTCCAGGCACTGGGCGCGGAGGCCTACCTCGGCGTGCCGATGTTCGCCCCGAACCGGGTGCTGCTGGGCCTGGTGGCCGCCCTCTACGACCGCCCCCAGGCGAATACCGGGCTGACCCTCGAGATCCTGCGCATCGCCGCTTCCCGGGCCGGCGCCGAACTGGCCAGACAGGAGGCCGCGCGGGCACTGTCGCGCACCACTCGCGAACTCACCTCTACCAGCCGTCGCCTGTCGGGCACCCATCGCGCCCTGACCCTGCTGCGCCTGGTCAACCGGGCGGTGATCCGCGCCGAGCAGGAGTCGTCGCTGCTCGAGGAGATCTGTCGACTGGCCTGCCGCGAGGGAGGCTATCGGCTGGCCTGGGTGGGCTATGCCCTCCACGACGAGCAGTGCCGGGTCGTGCCCCAGGCCTTCGCCGGCCACGAGGAGGGCTACCTCGACGAGGTATGGTTCAGCTGGGACGCGGCCTCGCCGGACGGCCAGGCGCCGCCCGGACGCTGCATCCGCAGTGGCGAGCCGGTGGTCCTCGCTGACCTCCAGATGGACCCCGCCTATGCCAAATGGGGCGCGCAGACCCGCCGGCGGGGCTACCGTGGCGAGATCGCCCTGCCACTGCGCGACGGGGCCGAGACCTTCGGTGCCCTGATGCTGCTCAAGGCCTCGGTGGGAGCGGTGGGCGACGAGGAACGGGGCCTGCTTGCGGAGCTGGCCGACAACCTGTCCTTTGGTCTCCAGGCCCTGCGGGTCCGCCTCGAACAGGAGCGGACCCAGAGGGTGGTGCTGGATATCGCCGAGGCACTGACCGCACGCAGCGACCAGGACTTCTTCGTTCAGCTGACGCGCCGCATGGTCGATGCCCTGGGGGCCGATGCCGGTTTCATTTCCCGGCTCGAGGAGGGGCAGCCCCAGGCCGCCGTGACCCTGGCCGGCCTGGTCGACGGCGAGCCGGTACCGGCCTTTCGCTACGACCTGGCCGGCAAGCCCTGCGAGCTGGCCTGCAAACGCCAGGAAGTGGTCATCGAGGATGGCCTCGGCGAGACCTTTCCGGGCCTCGCCCTGGTGGATGCGCTCGGGGCCCGGGCCTATGTGGGCCGGCGCCTGGATGATGCCGGCGGATGGCCGCTGGGCACGGCGTTTTTGCTCTATCGCCACCCCCTGGTCGACTCGGCGATGGTCAGCCACCTGCTGCGCATCTTCGCCGCCGGGGCCGCCGCCGAGCTGGAGCGCAACCGCTCCGAGGCTCACATCCGCCATCTCGCCTATTACGACAGCGGCACCGGGCTGCCCAATCGCGCCTGCTTCATGGAGCGCCTGGACCAGGCCATCGCCCGGACCCCGCGGGAGGGGGGGAGCCTGGCGCTGCTGTTCCTGGACCTCAATCGCTTCAAGGAGATCAATGACAGCCAGGGGCATGACGTCGGCGACCGGGTCCTGGTCGAGGTGGCACGGCGCTTCCGGGACTGCCTGGTGGAGGGCGCCAGCCTGGCCAGGCTGGGCGGGGACGAATTCGTGGTGATGATCGAGGACAGCGATCACGCGCGTACCCTGGCGATGGTCGAGGCCCTCACGCAGGCCCTGTCGACGCCGGTGGCGATCGACGAGCAGCGCTTCGCCCTGGAAGTGAGCATCGGTGTGGCCTTCTATCCCGAGCATGCTGATGGCCCCCGGGAGCTGCTCAAGCACACCGATATCGCCATGTATCGCGCCAAGCAGGGCGGCGTCGGCTATCGCTTCTTCGATGCCGAGATGGGCCGGGCCATGGCCCGGCGGCTGAGCCTGGCCAGCCGCCTGGCGGCGGCCCTGGACGCCGGGGGCCTGTCGCTGCACTACCAGCCCAGCGTCGACCTGGCGAGCGGTGAACTGCTCGGCGCCGAGGTGCTGTGCCGCTGGCACGACCCGGTGCTGGGCTGGGTCAGCCCGGCGGAGTTCATTCCCGTCGCCGAGGAGCGCGGCATGATCGCCCGCCTGGGGCAGTGGGTCCTGGCGACGGCCTGTGCCCAGCTGGCCGCGTGGCGGCGCGCCGGCGGCCGTCCCTTTCCGGGCCGGTTGAACATCAACGTGGCCGCCCAGCAGCTGGAGGACGAGCGCCTCGCCGAGCGCCTCGGCGACATCGTCCGCACGGCGGGACTGACGCCCGCCGTCATCGGCCTCGAGCTGACCGAGAGCGGCTTCATGGCCGACCCGGAGCAGGCGGTGGCGATCACCCGCGCGCTGCGCTGCGACGGCTTCGCCCTGTCGATCGATGATTTCGGCACCGGCTACTCGTCGCTGGCCTACCTCAAGCGCTTCGCCGTGGATACGGTGAAGATCGACATGTCCTTCGTGCGTGACATGCTGCGCGACGACAACGACCATGCCATCGTCACCACCATCATCGCCATGGCCGAGAGCCTCGGCCTTGGCACCGTGGCCGAGGGCGTGGAATCCCGGGCCCAGGCCGAGGCCCTGCTGGCACTGGGCTGCCGCCGGGGCCAGGGCTTCCTGTTCGACCGCGCGCTGCCCGCCGACGCCTTCGCTCGCCGCTGGCTCGCCATCGCGCCGGCCTGAGCCACCTCAGCCGGCGGCGGCCCGGCACAGGCGGTGCATGCGGTCAAGCGCCGCGCGGGCCCCCTCGAGGCGGAAGACCAGGAACCAGTAGTCCTGCTCGGCGCGGTGGATGCGCAGGCGCAGGACCTCCCCGCTGCGCATGTCCGCCAGCGCGGCCGCGGTGTCGGGCAGCGTGAAGCGCACATAGAAGCCGCTGTTGCCACGCTCGGTGATGAAGGCGGCCTGGCCGGCATGCACGCGGCCTTCGTCGACCAGCAGGTCCGCCGGCACCCGGTTCACCGTGGCACTCTCGGCCTGGACCTCGCCGAGCTCCACGCGCATCTCCAGCCACGGCCGGTCGCAGGCCCCGGGGCTGGCATTGACGCTGAACACGGTGTCGCTGTAGCTGTGCTGCTCCACGGCGCGGGCGTGACGCTCCTCGCCCAGCGTCAGGCGCAGCGAGTGCCAGGCCTCGTGACGCTCGACGGCATCGATGTTGTAGCGGCCGGCCTGGGCTGGGATGGCGACGGCCAGGGCCAGCAGGCCCGGCAGCAGGCGGCGGAGGACAGTCGGTAACATGGTGGTTCCCGGGATGGCTGGAGCCGGGAGGCTAGCATACCGTGGTGGGGGCCCGGGACCCTCAGCGAGAGTCGTCGCTGCCATCATGCTGCGCCATGCCGGCGTGGTTGGGGGCGCCGGCGCCGTGGGACACCTCGCCCCGGCCGAGCCGCCCCAGCAGGTCCAGGTCGATGTCCGCGTAGGCGAGGGTCCGGCCGCCGTGCTCGCGACGAAACGCCTCGGCGTCGTCGCGGTCGGCGAAGGAGGCCAGGGTATGCCCCATGGAGCCGCGGCGGTCATGGCCGACCACGTACCAGGCCTCGTCGGCGCGGATGAAGGCCTCGTCCGCCGGCGTTCCCCAGGTCGTCACGCCGATATCGTGCACATAGGCATGGGAGAGCCGGCTGGCGGTTTCCGGCTGCGCGAGAAACACGAACAGTTCCAGGGTGGAGCAGAACTTGCGCGGCGCGTCCGCGCCGTCCAGGAAGGCCTGGCCCTTGGGCCCGGGATGCTCAGTGATCAGCATCCCGCAGACGTGACAGCTGTCGCCGGCCGTGATGGGCTGGGGTGCGGCTTGGGCGGCGGTCGTCGACGCGTCGGTGCAGCCGGCGAGGGACAGCACGAGTAACAGCACGGGAAGCAGGCGGCGGATGGCGGTGTCCTCGGGGTCAGGCCTGGCGGCGATGGAAGCGCAGCACGGCCAGGCCCAGCGGCACCAGGATCCAGGCCACCAGGATGGTGGTTACCACGGCAGGCCGGAAGGCGCCGCCCTGGGCGATGCCCGCGAGGCCGGTGTACTCGCGGGCGGCCTCGATCCCGGTCAGGTTGATCAGTCGGAAGCACTCGGTGGGATTGAGCAGCAGCAGCCAGGGCAGCCAGTCGCCGCCCTGTTTCACGCTCACCAGCAACGCCAGCAGCCCCAGGTCGAAGACCAGCACGAACAGGAACCAGACGCCCAGTGCCAGGCCCGCCGCGCGGGCCTTCTCGGTGGCGCCGGCACTGATCAGGTAGGCGAAGGCGATGAACACCCACCCCAGCAGCACGCTGCTGCCGATCAGCAGGCCCATGCCCGAGGCCAGCTCGGCCAGCGCCACCCCCTCGGCCCCCAGCGCGATCACCGCCCCGGCGACGCTGAAGCCGAGCACCGTGGCCGCGGCGAGGATCAGGCCGTGGCCCAGGAACTTGCCTAGCAGCAGCTGGGTGCGGCTCAGCGGGTAGGTGAGCAGCAGCAGCAGGGTGCCGGCTTCCTGCTCGCCGACCACGGCATCGTAGGCCAGCAGCAGGGCGATCAGCGGAATCAGGAACACCGCCAGGGTCGCCAGGCTGACCAGGGTGGTGGCGAGGGAGGCGAAGCCCAGGCCGCCACTGGCGGCGGCGCCGAACCAGGCGATGCCCACGGCCAGCGCGGCCAGCATCAGGGCAATGGCCAGCACCCAGCGATTGCGCAGGCCGTCACGGAACTCCTTGCCGGCCAGCGTCAGGATGGCGTTCATGGGGCATCTCCTGGTCGTTCCCGGGCGCCAAGCCGGGAGAAATGGGCGTAGAGCGTCTCCAGGCTGGGCGGTTGCAGTTCGATATCCTCCACCCCGGGGGTGGCGGTCAGCCGCCTGAGCACCGCGAGCTTGGTCTCGGGGGGCACCGACAGGGAGACCTCGTGGCCGTTGAGGGGCGAGGCGACGATCCGCGCATCGTCCCAGTGGGCCTGCCAGTCCTGGTCCGCCAGTCGGCCCCGGGCGCGAATGGTCAGCGGCAGGGCCGCCTCGTCGCGCAGCGCTTCCAGGCTGCCCAGGGCCAGACGCTGACCGCCACCGAGGATCAGGGCGCGGTCGATATAGGGTTCCACGCCGGGCAGCACATGGGACGACAGCAGCACGGTGCAGCCCCGTTCGCTCAGCTCGCGGACCGTGTCATAGAAGTCGCGGGTGGCGGCGGGGTCGAGGCCGGTGGTGGGCTCGTCGAGCAGCAGCAGGCGGGGAGCGCCGAGCAGCGCCTGGGCCAGGCCGAGACGCTGGCGCATGCCCTTGGAGTAGGTCTTCACCCGGCGTTCGGCGGCCTGTGCGAGGCCCACCCGTTCGAGCAGCTCGTTCACCTGGCCTGCCGCGACCCGCTTGAGCCGCGCGAAGAAGCGCAGCACTTCGCGCCCGCTGAGCTGCTCGTAGAAGCTGACATTCTCGGGCAGGTAGCCCAGGTGGCGGCGCAGAGCCTCGGCGTGGCGGCCATCGGGACGGCCGCCGAGCACCTCGAGATGTCCCCCGCTCGGGGTGAGCAGCCCGAGAATCAGCTTCATGGTGGTGGTCTTGCCGGCGCCGTTGTGGCCGAGCAGGGCCAGCACCTCGCCTTCCTCCACCCGGAGGTCGAGGCCGTCGAGGCGGGTCAGGCCGGCCTGGCGCAGGCTCACGTCGCGAAGTTCGATAAGCGCAGTCATGCGTCGGTCTCCGGAGAGAGGGGGGAGGCCATCAGCGGCGCGCTGTCCTTGACCCCCTGGGGGCGGAATACCGGGAACTGGCGCTGCACCCAGCGCAGCGCCAGTACCGCGGGGCTGTGCATCAGCAGCCGGGCCACGGGATATCGCCACAGCAGGCGGTCCATGGCGTCGTTGGGCTCGTAGGGCGTGTCGCCGATGCCGTCGCCGGCCAGGTCCCAGCCCAGGTAGTCGCTCCAGTAGTTACCGTGCCCCTGCTCCGACCACTCCTGGTCGCGGGTGGCCACGTACATGACCTGCTGGCGGTTGGCGACAAAGGCATTGCCCACCACCGTGTTGTCCTCCGAGCCCGCGGTGAGGTGGATCCCGATATCGCTGTCGGCGAAGCGGTTGCCCTCGAAGCGGTTGAACTGGGCGTTGTAGACGAACAGCGCCTTGCCCTCGCCCCCCTGGACCAGCAGGGTGCCGTCCTCGCCCCGGGGCTGGCGGATGCCGCTGACCCGGTTGTCGCGCAGCAGACTGTCGGTGATGTTGTTCATCAGGATGCCGTAGTTGCGGTCGCCGTCGGAGCGGTTGCCGATGACCGTCAGCCGCTTGGACTGCATCAGCGCATAGCCGGTGCGGGTATGGCGGGTCAGGTTGCCCTCCAGGCGGTTGTCGTGGGCGTACATGTAGTGGACGCCGTAGCGCAGGTCCTCCATGCGATTATCGCGCAGCAGGCTGTCCCGGCTGGTATCGATATAGATGCCGTCGCGGACGCCGCGGATGTCGTTGCCTTCCACCCGTGCGTCCGCGACATTGAAAAGGTGGATGCCGTTGCCGCGGTCCTGCGAGCGCAGCCCGGCATCGCCGCGGATGCGGTTGTCGATCACCTCGACGTCGTGCACCGCATCGAGGCGGATGCCGAAGCCGGCTCCCCTCAGGCGGTTGTCCTGGATGCGGCTCCCCGTGGCCGCCTCGCGGACCAGGATGCCGGTATCCATGGCCGTCAGGTCGCGGCCCCAGTGCTCGATGGTGAGCCCGGAGAGCACGATCCTCGGGGCGGCCAGGGTCACCGCATCGCCCTCGCCTCCGCCATCGATGACCGCCTCGCCCTGGCCCTCGAGCGACAGGGTACGGTCGATCACCAGCGGGCCGGGGTAGCGGCCCTCAGGCAGTTGCAGGGTGTCGCCCTCGGCGGCACGCTCGACCAGCGGCTGCAGGGGCTCGCCGGGACTCGCCGTCCAGGTGGTCGCCAGGACCGTCGGCGTGCCGCCCAGCAGGCCGGCCGCCGTCAGCACCAGGGCCACGGCGGCTCGGGGAAAACGTCGTGTCATTACGGCTCCCGTGACGCGGGGCCGGGCAGGCCCGGCCCCGGCTTGGCTCAGGCCTTCTCGACCAGCATGCGGCCGGTCATCTCCATGTGCATGGCATGGCAGAACCAGTTGCAGTAGTACCAGTGCACGCCGGGCTTGTCAGCGGTGAAGGTCACGCTGGCGGTCTGCTGCGGACTGATCTCCATGGAGACGCCATGATTGACCAGGCAGAAGCCGTGGGTCAGGTCCTCGACCTGGTCGAGGTTGGTGATCACCACCGTGACCTCGTCGCCCTGCTTCACCTTGAACTCGGTCAGGCCGTACTGGGGCGCGATGGAGGTCATGTAGACCCGCACCTTGTTGCCGTCGCGGACGACCTTGTTGTCGCGCTCCAGGGTGATGCCGTCGGCCTCGGCCATGGCCCGGGTCTCGGCGAAGAAGGGGTCGTCGCGGGTCCAAACCCGGCTCGGGCTGAGCTGGTCGGCCCGCAGCAGGATGCAGTCGTGGGGCTCGGCATAGGTCGGGCCGTCATGCACCAGCTTCATCTGCTCGCCGGAGATGTCGATCAGCTGGTCGTTCTCGGGGTGCAGCGGCCCCACCGGCAGGAAGCGGTCCTTGGAGAACTTGGAGAGTACCACCAGCCACTTGCCGTCGGCATCCCGTGACTCGGTGAGGCTGGCATGGTTGTGGCCGGGCTGGTAGTGAACGTCGAGCTTCTGGCGGATGTAGTTGACCTCCTCGCCGTTGTAGGCGCGGATGGCGTCGGCGATGTTCCACTTGGCCACCTGGCTGTCGATGAACAGGGTGGTGTAGGCGTTGCCGCGGCCATCGTAGGTGGTGTGCAGCGGCCCCAGGCCCAGTTCCGGCTCACCGACGACGGTGTCGCGGGGGGCGATGGCGTCATCGAAGAGCTCGGGCAGCTTGTCGATGGCGATGATCGAGACGGTCGGCGAGAGCTTGCCGTTGGCGATGAAGTACTGGCCGTCCGGCGAGGTGTTGAGGCCGTGGGGATTCTTGGGCACCGGGATGTAGCGGGTCAGCTTGGAGCCCTTGCGCCCGTCGAGCACCGGCACCGGGGAATCGCCCAGGGTCTCGTGCTGGCCGGCGGCGACCGCGGCCTCGATGGCCTCGACGTCGAACACCACCACCCAGTCGCGCTCGGCGCGCATGGTGTCGGCGAGCGTCATGCCCTTCTCGGAGTTGTAGCAGGTGGAGGCCACGAAACGGCCGGTGTAGTCGGCGTCGGTGTTGTCCAGGTTGCCGTCGACGATCACCTGCCAGGCGACCTCCATGCTCTCGGCGTCGATGGCGTTGAACATGGTGTAGTAGTTGTCGGGGGCCTCCAGATCACGACCGTCGTTGATCTGGGGAATCGGCAGCTCGGCGTTGGCGAACACGTACTTGGTGTGCGGCACCTTCTGCAGGCGCAGGCCGTGGATGGCCTGGACGTTGGGGATGGTGGTGATCTTGTCCGTCTTCATGATGTCGAGACGGATCCGGGCCACCCGGGTGTTGGCCTTGTCGTTGATGAACAGGTACTTGCCGTCGTAGCGGCCGTCGGTCATGGAAATGTGCGGGTGGTGGGCGTCGCCGTTGAGAAAGCGTGCCGAATCGCCCAGGACGCGCCGGGACTCGTTGGTGATCCCCCAGCCGGAGGCACTGTCGACGTTGAACACCGGGATGCGCATCAGCTCGCGCATGGAGGGCACGCCCAGCACCCGGACCTCGCCCTGGTGGCCGCCGCTCCAGAAGCCGTAGTACTCGTCGAGCTCGCCCGGCGCGACCTCGATGCCGTTCTCGCCGGCGGCACGGGCCTGCCGGCTCTGCATCATGGCCCCGGCGCCGAGACCGCTCGCCAGGCCGGCACCGGCGATGCCGGTCACCGCGCTGTTGCGCAGGAAATGCCGGCGACCGATGTCCTTCAGTTCCCGCTTCTTGTCGTCACTCATGGTTCACTCCTCGTGATGGATCGGAATACGCTGCAGGGTGGTGCCCTCGGCACCGCGGGCTGCGGGGTCGAAGGTCCCGGTGGTGGCCTGGCCAGAGACCCTGGCCGCCTTCTCGTAGCGCTTGCGGCGCTTGATCATCGGCGGACACCGCTGGTCATCCCAGTAGGTGACCTGGCAGTCGAGGCAGTAGTGGCACTCGTTGGCGTTGATGCGCCCGTCGGGATGGATGGCGCCGACCTCGCACTCGTTGGCGCAGATCTGGCAGGGGGTGCCGCAGCTGCCGCGGTGACGCTTGAGCCAGTCGAAGAGCCTCAGCCGGGAGGGAATCGCCAGGCCGGCGCCCAGCGGGCAGACGTAGCGGCAGTAGAATTTGTGGTTGAAGGCCGAGACCACGACCAGCCCGAGGGCATAGAGCACGAAGGGCCAGTCGCGCTGGAAGCGCAGGGTGATGGCGGTCTTGAAGGGTTCGACCTCGGCGTAGCGTTCGGCGGTGCCCAGGGAGTGCAGCGACACGGCGAACAGTGCCAGCAGGATGATGTACTTGATGGCCCAGAGCCGCTCGTGCAGGCCGAAGGGCACCTCGAGCTGCTTCACGCCCAACCGGCGGGCGGCCTTGTTGACCAGGTCCTGCAGGGCACCGAAGGGGCATAGCCAGCCGCAGAACACCCCGCGGCCCCACAGCAGCAGGCTGACCGCCACGAACGACCAGAGGATGAACATCATCGGGTCGATCAGGAAGGAGCTCCAGCTGAAGTCGGTGATCAGCGCATGGGTGAAGGTCAGGATGTTGACCACCGACAGCTGGGCCAGGGCGTACCAGCCGATGAACACCAGGGTGTAGACCAGAAAGCCCAGACGCAGCGGCCCGAGGATGCGTGGGTAGCGCACCAGCACGTCCTGAAAGAGCATGACCCCGGTGAGCACCGCCAGGCCCAGGCCCAGCACGGCGATCTGGAAGGCCTTGTCGTACCACACCTGCACCCAGATGGGGCGCTCGACCACCGGTGCGGGGCGCTCGACGTAGGCCTCGGGGATGGCGTAATCGGCGCGGAAGCGGGTGAACTCGGTGTCCAGGGGGCCCGAGGCGCGACGCACCAGCAGGTTCAGCTGCCAGGGACGCCCGGGGTCGAAGTGGGCGTCGTCGCGGATGACGAAGATGTCCTTCTCGGTCATGCGCGGCATGCCGTCGAGGGCGACGCGGCCGACCCGCTGATGGTCCCGGTCGTGGAAGGTGATGGTGCGGCCGTCCTGCACCAGCTCGATGCGGTCGAAGATGCCGCCGCGCACATAGCCCGAGCCCTTGAAGGAGTAATCGCCCCTGGCCATCACCGCGATGGCGTGCTCGCCCGGCGCGAGATCCTCCATCAAGGCCTCATAGCCGGCCTTGCCGAGCAGGTTGCGGCCGGCGGTGGGCGCGTTCAGATAGCCGTAGTAGAGGTCGATGAAGGTCTTGTCCGCGGGCTGGGGCGTGCGCAGGTAATCCTCGGCGGCGGTGCCGACGAAGGCGTCATCGACCTGGCCATGGGTCAGGCGCAGGCGGCGGAGGGTGCCGTCTCCGGTCAGCGTCTGCCAGTCGGCCTCGCGGAACACCTCGTCCTTGACGGTGGCCGGCGGCTGGGCGGAGGGGTCGTCGATGATGCCGAGGCCGGCGGCGACCTCGCGGGCCGCGCGCATGATGGTGTCGTTGACCACGATGACCGTCACCGTGGCGCCGGAGATGGCATCCAGGTGGTCACCGATCTTGGGATTGTCGGTAACGGCGTAGGCGGTGTGGGCACCGGCGAACTGCTGCAGCTTTTCCTCGGGGATGCCCACCAGCATGATCGGTTCGGAGTGCTCGAGCACCTCGGCCATGATCAGCTCGCCTGCCGGGTCGATGCCGACCAGCAGGTTGACCGGCTTGCCCGAATAGGCGGGAATCGGCGCCACGTCCACGGTCTCGAAGACGTAGCCGAGCAGCGAGTCGCCGCCCATCACCGCCTGCACGGGGCGCTCGCCGTCGGTCTCGGCGAGGCGGTCGGCGTCGGGGAAGCCGGCCTTGACCCGGTCGAGTTCCAGCGCCATGGACGGCAGCGACAGGGCGAGGCACAACAGGAGCAGGCATCTGCCGATCAGCACGAAGAGACGGGGCCGGCGTGGTGACATGAGGGGGTCCAGAGTCATACGGTAAGGAGCGGCGGCTGACGCAGGGGCCGCCGCGTAGCAAGCAGGGCCGGCACGCCGGCCCGAGGGTCAGGGCGTCAGGCTGGCGTAGTAGGCGGCGATGTCGGCGATATCCTCGTCCGAAAGTGACTGGGCCTGGGGCGCCATGATCGCCGACATCCCGCCCCCGCGTTCGCCGGCACGATAGGCCTTGAGGGCGCTTTCCAGATAGGTGGCGGACTGGCCGGCGAGGTTCGGGTAGATGGGCGCGGTGCCCTTGCCATCGGTGCCGTGACAGGCGGCGCAGGCGGCGACCTTGCCTTCGCCGGCGGCGGGGTCGCCGGCGGCCAGGGCGTCGACGGCCAGGCCGCTGAAGCCGATGAGTGCTACGGTAGCGAGCATCCTCATAACTTACCTCCTAAATGCATCTTTTTGTGCCGAATCGAGCCCGGTCACGGTGGCGCCGTACCAGGCGGATGACCTCATCATGCCAGCGGCCCGACGCCGGGGGCTTGATGTGGGTCATCTACAGGCTAGACATCCGGTCGCATCGCGTCCCGTCGATTCAGATGCCCGCCCACCAACGGTAGCCACGATCCTCCCAATAGCCGCCCCGGCCACGGCCGAGATGGGCGAAGCTCGCTACCAGTTCGAGGCGCATCACGTACTTGGCCATCTTGTAGCCCAGCTGGCGTTCGGCGCGCAGGCGCAGGGGCGCGCCGTTGGCGATGGGCAGGTCGTCGCCGTTGAGGCCATAGGCCAGCAGGGTCTGCGGATGGTAGGCCTCGCGCAGATCCAGGCTCTCGTAGTAGCGGTCGCCCCCCCGGTAGCGATCGGCGCAGTGGAAGACCACGAAGCGCGCCTCGTCGCGCACCCCCACCCGGGTCAGCAGCTCGCCGAGCACCACCCCGCTCCACTCGCCGATGCAGCTCCAGCCTTCCACGCAGTCGTGGCGCGTGATCTGGGTGCGCGCGGGCATCTCCCGGAGCTCGGCGAGGGAGAAGGCCCCGGGGCGCTCGACCAGGCCGTCGACCTCCAGGCGCCAGTCGCGGAAGTCGTTGGCGGCCAGTCGCAGGTAGTCGATTTCCCGGGGCATGGTCGTCCCGTTGGCGCGAAAGGTCGGGGCGATGTCGTCGGGGGCGTATTCCCGGGCCAGGGTCTCCCGGGAGGCCAGCAGGCGATGGGCCCGCTGGGTCAGGCCCTCGCTGGCGGCGAACAGCTGCTGCATGGCATCGCTGCGCGAGAGCCGGTCGCAGCCCGCCAGCATCAGGGTGCCGCCGGCCAGCAGGCCGCGGGTCAGGAAGCGTCGGCGGCCGGGGTCATTGGGAGGCGTCATCGCGGGTCTCCTTTTCCGGGGGCAGGGCATAGCGCCCGGTGATCATCGAGCGCAGGTTGTTGCCGACGCCGGAGATCAGCACCAGCAGCAGATGGACGACGAAGAAGGCCAGCAGGGCGGCGGCGGCCAGGAAGTGCAGGGTGCGGGCGCTCTGTCGGCCACCGAACAGATCCAGTAGCCAGGGCCAGGCGGCATCCATGGTCGGCGACATGGTCAGTCCGGTGAGCACCACCAGCGGGGCGACGACGAACAGCACCACCAGGTAGGCCAGCTTCTGCAGCAGGTTGTAGTGGCGCGCTTCCTCGCCCCGCGGAAAGCGCAGTCGCAGGTGCTCGACCACGACATGGCCGAGCCGCGGCCATTCGTCGCGTCGCGGCAGCAGGCGCCGCCGCAGCTGGCCGCTGGCCACCAGATAGACCAGATAGGCCGCGAGCAGGGGGGCGAAGATCCAGCCGGCGAGGAAGTGCCACTGTCGGCCCATGGCCAGCCAGCGCGGACCGGGCAGGGTCGCCCAGGCGGGAAAGGCCCGACGCTCGCGATCGGCGCGCGGGCCCGAGACGCCCAGCACGCCGGTGGTGTCGAAGCGCAGGTCGCCGATGCGGGTGATGCCCCGCAGGGAACCGTCGTCGGCGCGCTCGGCGCCGATCGACAGCGCCGGGGCGTCGAAGGTGGAATCCTTGCCCCAGTACAGGGCAGGGTGGGCATTGAAGATCTGCAGGCCGCTCAGCAGCAGGATCGCCAGGCAGATGGCGTTGATCCAGTGCCACAGCCGGGTGAACGCCGAGTGCCGCTTGATCACCGTCGGCCGGGGAGCGTTGCGTGTGGCATCGAGGCGTTGCATGGGAAAGGCCCTCCCGAAGAGGCGAGGCAAAGCGGGGAAGCATGACCGACCGGACTGCGATCCGGCCGGTCACGGGGCGGCGAGCATCACATCTCGCCGTCGCCTTCCATCATCGAGTCCTCGTCCTCCATCATCATCTCGTCGTCGCCTTCCGGCTGCATGGCGTCATCCCCGCTCATGGCGTCTCCAGCCATGGCGTCCTCCTCGCCCATGGCCTCGCCGGCCATGGTGTCCTGCTCCATGCTGCCGCCCTCCTGCATGGCGTCCTCGTGGGAGTCCGCCAGGGCGGCGGTCGGCAGCAGCAGGGCGCCGAGCAGAATGGCGAACAGGGCGGTCCTGGGATGGGTCGGCTTGAACATCTCGCACCTCCGGTGATGGTCCGGCCGCCGGCGACATGCCGTGACGGCACCTGTCACGCTAGCCAGCCCCACGGGGCGATTCATCACGAATTCATCACGAACCGGGGCCGGTGTGAGGGTTTCGTGATGCAGCCTCGGCCGGGTGGCTCTAGAGTAGAGACCGAAGCCTTCCTCGGAGCCCGCCCCATGCCTTACCGGATCCTCTGCGTCGAGGACAATCCCGAGATCGGCAAGCTGCTTAGCGAGCGCCTCGCCGAGGCCGGCCACGGCTGTGACTGGGTCACCGACGGGGAGGCGGCCCTGGAAGCCCTGGAGAACGCGGCGCCGGGCAGTGCCTATGACCTGGTGATGCTCGACCTGATGCTGCCGGGAATCGACGGCCTGGAGGTATGTCGCCGGTTGCGGCGGCGCGACAGCCGCACGCCGGTGCTGATGGTGACCGCCAAGGCGGCGATCCGCGACGTGGTGGTGGGGCTCGAGCTCGGGGCCGACGACTACGTCACCAAGCCCTTCCACATGCCGATCCTGATGGCCCGGGTTCAGGCCCTGCTGCGCCGGGGGCAGCGCCAGGCGGAGGGGGGGGACGGCATCGTCGAGACCCCGCCGCTGGTCTG
This sequence comes from Halomonas nitroreducens, assembly GCF_003966155.1. Taxonomy (GTDB): domain Bacteria; phylum Pseudomonadota; class Gammaproteobacteria; order Pseudomonadales; family Halomonadaceae; genus Halomonas; species Halomonas nitroreducens. Next base: position 137,595 of record NZ_RXNS01000007.1, read on the forward strand.
CGGCTCGCTGGTCATCGATGCCGATCAGCATCGCGTCACCCTCGATGGTCAGCCGGTGCAGCTTACCGGCAAGGAATTCGCGCTGCTGTCGCTGTTCGCCCGTCATCCCGGCCATGGCTTCACCCGCGGCGAGCTGCTGGACAAGGTCTGGGGCGAGGAGTTCGACGGCTATGACCATACCGTGAACACCCACATCAACCGCCTGCGCAAGAAGATCGAGGTCGACCCGGCCCGGCCGCGCTTCATCCAGACCGTCTGGGGCGTGGGCTATCGCTTCGTCGACCCGGCCGCGACGCCGGAGGATGAGCCGCCATGAGCGCCCTGCTGGGGCGCATCGGTCGCCTTGTGCGCAGCCTCTATGCGCGCATCGCCGTGGTCTACCTGACCAGCCTGCTGCTGCTGTCGGTGGCCGCCGCCTGGATCGCCATCAGCCAGTTCGACCAGCTGGGGCGCGAGCTCCAGCAGCGTCAGGAGGTCGATCTGGCCGACAACCTCGCCCGCGTCATGCGCCCGGGACTGCAGGTCGGCGCCGACAGCGACGCTGCCCGGCAGATCGCCCGGCACATCGCCTCGATCAATCCCTCCCTGTCGCTGTACGTGCTCGACGCCGAGGGAACGGTGATCGCCGACTTCACCGAGTCGGCCTGCGGCCTGGGGCGCCGGGTGGAACGCGACGCCCTGGAGGCCCTGCTCGGCGGCGAGCCCATGCTGCCGGTGCTGGCCGCCTCGCCCTGCGGCGGGCGTCCCGGGATCTTCTCCGTGGCGCGGATCACCCATGGCGAGGCCCGGCGACCCGGCTACCTCTACGTCGACCTCAACAGTGCCAGCCACGCCTCGATGGTCGCCATGCTGCGCACCAGCTCGATCACCCGCACCCTGGTCGCCGCCAGCTTGCTGGCGCTGCTCATCTCGGGGGTCTTCGGCCTGGTCTGGTTCGCCCTGCTGACGCGGCGCTTCTCGCAGCTGACAACGGCGGTGCAGCGCTTTGCCGAGGGCGACTACGACGAGCGCGTCGCCGTGCCTCGGGATGACGAGATCGGCCGCCTGGCGGGCGCGTTCAACGACATGGCGGGTACCATCGAGGCCCAGCTCGAGGCACTGCGCGAGACCGATCGCCAGCGCCGCGAGCTGGTCGCCAACCTGTCTCATGACTTCCGCACCCCGCTGACCTCGCTGCGCGGCTATGTCGAGCAGCTGCTGGAGCGCGAGGAGGCGTCAGCCGAGGAGCGGCGGCGGGCGCTGGGCGCGATCCTCGACAACGCCGATCGTCTGACGCGGCTGGCCCAGCAGCTGTCGACCCAGGCGCGACTCGATGCCTACGACCGGCCGCTGCAGTGCGAGCCGTTCTCGCTGGCGGAGCTCGCCCATGACATCGTCGGCAAGTTCCAGCACCAGGCCCGTCAGTCGGGGATCGCCCTCGAAGTGATCGGGGAACCCTCGCTGCCCTGGGTCGAGGCGGATCTCGGCCTGATCGATCGCGCCTTGTCGAACCTGGTCGAAAACGCCCTGCATGCGACGCCTGCCGGGGGACGGGTGCGGCTCGAGCTCGAGGCGGTGGCCGAAGGCGTCAGGCTGGCGGTGGTAGACAGCGGTATCGGTATCGCCGCCGAGGAGGTGCCGCTGGTGACCCAGCGGTTCTATCGTACTCGGGGCAGCCCGGCGCGGGGCGAGGGCTCGGGGCTGGGGCTGTCCATCGTGCGTGAGATCTGCGAGCGGCACGGCACCGTCCTGGTCATCGACAGCCGCCAGGGAGTGGGCACCCGAGTCAGTCTGCTGTTGCCCTATGCCTGAGCGGCCGGCGGGGGGGCGTCCTCGATCTGCAGCAGCCGGATCAGCCCGCTGCGCTGGGGACCCAGCATGTCGGCCAGGGTGTAGCGGTCGAGCACGGTGAGGAAGGCACCCAGGGCCTCGGCGAGGATCGGCTTGAGCCGGCAGGACGGGGTGATCACGCACTCGTTGTCGTCACCGAAGCATTCCACCAGGCCGAGGTCGCGCTCGGTGTCACGCACCAGCTCACCCAGGGTGATGGACTCCGGCGTCCGCTTCAGCAGCAGCCCGCCATGCTTGCCGCGGATGGCCGTGATATAGCCGCGATGGTTCAGGTCCTGGACCACCTTCATGAGGTGATTGCGGGAGATGGCAAAGCGATCGGCAATCTCGGTGATGGTCGAGCGCTGCTCGCCCTTGACGGCGAGGTAGATCAGCACGCGCAGCGAGTAGTCGGTGTAACGGGTCAGGTGCATGTGGCTTCCTGGTCGACGGGCGGCGAGGCGTGCCCGCCGAGTGAGTCGAAATGGTGGCTGCCTATTTTACCATCGTGGCAGCGTCAACGCCCTCGGGATGCGAGGGCGCGCCACCGAGGAGCTGCTTATAAGGGGTATTATAGATGCTTTTATTCGGCCGGCCTCCCTCGCCGCAGGGCCAACTACCTCCAATTGACCTGGGTCAGCTACCTCGTGAAGGGTACCGACGCCCGTTGATGCCGGTGGCATACTGGCGCCCATCCGGCGGTGATCCGGCCGCCCAGGCTTTCCCGAGGCATCGAACGACCATGCACGACAAGCTGCCCTTCAACCGCTCCCTGGTCGAGAAGTACGATCGGCCGGGACCGCGCTACACCTCTTATCCCACGGCGCCGCAGTTCCAGGCGGCCTTCGCCGAGGACGACTACCGTACTGCCGCCGAGCGCAGCAACCGGCTGGCGGCGCCCAAGCGGCTCTCGGCGTATGTGCACATCCCTTTCTGCGAGAGCCTTTGCTACTACTGCGCCTGTAACAAGATCATCACCCACAACCGTGAGCGGGCCGCGGAGTACCTGACCTGGCTCAAGCGGGAGATCGCGCTGCAGGGGGCGCTGTTCGACGAGTCGCGGCGCATGACCCAGCTGCACCTGGGCGGTGGCACCCCGACGTACCTGAGCAACGACCAGCTCGGCGAGCTGATGACGGCTCTCGACGAGGCCTTCCACTTCGCCGCGCCCGAGGCGCGGGAGTTCTCCCTGGAGGTGGATCCGCGCACCGTGACCCCGACGCAGATCCATGAACTGCGTGCGCTGGGGTTCAATCGCCTGAGCTTCGGCGTGCAGGACTTCGATCCCGACGTCCAGGCAGCGGTCAACCGGGTACAGAGTGAGGCCCAAGTGGTCTCACTGGTGGCCGCAGCCCGTGAGGCCGGTTTCCAGTCGGTGAGCGTCGACCTGATCTACGGTCTGCCGCTGCAGACGGTGGCGAGCTTCGATGCCACCCTGGACAAGATCATTGCCCTGCGCCCGGATCGCATCGCCACCTACAGCTATGCGCACCTGCCGGAGCTCTTCAAGGCCCAGCGGTTGATTCGTCCCGAGGACATGCCGCCGCCGGAGCGCAAGCTCGAGCTGCTGGAGCTGATCATTCGTCGCCTCACCGCGGCCGGCTATGTCTACATCGGCATGGATCACTTCGCCCTGCCCGAGGACGAGCTCTCCCTGGCCAGGAAGAACGGTACTCTGCAGCGCAACTTCCAGGGCTACTCCACCCACGCCGACTGCGACCTGATCGGCCTGGGCAATACCGCGATCGGCAAGGTGGGCGATAGCTACAGCCAGAACGTCAAGGAGACCGCCCAGTACCAGGCGCGGCTCGAGGCGGGTCGGCTGCCGGTGATGCGCGGCTACCGCCTGAACGCCGACGATCTGCTGCGCCGGGACGTGATCAACGCCCTGATGTGCCACGGGCGGGTCGACGTCGCCGCGACCGAGGCGGCCCACGGCATCGTCTTTCGGACCTATTTCGCCGAGGCCCTGGACGCGTTGGCCGAGATGCAGGCGGACGGCCTGATCGCCATCTCCGAGCAGGCCATCGAGGTGCTGCCCGCCGGGCGCCTGATGATGCGTAACGTCGCCATGGCCTTCGATGCCTACCTGGCCCATAGCACGGGACGCTACTCGCGCACCGTCTAGGGAAGACGCGCCACTTGCCTGCCCCTGAGCGCCGCATGACTCGCCATGAGGACCTCCGCGCTCCACCACGCCTGATGCCTTTCCGGTATCAGGTTCCTGCTTCTCTGCGCTGATCTTCTCCTGCTCATTGAGAGGAGAATATTCAGGGGTTCTTCTGATGGTGAACCTCGCCATCGGGAACGATGCTGAGAGCGTATGTAACAAAATGTTTATTTGTGTGCGTACGTTCGATCAATCAGCGGGATGGGAGCAAGGGAGGAGGTGGCTATGAAACGCTTCAGGTTGGCTGCCTTGGTGATCGCAGTGGGATGTGTGTCGGCGTCCGGGGCTCTGGCTCAATCGGCCTCGGGTACCGGAATGGGGGCGGCCCTGACAGAGGATGAGATGGCGGGTGTCGCGAATGATGCCCTGGCACCGGAGACCAGCGGGGAGGGAGGGATGTCGGACCAGGAGCTGGCCGAACTCCTGGACGACCTGCCCCCGACCGCGGCCGGTGGGGGCGGCGGAGGCTGTGGTGGCGCCGGCTTGCTCGAGGGCTGCGACAGCGTGCCGGTGTCCTTCTTCAACCTTGTCGCCCTGGCGCCCCCCAGCGCGGGGCCCGGCAGTGGTGATGACGCGGATGACGATAGCGGGGAGGACGCCGGCAGCAGTGATGGCGACGGGGATACCGGAGGTGGCCCCGGTGGCGGTGATGGCGGGGGCTCCGATGGCGGCGGTGATGGCGGAGGTGGCCCCGGCGGCGGTGACGGTGGCGGTCCCGGCGGCGGTGGTGATGGTGGCGGCCCCGGCGGTGGTGATGGTGGCGGCCCCGGCGGCGGTTCCGGCTCCGGTGGCGGCGATGGCGGCAGCGCTGGAGGCGGCGGCGGTGCCGGTGGTTCGGGCGATGGCAGCGGCGGCGACTCCGGCGGCGATGGTGGCGGCGGCGACAATGATGGCATGGGAGGTAATGGCGGCAGTCCCGGTAGCGGGGGCGGTGCCGGTGGCACCGGCAGCGGCACCGGCGGCGGCGGCCTGGGTGGCCGCGGTGGCGGCTTCGGTGGCGGCTTCGGTGGCGGCTTCGGCGGGGATCGTTGAGCCACGACCTCTGCCCCCTGACTCCACGCCTTGATACGCGCCCGGCAAATTCGCCGGGCGCACTTCGTTTCCGGGGGCACGGCAGCGTGCGCGTTGCCCGATGACGGCAGGCGGGCCGCGCCGTGATCGAGACAAGATGCTGTGTGTGTCGGCGAGAGTTGATCTATATATGGTAGGCAGGCGTTGGGCGGCTGAGTCGGGCTTGGGTTGATGCAAGTCACGGCAGCCACGTGCCACGATGCCTAGGATGGGCGATCCGACGTCACAGGAGAGTTGCCATGCCATTCCCTTCGCTGCCCCTTCCACCTGCGCCGCACCGACTGGTGCGGTCCGTCGGTCCCCGGATGCCCGTCGCCCTGCAGCGGCCCCTCGTCGAACCCCTGCTCAACCGTACCTTTGCCGAGCCCCTGGCGGAGGGGGAGTTCGATGCCCTGGCGGGGCGGCGGGTCAGCCTGGTCATCGCCGATCTGGGCGTGACCCTCACCTTGAGCCTGGCGGGGCGGCGGCTGGTGCTCTCCGCCGAGCCAGGTGAGGCGACCATCCGCGGCGGCTGGCGCGAGTTCCTGTGCCTCGCCACCCGCCGCGAGGACCCGGATAGCCTGTTCTTCCAGCGGCGTCTGTCCCTCGAGGGCGACACCGAGCTGGGCCTGATGGTCAAGAACCTGCTCGACGGTCGTGAGGAGGGCCTGGCTCAAGGCCGTCTCGGCGAGTGGTTGGTTCGCCTGGAGCGCCTCGCGGCCCGTGATCACTGACTCGACGCCCGCGGCGACCGATAACCGACTCCGTTACCCCGAAAACGATGACACCGCTCTGGAGACCCCCGCATGAGCACATCCGCCAAGGCCGTCAAGACCTCCAATGAGGTGCCCCTGCAGTTGCCCTCCCGCGACATCTGGGATGCCAAGTATCGCCTCAAGGACCGTCACGGCCACCCCGTCGACAATGACGTCAACGCCACCTGGGAACGCGTGGCACGGGCCCTGGCGGCGGTGGAGGGCGACAAGGCCGAGGAGTGGCTGCCCAGGTTCCGCTGGGCACTGGAGAACGGCGCCATCCCGGCCGGACGGATCATGTCCAATGCCGGCGCCGAGGCCTACAAGCCGGCGGTGAGCCTGATCAACTGCACTGTCTCGCGCACCATCCGCGACTCCATGCACGATATCCTCGACTCGGTGGTGGACGCCGGCATGACCCTCAAGGCGGGCTGCGGGATCGGCTACGAGTTCTCCACCCTGCGACACAAGGGCGCCTTCGTGTTCGGTGCCGGGGCCGGCACTAACGGCCCCCTGGCGTTCATGGATATCTACGACAAGATGTGTTTCACGGTGGCCTCGGCGGGTGGACGCCGTGGCGCCCAGATGGGGACCTTCGACGTCGGCCATCCCGACGTGAAGAGCTTTATCGAGGCCAAGCGCGAGGCGGGCCGCCTGCGGCAGTTCAACCTGAGCCTGCTGATCACCGACGAGTTCATGGAAGCGGTGAAGAACGATAGCGACTGGCCGCTGGCCTTCCCCCTCCACGAGGGTGAGAAGGACGACGTCGGCGAGGATGAGCTGATCTACCGTGACTGGCCGGTGATCGAGGAGGGCTACACGCTCGACAAGGAGGGGCGCGTGGCCTGTCGCATCGTCGAGGTGATCCGCGCCCGCGCGCTGTGGGACACCATCATGACGTCGACCTACGACTTCGCCGAGCCGGGCTTCATCCTGATCGACCAGGTCAACCGCATGAACAACAACTGGTTCTGCGAGGAGATCCGCGCCACCAACCCTTGCGGTGAGCAACCGCTTCCACCGGAGGGCGCCTGCCTGCTCGGCTCGGTGAACCTGACCCGCTTCGTCATCGCTCCCTTCGGCAAGGCACCACGCTTCGACTGGGAGCGCTATCGCCAGGTGGTGGCGATCTTCACCCGTATGCTCGACAACGTGGTGGAGGTCAGCGGCCTGCCGCTGCCGGGCCAGCGCCGCGAGATCGAGGCCAAGCGCCGCCACGGCATGGGGTTCCTGGGCCTGGGCTCCACCCTGACCATGCTCAAGATCCCCTATGGCTCGCCGGAGTCGCTGGCCTTCACCGAGGAAGTGAGCCGCAACCTGGCCCTGGAGGGCTGGAAGCAGGCGCTTGAGCTCTCCCGCGAGAAGGGCCTGGCACCGGCGCTGGCCGAGGACTACGCGATCACGCCGCGGATGATGCGCGAGCGCCCCGAGCTCAAGCAGGACGGCTACGAGGTGGGCGACAAGGTGCCCGGCCGCATCCTGCACGCCCGCTACAGCCGCTACATGCAGAAGGTCGCCGAGGTGGAGCCTGAGCTGGTGGCACAGCTCGCCGAGCACGGCGCGCGCTTCACCCACCACAGCTCCATCGCGCCCACCGGCACCATCTCGCTGTCGCTGGGCAACAATGCCTCCAACGGCATCGAGCCCTCCTTCTCGCACCGCTACTTCCGCAACGTCATCCAGGCCGGGCGCAAGACCAAGGAGCAGGTCGAGGTGGTGTCCTTCGAGCTGGCCGCCTACCGCCACTTCGTCGCCCCCGAGGCGGTGGAGAGCGCCCTGCCGGAGTACTTCGTCACTGCCGATGCGGTGACGCCTCGCCAGCATGTGGCGGTGCAGGCGGCGGCTCAGACCTGGGTCGACTCGGCCATCTCCAAGACGGTAAACGTCCCCACCGACTTCCCCTTCGAGGACTTCAAGGACCTCTACCTGGACGCCTACGACAACCAGCTCAAGGGCTGCACCACCTTCCGGTTCAATCCCGAGGCCTTCCAGGGCGTGCTGGTGCGCGAGGACGACCTCAAGAACACCACCTACGTCTTCGAGCTGGAGAACGGCGAGACCGTCGAGCTGGCCGGCGACGAGACGGTGATCTACGACGGCGAGGAGCACAAGGCGGCGAACCTCTACGATGCGCTGAAGGAGGGTACCTATGGCAAGTGGTAAGCCACGACCTGCTGCGCTCGCCGAGGCGGTGTTGCCGCCCTGCTCGGAATGCTCATTGACGGCTCGTAAACTCCGCTTCCTCGATTGCCGGCGCCTTGCCTCGCCTTCGCTCGTGTCGGTCGTGGATCGCCGTCGCCCGGGCGTCAATGCACAACAGTTCCAAGGAGCCCGCTGATGGCCATCGAGATCACCTCGAAAATCGTTTCCTACAGCGTCAAGAAGGCGGTGGAAGAGCCGCCGCTGGCCGACGAGAACCCGCTGACGGTGCGCATCCCCTCGCGTCCCGAGGGGACCCTGGAGGCCGTCTCGGAGAAGATCTCCTATGTCGGCGCCGAGGGGCGCAAGAAGGTCTATCTGCTGGTCTCCTTCATGCCCGTTGAGGGTGTGCTGAACGGCAAGCGGGTGGTTATCGAGCGGCCGGTGGAGTTCTTCTTCCCCTCCGGGCAGCTGTCCAGCGAGCACCAGTGGATCACTGCCACCATGCGCAGCCTGTCGCTGGCGGCCCGCGGCGGCTATGTCACCCAGGCGGTGGCCGACCTGCGCAAGGTGGCCTGGGACAAGGGCCTGGTGCGCTGCGGCATGAACCGCTGGGGCAAGCCGATGTTTCACGACTCGGAGGTCGCGGCCATCGCCTGGTCAATCCAGCAGATCCTCTATCGCCGCGGCTTCCTCGACCTGGACGGCAATCAGGTGCCGGTGGAGGAGCTGGTCAGCCGCTATGCCCAGCGGCTGGCCAGCGGTCACGGCTGGCAGCCGCCCAGCGTCGAGGAACTGGACCGGGCCGAACGCGAGGCCCACGAGCAGCAGGGTGGCCCCGCCGTGGTGGGTCACTGTCCCGAGTGCAACGGCGAACTGATCATGATGGATGGCTGCCCGACCTGCTATGCGGGTTGCGGCTGGTCCAAGTGCGGCTAGCCGGATGACGGTGGCCTTGCCCCCGAGGCTGCATTCGCGGTCCCGGGGGCAAGGCCGTGGCAGGCCCCTTGGCAAGGGCCGCTCACATCTAGGTCTTCTTGCCGCCGTCGAAGGAAATATCGAGGCGGATATGCCAGTCGGTGGGGGGCAGGCTGACGACCTCGATCGCGTGCTCGGTCATCTTCTTGCGCAATTCATCATACTCCGCGCCACCGGTCGCCTTGAGCCGGGCCAGCTCCTTCTCGGTGAGGCCCTGGCTGCCCAGGTAGTTCTTGGCCGTCTTGCGCAGCGCATCGCCGGTCTCGCCGCTGATGAGCTGGTGAAACTCCTCGTCGGCCAGGCTGATGTTCTCGATGACGATTTCCATGCATCGCTCCTTGCTGCCGTGGGTGTGAGGGAGCCGTCTGCTGCATCGCCGAGGGCTCGAGTGACGGCTCGCCCCCGGTGGGCAGCGAGTGAGAGCGTGGAGTTCCCTGACGGCCGGTCTCGGTCTCGGTTTCGGTCTCGGTCTCGGTCCGGGGCCGGCTGCTCGGAGCGTTCAATGACGCAGTGTGAGCTGGGTGAAGTGGGGCCGGAGGCGGCGGGCCAGGGCCTCGAGGGCCGGCGCCGTGGGGGCGCCGGGGACCGGTCGGTGATAGTCGGGGTCCAGGCACTGGTCGTGCCGGGCCAGTTGCAAGGCATAGCGACGCACGCCCCGTTCGGCCAGCCGGATCGCCAGGCGTTCGACGTCGGCCAGCTCGAAATCCCGCCAGTGCACCGTGGTTCGACACTCGAAGGCGACGCCGCCCTCGAGCAGGACGTCGAGGCTGCGGGCCAGGCGCGGGGCCAGGCCCGGTCGCCCGATGATGGCGTCGACGCGCCCCGGCTCGCCCTTCACGTCCAGCCCCACCCAGTCCAGCTGGGGTAGCATCGCGTGGAGTCTGTCCGGGTAGGCGCCGGCGGTATGCAGCCCCACGGCGAAGCCCAGCTCGCGTGCCTGGCGAACCGCGGCGGCCAGGTCGTGGTGCATGGCGGGTTCACCGCCGCTGAATACCACTCCTTCCAGCAGACCGCGTCGCGCCTCGAGGAAGGCCCGCACCTCCGCCCACTCCCGTCGAGCGCCGCGTCGCGAGGCGAGCATCTGGGGGTTGTGGCAGTAGCCGCAGCGCAGCGGGCAACCCTGAAGGAAGACCACGCAGGCCAGGCGGTCGGGGAAGTCGAGCGTGGTCAGCCGGGTGAGGCCGGCAATCGGCAGGCGAGGCTCGGCGGAATCGGGCATGGGTGGCTCCGCGCCGGGGGCCTGGCCCCCGGCAGTCGGCGGGATCAACGGGACACGGCTTGCTCGGTGAAGTGGCTGCGCTCGCGATGCTCGCTGCGCTTGCCGCGATTGAACTGGCTGACCGGGCGGTGGTAGCCCATCACCCGGGTCCAGACCTCGCAGGGCTGGCGTTGCTCGGCGGGCAGGGTGTCGCGTGGGTTCTGGATCATGCTCATGCAGGACTCCTTTCATCGGCGGTATGGGCGGCCGCGTGCGGTGCGGCCTGGCGTGCCAGCAGGGCGTCATCGCACCTGGGGCAGAATTCATGCTCCCCGGCCAGGTAGCCGTGGACCGGGCAGATCGAGAAGGTCGGGGTGACGGTCAGGTAGGGGAGCCGGAAGCGTGACAGGGCCGTGTGGACCAGTCTCTTGCAGGCCTCTGCGCTGGAGAGCCTCTCGCGCATGTAGAGGTGCAGGACGGTGCCCCCCGTGTAGCGGGTCTGCAGCGGATCCTGGTGGATCAGTGCCTCGAAGGGGTCATCGGTGTGGCCCACCGGCAACTGGCTCGAGTTGGTGTAGTAGGGCGCCTCCGGTGGACCTGCCTGGAGGATGCCCGGGTAGCGCCGGGCGTCCTCCCGGGCGAAGCGGTGAGTGGTGCCCTCGGCAGGCGTGGCCTCGAGGTTGTAGAGGTGGCCGGTATCCTCCTGGAAGTCGCGCATCCGCTCGCGCACGTGATCGAGCACCGCCAGGGCCAGCTGCTGGCCTTCCGGGTCGGCGATGTCGTGGGTGTCCTCGCTGAAGTTGCGCACCATCTCGTTGAGGCCGTTCACGCCCAGGGTGGAGAAGTGATTGCGCAGCGTACCCAGGTAGCGGCGGCTGAAGGGGTAGAGGCCGGCGTCCATCCAGTGCTGGATGCACTGTCGCTTGATCTCCAGGCTGTCGCGGCCCAGGGCCAGCAGGCGGTCGAGCTCAGCGAACAGGCCGCCTCGGTCACCGGCGAAGCGGTGACCGAGGCGGGCGCAGTTGATCGTCACCACGCCCAGCGAGCCGGTCTGCTCGGCGCTGCCGAACAGGCCGTTGCCGCGCTTGAGCAGTTCGCTCAGGTCGAGCTGCAGCCGGCAGCACATGGAGCGCACCATGTGCGGCTCCAGGTCGGAGTTGAGGAAGTTCTGGAAATAGGGCAACCCGTACTTGGCGGTCAGGGCGAAGAGCCGCTCGGCGTTGTCGCTGTCCCAGTCGAAGTCGGCGGTGATGTTGTAGGTGGGGATCGGGAAGGTGAAGACCCGCCCCTGGCGATCGCCGGCCTCCATTACCTCCAGGTAGGCGCGGTTGAGCAGGTCCATCTCGGCCTGCAGCTCACCGTAGGTGAAGGGCTGCTCCTCGCCGCCGATGATCGGCACCTGGTCGCGCAGGTCCGCCGGGCAGACCCAGTCGAAGGTCAGGTTGGTGAAGGGCGTCTGACTGCCCCAGCGGGAAGGCACGTTGAGGTTGTAGATGAATTCCTGCACGGCCTGGCGGACCGCCGGGTAGTCCAGGCCGTCCTTGCGTACATAGGCGGCCAGGTAGGTATCGAAGGAACTGAAGGCCTGGGCGCCGGCCCACTCGTTCTGCAGGGTGCCGAGGAAGTTGACCATCTGCCCCAGGGCGCTTGAAAGGTGGCGTGGCGGCGTGCTTTCCGCCCGGTCGGGCACGCCGTTGAAGCCCTCGGCGAGCAGCGTGCGCAGCGACCAGCCGGCGCAGTAACCGCACAGCATGTCCAGGTCGTGGATGTGCAGGTCACCCTCGCGGTGCGCCGTGCCCACCGTGTCGGGATAGACCTCGTCGAGCCAGTAGTTGGCGATCAGCTTGCCGGCGGCATTGAGGATCAGGCCGCCCAGGGAGTAGCCCTGATTGGCGTTGGCGTGCACCCGCCAGTCGGCGCGCTCCAGGTATTCGTCGACCGTGGCGGCCACCTCGATGCCGCTCCGGCGAGTCTCGCGGGCTTGGCTCGTCATCGTTTTCCCTATATGTGGTATTTGGCGTCTATTCAAAATCAACATGTAGTGCGTAGGCTAGAAGAGGATCGGTCCGGGAGGAATGATCCAGGTCAGGGAAAACGAGAAGGGCACCCGGCCGTCGTCTTCACGGCCGCCCGGCGAGAGAGCGGCGCCTGCCGCCGGGGAAGGGATCAGTGACGCAGGGTGAGATGCGCGAAGTGCGGCCGCAGCCGGCGGGCCAGGGCCTCGAGGGCCGGCGTCGTGGGAGCGCCCGGGACCACCTCGCAATAGGTCGGGTCCTGGCAGCGCTCGGTGCGGGCGAGCTGGATGGCATAGCGGCGCACGCCGCAGTCGGCCAGTGTCATCGCCAGGCGCTCCACGTCGGCCAGCTCGAAATCCCGCCAGTGCACCGTGGTACGGCACTCGAAGGCGACCTCCCCGTCGAGCAGGGCCTCGAGGCTCCGAGCATGGCGGCGCCAGACCCCATCGCGGCCACCGATGCGGTCGAAGTCCGCGCCGCGGCCCTTGACGTCCAGGGCGACCCAGTCCAGCTGCGGCAGCAGCCGCGCCAGCCGCTCGGGGTAGGGGCCCGCCGTGTGCAGGCCCACCGCCAGCCCCAGGGTGCGGGCGTCCGCGATGGCCGCCGGCAGGTCGGCATGCAGGGTCGGCTCGCCGCCGCTGAACACCACCGCTTCCAGGCTGTCGAGACGGCTCTCCAGATAGTCCCGGACGGCGTCCCACTCGCCGGGCGCGCCGCGGCGAGGCGCCATCATCGTGCCGTTCTCGCAGTAGCCGCATTGCAGCGGGCAGCCCTGGAGGTAGACCACGGCGGCGCGGCGTCCCGGAAAGGCATCGGGGTCATGGGTGGTGAGTCCGGCCAGGGGCAGGTGCAGGGGCCGGGCCGGTTCGGCCTCGAGCTGCAGGGCGGGAATCGTCATGGGGCACTCTCCGGGTGATGGCTCATGCCGGGGTGGCCATGCCAGTAGCCGTCGCAGAGGCTGGCATCGACCAGGGTCAGCGGGTCGGGGGCCGTCAGCTCGCCGCGGCGGGCCGCCGCGAAGGCGCTCACGACCTCGGCCATGCCTTCGGGCCGGGGACTCAGCCGTGCCGTTGCCACCCCCATGGCCTGCATGGTCGGGAGTTCGTGGCGCAGGTCCTGGCAGGCCCCCGACAGGGTCTGGATGCCGTTGAGGGTGAATACCTCCCGGGCTTCCTGGGAACGCAGCGCCAGGCCCTCGGGGTACTTCTGACAGACGAACTGGCAGCGATCCTTGGGCCGTCGGTGGCGGCGGGCGGTGAAACAGCGCGACGACCAGGCCAGCGGCAGGTGCCCGTAGGCGAATACCTCGCAGGGCGCGGCGACGCCATGGGCGCGGCAGTCGTCGAGCAGGGTCGAGAGTGCCTCCCGGGACATCTCCACCGGGGCCTGCCAGCCCTGCATGCCGGCGCGCACGAGCACCGCGATGGCCTGCCGGTTGTAGAGGTTGAGGGCGGCGCCGCCGACGAAGGGCAGGCCTCGGTCGGTAAGGCACTGCAGGGCGCTCTGGTCGTTGGCCTCGATGACGAACTCGCCGTTGTCGCACAGCCGTCGCAGGTCGCGCAGGTCGGCCTCGGACTCGATCAGCGTCTGGGACGCCAGGGTTACCCGCTTGCCGCTCTGGGCGAGTTCCCGGCCGATCCCCAGCCAGTCATCGAGCTTCATGTCGCGGCGTCGGGAGCACACGGCCTCGCCCAGGGTGACGGCATCCACGGGCCAGTCGGCGGCCTCCCGATAGAAGGCCTCGTAGTGTTCGCGGGTCCAGTAGAAGAGCACCGGGCCGAGGCTCAGTTCCAGGGTCGTGGCGGTCATGGGGCCTCCTATTTCCAGCGCCGCTCGTAGGCGCCCAGGGTGGTAGTGGCGCCCTCGGAGAGCTCGCCGAGGCCGGCCAGCCAGGCCGGATCGGCATGGAAGCGCTCGGGGCTGCGGGCCAGGCGATCCAGGGCCTGGCGCCAGATGCCGGCCACCTTCGAGACATAGGCCGGGCTGCGCTGGCGGCCCTCGATCTTCACTGCGCTGATACCCAGCTCGGCGAGCTCCGGCAGCAGCTCCAGGGTATTGAGGCTGGTGGGTTCCTCGATGGCATGGTAGGTCTCGCCGCCGACCTCGAAGCGTCCCTTGCACAGGGTCGGGTAGCCGGCGCGCTCGTCCTCGCCATAGCGGTCGATCAGCACCCCGCCGAGCCGCGACTCCAGACCCGCGGAGGTCTCTTCCCAGCGCACGTGGGCGGCCGGGGAACAGACGCCGCGGGTGTTGGGCGACTCGCCGGTGAGGTAGGACGACAGGTAGCAGCGCCCCTCGGCCATGATGCACAGGCTGCCGAAGGCGAAGACCTCCAGCTCCACGGGGCTCTGCTTCGCCAGGTCGCGAACCTGGGTGATCGACAGTACCCGCGGCAGCACGGCGCGCTTGATGCCGAAGTGGTCGTGGTAGAAGCGCAGCGCCTCATGGCTGGTGGCCGAGCCCTGCACGGAGAGATGGCGGGGCAGGTCCGGGTGGCGGCGAGCGGCATACTCCAGCAGGCCCATGTCGGCCAGGATCAGCGCATCGACGCCGAGCTCGGCGGCCTGGTCGACGGCGCTGGCCCACTGGGCCCAGCCGTCGGGCTGCGGATAGGTATTGATGGCGCAGAACACCCGCCGGCCGCGGTCCCGGGCATAGTCGATGCCGTCCCGGGCACGCCGGTCGGAGAAGTTGAGGCCGGCGAACTGGCGGGCATTGGTGGCGTTCTGGAAGCCGAAGTAGACGGCGTCGGCCCCCTCGTCCACGGCGCGCTTCAGGGCGGGCAGGTTGCCGGCAGGGCAGACGAGCTCCATGGCGGTCTCCAGGTGGTGAATACCCGACTATGCTAGTCGCCTATGGCCTCTCGCCCTTTGACTCGGGTCAGGGCAGCGGCGGTGAGGCGGGCATTCGGCTGGTCGGGTTGCCAGGGTTTCATGAAGCCTCCTGGGAGGGCGGAGGGGCTTGGGAGGCCGCCAGGCACAAGGGGCAGGCATCGGCCATCTCGCCGTGTCCCAGCCGCAGCCCCTTGTGGCCCGTGGCGATCTGCCGGTACAGCCGCTGATAGTCGGCGTGCGCCTCGGGCGGCGTGTCCAGGCAGACGCCCGCTCCCGGGGGCGCAAGCTCAGGCTCGGAGAACATGGCCTCGATCAGCGGAAAGATGCGGCGATCTTCCGTGTGCAGGTGATGGTGATAGAGCTCGCTGAAGGCACGGGCCAGGTGGAGGGTGTTGGCGTCCAGTTCCTCGTCGGCGGCCTCGTCGGCCAGTCGCCGTGACGTGGCCTCGAGCTCGCGGCCATAGGTGGCGATGCGACGGTGTTCCTCGCTCAGCACCTCGAGCAGGTCGTGGCTTTCCGGGTGGCGCTCGACCAGGCGCGCATATAGACGGTCTTCCATGCCGTGGTGCCACTCCTCGGGCTGGCGGGTCAGGTAGTGGAAGAGGCACGCCAGGAGGCCATGGTCGGGGACCTCCCGGCAGGCGGCGATATGCAGCTGCCGGTCGAGGATGCACAGCAGGGCCGCATAGCGATGGTGATCGGCGTGCAGGCGTTCGAGCAGGATGGGCTTCATGATGACCTCCCTGGTGCCTGGCGGACGCTCCGCCAGGCGTCTTGGCTGGGCGGAATCCTAGGCGGCGCGTTCGAACAGCAGGTTGTTCTCGAGGTGGATGTGCTGCATCAGGTCGTCGCGGAATTCGCCAAGCCCGGCGTAGAGGGCGCGCCAGGTGGTGCAGGCCCCCTCGGGCGCAGTGATGTCGTCGGTGAGCGCCATCAGCCGGTCGAGGTGCTCGCCATGGTCGTCGTGCTCGTGGCGCATCACCGCGATGGGGCCCCGGGCCTGGGCGCCGAGTCCCCGGCGCAGCATCGGAAAGAGAATCTGCTCCTCCTTCTGCATGTGGCTCTCCATCTCCTGGTGGATCCCGGTGAGCAGGTCCGCCAATCCATTGGGGCAGGTGTCGCGCTGGCCGTGCACCTGCTCCACCCGGCGAGCCATGCGCACCAGCTCCGGGAGCTGGCGGCGGTGGACGTCGTGATACCGCTCGAGGATATGATCGATCAGGGCGTCATCGCTGGCGACCTGCCAGTCGTGCTGTGCCTGGCGACCGGCGGGCAGCGCTTCCAGCTCGGCGACGAGAGCCTGCGGCACCAGCCCCACGCGTTCGGCGGCCTCGCGCAGGCTGAGTCGCCCGCCGCAACAGAAGTCGATGCGGTGATCGTGGAAGACGCGGGTCGCGCCGGGCAGGGTCAGGGCGGTATGGCCGACGGTCTGGTCCAGAAGGTTCATGGCAAGGGCTCCATCGTTGGGAAGGGTTCCCAGTCATAGCAAGCGGTGTGCCAGGATGTTTTTTCCTTGAAAATCAATATACTGTGAATTCTTTGGTAAAAAGCACCCTGATGGGTTATGGTGAAAATCACCATGTCGAGGTGATTGTCACCATGCTGGATGTCGCGCTGGTGGCCGACCTGGTCACCGATCTGCCCAGTGCCGTTCGCCTGCAACGGCTGGCCCGCACCCTGCGGGAGCGCTTTCGTTGTGGGGCCGTCTGCCTGCTCCGCCTCCAGGAAGACGTGCTGGTGCCCGTGGCCGTGGACGGCCTGGTGCATGAGGCACTGGGGCGACGCTTCGAGGTGGCGCATCATCCGCGCCTGGCCGCCATCCTGGCCAGCCGTGCCTCCACGCTGTTCCCGCCCGACGCCGGGTTGCCCGACCCCTACGACGGCCTGATCGAACAGCAACCCGGGCAGCCGCTCCACGTCCATGACTGCATGGGCATCAGCCTGCACGTGGAAGGCGAGCCCTGGGGGGCCCTGACGCTGGACGCGCTGGAGGCCGGGACCTTCGGCGATGCCGACCGCGAGGCCCTGGAACGCGATGCCCTGCTGGTCGAGGCGGCGGTACGCGTGACCCGGCTGGAGCAGGAAGTGCGCGCCCTGCGCATGGCGCGTCAGGGAACGAATCCGCCCATCGAGGCGCCCGAGGCGAGCGAGATCCTCGGCCACAGCCCCGTGCTCCGCCGCCTCCTCCAGGAGCTGGATGTGGTGGCGGCGTCCGATCTGCCGGTACTGCTTACCGGGGAGACCGGCGTGGGCAAGGAACTCTTCGCGCGCCGTCTCCACCAGCGCTCGCCCCGACGAGACGCGTCGCTGGTGCAGGTCAACTGTGCGGCGCTGCCGGAGTCGCTGGCCGAGAGCGAGCTGTTTGGCCATGTGCGGGGCGCCTTCTCGGGCGCCACGGCGGATCGCGCCGGACGCTTCGAGGCCGCGGAGGGGGGCACGCTCTTCCTCGACGAGGTGGGCGAGCTGCCGCCACCCGTCCAGGCCAAGCTGCTGCGCGCCCTGCAGGAAGGCGAGGTGCAGCGTCTGGGCGAGGACAGGCCGCGCCGGCTCGATGTACGCATCATCGCCGCCACCAATCGACAGCTGGCGGATGCGGTGCGGGAAGGCCACTTCCGTGCCGACCTCTACCATCGGCTGTCGGTCTACCCGGTGGTCATCCCGCCGCTGCGCGAGCGGGGCGGCGACGTGCTGGTACTGGCGGGACATTTCCTGGAGATCAATCGCGCCCGCCTGGGGGTGCGCAGCCTTCGGCTCTCGCCGCGATCCGAGGAGGCCCTGCTGGGCTATGCCTGGCCGGGCAATGTGCGTGAGCTGGAGCACGTCATCAGCCGTGCGGCAATCAAGGCCCTGGGGCAGGGAGCGCATCGCGACGAGATCATCACCCTGGAGCCGGAGGGACTCGACCTGCCCGTCCACCTGGAGGTCGATGCCGCCCTCCCTGCCGCTCCCTCGGGCGAAACGCAAAGCCAGACGGTGACGCTGCGCGAGCAGGTGGAGCAGGCGCAGCGACGGGCGATCCGCGAGGCGCTGGCCGCTGGCGATGGACGCTGGGCGGCCGCCGCCCGGCACCTGGAGGTGGATCCCAGCAACCTGCACAAGCTGGCCCGTCGCCTGGGGCTCAAGTGACGAATGTCGCCATGAGCGCGGCGTCACGGCGATATCGCCCGGGTGCTGTTCCCGGTGGGGGCTGTCGCGCTACCCTGACCAGATTGATCCCCCAGACCGAGGAGTCGTCATGGCCATCCGTCACTTCACCGATCTGCTCGAGGAGGCGCGTCGCCAGCCCGAGCCGCAGCGTCTGCTGCTCGTGCTGACTCGCGCCGAACTCCCGGACCAGCCGAGCGAGGCGCAGCGCACCCGCTTCGAAGCGGGAGAGGGCGGTGTGTTGACACCGGTGCTGTGCGTCGACAAGACGCCCGATGAACTCAGCGACATGGCCACCCTCGTCGAGGAAGCCCGCGAGACGGACGCCGACTGGGATATCTTGTTCGTCGGGGCCCTGGATGATCCCGGCAGGGAGGTCGACGTGGAGCCACACCTGCAGCGCATGGTGGAGTCGCTGAAGATGGGCAGTATCGATCGCTTCCTGGCCTTCGACCGCCAGGGTGAGGTGGTGAGCTTCCAGTGAGGCCCGCGGCCCGGACGCAGGCGTCCGGGCCGATGAGTGACGTGCTCAGGCGGCGTCCAGGGGACGCGATGGCCCGAAGTGCTCGTAGTGGCGACGCTCGTCGGGAATGCCCAATTCGGCAAGGGCTCCGTCGACGGCGGTCATAAACCCCTGGGGACCGACGAAGTAGCAGCGCGGCTCGCCTTCGGGCAGGTAGTGAGCCAGCAGCTCGCAGTCGATCCGCCCGATATGCGCGGCGCCATCCCCCCGTTCGTGGACCGTCACCACCCGCAGCTGTCCGGCATGGCGAGCCTCGAGCTCCGCCACCTCGTCGGCGAAGGCATGGTGCTCGGCATCCAGGGCGGCATGCAGGTAGAGCACCCGTCGTCCCTGGGCCAGCGCCTGCCGGGCAAGCGGCAGCATGGGGGTCTGGCCGACGCCGCCGCTGGCCAGCAGCAGGGGCTCGTCGCCCTCCACCAGGGTCAGGTCGCCGGCCGGCGGCAGCAGCGCCAGGGTGTCGCCCACCGCCATCTCATCGTGCAGATGTCGGCTGGCAGTGCCTTCGGGCTCGCGCTTGACCGAGATCCGGTAGCTCTCGCCGTTGGGCGCCGCCGAGAGGCTGTAGTGGCGGTAGACCGGCGCGCCATCGATGTGCAGGCACACCCCGATGTACTGGCCCGGGCGAAAGTCGGCCACCGCCCCGCCATCCACTGGCGTGAGCAGGAAGGAGCGGATCACCGCGCTCTCCTGGCGCGTCGCGGCGATGCGGAATTCCCGCGGCCCCCGCCAGCCGCCAGGGCGATGCTCGAAGTCGTGATAGCGGTGAGCCTCGAGCTCGATCAGCAGCCCGGCCAGCTCCTCGTAGAGCGCGCCCCAGGCGTCCGCGATCTCCGGCGTCACCGCCTCGCCCAGCACCTCGCCGATGGCGGCCATCAGGCACTCGCCGACGATCGGGTACTGCTCGGGCCGGATATCCAGGGAGACGTGCTTGCTGACCACGGTGGCCAGGGTGTCGCGGGCCTTGCGCGGGTCCCGGCGCAGCTGGACATAGGCCAGCACCGCGCCGGCCAGTGCCCGGGGCTGGCCGGCGCTGGCCTGGTGGGCCTGGTTGAACAGCGGCTTGACCTCGGGGTAGCGCTCGAACATCAACGGGTAGAAGCACTGGGTGATGGCGTCGAGGTGGTCGGCGACGACCGGGGCGGTCGCCTCGATCAGGCGTTCCTGGTCGGGTGTCAGCATGGCTGGGCTCCGTGGTCTGGGGATGTCATTAAAGGTGTAAGTAAAATACTCCTTTAATGCCGCCACCGATACCTCCCCGGCTGGCGCAAAATGTCGCAGGGCGAGCGTCCCCGCTCGCCCGTCGACCGCCGTGGTGTCCTAGAGTCCGATGCGGTGGGCCCGATCGGTGAAGAAGATGCCGCTCGGCGATTCGCTGGCCAGCTCTGCCAGGACCTCGAAGGTCCGGGTGTCATAGACCCGGACCCGGTCGCTGTCCCGGGCCGAGATCCAGACGTGCTCGCCGCGGGGGGTGAACTCCATGTGCAGCACCGCCTCCCCGGGGGAGAGGGTGCTGACGACCTCCCGGGACTCGGTATCGATCACCTGCACCACGTCATTGTCGGGGTGGGCGAAGTTGACCCACACCTGGCGCTCGTCGGGCCGGCTCATGACGAAGACCGGCTGGCCCTGCACCGCAATGCGATCGACCAGGGTCCAGTCCGCCTCGTCGGCCACCAGCACCTCGTGGCGCCCCACTGCCGGCAGCCAGGCCGAGCCGTTGGCCAGGGCCCAGCCCTCGAGATGCGGCATCTTGTACACCGGCAGGCGTTCCTCGCCGCGGCCGTAGTCGGGCAGGATGCGCTGCACGCCCCGCTCGGGATGCCAGAGATCCAGCAGCGCCAGGCCGTCCTCGCCGAACAGCCCGGCAAGATAGTAGCGCCCCGTTGGGTCGATCAGGGCGTCGTAGGGCTGCTCGCCAATGGCCGTGAAGCGCCTCTCCGTCGGCGATTCGCCGCTCATGTCCAGCAGGCGGATCTCGCCGGCGTCGAAGAGGCTGTAGACGAAGCGGTTGCCCGGGGCATCCACCAGGCCCACCACCTTGGCACGCTGACGACTGCCGTCCTCGGCCCGGTAGGTCGCGGGAATCTCGGCGACGGGAGCGAGGGTCTCGCTGTCGAAGACCCTCACGCCGCCCGGAGCGTAGTTGGCCACTGCCACCAGTCGGCCATCCTGGGAGATGGCGCCGCCGATGCTGTTGCCGGCCTGCATCACGCGCGCCGTGACCTCGCCGGTCAGCAGGTCGACCCGGGACAGTCCCCCGTCGCGGCCGAACACGAAGGCATGGCGCCCATCGCGGCTGAATTTCACCGAGGCGTGCGACAGGTCGCCGAGCCCCTCGATGCGATCGAGAACCGCCTGCTCAGTGGTGTCCACCAGCAGCAGGCTGCCGGTGGCCCGCTCGACCACCACGCCCAGGTCACCGGTCCCGCGCAACGCCGCCCGCTCGGCGGGCGCCCCCGGCGACTGGCAGCCGGCGAGCAGGGCGAGAAGGCTGGCGAACAGCAAGGGGGGCAGGGCGTTCAGGGTCATGGTCACTCCGGTCTCAAGGCGTCTGGGGAGCAGCGTGCTGCAGGTGGTCGGCCAGCCAGCGGGCGTCTGCGTCGCTGAGCAGCGGCGCCCAGCCGGGCATGGCGGTGCCGGGGATGCCGTGCAGGATCAGCGCCGCCAGGGCCTCCCGGTCGTAGGCCCGCATCCGCGAGCGGGTCAAGGCCGGGCCCAGCCCGCCGCGCAGGGTCATGCCGTGACAGGAGCCGCAATCCTGATAGAGCAGGGTCTCGAGTTCCGCCTGGCGCGCCGGGGCGGGAGCTTCGGCCAGTGCCGGACCCCAGGCCAGGGCAATCAGCAGGGTCGGCAGCAGCCGTGGCAAGGGTGTGGGCATGGGCTGTCCTCGTGTCGGGTCCGGGCCGTGGTCCCCAGTGTTGCGCCCTGAGCGTCGGGTCGCCTTGACCGGTGTCAACCGGGCCGGTGACGCCGCACCGGAGGCACGCTTCCGGTCGCTGCGCAATCTCGCGTGGCGGCTCGCCATGGAGGCCTTTGATCCAGGTCAACCAGCGGTGTGAAACCGCCGACGACACGCTGAAGGTGCATGAAATATGCGCGTTATTGCACCACGCTTGGCTGCCAGGAGGGTCATCGATCACGCCGCCCATGCTCATGCGTTGCGATGACCCGCCGGTGACATGACAACAAGACCCCGGCCTGGCGAACGCGCATACGTGGATCATGACAGAGGTGGAGCGATGATGAAGCAACTCGGGTATCTCAAGCCCCTCGCCATGGCGGTGACCGCCGCGGCCCTGGGTATCGGCCTGGCTCATGCCCAGCCACACGAGGACATCGACGAGTCCCAGGCGGCCTATCAGGGCACCGAGTCGGCGGTGGAGGCGGAGTCCGCCCGCACCGTGCGGACGCCCGGTGCCCCGGACCTGAGCGAGGCCGAATTCGAGCAGGCCAAGCAGATCTACTTCCAGCGTTGCGCCGGATGCCATGGGGTGCTGCGCAACGGGGCCACCGGCAAGCCGCTGACCACCGATATCACCCAGGAGCGCGGGCTCGAGTACCTCAAGGCCTTCATCACCTACGGCTCCGCGGCCGGCATGCCCAACTGGGGGACCTCGGGGGAACTCAGCGAGGACGAGATCGAGCTGATGGCCAAGTACATCATGCATGAGCCGCCGGTGCCCCCCGAGTTCGGCCTGCCGGCCATGCAGGAGACCTGGGAGGTGATGGTGCCGCCCGAGGAGCGCCCCTCCGAACAGATGAATGACCTGGACCTGGCCAACCTGTTCTCGGTGACCCTGCGCGATGCCGGCCAGATCGCCCTGATCGACGGTGCCTCCAAGGAGATCGTCGAGGTGCTGGATACCGGCTATGCGGTGCACATCTCGCGGATGTCGGCGTCCGGTCGCTACCTGTTCGTGATCGGCCGCGACGCCAAGGTCGACATGATCGACCTGTGGATGGCGGAGCCCGCAATCGTCGCCTCCATCAAGGTCGGCCTGGAGGCCCGCTCGGTGGAGACCTCCAAGTTCGAGGGCTACGAGGACAAGTTTGCCGTGGCGGGTACCTACTGGCCGCCGCAGTACGTGATCATGGACGGCGAGACCCTGGAGCCGCTGAAGATCGTCAGCACCCGGGGCATGACCGTCGATACCCAGGAATACCATCCCGAGCCGCGGGTGGCGGCCATCGTGGCCTCCCACCAGCACCCCGAGTTCATCGTCAACGTCAAGGAGACCGGCAAGGTGCAGCTGGTCAACTACGAGGACCTGGATGCCCTGTCCACGGTGGAGATCGACACCTCCCGCTTCCTGCATGACGGTGGCTGGGACAGCACCGGCCGCTACTTCCTGACCGCGGCCAACGAGTCCAACCAGATCGTGGTCATCGATGCCCAGGAGCGCGAGCTGGAGGCCATCGTCGACGTCGGCAAGATCCCCCACCCGGGGCGCGGCGCCAACTTCGTCGACCCCGAGTTCGGGCCGGTCTGGGCCACCAGCCATCTCGGCGACAATACCATCCAGCTGATCGGCACCGACCCGGAAGGCCATCCCGACCAGGCCTGGCAGGTGGTGCGCACCCTGGAGGGCCAGGGTGGCGGTTCGCTGTTCATCAAGACCCATCCCGAGTCCGACAACCTCTACGTCGATACCCCGCTGAACCCCGGCGAGGCCATCAGCCAGAGCGTGGCGGTCTACGACATCAACGACCTGGAAGCCGGCTTCGAGGTGCTGCCCATCGCCGAGTGGGCGGATCTGGGCGAGGGGCCCAAGCGGGTCGTGCAGCCGGAGTA
This sequence comes from Halomonas nitroreducens, assembly GCF_003966155.1. Classification (GTDB taxonomy): domain Bacteria; phylum Pseudomonadota; class Gammaproteobacteria; order Pseudomonadales; family Halomonadaceae; genus Halomonas; species Halomonas nitroreducens. Next base: position 161,002 of record NZ_RXNS01000007.1, read on the forward strand.
CAACCACGCCGGCAACGAGGTGTGGTTCTCGGTATGGAACACCATGGACGAGACCTCGGCCCTGGTGGTGGTGAACGACGAGACCCGCGAGCTGGAAGCGGTGATCAAGGACGAGCGGCTGGTCACGCCGACCGGCAAGTTCAACGTCTACAACACCCAGCACGACGTCTATTGAGGCGTCCCGGCGGGCCGGTAGCACCGGCCCGCCCCAATTTCCATGGATGAGTGGTCGCGATGCCTGTTGATCCCCGAGACCTTGATGCCCTGGACCGTCGCCTGATCGACTACTACCAGCGTCGCCTGCCGGTCTGCACCCGGCCCTTTGCCCGCATGGCCGAGCGCCTGGGCACTTCCGAGGCGGAGGTGATTGCCCGCCTTGAACGGCTGTTGGCGCTCGGCGTGGTGAGCCGGGTGGGACCGGTCTTCGACCACGCCCGGGCCGGCGCCAGCCTGCTGGCCGCGGTGGCCGTGCCGGAAGACGAACGGGATGCCTGCGCCGCGATCATCAACCGGGCGCCTGGCGTGAACCACAACTATGCCAGGAATCATGCCTACAACCTGTGGTTCGTGATGACGGCGCCGGATGCGGCCAGCCTGGCGAGTCGCCTGGACCGCCTGGAGGCCGAGTTGGGCCATCCGCTGCTGCGCCTGCCGATGCTGGAGGGCTATCACATCGACCTGGCGTTTCCGATTCCCTGGGCCGAACTGGAGGCGAGATGAGTTCCATCACGACCCCCCCTCCCGCGCCGCAGGCCGCCGCCAAGGCGGACGAGGCGCAGCGCCGCCTGCGCGAGCGGCTCGAGTGGGGGCTGCCCCTGTCGCCGCGCCCCTGGCAGGTCCTGGCCGAGCAGTGCGGCCTGACCGAAGGCGAGGTTCTCGCCTGTGTCCACCGCTGGCAGGCCACGGGACTGATCAAGCGACAGGGCCTGGTGGTGCGTCACCGGCCGCTGGGCATTGGGGCCAACGCCATGGTGGTCTGGGACGTCCCCGATGCCCGGGTCGCCGAGGTGGGCCGCCGTCTGGCCCGTGAGGTGGCGGTGACCCTGTGCTACCGGCGACCGCGATGCCTCCCGGACTGGCCCTACAATCTCTTCTGCATGCTGCATGGTATCCGTCGCGAGCGGGTCCTCGCCCAGCTCGCGGCCATCGTCGAGCGCCAGGGGCTCGCGGACCTCGAGCATCGCGTGCTGTTCAGCGAGCAGGCCTATCGTCAGTGTGGCGGCCGTTATGCCGCGGAGCCGTCGCCATGAGCCCCGCGGAGCTGGACGCCCCCGACCGCCGCCTGATCAACCGCCTGCAGGAAGGGTTGCCGCTCACGGCGCGCCCCTATGCCGTGGTGGCCGCGCAGCTGGGCATTTCCGAGGGCGAGCTGCTCTACCGTCTCGAACGCCTCCGCGAGGCCGGGGTGCTGAGCCGGTTCGGGCCCATGTACCACGCCGAGCGCCTGGGCGGCGGGCTGACCCTGGCGGCCCTGGCAGTGCCGGAGCCAGACTTCGAGCGGGTCGCCGAGGCGGTCAACGCCTTTCCCGAGGTGGCCCACAACTATCGCCGCGAGCACGCCCTCAACATGTGGTTCGTGCTGGCCACCGAGGCCCCGGAGCGTATCGCCGAGGTGATCGAGGCCATCGAGGCGGCCACCGGCCTGCCGGTCTTCAACATGCCCAAGGAGGAGGAGTTCCATGTTCGACTCCATCTCCCCGTCTGAGGGACGTTCGCGCGATGCCGAGCGGCCTGCCGCGACGCCGGAGGGGCTCCTGGACGTGCGGGACCGGGCCATCGTGCTGGCCACCCAGGCCGGACTGCCGCTGGTTCCCGATCCCTGGGGGGCGGTGGGCCGGATGACAGGGATGAGCGGCGACGAGGTACTGGCCAGGATGCAGGCCATGGCGGCGCGCGGGGTAATCCGCCGAGTCGCCGCCGTGCCCAACCACTATCGCCTGGGCTACGTGGCCAACGGCATGACCGTGTGGGACGTTGACGACGCCGAGATCGACCGGCTGGGCCGCGAGATCGCCGCCATCGAGGGGGTCAGTCACTGCTACCGCCGCCCCCGTCACCGTCCCCACTGGCCCTTCAACCTCTTCGCCATGCTCCACGGGCGCAGCCGGGAGGAGGTGGAGCGCCAGGCCGAGGTGCTGCGCGCCCGTCTCGGCGAGGCCTGCCGGGAGCACCGCATCCTCTACAGCTCGCGCATCCTCAAGAAGACCGGGCTGCGCCTGGGGCCCGGTGGCGCGGGGAGCGATACCCCGCAGCGCCGCTGAGACGCCCGTCGAGGAGAGACACCATGTTCAGAGTCACCCGCTACATCAAGACCCTGCTCGCGCCGGCCCCCGTGCTGCCGCGTCGCCAGCCGCCCGGGCCGGTGGTGATCTGGAACCTGATCCGACGTTGCAACCTGACCTGCAAGCACTGCTACACGACCTCGGCGGACATCGACTTTGCCGGCGAGCTGTCCAGTGCCGAGGCCCATGCCGTGCTGGAGGACCTGCACCGCTTCCGGGTACCGGCGCTGATCCTTTCCGGCGGCGAGCCGCTGATGCGCCCCGACATCTTCGAGCTCTCCCATCGGGCCCGCGAGCTCGGCCTCTATACCGGCCTCTCCACCAACGGCACGCTGATCACCGAGGCCAACATCGACGCGATTGCCGACGTCGGCTACGACTACGTGGGGATCAGCATCGATGGCCTGGAGGCGACCCATGACGCCATTCGCCAGCGTCGGGGCGCCTTCCGGGAGTCCTTGCACGCGGTGAAGCTGTGCAAGGAGCGTGGCATCAAGGTGGGCCTGCGCTTCACCCTGACCCGGGAGAACCATGCCCAGCTTGATGACATCCTGGCTCTGCTCGCCGAGCACGACGTCGACAAGTTCTATCTGTCCCACCTCAACTATGGCGGGCGCGGCCGCCGCCACAGCAAGCAGGATGCCTGGTACCGGATGACCCGGGACGCCATGACGCGGCTGTTCGACCACTGCCGGGACGAGCTCGAGCGCGGCGTCGAGCGCGAGTACGTCACGGGCAACAACGACGCCGACGGTCCCTTCCTGCTGCGCTGGGCCGAACACCACTTCCCCGACCAGGCACCGGCCCTGCGCCAGCGGCTCGTGGCCTGGGGTGGCAATGCCTCCGGTGAACACATTGCCAATATCGACAACCTGGGCAATGTCCACCCGGACACCTTCTGGTGGGACCACGACCTGGGCAACGTCCGCGAGACGCCCTTCTCCGAGATCTGGCGCCATACCCGCGACCCGCTGATGCAGGGCTTCCGTCAGCGCCCGCGGCCCGTGAAGGGGCGCTGCGGCGCCTGCCGTTACCTGGCCATCTGCAACGGCAATACCCGGGTGCGGGCCTGGAAGGTCACCGGCGATCCCTGGGAGGAGGATCCAGGCTGCTACCTGACCAACGACGAGATCGGCGTCGAGGAAGCGGGCGAGCGCCGCATTGCCGCCCCCCATGAGGCCATCCAGGCCGTCGAAATCCAGTAAGGCTGACGAGGAACTCCGCCATGCCGACACGTCGCGTTTCCTATGAGCTGGCCGAGGCGCCTCTGGCCCCCGGTGAGGTGGCCATCGTCGGGGCCGGGCCCGGCGACCCGGGCCTGCTGACCCTGCGGGCCCTGTCGCTGCTCGAGCAGGCCGACTGCCTGGTCTTCGACCGCCTGGTCTCGAGGGACGTGCTGGCCCTGGCCAACCCCAGGGCGCGGCGCTTCTACGTGGGCAAGGCCTCACGCTGCCATGCCCTGACCCAGGACGAGACCAATGCCCTGTTGGTGCGGCTGGCGGGCGAGGGGCAGCGGGTGGTGCGGCTCAAGGGGGGCGATCCCTTCATCTTCGGGCGCGGTGGCGAGGAGGGTGAGGTCTTGATCGCTCACGACATCCCCTTCCGGGTGGTGCCGGGCATCACCTCCGCCCAGGGCTGTGCCGCTTACGGCGGTTTCCCGCTTACCCATCGGGATCACGCCCAGAGCGTCACCTTCGTCACCGGCCACGCCAAGGGCGACGGCGAGCTCGTCCTGGACTGGGGAGCCCTGGCCGCGGCCCACCATACGGCGGTGTTCTACATGGGCCTGGCCAATGCCGAGACGATCAGCCGGCAGCTGCAGGGCCATGGCCTGCCGGCGAGCCACCCTGTGGCCCTGGTCGAGCGCGGCACCACGCCCCAGCAGCGTCGGGTGATCACCTGCCTGGCCGAACTGGTCGAGACCATTGCCCGTGAGGGGCTCAAGCCGCCCACCCTGATCGTGGTGGGCGAGGTGGTGCGCCTGGCCGACAGCCTGGCCCAGCCGGCACCGAAGGCGGCGAGCTTCGCGGAGGGCGAGACGCTGGCCCTGGTCGGGGAGCGGATGGCCCTGTGATGCGAATTGCCTTGCACAAGACCTGCCTGTCGACGCTGGTCGCTGTGGTGCTGCTGGCGGTCATCGCCCCGGCGGACGCCGAGCAGGCCGAGGCGCTCTATCAGGCCGAGTGTGCCGCCTGTCACGGAGAGACCCGCCTGGGCGGCATCGGCCCGGCCCTGCTGCCGGGCAATCTCTCGCGCCTGACGCCGGAGGCGGCCGAGGCGGTGATCCGTCACGGCCGACCGGCCAGCCAGATGCCGGCCTTCGGCGAGACCCTCGACGACGCGGCGATCGCCACCCTGGCCGAGTGGATCTACCGTCCCCCGGTGGTCGAGCCACGCTGGACCCAGCAGGATATCCTGGCAAGCCAGGTCGTGGCCCACCCCGACGGCAGCCTGCCCGATGTGCCGCTTTTCGATGCCGATCCGCTCAATCTGTTCATCGTGGTGGAGACGGGCGACCACCATGCCAGCCTGCTCGATGGCGACACCTTCGAGCGGATCCACCGTTTCGAGACTCGCTACGCCCTGCACGGTGGGCCCAAGTACACGCCCGACGGGCGCCATGTCTTCTTCGGCTCCCGGGACGGCTGGATCACCAAGTACGACATCTACAACATGGAGGTGGTGGCCGAGGTGCGCGCCGGCATCAACATGCGCAACATCGCCGTCTCCGCCGACGGCCGCTACGTGATGGCCGCCAACTACCTGCCCCACAGTCTGGTGCTCTTCGACGCCCACAACCTCGACCTGATGAAGGTCTATCCGGTGGTGGGCGAGGACGGCGAGAGCTCCCGGGTCAGCGCCGTCTATGCCGCGCCGCCCCGGGGAAGCTTCATCGCCGCGCTCAAGGACCTCGAGGAGGTATGGGAGATCCCCTGGCCGCTGCCCACCGAGCCGGTGGTCTCCACCGGCCATATGGCCACGCCGCTCGAGAAGCGACGCGGCCACGATACCCCCAACTTCCAGGTACGGCGCATCCCGGTGCCTGACTACCTGGACGACTTCTTCTTCGACCTCGAATATGACCACGTCATCGGCGCCTCGCGGGGCGGCCAGGGCGGCATGGTGGTGAACCTGGACAGCGGCGAGAAGGTGGCCGACCTGCCCCTGGAGGGCATGCCCCACCTGGGCTCGGGCATCACCTGGGAACACGAGGGGCGCCGCGTGATGGCGACCCCCCACCTCACTCGAGCGGCGGTCTCTATCATCGACATGACCGACTGGACGGTGATCAAGACCCTCGAGACCGATGGCCCCGGCTTCTTCATGCGCAGCCATGCCAACTCCCCCTACGTCTGGGTGGACGTCTTCTTCGGCCCCAACCGCGACCGGGTCCACATCATCGACAAGGCGAGCCTGGAGATCGTCGAGACGCTGATCCCCGCGCCCGGCAAGACCGCCGCCCATGTGGAATTCGACCGCTATGGCGAGAAGCTGCTGCTGAGTGTCTGGGAGGAGGAGGGCGCGGTGATTGTCTATGACGGCGATACCCTGGAGGAGGAGCAGCGCATTCCCATGAGCAAGCCCTCCGGCAAGTACAACGTCTGGAACAAGACCCGCTATGAGGAAGGCACCAGCCACTGATGGCCGGGGCGTCGTCTCGGGCCTCGAGGTCGGTCATGACCCGGCGGGCCCGGGCTGGGACGCGTCACGCGAGGCGACTACGCTTCAAGTCAGGGGCGGCGAGCAGCGCCCCGTTCGACGCTGAGAGCCCGGGGGAGGCAGGCCTTGGATATCGAGACGGTCTTCGATGCGAGCTATGCCCGGGTGCTGGAGCGCCAGGTCGACGGCAAGGGCTTCTTCGAGGCCTTCTACGAGCGCTTCGTCGCCGCCTCGCCGGAGGTGGCGACGAAGTTCCGACACACTGACATGCATCGCCAGCAGGCCATGCTCAAGAAATCCTTCTACCACCTGCTGACCTTCTATGCCTCCAGCCATGCCGACTATTACCTGGACAAGGTGGCCATCAGCCACAACCGCCGGCATCTCGACATCCAGCCATCGCTCTACGACCTCTGGCTGGAGACGATGGTGGCGACCCTGCGCGACTTCGACCCGGCGTTCAGCGACGCGGTGGAACTGGCCTGGCGCCTGGTGATGACCCCGGGGATCGTCTACATGAAGTTCCACTACGAGCGGGACACGCCGGTCGGCGAGGACGATAGCGCCTGAGCGCGCCCGACCGCCTGGCAGGGCCATGGGCGTGGCATAAAGAAGCATGCTTGATGCCTGTCATGGTTTTTCCGACCCCGGCGAGCGCACAATGGCGATATCCAAGTGTTTCAGTCGGGTATTCGTCATGACAGCCTCTTCCTTCTCGCCGGCGCGCCTGCCCCTGGCCCGCCTCGCCTTCCGTCCTTTCTTCCTGCTGGCCGCGCTGTTCGGGGTGGTCGCCCTGGTGGTCTGGCTGGCCTTCTGGCATGGCGACGTGCTGCTCAGACCCCAGGGTGGGCTGCTCTGGTGGCACCAGCACGAGATGCTGTTCGGCTTCGCCGCCGCCGTGGTGGCGGGCTTCTTGCTCACCGCCGTGCAGAACTGGACCGGCTTGCCGAGCCTGCGCGGCTGGCCCCTGCTGGCCCTGGCGGCGCTGTGGCTGGCCGGGCGGGTGCTGCTGGCCGTTCCGCTGGGGCTGCCGCCGCTGTTGCCGGCGCTGGTGGACCTGGCCTTCCTGGTGGTGGTGGCGGCCGTCATGGCGCGACTGGTGATCGCCGCTCGGCGCTGGCGCAACCTGGTCTTCCTGCCTGCCCTCGGGCTGCTGGTCCTGGCCAACCTGGCGATGCATCTCGGGGTCCTGCAGGGGGATGCCGCGCTGATCCGCCAAGGGGCCTACCTGGCGGTGCTGTTGATCACCGCCCTGATGGTGGTGATCGGCGGCCGGGTGATTCCGATGTTCACCGCCAATCGCCTGGGACGTCCCCGGCCGGCGCCGTTGCCCTGGCTGGAGCGGCTGACCCTGGGCAGCATGGCGGCACTGGTGCTGGCCCAGCTGGCCGCCGTGCTGGGCCTGGTCCTGCCCGGCGCGGGGCTCGCCGGGTTGACGGGGCTCGCGGCAGTGGCCAATACCCTGCGACTGGCCCGTTGGGATGGACTCCACACCCGCCGCGAGCCGCTGCTCTGGGGCCTGCATGCCAGCTACGCCTTCCTCTGCCTGGGGCTGGCCATGTGGGCCCTGGCGGCGCTGGGTGCCTTCCGCGTCGAGTTGGCCGTGCATGCGCTGACCATCGGCGGCATGGGCACCATGATGCTGGCGATGATGGCACGGGTCTCGCTGGGCCACACCGGTCGCTCCATCCGCAGCCTGCCGGGCATCGGCGTGGCCCTGGGGCTGCTGATCGCCGCCGCCGTCCTGCGCTCGCCGGTGCTGGCGGTATATCCCGGCATCAGCCACTGGACCTACAATCTGGGCATTATCTTCTGGTGCCTGGCCTACGCGATCTTTCTGCTCCACTACACGCTGCCGCTGAGCACCGCCCGGCTGGACGGCAAGGACGGCTGATTCCCATGGAGCACTATGCCCTGATCAAGCACCTGCACATGAGCGCCGCGGCCCTGAGCCTGGGACTCTTCCTGGTGCGGGCCTGGTGGTCGGTACGCGCCTCGCCGAACCTTGCCCGGCGCTGGGTGCGGGTGCTACCTCACCTGGTCGATAGCGCGCTGCTGGGGCTCGGGGTCTGGCTGATGGTGGCCCTCTCGCTGTGGCCCCATCAGCAGCCCTGGCTGGCCGCCAAGCTGCTCGCCCTGCTGGCGTATATCGGCCTCGGCACGCTGGCCATCAAGCGCGGCCGGACACCGGCGGTGCGCGGCGTGGCGGCACTGGCCGCCCTGGCCGTGTTCGCCTTCATGGTGGGCGCGGCGGTCCAGCACAGCCCGTTGTCCTGGCTGGCCTGAGCCGGGCCCTCCTATACTGACTCCGCCATTTCCCGATAGAAGGACGATGTCATGTCGAGACAGGAACTTCCCGCCGGCGCCGGCCTGGTGGCCGAGCAGTACCCCGAGGTCTGGGACGCCTTCACGGCGCTGGGCAAGGCCTGTGCCGAGAGTGGCCCCCTGGACGCGCGCACCCGTCGCCTGGTCAAGCTGGCCCTGGCCGTGGGTGCCGGCTCGGAGGGCGCCGTGCACTCCCATGTGCGGCGGGCGCTGGAAGAGGGCGAGTCCGCCGCGGCTCTCGAGCAGGTGGCCATGCTGGCCGTTCCCACCCTGGGCCTGCCCGGCGGCGTGGCCGCCCTGACCTGGATCCAGGACATCACCAGCGACCGCTGAGGGCCCTACCGATGGCTGGCGGCTTCCGGAAGCCACCATGAACTCTCCTGGTGACAGGAATTGATCGGTGTCATGGTTCGGCGGGCCAAGGAGCTGCTAGGATTAACATGTATTATATATGCATCTTAGTGACGCTGTGATGATGATGGCGTCGCCATTCGAGCGAGGGGGGAAGTCCATGGCCGAAGGTCTCACCAAGTCGGCGGCCCGCAACATCTTCTATGGCGGGTCGCTGTTCTTCTTTCTGCTGTTCGCCGCGCTGACGGCCCACAGCCACTGGTACATGGTCACCGATTCCACCGACAGTGCCGGGCTTACCGAATCGGTGGTCCATGGCAAGGAGGTGTGGGAGGAGAACATGTGCATCAACTGCCACAGCATCATGGGCGAGGGCGCCTATTTCGCCCCCGAGCTGGGCAACGTCTGGACGCGTTACGGCGGCCGGGAGAACCCCGAGGCGGCTCGCGCTGGCCTCATTGCCTGGATGAAGGCCCAGCCGCTTGGCGCGCCGGGTCGGCGGCAGATGCCGCAGTTCGACCTCAGTGACGAGGAGCTCAGCGCCCTGATCGACTTCCTGGAGTGGACCGACGGCATCGACGCTCAGGACTGGCCACCACATCCCGCCGGCTAAGCCGCCAGCGCTTCGGATGACGCAAGGAGACCCATAGCGATGAAATACGAGACCCAGAGGGTGGCCCTGCCCTTCTTCATGGTGGCCATGGCGCTGTTCGCGCTGCAGATCGTGTTCGGCCTGCTGGCCGCCACCGTCTATGCCTGGCCCAACTTCATGGCCGAGCTGATGCCCTTCAACATCATGCGCGTCAGCCATACCAACCTGCTGATCGTCTGGCTGCTGCTCGGCTTCATGGGCAGCACCTACTACCTTATGCCGGAAGAGGCCGAACAGGAGATCCACAGCCCCGGGCTGGCCTACCTGCAGCTGGCCATCTTCGCCTTCGCCGGCGCCGCGGCCATCGTCGGCTACCAGTTCGGGATCCACGAGGGCCGCGAGTTCCTCGAGCAGCCGTTCTGGGTCAAGGTGCTGATCACCATCTCCTTTTTGATGTTCCTCTTCAACACCAGCATGACCCTGGCCAAGGGCCGCAAGACCGCCATCAACCTGGTGCTGATGCTGGGCCTGTGGCTGGCCGCGGTGTTCTGGCTGTTCGCCTTCTACAATCCGACCAACCTGGCCGTGGACAAGCTCTACTGGTGGTGGGTCGTGCACCTCTGGGTCGAGGGCGTCTGGGAGCTGATCATGGCCTCGCTGCTGGGCTACCTGCTGATCAAGATGACCGGCGTCGATCGCGAGGTGATCGAGAAGTGGCTCTATGTCATCGTCGGCCTGTCACTGTTCTCCGGCCTGCTGGGCACCGGGCACCACTACTACTGGATCGGCGCGCCGAGCTACTGGCAGCCCATCGGCAGCATCTTCTCCACCCTGGAGGTGATTCCCTTCTTCGCCATGGTGGTGTTCGCCTTCACCATGTTCTGGAAGGGCAGTCGCAACCATCCCAACAAGGCCGCCATGCTGTGGGCCCTGGGCTGCCCGACCATCGCCTTCTTCGGCGCCGGCGTGTGGGGCTTCATGCACACCCTGTCGTGGATCAACTACTATAGCCACGGCACCCAGGTCACCGCCGCCCATGGCCACCTGGCCTTCTACGGGGCCTACGTGATGCTGATCCTCGGCATCATCACCTTCGCCATGCCGCAGTTGCGTCGCGTCCAGCCCTACAACCAGGTGCTGAACATGTGGGGCTTCTGGATCATGACCTCGGCGATGTGCTTCATGACCTTCACCCTGACCTTCGCCGGGGTGGTGCAGACCCACCTGCAGCGAGTGCTGGGCATGAACTACATGGAGGTGCAGGACCAGCTCGGCCTCTTCTACATGATGCGCCTGGGCGCCGGTATCGCGGTGGCCGTCGGGGCGATCATGCTGATCTACGCCTTCTTCGGCCCGGCTCGCGAGCAGGTGCCGGCCGGTGGCACCCAGCTGACCGCAGGCCCCGAGCACACCTGACCACCCGAGGGCCCCGTGGGGGCCCTCGTCCGTTCACCCAGACGGGAGTGACCCCCATGCCGCTTTCCTCCGTGGCCGCCAACGCCGGCGAGCAGGAGATTCCCTACTACCAGAGTGTCGGCAACGAGTGCACCATGTTCGAGCAGGCGTTCCAGCAGCGCCTGCCCATGCTGCTCAAGGGGCCGACCGGCTGCGGCAAGACCCGCTTCGTCAGCCACATGGCGGCGAAACTCGGCAAGCCGCTGTTCACCGTCTCCTGCCACGACGACCTGACCGCCGCCGACCTCACGGGCCGCTACCTGCTGCAGGGCGGCGAGACCCGCTGGGTCGACGGCCCGCTGACCCGTGCGGTGCGCGAGGGTGGCATCTGCTACCTCGACGAGGTGGTGGAGGCCCGCAAGGACGTCAGCGTGGTGCTGCATCCGTTGACCGACGATCGACGCCTGCTGCCGCTGGAGCGCACCGGCGAGCTGCTCGAGGCGCCGGACGATTTCATGCTGGTGGTCTCCTACAACCCCGGCTACCAGCACATCCTCAAGTCTCTCAAGCCCAGCACCCGCCAACGCTTCGTGGCGATGTCCTTCGACTTCCCGCCGCCGGCGGTGGAGCGCGAGATCGTCGCCCGGGAGAGCGGCCTGGCTGCCGAGCGCTGCGCGGCCCTGGTCAACCTGGCGGCCAGCCTGCGCGCCATGAAGGGGCAGGACCTGGAGGAGGGCGTCTCCACCCGGCTGCTGGTCTACTGCGCGACCCTGATCCGTGCCGGCATGCCGATCCTCGATGCCGCCCGGGCCACCCTGGTGGAACCGCTCTCGGATGACGCGGACGTCCAGGAGGGACTGATGGAAGCCATTCAGGCCACGTTTGGCTAAGAAGAGGCCGATTGCGTGCCGCCGGGGCAGGTCGAAGAGGAGGTCATTTGCCAGGGATGGCAAATGTAGCGCCCAGGGAAGGGTTTACAGCGCCTCCTCGTAGCCCTGCGCCCGGTAAGCGTTACGTCAATCCATCTCGACACGTTCATCAGGAGGCTATGGATGCTGGACTTTCTTGAGGTCGAGGAGACCGTCGGCCGTTTCTGGCACCGCTGGGCCTCCGGCGCGGCGAGCTATCCGGACCACCCCGAGGCGGCGGTGACCCTCGAGAGCCTGCGCCCCATGCTCGGCGTCTTCTTCCGCGCCGGTGGCGGTGAGGCGGGAGTCGAGGTGGCCGCCATCGCCCGGCGCGCCTCGGCGCACCGGCTGAGCCTGCGCCAGCGGCTGGGGCTCGACGAGGAGGACCTCGACCAGGCCCGGCGTGACGAGGAGCACCTGCTGCTGCCGCCGCGCCTGGCGCTCTTCCCCGAGGCGTCCCTCAACCGCGACCTCTATCTCTGGCTCACAGCCTTCCTGGCCGAGGCCCGGCCGGTGGCACTTGCCGCGGACCCGCTGCAGGCCGATCTGCAGCGCCTGCGCGAGGCGCGCCGTACCGCGCGGGCGGCGCTGGCGCGCTTCCCGGGGCTGACGGATCGCTACGTGCGGCTGGGTGGCGAGCTGCTGGCGATCCGCCCGCGGCGCCGGCGGCTGCCGCCCCGCGAGGCGGATCTGGAGGCCGCCCTGCGCGCAGAGCTGGGCGCGCCCGACCCCGAGGGGGAGTGGGCCCAGGCCATGCAGCGGGCGATCCGCGAGGAACGCTTCCCCCTGGGCGACTTCCAGGCACCGCGCGGCTACCGGCCGATGCTGCCGGTCCCGCTGTGGGGCCAGGCCATCACCCTGGGCACCCGCGACGGGGCCCGCGAGGCCACGCTGGACGACGACGAGGAGCTGGCCAGCGCCGGCGCCTCCCCCGAGGACGACCAGGGCAAGCGCAAGGCCGACCGCCGCGAGCAGGACCAGGCCGACCGCGACGACCCGCTGATCCTCAATGCCTCGGAGAAGATGCTCTCCTGGGCGGAGATGGTGAACCTCAACCGCCACGTGGAAGACGAGGAAGAGGAGGAGGCCAGGCAGGCCGCCGACCAGATCGACGAGATCGTGCTGACGCCCAACCGCAAGAAGGCGGCCTCCCGGCTCAAGCTCGACCTCGACCTGGCGCCGGACGAGGCCTCCGGCGGCCGGCTGACGGGGCGCCATACCTACCCCGAGTGGAACCATCGCCGCCAGGCCTACCTGCCCGACCACTGCGTGGTGCTCAGCGACGTGCAGAGCGAGGAGGGGGAGGACTGGACGCCCGACGAGAGCACCCGTCGACGCATCCGCCGGGTGCGCCGTGAATTCGAGGCGCTGCGCCCGCGCCGCGAGCTGCTGCGCGGCCAGCTGGACGGCAGCGAGCTGGACATGGATGCGGTGATCCGCTCCCGCTGCGACCTGGCCGCCACGGGGGAGGCCAGCGACCGGCTCTACCTGGACAGCCGCACCCAGGCCCGTGACCTGGCGGTCTCGATCCTGGTGGACGTCTCGCTTTCCACCGAGGCCTGGCTGGAGGATCGTCGCGTGCTGGACGTGGCCAAGGAGGCGCTGCTGGTGCTGGGCCACGGACTGGCGGGCTGCGGCGACGACTATGCCATCCACAGCTTCACCTCCCAGCGGCGCCACAAGGTGTGGGTCAATACCCTCAAGGACTTCGATGAACCCATGGGTGATCGTGTCTCGCGGCGCATCGCCGCCCTCAAGCCGGGCTCCTACACCCGCATGGGGCCGGCGATTCGCCATCTGGCCGGCCAGCTGGCCGAACGGCCCAACCGGCATCGGCTGCTGCTGCTGTTGACCGACGGCAAGCCCAACGACAACGACTACTACGAGGGCCGCTACGGTATCGAGGACACCCGCAAGGCGGTGCTCGAGGCACGCCGCCAGGAGGTGCGGGTATTCGGGGTGACCATCGACCGCGAGGCGGGGCGCTACATCCCCCACCTGTTCGGCCGCGGTGGCTATGCCATCGTTCAGCGTCCCGAGCACCTCTCCCTGGCGTTACCGGGGATCTACCGCCAGATCATTGCCACCTGAGGAGGTCTGCCATGGCACCCAACGCTCGACTCCTGCTCGCCGTGGCGATCTGGCTGATCGCCGCCACGGGGGTGGTGCTGCCGCTCGTATGGCTGATCAACACCCGCGACTGGGGGGTGGTCCTGATGCTGGTCGTGCCCTTCGCGGTCTACGGGCTGCTGCGTCTGGGGCGGGCCCTGGAGGGCTGGGCCAGGGCCACGCCGCCACCCTCGAGCCACTGAGGCACCTGGCCGGTGTCAGCTCAGCCGCGCGGCCAGGTAGCCGCCGGCGATCAGCGCCAGCGTCAGCACCACCAATCCCACGAAGGCTCCCCGCCAGGCCGGGGTGGCAACGCGCAGGTTGAGATAGACCATCAGCAGCCGCTGGACCTTATAGCCGGTGGCGGCGACCACCAGGCCCGCCGACCACAGCGGCAGCGCTTGCCAGCTGTTCTGGTCCAGGCGCGCCGAGACCATCGAGAGCAGCGTCAGGGCCATCAGCGTGGCCCAGGTCGCGAGCAGTCGGCGGGTGCCGGGCAGTGCGGTCATGGTCACCTCAACAGATAGAGCAGCGGATAGAGCAGGATCCAGATCAGGTCGACCATGTGCCAGAAGGCCGCGGCGGTCTCCACATTCTCGGTGGAGGTGCGCCAGCTCACCAGCGCCAGCAGCGCCAGGCCGAACAGCACATGGGCGAAGTGGAAGGCAGTGAGCCCGTAGTAGAAGCCGAAGAAGGCGTTGGTCTCCGGGGTGATCCCGGCGGCGAACTTGCCGGCATATTCCACCCCCTTGATCACGCCGAACAGCACGCCCAGCGCCATGGAGGCGCCCAGCCACTGGCGGGCACGGCGAATTTGCGCATGGTTCACCGCCTCCACCGCCAGGGCCACGCAGAGCCCGCTGGTCAGCAGTACCAGGGTGTTGAGGCCGCCCATCAGCGGGTCGAGCTGGCGCTGTGAGACGTCGAAGAGTGCCGTCGCGGTGACCCGCTCCGCGGCATAGAGCGCGAAGAAGGCGCTGAAGACCAGCATCTCGCTGAGGATCAGCACCCACATCAGCGGGTTGCCGGGCAGCGTGGACAGCGGGCCCCATCCCGGGTTCGGCACGCGCCGGAGGGATGCGTATGGCGTGGTCATGCTCACCCCGCGAGGGTCACGGCGGCCCCGCCGAAGGCCAGGCTCGCCGGATTGGCAATGGGCCGGTTGGCCAGCAGCCGATGCAGGCCCACGCCGCAGCGCCCGACCATCCAGACCAGGCAGGCGGTGAAGAACAGGTAGCCGAACGCCCAGGAGGTCGCGGCGGGTAGCTGGAGCCAGCCCAGCAGCTGCCAGATGCCGAGGCCCAGGCCACCGCCTGCGAGGCCCAGCCAGAAGGTGCGGATCTGGAAGCGCAGATGGCTGTCCAGCCATCCGGCCACCCGTCCCCGGCGCAGGTGGGCGATGGTCACGCCGATCGGGGCGGTGATCACGGCCATGACGCTGCCCAGGAACAGACCATAGACGATCAGCGCGGTGCCGCGGCCGGGTTCCTTGACGAGGGGCTCGGCGATCTCGGGGGGGGTGAGGGACATGGCGCACCTCCGGCAGCTGGCAGTGAAGATGTATTCATAATACTACTATATGTCGGCAACGCGAGCCCTTCCCTGGCCTGGATCAAGTTCGGGCGGGCTTGAACGGCGAATGCCGCCCGAAGGCGGCATTCGTGGCGTGGTGCGGGTCGATCAGGCCTCGGTCCCCGGGCTCGGGCGAGCCGAAGGTGCGGCAGGCGCGGCCCGCTTTTCCTGGCGGGGAGGGCGGCTTCCCACATCCTGGATCTCGGGCAGGTAACGGTAGCGCTCTTCGCTGAGCTCCGGCACCCGACGGCGCTCCATGCGGCGGATGGCGCCGTGCATCCAGACCAGCGAGACGGCCACCAGCACGAAGAGCACCATGTAGGAGCTGGTCCAGACCCCGGTAAGGTCGAGCACGGCGCCGAAGACGATCGGCAGGAAGAACCCGCCCAGGCCGCCGATCATGCCGACCAGGCCGCCCACCGAGCCGACGTTCTCCGGATAGTAGACCGGGATGTGCTTGTAGACCGCGGCCTTGCCCAGGGACATGAAGAAGCCCAGCAGCACGGTCAGCACCACCACGCCCCACAGTGGCATGGCCAGGGAGAAGGCGATCTGGCCCTCCTTGCCCTCCACCACGTAGTGGGTCTCGGGATAGGCGAGCAGGAACAGGCAGACCAGCGAGGCGATAAAGGTCAGATACATGATCGCTCGGGCGCCGTAGCGGTCGGACATCCAGCCGCCGAGGGCGCGGAAGACGCTGGCCGGCAGGGTGTAGAGGGCGGCCAGCGAGCCGGCCACGGCGATGCTGACGTCATAGGCGCCCACGTAGTAGCGCGGCAGGTAGGAGGCCAGGGCGACGAAGGCGCCGAAGACGAAGAAGTAGTAGAGGGCGAAGCGCCACACCTGCAGGTGCTTGAGCGGCTCCAGCTGGGCCTTGGCAGAAGTGGCCTTGGCGCCCTCTCCACGGCGGGCCCGGGTCAGCGGGTCCTCCGAGGCGAACACCCAGAAGCCCACGGCCACCACGGCCAGCACGATGGCGTAGACCACGGCGGTCTGCTCCCAGCCCAGGGCCAGCAGCAGGAAGGGAGCGGCGAAGTTGGTCACCGCCGCCCCGGCGTTGCCGGCGCCGAAGATGCCCAGCGCCGTGCCCTGCTTCTCCTTCTCGAACCAGTAGGAGGTGTAGGCGATGCCGACGATGAAGGAGCCGCCGGCCAGGCCCACCCCGAGGGCGGCGACCAGGAACATCGCGTAGGACTCGACATAGGACAGCAGGAAGACACAGGCCGCGGTGACCAGCATCAGCACGCTGAACACCCGGTGGCCGCCGAACTGTTCGGTCCAGATGCCGAGAAAGATGCGGCTGATCGAGCCGGTGAGGATCGGCGTGGCGACCAGGATGCCGAACTGGGTCTCGTTGAGGCCCAGGTCCTGCTTGATCTTGATGCCGATGATGGAAAAGATCGTCCACACCGCGAAACAGGTGGTGAACGCCAGGGTGCTGAGCGTCAGTGCCCGGTACTGTTGTGGCCGGGTCACGCCCTCGAGATGTTTCATGTCGAGCCTCCTTCGGCGATGCATGAATGGTCGCCTTCCAGACTGGCAGTTGGGGGGCGGACGATATTGATGTGCATCAAGTTCGCCTGGCCGCTACCCCTTGATAGCCGGGACCTATCCCCTTGGAGGTAGGCGCGGCTAGCCCCTTCGCTGTCGGCGAAGACGACAACCGGGCCCGTCCCGGGGCCCGGTCGCCATGACAGATGAAGCGGTCCTGCCTGCCGGGCGTCAGGGGTTCTTCACGTAGGCGTTGCCGCGCAGGTAGAACCACCAGTTGACCACCAGGCAGAGGGCATAGAAGACGGCGAAGCCGTACATGGCCATCTCCGGGGTGCCGGCCTTGATCTGCTCGCCCATCACGCGCGGGGCGATGAAGGCGCCGTAGGCGGCCACGGCCGAGGTCCAGCCGAGCACCGGGCCCTTCTGCTGCAGGTCGAAGATGAAGCCGATGCTGCGGAAGGTGGAGCCGTTGCCGATGCCGCTGGCGGCGAACAGCACGATGAACAGCACAAGGAACATCCAGAAGTACTGGTTGGGGTCGGTCGCGTTGTAGGCCAGCATCATCACGTAACCCACGGCGGCGGATGCCAGGACCATCACCACGGAGATGGCCTGGGTGACGATGGCGCCCCCCACCTTGTCGGAGATCCAGCCGCCCACCGGGCGGATCAGGGCGCCGACGAAGGGGCCCATCCAGGCCCAGGTCAGGGCGCTGGGAGCGTCGGGATTGGCCACGCGAGTGATGGTGCCGTCGGCGGCCACCTCCATCATGTTGCCGAAGATCACGCTGATGGAGAGCGGCAGGGCCGCGGAGAAGCCGATGAAGGAGCCGAAGGTGGCGATGTAGAGCACCGTCATCGCCCAGGTGTGCTTGTTGGAGAAGATCGCGAACTGCTTCTGGATATTCGGCTTGATGTCGCCGGGAATCAGGCGCAGCAGGCCCAGGGTCAGGGCGATGGTCAGCGGCAGGGCCAGCCACATGTTCAGCCAGCTCAGGGCAGCCACGCCGATCACCGCGGTGATCAGGCCCACGCCGTAGAGGCCGAGGATCTTGCCGAAGGCCTGCACGGGAGACCCGGGGTGGGGCGTGATCGCGCGAATATTGTTCATGCCGAACCAGCCGGCGAAGGCCAGCGGGATCAGGAAGACCAGCCAGATCAGCCCGGCGTTCTGGATCCAGGTATCGGTGCCCGCCCCGATGCGGCCGATCAGGGTGCCGCTGGCCTTCTGCAGCTCCATCGGCTCGCCGCCCAGCGCGCCGAAGACGCCGACGGTCATCACCAGCGGGATCAGGATCTGCATGGTGGTGACGCCGAAGTTGCCGAGGCCCGCGTTCATGCCCAGGGCGTAGCCCTGCTGCTTCTTCGGGTAGAAGGTCGATATGTTGCTCATCGAGTTGGCGAAGTTGCCCCCGCCGATCCCCGAGAGCAGCGCCAGGGCCTGGAAGACCCAGAAGGGCGTTCCCGGGTTCATCAGGGCGATGCCGGTGCCGAGCGCCGGCAGCATCAGCAGGGCGGTGGTCAGGAAGATGGTGTTGCGCCCGCCGGCGATGCGGATCATGAACGACGCCGGGATGCGCAGGGTGGCCCCGGACAGGCCGGCGATGGCGGTCAGGGTGAACAACTGGTCCACCGTGAAGGGAAAGCCCAGGTTGCGCATCTGGGTGGTGATCATGCCCCACATCAGCCAGACGGCGAAGCCCATCAGCAGGCTGGGAATGGAGATCCACAGGTTGCGGTTGGCGATCCGGCGGCCGGTGGACTGCCAGAACGTCGGATCCTCGACGTCCCAGTGTTCGATATCGGCGTTGCGCCGCCCGCGGGGAGGCAGCGGCTTCTGGCCGGCCTCCCAGTGGCTGGAATCGGCACTCTGTCTGGTCATGGTCTATCCCCCTTGCGGTCTCTCGATGGAGCCCCGTCGCGCGATGGCGGTTGACCGGCATCAAGCCTGGGGCTTTGCGGTGCAAGATACGCCTGGGGGAAAAGCAGGGAAACGGGCCGAAAAAGCCAGGAAAACAGCGGGATACCCCTTGGGGGGTAGGGGGGTAGGCCGGGCATTGGCCAGCAATATCAGGGGCTTAGCCACGCCGCCCTGCGGACGCACGCGCGGGCAGGAGCGGCGAGATTATTTGGAGGTATCCACAGAGAACCCCGTCCGACTACTTGTCCACACCCTCCTGCACGGCCCACACCGCGGCCTCCACCCGGGAACGCAGGTTGAGCTTCTTGAGCAGGTGCTTGACGTGGACCTTCACCGTGCCCTCGGTGATGTCGAGCTTGCGGGCGATCAGCTTGTTGGACAGGCCCGCGGCCAGCTCGCGGAGGATCTCCCGCTCGCGCTGGGTCAAGCTTTGGATATCCGGCGTGGCCGGCTGGTTTCGCTGGCTGCGCAGGGCCTCGGCCAGCAGGGCGGTGAGGCTCTCGCTGATCACCATGCGGCCGAGTGCCGCCTGGCGCAGCTGGCGCACCATGTCGTCCGGGTCCATGTCCTTGAGCAGGTAGCCGTCGGCACCGGCGCGCAGGGCGGCGACCACATCCTCCTCGTGGTCGGAGACCGTGAACATCACGATACGCCCGGCGAAGCCGTCCTGACGCAGCCGCTTGAGGGTCTCGATGCCGTCCATCCCCGGCATGTTGAGGTCCAGCAGGATCAGGTCCGGATCCAGCTCGCCGGCGAGGCGAACGCCTTCCTCCGGCTCGCCGGTCTCGCCGGCGAGCTCCAGGTCGTCCTCCAGCTCGAGCAGCTGGGTCACCCCCCGTCGCAGTAGCGGGTGGTCGTCGATGATCAGCAGAGTGGCGGTGTCTTGGGCGTTCCGGGTCATCCTGCGGGGTCCCTGTTCGCTGGTTGAAGGCTGACGGGTTGCTCGGCGGGCTGCTGGGCGATCAGTCGTGCCGTCTGCGGGGTAAACGTGATGGCCACGAGGGTACCGCCGCCGTCGCGATTGCGCACCTCGAACTCGCCGCCCAGGGTCTCGGCCCGGTCACGCATGATCACCAGGCCATAGTGCATGGGGGGGGAGCTGTCGTCTTCCAGGCCGATGCCGTCATCCTCGATCATCATCCACAGGCGAGCCTGGGCGAAGTGGACCGTCACCGACGCCCAGTGGGCCCGGGCATGCTTGTGCACATTGGCCAGGGCCTCGCGTGCCACCTGCAGGACATGAATCTCTTCGTTGGGGTTGAGCAGGTGGGGCGGTACATCGAAGTACAGCTCCACCGGGAAGCCCAGGCGTTCGCCGAATTCCAGGGTGGTCTGGCGCAGGGCGCTCTGCAACCCCGGGCCGTCGAGGCGCAGGCGGAAGGTGGTGAGCAGTTCGCGCAGCTGGCGGTAGGCGCTGTCCAGCCCGGTGCGCAACTCGTCGAACACCGGCGCCTGGGTCTCCCGCGGCACCTCCTTGGCCTGCATGCGCTCGAGGCGAGCGACCTGCATCTTCAGGTAGGACAGCGACTGGGCGAGGGAGTCATGGAGTTCCCGGGCGATGATGGTGCGCTCGTTCATCAGCGTCACCTGCTGCTCTTCCTCGATGCGCCGTTGCAGGTAGACCGCCGTGGCCAGCTGGTCGGTGAGGGCATAGAGCAGCCGACGGGTACTGTCGGTGATCGGCGCTTCGGTGGGGTACCAGACTTCCAGGGTGCCGAGCAGGGTCTCGCCGACGCTCACCGGCAGCAGCAGGCACTCGGCATCGCCACTCTCGGAGAGCTCCAGGGGCTGGGGATCGATCAGGCAGGCGTGGCAGTCGTGGTCGCGGCAATAGGTCGGCCGGCTCCGCGAGTGGGTCGCCAGGATCGGCACCTCGCGCTGGTCGAAGGGGTCGTGCAGCGACAGGCCGATGGGGCCGATGCCGAGCAGGTCTTCCAGGCGGCGGAGCATCGGGGCGGCACTGGCACACAGGTCGTTGCCCCCGCCATAGAGGGCTCGGCTGCCGTCGTGGAGGATCTGCATGGCCGCATTGCTGCGGGCCAGCTCCTGCTTCTTGCGCGACACGCGTTCCTCGAGCTCCGCATAGCTGGCGCCGAGCTCCGAGGCCATGGTGTCCAGGGTGCGGCCGAGCAGGGCCAGTTCGTCGCTGCCGGCCAGCCGGGTGCGATAGCCGAAGTTGCGGCGTCCGGCCTCCCTGGCCAGCACCACCAGCTGGTGCAGGGGGCGGACCAGGTTGTAGCGGATGTCGTAGAGGGCGATGGCCACCACCACTGCCGTCAGCACCAGGAACAGGATCTGCAGGGCGCTGAGCAGCTGGATCTTGGCCTCGCTGTTCTGCTCGAGCAGGGTCACCAGGCGGTCGATCTCCTCCACCAGGCCCTCGAGCTCGCGGTTCAGCTGGGCGATCGCCACGGTCTGCCCGTCCACCGCCGTGGCGACCCGCGGGGCCAGCTGGTCCTGCCAGTGCGTCTTCAGTCGCCGGTACTGGGCCTGCAGCTCGTGGTCATCGGCGCCGGGCAAGGCGTCGGTCAGTTCCGGGCTGTCCAGTCGCTCGGCGAAGCGGCCGGCGATGGATTCGACCTGAGTGCGTCGCTCGGGGGCCGGGGCGCGGTCGAAGCGCTGCAAGGCGGCCACCAGCTGGTAGGAGTTCATGCGCAGCGAGCCGGCCAGGTTGATGGCGGCGGCGTCTCCCTGGCTGCTGCCGGCCACACTCATGGTCACCGCGATGCTGACCAGCGCCATGGCACTGATCGCCAGCAGCGAGGCGATGATGCGGGCCACCAGGGAGCGTTGCAGCAGTTTCATCGGGGTCTCCGGGGACGCCAGGGGAGTGGTGTGCTGAATGCCACTATACCCTAGTAGGTAGGTGTCTCTCTCTCAAAGGCGTACCTCCCATGCCCTTTTGACGCTGACTCGGGGGCTCACGAGAATCTGGATATCTTCCCGTGAGTCCCGATCATGAAGCGTGCCGACTCCCTCATCCCCCCCAGCGGCCCGCCCGAGGTGGCCCGGCTGGCCGAGCCGACGCCGCCGCTGGGCTATCGCGCCCTGGTGGTGGTGGTGCTCTCGCCGTTGGCCTTCGCCCTGGTCTTCGCCTGCTGGACCCTGTTTGCCGTGCTGGGCCTCGAGCTCAGGCGGGATCTGGCCCTGAGCCCGCTGGCCTTCGCGATCCTGCTGGCGATGCCGCTGCTGGCCGGCGGGCTGGCGAGCCTGCCCACGGCGCTGCTGGCGCGTCGCCTGGGAGGGCGCCGGGTCATGCTCGGCTGTCTGCTGTGGATCTGTCCCTTCCTGTGGTGGGTCGGCCATGCCGATCACTATGCGGAGTACCTGCTGGCGGGCCTGGGACTCGGTGTCGGGGCCGGCGCCCTGGCCGCCGGCCTGGTCCATGTGGCCACGTTGGGCCCGGCGCGTCACGTCGGCCTGGCACTGGGGCTGTATGGGGCCGGCATGGTCGGGGCGGGGCTCGGCTACCTGTTGTTGCCCCTGGTGAGCCAGGCCTATGGGTGGCGCCTGGCCCCGCTGCTCTACCTGCTGCCGGTGGCACTGGTCGCAGGGCTTTTGTGGCTGTTTGCCGACGATGCCGGCACGCCGTCCGACGGCCCGGTGCGCCGCGCGTCGGGCACCCTGGGCGCGGGGCTGCGACGGCTGCGGGACTGGTCGCTGTGGCGGCTGGCCATCACCTACGGCTTCTTCTTCGGCACCTTCGTCGGCCTGGCGCTGTGGCTGCCGGGGGAGCTGGCGGCGCGCTACGGCCTCTCGCAACAGGCCGCGGCCCAGTGGGGGTTGCCCTTCCCCCTGGTGGTGGGGGTCGGCCAGGTGGCGGGAGGGACCCTGGCCGACCGCCATGATTTCCGCAGCCTGCGCTGGTGGGTCAGCGCCTTCGTGCTGGTCTGCCTGTTCCTGCTCTCCTATCCGCCCTTCACGATGCAGATCCATGGCGTGCATGGGACCCTGGCGCTTCACTACGACGCGCCCCTGTGGGGCTTCGAGCTGCTGCTCGCGCTGATGGGACTGGCCATGGGCCTGGGGCTTGGCAGCCTGATGCGGCTGATCCATCGCGACCACGGCGAGGACATGGTGCTGGTGGGCGGCCTGGCACTGACCCTCGGCGGGCTCTTCGCCGCCCTGTTGCCGCCGGTGTTCGTGCTCGGCAGCGTGTGGACGGGGCTCAATACGGCCGGCTTCATGTTCCTCTATGCCGCCCTGGTGCTCTGCATGCTGGTGATGCTGGCCGACCATGCCCGCGGCGCGCGCCGCTGAGCCATCCTGGTCCGGCCCCGAGCCAACCGGCTCACCGGCCCCGCGATCCGCTGCCCCCTCTCCCCGTCGTCCGCAATGCCTGCCGCCAGGGGCTTATCCCCTGGTTGCAGGGGCGCCTATCCCCTTGGGGGTAGAGGCGATGTATATGGAGGTAACCGGGCAGTAATCGGCGCCGGGATCGCCCAGAATCGGCTCCAACGACCCTGGCCGCGAGCGACATGAGGCGGCGGCGCAGGACGGGTGACCCGAAGGGGTCACGCATCTTTTCGAGGAGCCTGGAGAGCGACCATGAGTCACTTCATCGATCGGCTGAACTTCTTCCGCAAGGCCCGCGAGCCCTACGCCAACGAGCATGGCGAGCTGCGCGACGAGTCCCGGGGCTGGGAAGACGGCTATCGTCAACGCTGGCAGCACGACAAGATCGTGCGCTCCACCCACGGGGTGAATTGCACCGGCTCTTGCAGCTGGAAGATCTACGTCAAGAACGGCCTGGTCACCTGGGAGACCCAGCAGACCGACTACCCGCGTACCCGGCCGGACCTGCCCAACCACGAGCCGCGGGGCTGCCCGCGCGGGGCCAGCTACTCCTGGTACATCTACAGCGCCAACCGGCTCAAGCACCCGTTGGTGCGCAAGCCGCTGCTCAAGCTGTGGCGCGAGGCCCGCGAGGCCAAGGGCGACCCCGTCGAGGCCTGGGCCTCCATCGTCGAGGATCCGGCCAAGGCCAAGCAGTACAAGCGCGCCCGCGGCATGGGCGGTTTCGTGCGTGCCGACTGGGACGAGCTCAACGAGCTGATCGCCGCCTCCAACGTCTACACCGCCAAGCAGTTCGGTCCGGACCGCATCATCGGCTTCTCACCGATCCCCGCCATGTCCATGGTCTCCTACGCCGCCGGCAGCCGTTACCTGTCGTTGATCGGCGGTGTCTGCATGAGCTTCTACGACTGGTATTGCGACCTGCCGCCGGCCAGCCCTCAGACCTGGGGCGAGCAGACCGACGTGCCGGAGTCCGCCGACTGGTACAACTCGGGCTACATCATCGCCTGGGGGTCCAACGTGCCCCAGACCCGGACCCCGGATGCCCACTTCTTCACCGAGGTGCGCTACAAGGGCACCAAGACCGTCTCGGTCACCCCGGACTACGCCGAGGTCTCCAAGCTCACCGACGAGTGGCTCTCCGCCAAGCAGGGCACCGATGCGGCCCTGGCCATGGCCATGGGCCACGTCATCCTCAAGGAGTTCCACCTCGACAAGCCCAGCGCCTACTTCACGGACTACGTGCGTCGCTATACCGACATGCCGTGCCTGGTCGAGCTCGAGGCCCGGGAGGATGGCAGCTATGCCCCCGGCAAGCAGCTGCGCGCCAGTGACTTCGCCGACAACCTGGGCCAGGACAACAATCCCGAGTGGAAGACCGTGGCCTGGGACGAGACCCGCGACCAGCTGGTGGTGCCCCGCGGCTCCATCGGCTTCCGCTGGGGCGAGGAAGGCAAGTGGAACCTCGAGCCGCGCGACGCCGAGGGCGACGAGATCGTGGCGCGCCTGAGCCTGGCCGAGGCACGGGACGACGTGGCTCGGGTCGCCTTCCCCTACTTCGGCGGCATCGCCCACGAGCACTTCGACCACGTGAAGAGCGGCGGCGCCAGCGACGAGCTGCTGTTCCACAGCCTGCCGGTCAAGCGCATGACCAAGGCGGACGGCAGCGAGGTGCTCGCGGTCACCGTCTTCGACCTGATGTGCGCCAACTACGGCATCGACCGTGGCTTTGGGAAAGAGGGCGAGGACGACGGCGCCACCGCCTTCGACCAGGTCAAGCCCTATACGCCGGCCTGGCAGGAGAAGATCACCGGCGTGCCCGCCGAGCAGTGCCTGCGCATCGCCCGGGAGTTCGCCGACAACGCCGACAAGACGCAGGGGCGGTCCATGATCATCGTCGGTGCCGGGATGAACCACTGGTACCACATGGACATGAACTACCGCGGCCTGATCAACATGCTGGTCATGTGCGGCTGCATCGGGCAGAGCGGCGGCGGCTGGTCCCACTACGTGGGCCAGGAGAAGCTGCGCCCGCAGACCGGCTGGCTGCCGCTGGCCTTCGGCCTGGACTGGCAGCGGCCGCCGCGGCACATGAACTCCACCTCCTTCTTCTACAACCACTCCAGCCAGTGGCGCTACGAGAAGCTCGAGATCAAGGAGATCCTCTCGCCGCTGGCCAACCCCGCCGACTATTCTGGCAGCCTGATCGACTTCAACGTGCGCTCCGAGCGCATGGGCTGGCTGCCCTCCGCCCCGCAGCTGGCCACCAACCCGCTGCGCCTGGCCAAGGCCGCGGAGGCCGCCGGCATGTCCACCAAGGACTATGCCGTCGAGCAGCTCAAGAAGGGCGAGCTGGCCTTCGCCGCCGAGGACCCGGACAACCCGCAGAACTTCCCGCGCAACATGTTCATCTGGCGCTCCAACCTGCTGGGCAGCTCCGGCAAGGGCCACGAGTACATGCTCAAGTACCTGCTCGGCACCCGTCACGGCATCCAGGGCAAGGACCTGGGCGAGGACGGCGGCCAGAAGCCGGAAGAGGTGAAGTGGCACGACCAGGCCCCGGAGGGCAAGCTCGACCTGCTGGTGACCCTGGACTTCCGCATGTCCACCACCTGCCTGTACTCGGACATCGTGCTGCCCACGGCAACCTGGTACGAGAAGGACGACCTCAACACCTCGGACATGCACCCCTTCATCCACCCGCTGACCGCGGCCACCGACCCGGCCTGGGAGTCGCGCAGCGACTGGGATATCTACAAGGGCATCGCCAAGGCCTTCTCCAAGGCCTGCGTGGGCCACCTGGGCGAGGAAACCGACCTGGTCACCCTGCCGCACCAGCACGACTCCCCCGCCGAGCTGGCCCAGCCCGAGGTCAAGGACTGGAAGAAGGGCGAGTGCGAGCCGATTCCCGGCAAGACCATGCCGGCGCTGATCGAGGTCAAGCGTGATTACCCGGCTACCTACGAGCGCTTCACCTCCGTCGGCCCGCTGCTCGACAGCCTGGGCAACGGCGGCAAGGGCATCAGCTGGAAGACCGAGAAGGAAGTGGAGCTGCTCGGCAAGCTCAACTACGTGAAGACCGAGGGGCCGGCCAAGGGCCGTCCGCGCATCGAGTCGGCCATCGACGCCGCCGAGGTGATCCTGACGCTGGCCCCGGAGACCAACGGCCAGGTGGCGGTGAAGGCCTGGGATGCGCTGTCCAAGATCTCCGGCCGCGATCACAAGCACCTCGCCGAGCCCAAGGAAGAGGAGAAGATCCGCTTCCGCGACGTGGTGGCCCAGCCGCGCAAGATCATCTCCAGCCCGACCTGGTCCGGCCTCGAGGACGAGCACGTCTCCTACAACGCTGGCTACACCAACGTCCACGAGCTGATTCCCTGGCGCACCGTCAGCGGCCGCCAGCAGTTCTATCAGGATCACGCCTGGATGCGCGCCTTCGGCGAGAGCCTGCTGGTCTACCGGCCACCGATCGACACCAAGGCGGCGGTCAGCCTGGCCGAGCCCAAGGGCAACGGCAACCCGGAGATCGCGCTCAACTGGATCACCCCGCACCAGAAATGGGGCATCCACTCCACCTACAGCGACAACCTGCTGATGCAGACGCTGTCCCGCGGCGGGCCCATCGTCTGGTTGTCCGAGGACGACGCCCGCGCCATCGGCGTCGAGGACAACGACTGGATCGAGCTCTACAACGCCAACGGCGCCATCGCCGCCCGGGCGGTGGTCAGCCAGCGGGTCAAGAACGGCATGGCGATGATGTACCACGCCCAGGAGCGGATCCTGAACATGCCGGGCTCCGAGGTCACCGGGACCCGTGGCGGCATCCACAACTCGGTCACCCGCGTGTGTCCCAAGCCGACCCACATGATCGGCGGCTATGCGCAGCTGGCCTACAGCTTCAACTACTACGGCACCGTCGGCTCCAACCGCGACGAGTTTGTCATCGTGCGCAAGATGAAGAAGATCGACTGGCTGGACGGCGAGGGCAACGACTATGAGCAGGAGGCCGTGAAATGAAGATTCGTTCCCAGGTAGGCATGGTCCTGAACCTCGACAAGTGCATCGGCTGCCACACCTGTTCGGTGACCTGCAAGAACGTCTGGACCAGCCGCGAGGGCGTCGAGTACGCCTGGTTCAACAACGTCGAGACCAAGCCCGGCATCGGCTATCCCAAGGAGTGGGAGAACCAGAAGAAATGGAACGGCGGCTGGCTGCGTCGCAAGGACGGCCGCATCGAGCCGCGTATCGGCGGCAAGTGGCGGGTGCTGGCGAATATCTTCGCCAACCCCGACCTGCCGGAGATCGACGACTACTACGAGCCGTTCACCTTCGACTACCAGCACCTGCATACCGCCAAGCAGGGCGAGCACCAGCCCACGGCCCGGCCGCGCTCGCTGATCTCCGGTCAGCGCATGAACAAGGTCGAGTGGGGCCCGAACTGGGAGGAGATCCTCGGCACCGAGTTCGCCAAGCGGCGCAAGGATGCCAACTTCGAGCAGGTGCAGGCCGACATCTACGGCCAGTTCGAGAACACCTTCATGATGTACCTGCCGCGGCTGTGCGAGCACTGCCTGAACCCCACCTGCGTGGCGTCCTGTCCGAGCGGGGCGATCTACAAGCGCGAGGAGGACGGCATCGTCCTGATCGACCAGGACAAGTGCCGCGGCTGGCGGATGTGCATCTCCGGCTGTCCCTACAAGAAGATCTACTACAACTGGAAGACCGGGAAGTCCGAGAAGTGCATCTTCTGCTACCCACGCATCGAGGCCGGCCAGCCGACGGTGTGCTCCGAGACCTGCGTGGGGCGCATCCGCTACCTGGGTGTACTGCTCTACGATGCCGATCGCATCGAGGAGGTGGCGAGCTCCCCGGACGAGCGGGATCTCTACCACCGCCAGTGCGAGATCTTCCTCGATCCCCATGATCCCGAGGTGATTGCCCAGGCCAAGAAGGACGGCATTCCCGACAACGTGATCGCCGCCGCCCAGGCCTCGCCGGTCTACAAGATGGCCATCGACTGGGGCCTGGCACTGCCGCTGCACCCGGAGTACCGCACCCTGCCCATGGTCTGGTACGTGCCGCCGCTGTCGCCCATCCAGTCCGCCGCCGAGGCCGGCCAGGTGGAATACGACGGTGTGCTGCCGAAGATCGAGTCGCTGCGCATCCCGGTGAAGTACCTCGCCAACATGCTCACCGCCGGCGAGGAGGCCCCCGTGGTGCTGGCGCTCAAGCGGCTGATGGCTATGCGCCTCTACATGCGCGGCAAGCACGTGGAAGGCGCGGCCAATGCCGCGGTGCTCGACGAGGTCGAGCTCACCGAGGCCCAGGTCGAGGAGATGTACCGGTATCTCGCCATCGCCAACTACGAGGACCGCTTCGTGATCCCCACCAGCCACCGGGAGATGGCCACCGAGGCCTTCCCCGAGCGCGGCGGCTGCGGCTTCAGCTTCGGCGACGGCTGCCACGGCGACAGCGGCGAGAGCCTGTTCGGCGGACGCAAGTCGACCACCACCCTGGTCAAGCCGGTGGACGTCTTCGACCCCCATGCCCAGAGCGAGGAGGCCCGTCATGGTTGAGGCCGCGCTGCAACATCCCGAGCCCACGGGCGACATGCTGAGCCTGCGCGTACTGGCCCGGTTGCTGGACTATCCCGGCGAGGCGCTCCAGGCCGCCGCCGGCGAGATGATCGAGCTCCTCGACGCGGAGCGGCGCTGGTCGGCGTCGTTGCGCACGGCCCTGATGGACTGGTGCCAGCGCCTGGCCGAGGCCGACCTCATGGACCTGCAGGCCGAGTACGTGGCGTGCTTCGATCGCGGCCGGGCCACCTCGCTGCTGCTCTTCGAGCATGTCCACGGCGAGTCCCGGGACCGTGGCCAGGCCATGGTCGACCTGATGGCCGAATACCGGGCCGCCGGCTTCGAGATCGATGCCCGGGAGCTGCCCGACTACCTGCCGCTGTTCCTGGAGTACCTCTCCACCCGGCCCGAGGCCGAGATCGCCCGCTGGCTGGGCGAGATCCACCATATCCTGGCGCGCCTCACCGCGCGCCTCGAGGAGCGCGGTGCCGATCATGCCCTGGTGCCCCTGGCGCTGCTGGCGCTGATCGGCGCCGAGGCGGAAGTGGACGAGCACCGTGAGCCTGTCAAGGAGGAGGCGCGGGACGATACCCCCGAGGCCCTGGACGCCGTCTGGGAGGAGGAGGCCGTGCGCTTCTCCGCCGCCTCCGACCAGGACTGTGCCCTGCAGTCGGCGGAAGGTCGCCGGCTCGCCGAGCGCAAGCATCAGGTGTCGAGCGACCCCGTCAAAATCATGCCCAGCAGCGGCTCGACCGACCGCGCCGTGAGCGATCGCTAAAGGAGAACCGTCATGTTTAGCGAATACCTGCAACACCTCATTTACGGCTACTACCCCTACCTGGCCGGCACGGTGTTCCTGGTCGGCAGCCTGCTGCGCTACGACCAGGGGCAGTTCACCTGGAAGACCGGCTCGAGCCAGATGCTGTCCTCCAAGAACATGCGCCTGGCCAGCAACCTCTTCCATATCGGCATCCTGGTGATCTTCTTCGGCCACCTCTTCGGCATGCTGACGCCTCACTGGGTCTACGCCCCCTTCCTGAGTGCCGGTGCCAAGCAGGTGATCGCCATCGTGGTCGGCGGCATCGCCGGGGTGCTGTGCCTGGCGGGCGGCGCCATGCTGCTGCATCGCCGCCTCACCAATCCGCGGGTGCGTGCCTCCTCCAGCACCATGGATACCCTGATCCTGGCCCTGCTGGTGCTGCAGGCGGCGCTGGGCGTCACCACGGTGTTCTTCTCCCTGGGGCACCTGGACGGCGAGATGATGCTGACCCTGGCCGCCTGGGCCCAGGCGATCGTCTTCTTCGGCGGTGGCGCCGCGGACTACATGGCGGAGGTGTCCTGGATCTACAAGGTGCATGTCTTCCTGGGCCTGACCATCATCCTGCTGTTCCCCTTCACCCGCCTGGTGCACGTGTGGAGCGTACCGCTGGGCTATATCACCCGGCGCTACCAGCTGGTCCGTCGCCGCGGTTAAGGGAGGAGACCTCATGCAGAAGATCGATATCGAGCAGCTTCCGGGGGGGGGGATGCCCCCTCCCATCCGGGTCGGCGAAGCCGACATCGACGAGGGAGCCATCGCCCGGGAAATGCAGTACCACCCGGCGGACTCGGCCGGCACGGCCCAGCTCAAGGCGGCCCGCGCCCTGGTGGTTCGCGAGCTGCTGCGCCAGCGGGCGGCGCAGCTCGGCCTGACCGATCGTGACGGGGAGGCCATCGAGGAGGGCGATGCGGTCATCGCCGCCCTGCTCGAGCGCGACCTGGACGTGCCCGAGCCCGCCGAGGCGGACTGCCGGCGCTTCCATGCCAGTCACCCGGAGCGCTTCAGCGAGCCCACCCGGTTGAGGGTGCGACATGTGTTGCTGGCCGCGGCCCCGGATGATGCCCCGAGCCGGGATGGCGGCTATCGCCTGGGCGAGAAGCTCATCCGTCAGCTGCGGGAGGCGCCGGAACGCTTCACCGAGCTGGCCCAGCGTCACTCGGCCTGTCCCTCCCGGGAGGAGGGCGGCGAGCTGGGCTGGCTGCTGCCCGGCCAGACCGTGCCCGAGCTCGACCGTGCCCTGCAGCACCTGCCCGAGGGGCTCCACGAGCGGCCGCTGGCGTCACGCTATGGCTGGCATGTCGTCAGCCTCGATGCCCGGGTCGAGGGGCGCACCCTGCCCTATGAGGAGGTTGCCGACCGGGTTCGCCACAGCCTCAGGGAGCAGGCCACCCGCCGGGCGCTGCGGCATTACCTGCTGGCCCTGGAGGCGGCGATCGGCGTCGAGGGGATTGCCCTCGACGAGGATGCCGCCGGTGCGCTGATGCAGTGACGTTCGCTGGAAACCCGCCTTCGCTCGTCGGTGTTTCCCCTCGAACGTCCGCCTGAAAGATTCTGCAAGAGCCGCCCGCCATCCGGGCGGCGAGGAGTCCCTTATGTCCCATGTTTCCTCCGACGCTCCCTTTGTGCCCCTGGGAATCGCCGTGCTGACCGTCTCCGATACCCGCGGCTACGACGAGGACGGCAGCGGCGACCTGCTCGGCGAGCGGCTCACCGCTGCCGGGCATGCCCTGGTGGAACGACGCATCGTGCCCGATGACGTCTATCGCATCCGGGCCGTGGTCTCGGCCTGGGTGGTCCGCGAGGATATCCAGGCCATCCTGGTCAACGGCGGCACGGGGTTCACCGTCCGGGATACCACGCCCGAGGCCCTGGCCCCGCTGTTCGACAAGGCCGTGGACGGCTATGGCGAACTGTTCCGCGCGCTCTCGCGGGAGACCGTCGGCACCTCCACCATCCAGTCCCGGGCCGTGGCCGGGCTGATCGACCGCACCCTGGTGTTCGCCATGCCCGGCTCGCCCCGGGCCTGTGCCACCGCCTGGGACGGCATCCTGGCCGACCAGCTGGATGCTCGCACCCGGCCCTGCAACTTCGTCGCCATGGTCCAGCCCGAGGCCCCGCGCTGCGACTCCCGCCAGGAACCGCCGGCCGACGCGGAGCGGGCTCAGGGAGCCGAGGCATGAACTGCGGCTGCGAGGCGACGGCGAGCACGGGGCTTCTGGACCTGTTCGACGCCCGGACGCTGATGATCGCTGCCGCCACCCCCGTCGCCGGTGTCGAGCGGCTGCCCCTGGAAGCAGCCGGTGGCCGGGTGCTGGCCGAGCCGGTACAGGCCCAGCTGGACATGCCCGGCGTCGACAACAGCGCCATGGACGGCTATGCCCTGCGCCTGGCGGATCTCGCGGCGACGGGAGGGAGCCTGCCGGTGGTCCAGCGGATTCCCGCCGGAGCCGGCGTGCAGTGCCTGGCCGAGGGCGGCTGCGCGCGGATCTTCACCGGCGCGCCGCTGCCCCGGGGGGCCGACGCGGTGGTGCCCCAGGAGCGCACCAGCGTCGATGCCGCGGGCCGAGTGCACTTCCCCGCCGAGGTCCTGGCCGGCGCCAACATCCGCTGCCGCGGCGAGGAACTTCGCGCCGGGGAGGCGCTGCTCGACCCGGGGGCACGACTGTCGCCGTCCGCCGTCGCCCTGCTGGCCAGCCAAGGCATCGCCAGCGTGACGGTGCGTCGACGGCTGCGCGTCGCGCTGATCAGCACCGGCGACGAGGTGATCGAGCCCGGCCAGGCCTGGACACCGGGGGCCGTCTACAACAGCAATGGTGCCATGCTGCGTCAGCTGCTCGCGGCCCAGGGCTGCGAGTGTCTCGACCTGGGAGTGGTCGTCGATACCCCCCGGGCATTGGCCCAGGCCTTCCTGCGCGCCCGTGAGACGGCCGACCTGGTGCTGTGCACCGGCGGCGTCTCGGTGGGGGAGGAAGACCATGTGCGCCCCGTGCTGGAGACGCTCGGCGGCCTCGACTTCCATGGCGTGGCCATCAAGCCTGGCAAACCCTTCGCCCTGGGCTATCTGGGGCCCTCCCGGGAGGCCGGCACGCCGCTGATCGGCCTGCCCGGCAACCCGGTGGCCTCGCTGGTCGGCTGGCAGCTCCTGGCACTGCCCTTCGTGCAGGGCCGGCAGGGACGCACGCCGACTCCCCTGCAGGCGTTCCCGGTGGTCGCCGGTTTCTCCCGCCGTGCTCCCCGGGGGCGGCGCGAACTGCTGCGCGTGGTGCTGGACTGGCGCCAGGGCCGCCCGGTGGCGCGTCTCGCCGGCGGCCAGGGCTCGCACATGCTGGGTGCCGCCTGCCAGGCCCATGGCTACCTGATGATCGACCCCGATACTTGCGTGGAGGAAGGCCATGCCTACGCCTACTGCCCCGGTGCCCAGTTCCTCGACTGAGCTGATGCTGCGGCCCCGACAGCTTCGCGACCTCGTGGTCGGCGTGCCCTGGCTGGGCGGCCTCGACGACGAGGCCGTCAGCGCACTGCTGGCGGATGCCCGAATCCAGACCCTCAAGAGCCGCGAATGGCTGTTCCGCCAGGAGGCCCCGGCCCACTGGCTGTACATCGTCATCAGTGGCGCCGTGCGCCTGGTGCGCTCCGCCGGCGACGGCCACCTTGCGACCATTCGCTGCGTGGAGCGTGGCGGTCCGCTGGGCGAGTTGAGCATGGTGTCCAGCGAGGGCCGCTACCTGTATTCCGCCGAATCCCTGCGGCGTACCCAGCTGCTGGCGATCCCCGCCGGTCGCTGTCGCGCCCTGCTCGATGACCAGCCGGCCTGCCGCGCCGAGTTCATGAGCCGCCTGGCGCTGGAGCTTACCGAGCGCCTCGAGGACCTGGCGTTGATCACCCAGGCCGACGCCATGGCCCGGGTGGTCAGCTATATCCTGCGCCAGCTGCCACCGGGGCGGGCCAACGGTCCCCGGGTGGTGCGCCTGACCATCCCCAAGTGCTGGCTGGCCGCCCAGCTGGCGATGACGCCGGAGACCCTGTCGCGGCTGCTGGCCCGGCTGCGCGAGGCGGGGGCCATCAACGTCGAGCGCCAGCGTCTGGTCGTGCTCGATGAGCAGAAGCTGCGCGACATCATGCTCGCCGACCACTGACCCATCACCCTAGGGAGGAACCATGTCCCGACCCGCGCGCAAGTCCCGTCCCCTGGTCTATGCCTGCTCCGGCTGTTCCGACGTGGCCCAGCTCGCCAACGAGGTGGCCCTGCGCCTGGACCACGCCGGCGATGCGGAAATGTCGTGCATCGCCGGCGTGGGCGGCGGGGTGCCCGGCCTGGTGCGCACCGCCCGCTCCGAGCGTCCCATCGTGGCCATCGACGGCTGCCAGATGCACTGTGCCCGCCACTGCCTGGCCAATGCCGATGTCACCCCCACCGAGCATGTCCGCCTCTACGATCTGGGCCTGAAGAAGCGCAAGGGCCGGCGCTACGACGAGGCGACCATCGCCGCCGTCACCGAGGAGGTCGGCGAGCTGATCGCCCGGCTGCCGGCGGGTAGCGCCGGCTCGACCTAGACGACGATGCCCCGCCCGGCATGCCGGGCGGGGCATCGTCTGGCGTCGCGCCTCGCGGCGGGGCGCTCAGCCCAGCGGTTTCGGGCCAGTGGCGCTGGCCGCGTCGGTCGCGGCTTCGGGGGGCGCGGCCTCGGCGGCGGCACCGAGGGCTTCGAGACTGGCGATGGCCTCGTCCTGCGCTTGCCACAGCTTGCGCTCCGCCTCGCTGGCTTTCGGCGAGAACAGCCCGAACTGGGCGTAGAGGATGCCGATCACCGGCGACAGCCAGCAGGCGAAGGCCAGCGGGATATACAGCAGGTTCACGACATTGCCCTCGACGATGCCCAGCCCCAGCGCGCTGATCACGAAGGCCCCGCCGGCGTTCCAG
>NZ_RXNS01000008.1 GCF_003966155.1 Halomonas nitroreducens
CTTCCAGCTTCCAGCTTCCAGCTTCCAGCTTCCAGCTTCCAGCTTCCAGCTTCCAGCTTCCAGCTTCCAGCTTCCAGCTTCCAGCTTCCAGCTTCCAGCTTCCAGCTTCCAGCTTCCAGCTCATGCGAAAGCGTGCTAGCGACAGCCCTCTTCCTCGGCGACCTCGATCAGGGCATCCAGGTCGAGGATGTTGACCTCGCGACCGGAGACGGCCACCAGACCCTGCTGCTGGAAGCGGCCGAGGATGCGGCTGACGGTCTCCACGGCCAGCCCAAGGTAGTTACCGATGTCCGCCCGGGACATGGAGAGCCGGAAGCTGTAGGGCGAGTAGCCCCGCCGGCGGAAGCGGTCGGAGAGGCTGGTGAAGAAGGTCGCCAGGCGCTGGTCGGCGGTCTTGCGTGACAGCAGGCGCATCATCCGGCGATCGTCGCGCATCTCCTTGCTCATGCTGCGGTAGAGCTGAGCACGCAGCTCCGGGAGCTGCTCGGAGAGGGCGTCGAGCCGGTCGAAGGGAATCTCGCAGACGGTGGTGGTCTCGAGCGCCACCACCGAGCCCGGATAGGTCTCCTCGTCGATGCCGTCGAGGCCCACCAGCTCGCTGGGCAGGTAGAAGTTCGTCAACTGGTCGTCACCGCTACCCTCGGTAGTGACCTGCTTGAGGCTCCCGGAGCGCACCGCGTAGACGCTGGTGAAGGGACAGCCCTGGCGAAACAGCGACTCGCCCTTCTTCAAGGGAGCGCGGCGGCGAATGATCGCATCGAACTGATCCATGTCCTCGAGCTCGAGGGCCAATGGCAGACACAGCGAACTCAGGCTGCAGGTCTGACAGCGGGTCTCTTGCAAGAGGGAGCGTCGCCTGCCGGCTGCGACATCGGGCATGCTGTCCTCCTTGATATTGGCTCTGCCCGACATTATGGCGGATGAAGGCGGGTCAGGCATAGCATCCCTTCGGAGGTACCCCGTTTCTCCGCTCAGGGGGAGGCGACGCCGAAGGCCCGGGTCAGCTCCCCGGCCCAGCGCGTCCCGGGGGCGACGAGGTCGAGGCGTTGCCCCCGGCGAGTGACGAGCCCGATGGCCTGCAGGCGATCCAGGGCGGTGGCCAGCTCCGCCGCGGCGTCGATGGCGAAGGCCTGGCCCAGGGCCTCGAGGTCCAGCGTCTCCCGGGTCATCAAGGCCTCGATGGCCTGTGCCCGCAGGCGATCATCCCGCGACAGCCACCGCCCGGTGGCGGTCGGCAGGCCGCCGTCATCCAGCGCTGCCTCGAAGTCCGCCAGGCCCGAGGCATTGCGTGCCCAGGCCCCCTCCAGGCGGGATAGCGCCCCCACGCCCAGGCCCAGGATGTCGCACTCGGCCTGGCGTCGCCACTGTGCTCGGGCATCCTTCAGACTGCCGCCCTGCCGGGCATAGCGGTCCCAGCCGAGGTGCACATAGCCGGCGTCGACCAGGCGGTCATGGGCCGCGCGACGCATGGCGCCCTGCGCCTCGGTACCCGGCAGGTCTCCGGCAGGGATATGGCGCTGCGGCGGAAAGCGCTCCGGACGGTGGAGATACGGGAAGAGCGTCAACCGAGCGGGCGCCATGGCGAGGATCTGCTCGAGCGTGGCGGCGAAACCCTCACGGCTCTGGAGGGGCAGGCCGATGGTCAGCTCCATGTCCAGCGAGCGAAAGCCCAGTCGATCCGCCTCGTCGAGCAGCTGTTCGGTGAGTCCCCGGGACTGCGGCCGGTTGATGGCCTGCAGCACCCGGGCATCCAGGTCGAGCACGCTCAGGGTGAGCCGGTTGAAGCCGAGCGCCTCGAGATGGCGAAGGGTGAGGACATCGGCATCCCGGGGATCGATCTCGATGCCGAAGTCCCGGTCGCGTCCCCGGGCCAGGCGGAAGCGTGCGTCCAGGCGATCGATCAGGTCGCCCATCTGGTTCAGCGTCAGGAAGGTCGGCGACCCGCCGCCCCAGTGCAGGCCGCGCACCTCCCGGCGGCTGCCCAGGTGGCGTCCGAGCAGCACCATTTCGCGGTCGAGCCGCGACAGGTAGGCGTCTGCGCGTCGGCGATCGGTGGTGAGCACCGGGTGGCGCATGCAGTGATAGCAGGCATGTTGGCAGAACGGCAGGCGCAGCGCCAGGGACAGCGGCCGTCCCCCGGCATTGCTATCCTCCAGTGCCTGGCGGTAGTCCGTCGCCGTGAAGGCCGAGGACAGGGCCTCGGTGCCGGGGTAGCCGCGAGAGACAGGGCCCGGCGAGGCATCGCCCAGCCCCCTGGCCGGCCCCGGGACGAGCGGGGCGGCGTGGGCGTGAGGATCGGCTGGCGCGCTGGCGGACATGAGGGCACTCCGGGAGGCTGATGTCCCTTATGCTAGCCGCGGGGGGGCGGGGGCGCGTTGAGCTGGATCAAAGGGCGGCGGCTTCACCACTCCCTCAGTGGTGCCCGCCGGCGGGCAGCAGGGCCCACAGCTGCCCGAGGGCGAAGGCGATGATTGCCAGCGCCGCCAGGGTGCGGGTGGCGGGGTGGCGGATCAGGCTGCCGAGCTGGCGGGCGGCGAGGCCGGTGGCCAGCAGGGCCGGCAGGGTACCGAGGCCGAAGGCCCCCATCAGCGCCGCACCGCGCAGTGGCTCGGCGATGGCCAGGCTCCAGGCCAGCATCGAGTAGACCAGCCCGCAGGGCAGCCAGCCCCAGACCGCGCCCAGGGCCACCGCCTGGGGCAGCTTCACCACCGGCATCAGGCGCCGCCCGAGCGGCTCCAGGTGGCGCCATAGGCGCCGGCCGAGGGCCTCGATGCGCAGCAGCCCCTTCCACCAGTCGGCGATGTAGAGGGCCATCAGGATCAGCATCAGCGCGGCGAGGACCTGCAGCGCTAGGCGGGCACCGGGCGCCACGCCGATCAGGGTGCCGAGGCTGGCCACCAGGGCGCCGGCGGCCATGTAGCTGGCGATGCGTCCCAGGTTGTAGCCCAGCAGCAAGCCACCGAGACGCGCGGGATGGCGCATGCTGGGCGGCACGGCGAAGGTCAGGGCGCTCATGATGCCGCCACACATGCCGATGCAGTGGGCGCCGCCGAGCAGGCCGAAGACGAAGGCCGCGGCCAGGGGCGGCAGGTCGAGACCGGTGGGATCCATCAGTCGCGGCGGGGCTTATCGTCGCCGGGACCGCGTCGTCGCTCCCGCTGCTCCGGCGTCAGGTCGTTGTCGTCCTCGTCGAAGAGGATGCGGTGGGCGGGCCCCTCCAGGTCGTCGAACTGGTCATGCTTGACCGCCCAGAAGAAGGCCCAGACGGCCAGGCCGAGCAGGATCAGCGACAGCGGGATCAACAGATAGAGGATACTCATGCGTTCACCGGGCTCGGGGCGGCGGCGGGGCCGCTTGCGGGCGTGAGACGGGCCAGGCGCAGGGCATTGCCCACCACGACCAGGGAGCTTGCCGACATGCCCAGGGCAGCGAGCCAGGGGGGCACCAGGCCCATGGCCGCCAACGGCAGCGCGACCAGGTTGTAGACCAGCGCCCAGCCCAGGTTCTGGCGGATGATGCGGCGCGTGGCGCGGCCAATCTCGACGGCCTCGACGATACGCATCAAGCGCGGTCCCAGCAAGACGGCATCCGCCCGGGTGCGCGCCAGGTCGGTGGCGCCGTTCATGGCGAAGGCAACATCGGCGCCGGCCAGCACCGGCACGTCGTTGATGCCGTCGCCGACCATGGCGACCCGCTCGCCCCGCGCCTGCAGGGCCTGGAGGTGGGCCAGCTTGGCCTCCGGGCCAGCGGCGGCTCGCCAGGTGGCAATGCCCAGGTGCTCGGCCATGGCGCTCGTGGCCGCCTCGCTATCCCCGGACAGCAGTTCCACCGCGAGACCGCGGGCCTGCAGGGCGGCGATGGCCTCGGCGGCGTCCTCGCGGACCCGGTCGCGCAGGGCGAACCAGGCGCGCGGCCGGCCTTCCTCGGCGAGCAGCAGCCACTGGCCGCTGTCGGGCGGCGCCGGGGCCATGTCGGGGGCGGCGAAGTCGGGCTTGCCGAGGCGCCAGCGGCGGCCGGCGACCCGCCCCTCGAGGCCCTGGCCGGGCCGACTGAGGACGTCCTCGGCGACCAGACTGCCGCGTCGATGGGGGCGGAAGGCCCGGGCGATGGGATGCTCGGAATGGGCCTCCAGTGCCGCGGCCAGGGCCGCCAGACGGTCGGGGGCGTCGTCCGCGAGCGGGCGGATCTCCATCAGGGTCATCTCGCCGAAGGTCAGGGTGCCGGTCTTGTCGAATACCACGCGGTCAAGTCCGGAGAGCGCCTCGAGAGCATCGGCCCGGGTGATCAGCACGCCGCGGCGGTGCAGCTGGCCATGGCCGGCGGTCAGCGCCGTGGGGGTGGCCAGCGCCAGGGCGCAGGGGCAGGTCACCACCAGCACCGACAGGGTGACCCAGAAGGCCCGGGTGGGGTCGATGAACCACCAGATCGCGGCCACGGCGGCGGCGATCAGCAGCACCTGCACCACGAAGTGGTGGGCCAGGCGAGCGGTCATCCGGGCGAGCCGCGGGCGGCTGGCGAAGGCCCGGTCGGTGAGGTCCACCAGGCTCGCCACCCGGGCATCGCGACCGGCCCGGGTCACGCGGACCGTCAGCGGGCTCTCGGTGTTCTGGCTGCCGCCGGTGACATTGTCGCCGACCCCGCGGGTCACCGGCAGGTACTCGCCGGTGAGCATCGATTCGTCGAGGCTGGAAGTGCCGCTCTCGATCACCCCATCGGCGGGCACGCCGTGGCCCGGCTTGACCAGGATGCGATCATCGCGGGCCAGCTCGCTGGCCGGCAGGATGCGCTCTTCGCCGTCCTCGGTGAGACGGATGGCCGACACCGGCAGGGCGTCGGCCAGGGCATTGCCGCTGCGCCCGCTGCGCCGCCGGGCCCGGCCCTCGACGTAGCGGCCGAAGAGCAGGAAGAAGGTGAACATGGCCACCGAGTCGAAGTAGACCTCGCCGTGGCCGGCGATTACCGCCCAGGCGCTGGCCAGGTAGGCCGAGCCGATGGCCAGCGATACCGGCACGTCCATGCCCAGGCTACGGCTGCGCAGGTCGCGGATCGCCCCTGCGAAGAACGGCTGGGCGGAGAACAGCACCACCGGCGTGGTCAG
Organism: Halomonas nitroreducens; assembly: GCF_003966155.1. Lineage (GTDB taxonomy): Bacteria > Pseudomonadota > Gammaproteobacteria > Pseudomonadales > Halomonadaceae > Halomonas > Halomonas nitroreducens. The sequence continues at coordinate 5,099 of NZ_RXNS01000008.1, forward strand.
GGCGAAGGCCAGCCAGTGGAAAAGGGCATCGAAGTCGGCGCTGATCCCGTCCTGGCCCGCCACGTAGAGGGGGATGGAGAACATCATCACCTGCATCATCCCCACCGCGGCGACGATCAGCCGGCGCACGTTCATGCGCTCCTCGCGCTGCAGGCGGCCCTGGGCGGCATCGGGCTCGTAGGGCTGGGCCTGATAGCCGATCGCCGCCATCTCGGCGAGGATCCGTGAGAAGGCGAGGCGCGCCGGGTCCCAGCTGACCCTTACCCGGTGGTGGGACAGGTTGACGGCGCTGGCCGAGACCCCCGGGAGGGCATTCAGGCGGTGCTCGATCAGCCAGGCGCAGGCCGCACAGGTGATGCCGTCCACCGCCAGGGTGGCGTGGACGCCATTGCCTTCGGCCTCGGGGTGTACGAAGCGGGCCTGCAGGCCCGGGTCATCGAAGACCGCCCAGGTCTCGGCCCGGGCCGCCTGGCGGTCGTCCGGGCGTTCCGGCAACTCGGTGCGAAAGCGATAGTAGCTGGCCAGGCCGCCGTCGACGATGGCATGGGCTACGGCCTCGCAGCCGGGACAGCACAGCGGATGGACGGTGTCGTCCAGGGTGATCGACCAGGGGGCGTCGGCGGGTACCCGGCTGCCGCAGTGATAGCAGTCGCTGGGCTCGGCCGGGGACAACAGCGTCGTTGCGGTCATGGTGGCGCGTCAGATCCCCGGGACCAGGGCGATCTCGTCCTCGCTGGGGAAGCGCGCCTCGCCGGTCAGTCGCCACTCGGCCGCCTCGTCCGGGGTGGGCTGCAGGTGCAGGTACCAGCGGTAGCGCAGGGGCTCGTCGACCATGGTCACGTAGCGGCCATCATGGACATGCTCGAGGGTGAGGGTGCGGTCGCGCTGGCTTTCAGTGGGGAAGATCAGCTTGAGCGTCAGTTGCTCGGGGCGTCGCTCGCCCGCCAGATCGACGACGATGTCGCCGGTGCGGGGGTCGGCCCGCAGCGTTGCCGCCAGGCCGAGCTGCTGGGCATGCTCCTGCTTGGCGATCTGCTCGTTGATCGCCAGCCCCTCCTTGTAATAGTCCTGAGCCACGGTGCCGTCGAAGTAATGAATCGACAGCGCCAGGTAGACCATGCTGAAGGTCACCGACGACCCCAGCAGGCCGATCAGGAACCACGGCCAGAACTGCTTGTACCAGGGGGGGATGTCGTGTTCTGCAGTCATCAGCGGCTCTCTCCTATGAAGCGGCTGTCGCGTTCGAGGCTGATGTCGGCGTCGGTGGCCTCGAGGCGCAGCAGGATATCGTGGCTCGGCCGGTCGATGGCCTCGCGCGGCACCGTGGCCTCGATCACCAGCTGGCGAGACTCGCCGGCGGGCACGCTGACCCGGTCGGTGTCCAGGCGCAGGCCGGGCAGGCCGGAAGCCTCCAGGCGATAGACATGGTCCTGCTGGTCGAGATTGCGCACGATCAGGGTGTAGACGTTGCTGATCTCGCCGTCCCGGGTCACCTGGAACAGCTGATTGCGGTCGCGCTCCACGTCGAAGCCCACCGCCGTGCGGTCGGCCACGGCCCAGGCGAACAGCCCGATCATCACCAGCAGCGCGGCCAGGTAGCCCAGCAGGCGCGGGCGCAGGATATGCGTCGGCTTGCCCTCCAGGGCATTCTCCGTCGTGTAGCGGATCAGTCCCCGCGGATACCCCATCTTGTCCATGACGCTGTCGCAGGCGTCGATGCAGGCCGCGCAGGTGATGCACTCGTACTGCAGACCCTCGCGGATGTCGATGCCGGTGGGACAGACCTGCACGCAGAGGTCGCAGTCGATGCAGTCGCCGTGCCCGGCGGCCCGGGCCTGCTCGTGGCTGAGGCGTTTCTTGCGCGGGCCGCGGGGTTCGCCCCGATCGGCGTCGTAGGAGACGATCAGGGTATCGCGGTCGAACATCACCGACTGGAAGCGGGCATAGGGGCACATGTAGATGCACACTTGCTCGCGCAGCCAGCCGGCGTTCAAGTAGGTGAAGACCGTGAAGAAGCCGACCCAGAAGTAGGACCAGCCATGGGCCTCCAGGGTGGGAAGTGCCACTACCAGCTCGCGGATCGGCGTGAAGTAGCCGACGAAGGTCACCCCGGTGGCGGCGGCAATGACCAGCCAGATGGCGTGCTTGGCGACCTTGCGTCGGGCCTTGTCGGCGTTCATCGCCTGCTTGTCGAGCTTGATGCGGCGGTTGCGGGGGCCTTCGACGCGATGTTCGACCCAGATGAACAGGAAGGTCCAGACGCTCTGTGGGCAGGTATAGCCGCACCACACCCGGCCGGCGAAGACGGTGATGAAGAACAGGCCAAAGGCGCAGATGATCAGCAGCCAGGACAGCAGCATGAACTCCTGCGGATAAAAGGTCGCCCCGAAGATATGGAACTCCCGCCCGGGCAGGTCGAACCACACCGCCGGGCGATCGCCCCATTGCAGCCAGGGAGTCAGGAAGAAGGCCAGCATCAGGGCCCAGTTGGCGCTGCGGCGCAGCCGCTGGAACACGCCCTTGATCTCGCGCACGTAGATATGACGCCGGCTGGCGTACATCTCCTGGGTGACGGTGCCCTGGGGCTCGTGATGCTGCACGGGCTCTGGGGTGACATCACGGGTGGGGATCTTCTCGCTCATGATAGGCTCACGGCAGGCAAGGAGGGCAGGGTCCGGGACCCCGGTCTGGCCTCGATTGTAGCGACAAGGCCGTTCAACGAGAAAGGGTGCGACCCCTGGCCACACCCTTTGCTCGGCACCCGCGGGGGCGGGCTTAGTCCTGCTGGCTCAGGCTATAGACATAGGCGGCCACGAGGTGGACCTTGTCCTCGCCGATGTAGGCGGCCTGGGCCGGCATGTGACCATTGCGGCCGTTGCGCAGGGTCTGGCGGATGGCCTCGTCCAGCGGCTGGCCGGGCTGGCGATAGAGCCAGGCGTTGTCGGTCAGGTTGGGCGCGCCCAGGGCCTGGTTGCCGGTGCCATCGGGAGAGTGGCAGGCGGCACAGACGGAGGCGAAGACCGCCGCGCCCTGTTCGGCCCGCTCGGCATCCTCGGCCTGGCCGGACAGCGACAGCACGTGCTGGGTCAGGTTCTCGATGTTCTGCTCGCCGAGCTGCTGCCAGGAGGGCATCAGGCCGTTACGCCCATTGGTGAGGGTCTGGACGATGTTCTCCGGCGCGCCGCCATACAGCCAGGCGTCGTCGGTCAGGTTGGGGAAGCCGTAGCCGCCCTGGGCGTTGGAGCCGTGACAGATCGCGCAGTTGTTGAGGAAGATGCGCTCGGCCACCTGCATCGCCTCGGCGTCCTGGGCCAGCTCCGGGATGGGGACCTGCTGGTACTGCTCGAAGATCGGCGCGTAGCGCTCCTCGGCCTGGGCCACCTCCTGCTCCCACTGGCCTTCCTGGGTCCAGCCGAGCACGCCGGCGAAGTTGCCGAGGCCCGGGTAGAGCACCAGGTAGCCCAGCGCGAAGATCACGGTGCCCACGTAGAGCTGGAACCACCAGCGCGGCAGCGGGTTGTCGTATTCCTCGATATCGTCGGCCGCATGACCGGTGGTCTCCACGTTGCCTTCGGCATCCGGGGTCTTGTCGGTCTTGCGGTTGGCGAAGAGCAGCCAGGCGCTGATGGCGATGGTGCCCAGCGTGATGACGATGATCCAGGCACTCCAGAAGCCGGAAAGGGAGTCACCCCAAAGATTGTTCATGTGTTCCTGTCTCCCTTGTCGTGTCGGGAATCGGCCTCTCGGGAGGCGTGCGTGTCACGGTTCGGCTGCTCATCCTCATCGGCGAAGGGCAGGTTGGCCGCTTCGTCGAAATCCGCCTTGCGGCGCTTCGAGTAGGCCCACAGGGTGAGCCCCACGAAGGCGATGATCAGCAGGCCGGTGATGATGCCGCGGACGGTCCCGATATCCATGGTCAGCGCGTGTCCTTGAGCACGGTGCCGAGTTGTTGCAGGTAGGCCACCAGGGCGGTGATCTCACGCTCGCCGCGCACCTCTTCCCCGGCACCGGCGATCTGCTCGTCGGTGTAGGGCACGCCCAGGGTGCGCATGGTGCGCATCTTGTCGGCGATATGCTCGCCGTCGAGGGTGTTCTCGAACAGCCACGGATAGGCCGGCATCACCGATTCCGGCACCACGTCACGCGGGTTGTAGAGGTGCGCACGGTGCCAGTCGTCACTGTAGCGACCGCCCACCCGGGCCAGGTCCGGCCCGGTACGCTTGGAGCCCCACAGGAAGTTGTGCTCGTAGACCGACTCGCCGGCCACGCTGTAGTGGCCGTAGCGCTCGGTCTCGGCGCGGAAGGGACGGATCATCTGCGAGTGGCAGCCGACGCAGCCTTCCCGGCGGTAGATGCCGCGGCCAGCCAGCTCCAGGGCGGACAGTGGCTTCAGTCCCTCGACGGGTTCGGTCGTCTGCTTCTGGAAGAACAGCGGCACGACCTCGGCGAGGCCGCCGAAGCTGATCACCACCAGCACCAGTACGGAGAGCAGGCCGACGTTCTTTTCGACAATCTCGTGTCTCATTGGTGTTTCGTTCCCTGTTGGCTCAGGCGGACTGCGGAAGCGGCTGGCGGAGGCCTTCTTGACGACGCACGGTCATGAAGACGTTGAAGGCCATGATCAGCATGCCGGTCACCCAGCACAGGCCCCCGATCATCCGCACGATATAGCCCGGACCGCTGGCTTCCACGGACTCGACGAAGGTGTACATCAGGGTGCCGTCGGGGTTGACGGCGCGCCACATCAGGCCCTGCAGGATGCCGTTGACCCACATGGCGGCGATGTAGAGCACGGTGCCGATGGTGGCCAGCCAGAAGTGCACGGCGATCAGGCTGACCGAGTACATCTCGGTGCGGCCGAACAGGCGCGGGATCAGGTGGTACATGGAGCCGATGGTGATCATTGCCACCCAGCCCAGGGCCCCGGCGTGGACGTGGCCGATGGTCCAGTCGGTGTAGTGGGAGAGGGCATTGACCGTCTTGACCGCCATCATCGGGCCCTCGAAGGTCGACATGCCGTAGAAGGACAGGGCCACCACCAGGAAGCGCAGGGTCGGGTCGGTGCGCAGCTTATGCCAGGCGCCGGAGAGGGTCATCATGCCGTTGATCATGCCGCCCCAGCTCGGAGCCAGCAGGATGATCGACATGATCATGCCCAGCGACTGGGCCCAGTTGGGCAGGGCGGTGTAGTGCAGGTGGTGCGGGCCGGCCCACATGTAGACCATGATCAGCGCCCAGAAGTGGACGATGGACAGGCGATAGGAATAGACCGGGCGCTCGGCCTGCTTGGGCACGAAATAGTACATCATCCCGAGGAAGCCGGCGGTCAGGAAGAAGCCCACCGCGTTGTGGCCGTACCACCACTGGGTCATCGCATCGATCGCCCCGGAGTAGATCGAGATGGAGTACATGGCGGAGACGGGAATGGCGGCGTTGTTGACGATGTGCAGCACCGCCACGGTGAGGATGAAGGCGGCGAAGAACCAGTTGGCCACGTAGATGTGGGAGGTCTTGCGCAGCTTGATGGTGCCCAGGAAGACAATGGCATAGCTGATCCACACGACGGCGATCAGGATGTTGATCGGCCACTCGAGCTCGGCATATTCCTTGGTGGTGGTGTAGCCCATGGGCAGGGTCACCACCGCCGAGAGGATCACGGCCTGCCAGCCCCAGAAGGTGAAGGCGGCGAGCTTGTCCGAGAAGAGGCGAGTCTGGCAGGTACGCTGCACCACGTAGTAGGACGTGGCGAACAGCGCGGACCCGCCGAAGGCGAAGATCACGGCGTTGGTGTGGAGGGGGCGCAGGCGGCCGAAGCTCGTCCATGGCAGTCCCAGGTTCAGTTCCGGCCATACCAGCTGTGCGGCAATGATGACACCGAGGGACATGCCCACGATGCCCCACACCACAGTCATGATCGCGAACTGCCGAACTACCTTGTAATTGTAGGTCGGGTGTTCAAGTGCTGTGTTCATGTCAGGTTCCCATCGAACGCGGTTTGGGGGTAGCCCGCGGCATTCTGCCCCGAGTCGACCGCCCGCAGGATGATGTAGGTCAATAACCACCTCGGATTCTAGCGCAGGCCTGCCTCAAGCTGAACTAGCGAATGGATGGAATCGTGAACGAAAGGAGCCCTTGAATGTCCGACTACTCTTATCAATCTTTGCCCCTTGTCGATGGGGAAAGGCTGGGGCAATACCTGTGTGAAGGTGCTGAGGGAGGCTGGGACATCGACGACCTGGGGGCCGTGCAAGTCCAGGGCGATGGACGCACGGGGCGCCTGCTGTTGACCCATGGCGCCGGGGCCGGACAGGACAGTGCCTTCCTCGTGACCCTGCGTCGGGAGCTGGCCGATGCCGGCGTACAGACGCTGGCGATCGAGTTCGACTACCTGCGTCGCATGCGCGAGGAAGGGCGGCGCCGTCCCCCTCCCCGCGTCGATCGGCTGGTCGACGAGCTGGCCCGCTGGTGCGACAGTGTGTCACACCGGCTGTCCACACCGCTGTGGCTCGGAGGCAAGTCGATGGGTGGCCGCGTGGCCAGCCTGCTGGCGGCCCGCGAGAGCGTCGCGGGACTCGTGCTCTGCGGCTATCCCTTCCATCCCCCGCGAAAGCCCGAATCCCTGCGCCTCGACCACTGGCCTTCGCTGGCCTGTCCGACACTGGTGGTGCAGGGCAGTCGCGACCCCTTCGGCACCCGCGCGGAGGTGGACGGCTATACCTTGCCGCCCTGTGCCGAGGTGCACTGGCTGGAGGACGGCGATCACGACTGGAAACCCCGCCGGAGCTCGGGACGCGATCAGGCCGACTTGTTGCGCGAGGGCGCACAATGCATTGCCGCCTTCATGACCCGCCATCAGTGACCCTCGGTGTCGGCCCAAGTGGATGAATCCTTGTGGATTCCCCGGCGCGGACAAAGTGGGATCAGGTAAAAAAACGCGTTGACAATGACCGCGGTCCCTGTAGAATGCAGCGCCACGTGACCGGGGGTGGTTAGCTCAGCTGGGAGAGCACCAGCCTTACAAGCTGGGGGTCACAGGTTCGATCCCTGTACCACCCACCATTGCCCAGGCAATGCCCGATCATGTCGCAGAGACGCTGCGGACCGGTAGTTCAGTTGGTTAGAATGCCGGCCTGTCACGCCGGAGGTCGCGGGTTCGAGTCCCGTCCGGTCCGCCAACGTTTTTGCACCGCATCATCTTGCGGACCGGTAGTTCAGTTGGTTAGAATGCCGGCCTGTCACGCCGGAGGTCGCGGGTTCGAGTCCCGTCCGGTCCGCCACGATGACGCACACAATCTATTGCAGTAACGCGTGGGCGATTAGCTCAGTTGGTTAGAGCACCAGCCTCACATGCTGGGGGTCACTGGTTCGAGTCCAGTATCGCCCACCACGCGGACCGGTAGTTCAGTTGGTTAGAATGCCGGCCTGTCACGCCGGAGGTCGCGGGTTCGAGTCCCGTCCGGTCCGCCATCTGCAAACGAATTCGAAAGCCTCGAGTCCTAGGACTCGGGGCTTTTTCGCGTTGGGCCCCGAATCGGCTATCCTCGACGAGCGGGTGCTTGCCCTTTGCGCATGTCGGCTAGCTATCATACAGTTGTTTGAAACTTGGTCGCCCGACAGCGAGGACTCAGATCGTGAACGCCTTTCCTAACCTGCTTCGCCCCCTCGAGCTGGGGCACCTGACCCTGCCCAATCGCGTGTTGATGGGCTCGATGCACACCAACCTGGAGGAGGCTCCGGAGGGGTTCGCGCGCCTGGCCGCCTTCTACGCCGAGCGTGCCCGGCAGGGGGTCGGGCTGATCGTCACGGGGGGGATCGCCCCCAATGCGGAAGGGGCAGTCTTCCAGGGGGCGGCGACCCTGGAGCATGCCGGTCAGGTGGGCGACCACCGCCGGGTCACCGGCGCCGTGCATGACGAGGGCGGCCGGATCTGCCTGCAGATCCTGCACGCCGGCCGCTATGCCTATTCTCCGGCCCTGGTCGCCCCCTCGCCGATCCGCGCGCCGATCAACCCCCGCGAGCCCCGCGAGCTCAGCGCCACGGAGGTCGCGGGGCAGATCGACGACTACGTGCGCTGCGCTTCCCTGGCGCGGGAGGCCGGCTACGACGGTGTCGAGGTGATGGGGTCCGAGGGCTACCTGATCAACCAGTTCGTCTGTCGGCGGACCAATCATCGCCAGGACGCCTGGGGCGGCGCCTTCGACAACCGCATCCGCTTCCCGGTGGAGATCGTGCGGCGCATGCGCGAGGCGCTGGGCCCGGACTTCCTGATCATCTTTCGCCTGTCGATGATCGATCTGGTGGAGGAGGGCAGCACCTTTGATGAGGTGGTGGCCCTGGGGCGCGCCATCGAGGCCGCTGGTGCGGATGTCATCAACACCGGTATCGGCTGGCACGAGGCTCGGGTCCCGACCATCGTCACCAGCGTGCCACGGGCGGCCTTCAGTGAGGTGACCCGGCGCATGAAGGCCGAGCTAAGGGTGCCGCTGATCACCACCAACCGCATCAACATGCCAGAGGTGGCAGAGCGGGTGCTTGCCGAGGGGCATGCCGACATGGTGTCCATGGCGCGCCCCTTCCTGGCCGACCCGGCCTGGGTCGCCAAGGCTCGGGAAGGCCGCGAGGCCGAGATCAACACCTGCATCGCCTGCAACCAGGCCTGCCTGGATCACACCTTCCAGGGCAAGCTGACCTCCTGCCTGGTCAATCCGCGGGCCTGTCACGAGACCGAGCTGACCATCGCGCCGGCCGCCGAGCCGCGGGCCGTTGCCGTGGTCGGGGGCGGGCCGGCGGGACTCGCCGCCGCGGTCACGGCCGCCGGTCGCGGGCACGCCGTCACCCTGTTCGAGCGTCAGTCGATGCTCGGCGGACAGTTCAACTACGCCCGGCGCATTCCCGGCAAGGAGGAATTTGACGAGACCCTGCGCTACTACCAGGTGATGCTCGACAAGCACGCCGTCACCGTGCGCGTCGGCGTGGAGCCCAGCCTCCACGACCTCCAGGCCTTCGACGAGGTGATCCTGGCCACCGGGGTGCGGCCACGGTCTCTCGACCTGCCGGGCATCGACCATCCCAAGGTGCTCTCCTATCCGATGGCCATCATGCATCCCGAGCGGATCGGCGCCCGCGTGGCCATCATCGGCGCCGGCGGCATCGGCTTCGACGTGGCGGAGCTGTTGACCCATGCGGGCCACCCGGCCCTCGACACCGAGGTCTGGTGTGATGAATGGGGCGTGGACCTCTCCGTGAGCTCACCGGGCGGGCTGCGCGAGCCGCAGCGTCCTCCGGTGCCGCGCCGGGTCACCCTGCTGCAGCGCAAGACCTCCAAGCCCGGCAAGGGGCTCGGCACTTCCACGGGCTGGGTGCATCGCGCCTCGCTGCGTCATCGCGGCGTGGAGGCCCTGGCGGGCTGCGAGTACGTGGGGATCGACGACGCGGGGCTGCATATCCGCCTCGACGGCGTGCCGCGCCTGCTCAAGGTCGACACGGTGGTGGTCTGTGCCGGCCAGGAATCGGTCCGCGACTGGCTGGAACCGCTGCGCGAGGCCGGCGTGTCGGTGCACCTCATCGGCGGCGCTCTGGAGCCCGCGGAGCTCGATGCCAAGCGGGCGATCGATCAGGGCACCCGGCTGGGGGCCTCTCTCTAGGAGTGGCCGTTACGTCGAGGCGTGAAAATCTGTACAGGTTTCAACGAAACGCTTCCCGCCTTCGGGGTTCATAGGAAGTAGTAGCACGATGCGTTGAAGTCCCAGGACCCCTTCGTCCGATCGAGCTGACTACGCTGAAGCTACCGACGCCGGCTGGCAGGTTGGTCCGTCAGGCCGGAGCTCCGGGCTTTAAGGAGGCATCGATGAGCATCTTCGATCATGTGCAGAACCGCTATGAACGTATCCAGCAGGAGGAAATGAGCCTGCAGGAGTATCTGGAACTCTGCCGTGAGGACCCCTCGGCCTATGCCAGCTCTTCAGAGCGCATGCTGGAGGCCATCGGCGAGCCGGAGGTCATCGACACGGCCAAGGATCCGCGCCTGTCACGGATCTTCTCCAACAAGGTGATTCGGCGCTATCCGGCGTTCTCCGAGTTCTATGGCATGGAGGAGGCGATCGAGCAGATCGTTGCCTACTTCCGTCATGCTGCCCAGGGACTCGAGGAGAAGAAGCAGATCCTCTACCTGCTCGGTCCTGTGGGGGGCGGCAAGTCGTCCCTGGCCGAGCGGCTCAAGCTGCTGATGGAGCACATTCCTTTCTATGCCATCAAGGACTCTCCGGTGCAGGAGTCCCCGCTGGGGCTGTTCTCGCCGGAGCATGACGGCGAATTGCTCGAGAAGGAATATGGCATTCCCCAGCGCTGCCTGAAGAGCGTGATGTCGCCTTGGGCCGCCAAGCGGCTCAAGGAGTACGGCGGGGATATCACCAAGTTTCGGGTGGTGCGTCTCTACCCCTCGCGGCTTAACCAGATCGCGGTCTCCAAGACCGAGCCCGGTGACGAGAACAACCAGGATATCTCCTCGTTGGTCGGCAAGGTGGACATTCGCCAGCTGGAGCTTTACTCCCAGGACGACCCCGATGCCTACAGCTTCTCCGGTGGCCTGTGCAAGGCCAACCAGGGGCTGATGGAGTTCGTCGAGATGTTCAAGGCGCCGATCAAGGTGCTGCACCCGCTGCTCACCGCGACCCAGGAGGGCAACTACAACCCCACCGAGGGCATGGGGGCCATCCCCTTCGACGGCATCGTCCTGGCGCACTCCAACGAGAGCGAGTGGCAGACCTTCCGCAACAACCGCAACAACGAGGCCTTCCTCGATCGGGTCTACATCGTCAAGGTGCCGTATTGCCTGAGGGTCACCGAGGAAATCAACATCTACAAGAAGCTTCTCGAGCACTCTACGCTGGCCGAGGCGCCCTGTGCGCCGGACACCCTGCGCATGCTGGCCCAGTTCTCGGTGCTCTCGCGCCTCAAGGAGCCGGAGAACTCGAGCATCTACTCCAAGATGCGGGTCTATGACGGCGAGAACCTCAAGGACACCGATCCCAAGGCCAAGTCGATCCAGGAGTACCGCGACGCCGCCGGGGTCGACGAGGGCATGGACGGGCTCTCCACCCGTTTCGCCTTCAAGATCCTCGCCAAGGTGTTCAACTTCGACAATGTCGAGGTGGCCGCCAACCCCGTGCACTTGCTCTACGTCCTCGAGCAGCGCCTCGAGCAGGAGCAGTTGCCCAAGGAGGCCTTCGAGCGCTACCTGCGCTTCATCAAGGAGTTCCTGGCGCCGCGTTACGTGGACTTCATCGGCAAGGAGATCCAGACGGCCTACCTGGAATCCTATTCCGAGTATGGCCAGAACATCTTCGACCGCTACGTGACCTATGCCGACTTCTGGATCCAGGATCAGGAGTACCGGGACCCGGAGACCGGCGAGCTGTTCAACCGCCAGTCTCTCAACGAGGAGCTGGAGAAGATCGAGAAACCGGCCGGCATCTCCAATCCCAAGGACTTTCGTCACGAGGTGGTCAACTTCGTGCTGCGGGCCCGGGCCCAGAACAACGGCATGAACCCGAGCTGGCAGTCCTACGAGAAGCTGCGCGGCGTGATCGAGCACAAGATGTTCGCCAACACCGAGGAGCTGCTGCCGGTCATCTCCTTCAACGCCAAGGCCTCGACGGCCGACCAGAAGAAGCACGAGGACTTCGTGGCCCGCATGGTCGACCGCGGCTACACCGAGAAGCAGGTGCGGCTGCTCTCCGAGTGGTACCTGAGGGTGCGCAAGTCGCAGTAGCCCGTCGTGGCGGTCAGCCGCGGCGGCCCCCGCCGCCGCGGTGCCCGGGCGAGTCGCATCCAAGGAGGTCTGCATGACCTATTTCATCGATCGTCGTGCCAATGCCAAGCGCAAGAGCGCGGTCAACCGCCAGCGCTTCCTCGATCGCTATCGCACCCATATCAAGCGCTCCGTCGAGGAGGCGGTCAACCGTCGTTCCATCACCGACATGGAGCGGGGCGAGAAGGTGTCGATTCCCACCCGGGACATCTCCGAGCCGGTCTTCCAGCACGGCCCGGGCGGGAAACGCTCGATCATCGCACCCGGCAACAAGGAGTTCGTCGAGGGCGATCGCCTGCGTCGTCCTGGTGGCGGGGGAGGGGGTGGCGGCGCTGGCGAGGGCGGCGCCTCCAACCAGGGTGAGGGCATGGACGAATTCGCCTTCACCCTCTCCCGCGAGGAGTTCCTCGACTTCGTCTTCGATGGCTTGGAGCTGCCGCACCTGGAACGCAAGAGCCTGGTGGACCTGGACGAGGTCCGTCCGGTCCGCGCCGGCTTCACCCGCGAGGGCGTGCCGGCCCGTATCAACATCGTGCGCTCCATGCGCGAGGCGCATGCCCGACGCATCGCCATGCGCGGGCCAATCCGCCGTGCCCTGCGCGAGGCCCAGGAGGCGCTGGAGGTCGAGGAGCGCAAGGACCCGGTGCTGCGCAACCCGGCCCGCATCGAGGAGCTCAGGGCCGAGATCGAGCGCCTCGAGAAGCGCCTCGAGGCGGTGCCCTTCATCGACACCTACGATTTACGCTACAACAACCTGATCAACCAGCCCCAGCCCTCCAGCAAGGCGGTGATGTTCTGCGTGATGGACGTGTCCGGGTCCATGACCCAGGCCCACAAGGACATCGCCAAGCGCTTCTTCCTGCTGCTCTACCTCTTCCTGGAGCGCAACTACGAGAAGGTCGAGCTGGTCTTCGTGCGCCATCACACCGCCGCCAAGGAGGTCGACGAGGAGGAATTCTTCTACTCCCGGGAAACCGGCGGCACCATCGTCTCCAGCGCTCTGACCCTGGTCGACGAGATCATCGAGGCGCGCTATCCCCCCACCCAGTGGAACCTCTACGTGGCCCAGGCCTCCGACGGGGACAACTGGGACGACGACTCCTTGACCTGCCGTGACCTGCTGGCGAAGTCGCTGATGCCGCGCCTGCAGTACTTCACCTACGTGGAGATCACGCCCCATGCCCACCAGGCGCTGTGGGAGGAGTACGAGCGGGTGGAGGCCGAGTATCCCGAGCGCTTCGCCATGCGCCAGATCGTCGAGGCCGGCGACATCTATCCGGTGTTCCGCGAGCTGTTCCGGCGTCGCAGTACCCAGTGAGTGGCGTCAAGGAGGTACCATGACCGATCGCAAGCCCATCGCCACCGGTTCCGACTGGAACTTCGAGATCCTTCACGAGTTCGAGGACGAGATCGCTCGACTGGCCGATGAGTATCGCCTGGATACCTATCCCAACCAGATCGAGATCATCACCACCGAGCAGATGATGGACGCCTATGCCAGCGTGGGCATGCCGGTGGGCTACCACCATTGGTCCTTCGGCAAGCAGTTCCTGGCCGTGGAGCAGGCCTACCGACGCGGGCAGATGGGGCTGGCCTACGAGCTGGTCATCAACTCCGATCCCTGCATCGCCTACCTGATGGAGGAGAATACCCTGATGATGCAGGTGCTGGTGATGGCCCACGCCTGCTATGGCCACAACTCCTTCTTCAAGGGCAACTACCTGTTCCGGACCTGGACCGACGCCAGCTCCATCGTCGACTACCTGCTGTTCGCCCGGCGCTACATCGCCGAGTGCGAGGAACGCCATGGAGTCACCGCCGTGGAGCAGCTGCTGGATGCCTGCCATGCGTTGCAGAACTACGGGGTCGATCGCTACAAGCGGCCCTCGCCGATCTCCGCCGAGGAGGAGGCGCGTCGCCAGAAGGAGCGCGAGGCCTATCTCCAGGCCCAGGTGAACACCCTGTGGCGGACCATTCCCGAGCGGGTCCCCAGCGACGGCGAGCGGGAGACGATCGCCGGCGAGGGAGAGGATCCCCTGGGCCTGCATGCCGGCGGCCGCTATCCCCCGGAGCCCCAGGAGAACCTGCTCTACTTCATCGAGAAGAATGCGCCACTGCTGGCGCCCTGGCAGCGCGAGGTGGTGCGCATCGTGCGCAAGCTCGCCCAGTACTTCTATCCCCAGCGCCAGACCCAGGTGATGAACGAGGGCTGGGCGACCTTCTGGCACTACACCCTGATGAATCGCCTGTTCGACGAGGGGATGGTCGACGAGGGGCTGATGCTGGAGTTCCTGCAGTCCCATACCTCCGTGGTACAGCAGCCGCCCTTCGACAGCCCGCATTACAGTGGCATCAATCCCTATGCCCTGGGCTTCGCCATGTTCACCGATATCCGGCGCATCTGCGAGGCGCCTACCGAGGAGGACCGCGAGTGGTTCCCGGACACCGCCGGCAGCGACTGGGTGGAAACGCTGCATTTCGCCATGCGCAACTTCAAGGACGAATCCTTCATCCAGCAGTTCCTGTCGCCCAAGGTGATCCGCGACCTCAAGCTGTTCATGGTGATCGACGATGACCAGGACGAGATGCTCGAGGTGGCGGCGATCCACGACGAGCACGGCTATCGGCGCATACGCGAGGCGCTGGCTATCCAGTATGCGCTGTCGGTGCGGGAGCCCAATATCCAGATCTATTCGGCGGACATCCGCGGCGACCGCTCCCTGACCCTGCGCCATGTCCAGGACAGCCGTCGTCCCCTCGCACGCAGCGTCTATCCGGTGATGCGCCACCTGCACCAGCTGTGGGGCTTCCCGGTGAAGCTCGAGTCGATGGAGGGCGAGGAGATTGTGCGCCGCTACCACTGGCCGCTTCCCGAGGAGGACAAGGCGGTCGAGTGACCGGCCTGGCTCCAAACGAGGAGACCCGCGCCGGTCGGCGCGGGTCTCCTCGTTGGGGGCAGGGGGTCAGGCCTTGGCAGTCCAGGACTGGCACCAGCCCTCGGGGCTCACGCTGTTCTGCGGGAACAGCTGACAACCCTGATTGTCGGCATTGAAGAACATGCAGTTGGCGCAGTGCTCGCCTTCCGCATAGGCTGGGTGGTCGCTGGCCTCGCTGGCGTTCTCGACGTAGTTCAGGGCCTTGGCCTGCTCGCTGTTCGGGTCCAGGGGCGGCAGCTCCTGGGCGAAGGCGGACTTGGACAGGATCCCCACGCCCAGCGGCAGGGCGGCGAGGCCCAGCAGGCTGTGGCGCATGAAATCACGACGGCTGTGATTGGCCATGGTCTCTCCTTGTCATCATGAGTCGTGGTCTGGTCGCGTTGGCCGGTGGGCCGGCCATTTTTCTGGTCGGGTGGTGAGCCCACCTCTGGGTCCGACGGGGTCGTGCCCGCGGAGTTTGTCCGCTTCATGGTAGTCACTCGGTCGAGCGCTGGCGAATGCTGCGGCAATGCGTCGCGACAGCGGCAGTGATTCTGCCGGGTCGGCGCCGCTGGTATACTCGCAGCAGGGGCGGTCCCCGGCCGCCCAGGTCAGCCCCCTTTGTTACCCAGATGGAGAGTGCCCGATGCAGAACGCCGTGATCCTGATCAATGCCGAGAAGGGCCAGGTCAAGGCCGTGGCCGAGCGCCTGGCGGATGTCGAAGGCATCAGCGAGGTGTTCTCCACCTGTGGCCGCTATGACCTGGTCGCCATCGCCCGCACCCGGGACTTCGAGAGTCTGGCGGAACTGGTGACCGGACGCCTCAACGACGTGGAAGGCATTCGCGAGACCGAGACCCTCAACGCCATGCAGGTGCACTCCCGTCACGACCTCGAGACCATGTTCTCGCTGGGCTGGTAAGCCCCGCCGGCGCCTCCGTCTCGCCCATGCCGCCGCGTCGTCGTTCCGCTGCCTCCCGGCTGCGCCCCCTGCTGCGCCGGGCCGCCATCGCCGTGCTGTTCGCCGCGGTGGGCAGCGGCTTGTGGTACGCCGAGGAGCGCGAGGTCCGTGACGGCCTCAGCTGGATGGGCGTACCCGACTGGCAGCGGCTGACGCCGCTGAGCCTGCATCGCGTGCTGCGCAACGACGGCTACCTGGTGGGCTGGTCGGACGTGCGGGTCGGCCCGCTGTGGGTCAGCTACCGCCTCGCCGCGGCCGGCGACGCCCGCATCGGCGAGCGCCCCGGCTTTCGTCGCGACTGGCGCACCCTCTGGCCGGTCACCCCGGACAGTTACCTGGGCAGCGGCTACGACCGTGGCCACCTGGCCCCCAACTATGCCATCGCCGCCGTGCATGGCCGCGGCGCCCAGCGTGACACCTTCCTGATGAGCAACATGGTCCCCCAGCGCCCGTCCCTCAATCGGCGCCTCTGGCAGCGCCTCGAGGAGGTGGTGATCGACCGCTTCGTCCCGCGGGTCGGGGCCCTGCAGGTCATTGCCGGCCCGGTGTTCGCACCGCGCTTCCAGGAAGGGGCCCTGCATCGGGTGGGGCTCGTCGAGGTGCCGGTGGCCTTCTACAAGATTCTGGTGGTGCCAGGGGCGCGGCCGCGTGCCCTGGCTTTCGTCATGCCGCAGGAGGTGAGTGGCGACGAGCCGCTGGACCGTTTCGTGGTCAGCATCGACCGCGTCGAGGCGCTGACCGGGCTGGACTTCTTTCCCCGGCTGCCCGTGGCCGCGGCCGAGGCCCTGGAGGGTCGGGTCGACACCAGTGGCTGGGGGCTGGAGGCGGTGGCGCGCTTGCCCGGCCGCTTCGACTAGGCGGTTGAGCGCATTCGGTCGGCCATGCCGCAGGCGCAAAAAAACCGCAACAGGGTGCGGCCGATGGGAGTGCTCTTGTTGCAGTCTGGGGGGGATAGCTCTGTGTGCATGACGCGAATGGTGCCCAGGAGAGGACTTGAACCTCCACGTCCGTAAGGACACTAGCACCTGAAGCTAGCGCGTCTACCAATTCCGCCACCTGGGCGCGTCATGCATCGTCGTGTTGCGGGCCATCGCGTGAGCGATGATGGTGCCCAGGAGAGGACTTGAACCTCCACGTCCGTAAGGACACTAGCACCTGAAGCTAGCGCGTCTACCAATTCCGCCACCTGGGCGAACACGAGCGATTTCGAGCTGACAAAGAGCAGTGATACCGAGGTATCGATGGTGCCCAGAAGAGGACTTGAACCTCCACGTCCGTAAGGACACTAGCACCTGAAGCTAGCGCGTCTACCAATTCCGCCATCTGGGCAAGTGGCGCGTATGTTACCGGATCCTGGCGCGGATGCAAGTCTCTCCTTGAGGTCGCCGCGAAATTTTTTGCCGCTCCCGGGGCGCGTGAGGTCCTCGCATGGTTGGGTGATGCCCATGGCGGCGCTATACTGCCGCCATGACACGATATCCCGACCGCATTACCTCATGCCCGCGGCGCCTGCGCGCCACCCCCCTCATGCCGTCCCCGACCCTGCCAAGGATGCTCTCTGCATGAACCACTGGACGCTCAGCGACGATACGCACGCCAGCCGTGAGGCCCACAAGTACGACAAGCCCGCCCCCAGTCGCGAATACCTGCTGGCCCGCCTGGAAGAGTATGGCAAGCCGATCACCCACGAGGCGATGAGCCAGCTGCTGGGGCTCGAGGACGAGGACCTGCAGGAGGCGGTTCGCCGCCGGCTGGCTGCCATGGAGCGGGATGGCCAGGTACTGCGCAACCGCCGGGGGGCCTATGCGCTGATCGACAAGCTCGACCTGATCAAGGGCCGGGTGCTCGGCCACCGGGATGGTTTCGGCTTCCTGCTGCGCGATGACGGCAAGAAGCCCGACCTGGTGCTGCCGCCGCGGCAGATGCGGCGGGTCTTCCACGGCGACCACGTGCTGGTGCGGGTCAGCGGGCGCGATCGTCGCGGCCGCGACGAGGCCACCATCGTCGAGATCCTGGCCCGCAACACCCAGACCATCGTCGGCGTCTACCGGGAGAACACCCCCGAGTTCGGCGTGCTGATTCCCGAGAACCCACGCATCGCCCAGGAAGTGATCATTCCCCACAAGGCCAACGGTGGGGCCCGGGACGGCCAGGTGATCTCGGCGACGATCATCAAGCAGCCCGAGACCCGGGTGCAGCCGGTGGGCGAGGTGGCCGAAGTGCTCGGCGAGCGCATGGATCCCGGGATGGAGATCGATATCGCCATCCGCAGCTACGAGATTCCCGCCGAGTTTCCGCCGGAGGTCCACGACCAGATCGCCGGCATGTCCGCCGAGGTGGCCGAGGGCGACAAGCAGAACCGCATCGACCTGCGCGATATCCCCCTGGTGACCATCGACGACGAGTCCGCCAAGGACTTCGACGATGCCGTCTGTGCCTGGAAGACCAAGTCCGGCAGCTGGAAGCTGCTGGTGGCCATCGCCGACGTCTCCCACTACGTGCGACCCGGCAGCTCCCTGGACCAGGAGGCCATCACCCGGGGCAACTCGGTGTACTTCCCGGGGCAGGTGGTGCCCATGCTGCCGGAGCTGCTGTCCAACGGCCTCTGTTCGCTCAATCCCGACGTGGATCGCCTGGCACTGGTCTGCGAGATGAACATCTCCAAGACCGGGGCCATCAGCCGCTACCGCTTCTACGAGGGAGTGTTCCGCTCCCATGCGCGACTGACCTACAACAAGGTCGCCGCCATCCTCGACGACGACGGCGAGCAGGGCGAGGCCCTGCGCGAAGAGCACCGCGAGCTGGTGCCCTCGCTGAAGAACCTCCACGCCCTCTACCGCCTGCTGCGCGAGGCCCGGGTGGAGCGCGGCGCCATCGACTTCGAGACCACCGAGACGGCGATCCTCTTCAATGAGGAACGCAAGATCGAGAAGATCGTCCCGCGCTCGCGCAACGATGCCCACAAGATCATCGAGGAGTGCATGCTGGCGGCCAACGTCGCCACCGCTCGCTTCCTCGACAAGCACGACCTGCCGGCCCTCTACCGGATCCACGAGCGCCCCTCGCCGGAGCGCCTCGACAAGCTGCGCCTGTTCCTCAATGAGCTGGGCCTGTCGCTGGGCGGCGGCGACGAGCCGACGCCCCAGGACTACCGCGACCTGGCCGAGGCCATCAAGGAGCGCGATGACAGCGACATCATCCAGACGGTGATGCTGCGCTCCATGAGCCAGGCCGTGTACTCGCCCCAGAACGAGGGGCACTTCGGCCTGGCCTATCCGGCCTATGCCCACTTCACCTCGCCGATTCGCCGCTACCCGGACCTGATCGTCCACCGGGCCATCCGCTCGGTGATCCGGGGGCCGCGCCAGACCAACACCG
The DNA here is from genome assembly GCF_003966155.1 of Halomonas nitroreducens. Taxonomy (GTDB): domain Bacteria; phylum Pseudomonadota; class Gammaproteobacteria; order Pseudomonadales; family Halomonadaceae; genus Halomonas; species Halomonas nitroreducens. Next base: position 24,162 of record NZ_RXNS01000008.1, read on the forward strand.
TGCTGCGGGCCGAGAGCGCCCCGGTGGAGCCGCCGAGCAAGTGGTGCCCCTACACCTTCGAGCAGATGCTCGAGCTCGGTGAGCACTGCTCCATGACCGAGCGGCGCGCCGACGACGCCACTCGCGACGTCGAGGGCTGGCTGAAGTGCGAGTTCATGTCCGACAAGCTGGGCGAGGTCTTTGATGGCACCATCGCCTCGGTGACCCAGTTCGGCATCTTCGTGCGCCTCGACGAGGTCTATGTGGAAGGCCTGGTGCACGTCACCTCGCTGCCCTCCGACTACTACCACTACGAGCCGGAGAAGCATCGTCTCAAGGGCGAGCGCAGTGGCATGAGCTACCGGCTCGGCGATGGGGTCAGCGTCCAGGTGGCACGGGTCGACCTCGACGACCGCAAGATCGACTTCGAGCTGGCCGACGACAAGCCCCGGCCGCGCCGGGCGCCGCGCAAGCGCCGCGGCGCTCAGGGCGGGGGCGCCGGCAAGTCCGCGACGCCCCCGGCCGCGGCCCGCGGCAAGGCCGGCGGGGATGACGACGGCGGCAAGAAGCGTCGTCGCCGGGGCCCGCGTCGCCGCTGATCGTCGCGACATCCCTTCCTCCTTCGTCAAGACGCCATCATCATGAAGAAGCACGCTCAACGCCGGGGCCCCAGGGCCCCGGGTGGTCTCGACGCCGTCTACGGCATCCATGCGGTGCGGGCCCTGCTCGAGCGGGGCGAGGTGCCCCGGGAACTGTGGGTGCAGGAAGGAGAGGCGACGACACGCCTGGCCGACCTCGTGGCGGCGGCCCGCCACGGCGGCGCCCGGGTGCTGTCACGACCCCGGGACGAGCTCGACCAGCTCGCCCAGGGCGCCGCCCACCAGGGCCTGGTGGCCTTCTGCCCGCCGCTGGCCTTCGAGGCCGAGGCCGCGCTGTGGCATCGCCTGCAGGGCTGGTCGTCGCCGACGCCGCCCCTGCTGTTGGTGCTCGATGGCATCACCGACGTGCACAATTTCGGGGCCTGCCTGCGCAGCGTCGATGCCGCCGGTGCCCACGGCGTGGTGGTGCCCAAGGACCGCGCCGCGCCGCTCAACGCCACGGTGCGCAAGGTGGCCTGCGGGGCCGCCGAGAGCGTGCCCGTCTATCAGGTGACCAATCTGGCGCGGGCGCTGGCCAAGCTCAAGGACCTCGGTGTCTGGGTCACCGGCACCGCCGGCGAGGCCGAGGCCAGCGTCTTCGAGGCCGACCTCAGCGTGGCCACCGCCCTGGTCATGGGTGCCGAGGGCAAGGGCATGCGGCGGCTGACCCGGGAGGCCTGCGACAGCCTGGTCAAGCTGCCCATGGCCGGGCAGGTGTCGAGCCTCAACGTCTCGGTGGCGACGGGCATCTGCCTGTTCGAGGCGGTGCGCCAGCGCCGGATGCGCTAGTCTCCGCACGCCGCCGCGACCTTGCCTTGCATGTCGGGGCGAAGATCACTAGAATGCCTGCGCCCGTTCGTCCGACGAGCGGGCGTCGTGCATTTCGATAATCACCTCCTTGCTTCCCCTGGAGCGCCCCGTCGCCTCCACCGGAAGCTGCCAAACCGCAAGGAGAACCCATGCGTCACTACGAGATCGTCTTCATGGTCCACCCGGACCAGAGCGAGCAGGTCCCCGCGATGGTCGAGCGCTACACCAGCATCGTCACCGAGAACGGCGGCACCGTGCATCGTCTCGAGGATTGGGGGCGCCGTCACCTGGCCTACCCGATCAACAAGATCCACAAGGCTCACTACGTGCTGATGAACGTCGAGTGCCGCGGCGAGACCCTCGAGGAAATCGAGAACATCTTCCGCTTCAACGATGCCATCATTCGCAGCCTGGTCGTGCGCTGCAAGGAAGCCATCACCGAAGCCTCACCGATGATGAAGCCGGCGGAAGACAAGCGCGCCCGTCGTGACGAGAAGCCGTCACGCACCGCCGAGTCCGCCTGAGCCCACCTCGCACGTCTGAAGGAGTCTCCCCCATGGCACGTTTTTTCCGTCGCCGTAAGTTCTGCCGTTTCACCGCCGAGGGCGTGAAGCAGATCGACTACAAGGATCTGGACACGCTCAAGGCCTACATCACCGAGACCGGCAAGATCGTTCCCAGCCGCATCACCGGGACCAAGGCCCGTTACCAGCGCCAGCTGTCCACCGCCATCAAGCGGGCACGCTACCTGGCGCTGCTGCCCTACACCGATAGCCACCAGTAAGACCCAGGCGTGATGCTGCCCGTCGCCCGCTGGATGATGCGCGGCACGCCGCAAGCGGTCCTTGGGGCCGCCGCGGCCACGGTGATCCCCTGGCTGTTCTGGCTGGGGGCCGCCATCGCCGCCCTGGTCACCCTGCGACGCGGCCTCTCGGCAGCCCTGCCGGTGATCGTTGCTGCCGCCGTGCCCGCGGGCTGGTGGTGGACCCGTGGCGACGTCATTCCGCTGGCCAGCATCCTGCTGGTTACGCTGATGGCCGTGGTGCTGCGGGCCCGGCTGCGCTGGAGCGAGGCGCTGATCGTCGGCGCCCTGGCCGGGGCGGCGATGATCCAGCTCGGCATCTTCCTGCCCCCCGGGGGCGCCGGGCCGGTGCTGGACCAGCTCCGCCAGGGGTCGCCGGAGGTCGCGGCGATGCTCGACGACCTTGCCCGGCAGGGCATGCCTACCGAGCAGCTCGCCGGCCTGCTGATCGGCGGCGTCACCGGCCTGGTGGTGCTGCTGGCGGCGGTGGCCTGTCTGGCCCTGGCGCGCAGCTGGCAGGCCGGGCTTTACAACCCCGGCGGCTTTCGCGAGGAGTTCCATGCCCTGCGGCTGGCCCCTCGCGAGTTGCTGGTGCTGTTCGTGCTCGGTGCGGTCGGCATGGTGCTGGGGCTGCCGTCCCTGGGCATGCTGCTGTGGGTGCCGCTGCTGGTCACCGGCATCGCCCTGGTACATGGTTTTATCGGATTGAAGGGAATGAACGGGCTGTGGCTGGTCGCCTTCTATGTGTTGCTGATCACCACCTGGCCCATGATTCTCATCGTGCTGCTCGCGGCCCTGACGGACTCGTTCGCGGACTTCCGCGCCCGACTCGGCCGCAGCGACTGACAAGAGGTTAACGAGATGGAAGTCATTCTGCTCGACAAGATTGGCAAGCTGGGCGGTCTGGGTGACCAGGTCACCGTCAAGCCCGGTTATGGCCGTAACTACCTGGTGCCCTACGGCCTCGCCGTGCCGGCCACCAAGGACAACATCGCGGCCTTCGAGGCCCAGCGCGCCGAGCTCGAGGCCCAGGCCGCCGAGCGCAGGGCCGAGGCCGAGGCTCGCGCCGAACAGCTCAACGATATCGAGCTGTCGCTGGTCGCCAAGTCCGGTGACGAGGGCAAGCTGTTCGGCTCCATCGGTCCGCGTGACCTGGCCGAAGCGATCTCCTCCGCCGGCATCGAAGTGGCCAAGAGCGAGGTCCGCATGCCGGAAGGCCCGATTCGCCAGACCGGTGAATACGACATCGACCTGCACCTGCATGCCGAAGTCGAAGCCACCGTGCGCGTGGTGGTCGTGGCCGAGTGAGCCCGATTCCCTGACGCCGTCCCGACGGCGTCGGCATCGGTTGCCAAGGGGCGCGAGGAGAGATCCTCGCGCCCCTTTTCGATGTCGAAAGCCGCGTCCCTCGGCATCGGTCGGGGCGGTTTTTCCGGGTGGGGGCATGGGGTCGGCGCGACCCTTCGGGTAGAATGAGCCGGCCGTTTTCGCGAAGGTCCCCGCCGTCATGAACGAAGCTCTCGAGCTCGACAAGGAAACCGCGGCCCTGAAGGTGCCGCCCCACTCGCTGGAGGCCGAGCAGTCGGTGCTCGGCGGCCTGATGCTCGACAACCAGGCCTGGGACAGCGTGGCCGACCGCCTGGTGGCGGGCGACTTCTATCGCTACGAGCATCGGCTGATCTTCAACGTCATGGCCGGACTGGCCGAGGCGGCCCGGCCCCTGGACGTGGTGACCCTGTCCGAGGCCCTGGAGGGGCGTGACCAGCTGGAAACCGTCGGCGGACTCGCCTACCTGGCGGAGCTGGCCCGCAACACCCCCTCGGCCAGCAACATCCGCGCCTACGCCGACATCGTTCGCGAGCGGGCCACCCTGCGCAAGCTGATCCACGCTGCCAACCAGGTGGCGGAGAGCGCCTTCGCCCCCCAAGGGCGTCCCGCCGACGAGCTGGTCAACGAGGCCGAGCGTCTGGTCTTCCAGATCAGCGAGGAGCGCCCCAAGGAAGGCGGTCCCATCGGCATGAGCGAGCTGCTGGCCAAGGCGGTGGACCGCATCGACGAGATGTTCAACATGCAGGGCGAGATGACCGGCTTGTCCACCGGCTTCCGCGACCTGGACGACATGACCTCCGGCCTGCAGCCCTCGGACCTGGTGATCGTCGCCGGGCGGCCCTCCATGGGCAAGACCACCTTCGCCATGAACCTGGTCGAGCATGCGGTGATCGCCAGCGACAAGCCGGTGATGGTGTTCTCCATGGAGATGCCCGGCGAGTCGATCATGCTGCGCATGCTCTCCTCGCTGGGGCGCATCGACCAGACCCGGGTGCGCACCGGCCAGCTCGAGGACGAGGACTGGCCGCGGCTGACCTCGGCGGTGAACCTGCTCAAGGACAAGCAGCTGTTCATCGACGATACGGCGGCGCTGTCGCCCAACGAGATGCGTTCGCGGATCCGGAGGGTGGTGCGCGAGCACGGCAACCTGGCGCTGATCATGATCGACTACCTGCAGCTGATGCAGATCCCCGGCTTCTCCGAGAACCGCACCGGCGAGATCTCCGAGATCTCGCGCTCGCTGAAGGGCCTGGCCAAGGAGTTCGGCTGCCCGGTGGTGGCGCTTTCGCAGCTCAACCGCTCCCTGGAGCAGCGACCCAACAAGCGCCCGGTGATGTCGGACCTGCGCGAGTCCGGCGCCATCGAGCAGGACGCCGACCTGATTGGCTTCGTCTATCGCGACGAGGTCTACAATCCGGATAACCCCGACAATCAGGGGCTGGCCGAGTTCATCATCGGCAAGCAGCGTAACGGCCCCATCGGCACGGTGCACATGGCCTTCATCGGCAAGTACACCCGCTTCGAGGACCTGGCGCCGGACAGCTACGGAGAGGCCTTCGGCGAGTGAGCCGGCGCGGCGCTTGAGCCGTCGGCTGGTCACCGTATAATCCGACCCCCCCTGAACATCATAATGGAGGAGCACCATGGCAGGCGGATTCCGACGCGGCAACCGGCGTCGCACCCCGAAACTCGAGGCCCGCGGCGAGCTGCAGTCCATGGAGCGGGAAGGCCCGTTCAAGGAGTGGCTGGGCATGCCGGACCTCTACCGCTACCACATCGTGGTGGACGGTGAGAGCTACAGCTACCAGACCGAGGACTCGGAGCTGCCCGTCCAGGTCGGCGACCGGGTGGTCTTCCGCTACAAGGAGACCAAGGCCGGCAAGTGGGTCGATCGCAACTCCCTGGGCAAGGCCATCGACCCCGCCGACTACCAGTAGCGCCGGGAACCCCTGATCCCGCCATCGGTCACACCTACGACACGGATCGGTCATGCGCGTGTCATCGGTCACCCTCAGGCTGTGACCGATCCGCCAAGTCGACTCTTCTGATGGAGGGATCCATGGAATTCAATGACCTCAAGGCCTTCGTGGCCGACCACGACAACTTCGAGATCCGCGTGATCGGCCATGCGGGCAGCCATTTCTACCAGGTCGAACTCGAGGACGTGGAGGGCCAGCGCCATATGCTGACCCGCAGCGGCAAGCCGATGCTGTTCCGCGCCCTGGACGATGTCTACCTCGAACTCAAGCGCGCCGGCATCCATCGGGCCTACCTGGTCCAGCAGGTGCCCCATGACGAGATGATCGGCCGCGAGACCCACTACGCGGATCCACTGGCCTCGCGCATGCCGCTGGTCTTCTGATCCTCACTTCCGGCGCTGTCCCAGCCGGCGTCCGAGCCACCCCCGGTGGCGGGCAAAGACGCGGTACCCCGCATCCAGCAGCCCTGCCAGCCCCGGCAGGCAGCTGATCCACACCAGCCGCCGATAGCCCAGCACCGCGTAGAGGGCGCGGCTGGCTTCCAGTCCCACGAACCAGCGTCCCTCGGCGTCGCGCAGGTGCAGCCTGCCCATCATGTCGGCGAAGCTCGGCCCCCAGGCCGCGGGCTCGAACTCCGCGGCGCGGATGTCCACCAGGACGATGCGCTCTCGTCGGGAATGCCGCACCAGCCAGGCCACTTCCCGCTGGCACAGCGGACAGCGCCCGTCGTGGAAGAGCGTCACCGGTGCCCGGGCTGCCAGGGCGGCATGGCGGTTCATGGCGCACTCCCCGGGGCCTGGCCGTAGCCGTCCCGATGCTCGCCGCGACCATAGGGAGGCTCGGTCTCCAGCCCGGCCAGGAAGGCCTGCGCCTGTTCGCGCATCGCCGTCCGCTTGGCGTCGCTCATCCGCGCCAGGGACGCGTAGATCACCCTCATGCGCGGGTTGTGTCGCAGTGTGTCCGCATGGCGCTCGAGGAAGTGCCAGTAGAGGCTGTTGAGGGGGCAGGCCTGCGGCCCGGTGACCTGCCGGGGGTCGAAGCGGCAGTGGCGGCAGTGATCCGACATGCGGTCGATGTACTTGCCCGAGGCGCAGTAGGGCTTCGAGCCCATCAGCCCGCCATCGGCGTGCAGCACCATGCCCAGGGTGTTGGGCAGCTCCACCCATTCGCAGGCGTCGGCATACACCGCCAGGTACCAGTCGCACAGGGCCGCGGGGGCCACGTCGCAGAGCAGGGCGAAGTTGCCGGTGACCATCAGGCGCTGGATATGGTGGGCATAGGCATTGTCTCGGGTCATCTCGATGGCGCGTCGCAGGCAGCGTAGCTCGGTATTCCCCGTCCAGTAGCAGGCGGGCAGCCCGCCTTGCGCCTCGAGGGCATTGCCACGCTTGTAGCCGGGCATGCGCGTCCAGTAGAGGCCACGCACGTACTCTCGCCAGCCGAGGATCTGGCGGATGAAGCCCTCCGTCGAATTGAGCGGGGCCTCGCCGCGGTAGTAGGCCGCCTCGACGGCCTCGCAGACTTCCCGGGGGGAGAGCAGGCCCAGGTTCAGGGCCGCGGACAGCCGCGAGTGGAAGAGGAAGGGCGCCTCGTCGCTGATGGCGTCCTGGTAGCGCCCGAAGTCCGGCAGCAGGGCCTCGACGAAGTGGCTGAGGTCATTCAGCGCCTGGCCTCGGGTGACCGGCCAGTGGAAGCCCTCGAGCGAGCCGAAGTGATCGCCGAAGTGGTCGGCCACCAGCGTGAGGACCGCCCGGGTGGTGGCATCCTGGCGGTGACGGGGGGGCGTGGCGGGGGCGAGCCCGTCCGGCAATGGCTCGCGATTGTCGTGGTCGAGATTCCAGCGGCCGCCGGCGGGCTGGGTGTCCTCCATCAGCAGGCCCGTGCGGCGGCGCCACTCGCGATAGAAGTGCTCCAGGCGCAGGGTCCGGCGTCCCCGCGCCCAGCTGGCAAAGTCGTCCGGGGTGGTGAAAAAGCGGTCATCCTCATGAAGCCGCCAGGGCCGGGGAGCCGACTGGCGTGCCACCATGGCTTGCCACAGGCGCCACTCCCCGGGGCGGGTGGCGTGGATCTCGTCACATCCGTAGCAGTCGGCCAGGCGCTCGGCCTCGCCGAGCAGCTCCTGGGCATTGGCGGGATCGTCCAGGGGGCTGTAGTGAACGTGCCAGCCCCGCTCGCGGAGTTCGTCGGCGAAGTGGCGCATGGCCGAGAACATCATGGCGATCTTCTGCGGATGGTGGGGCACGTAGCGGCCTTCCTCGGCGACCTCGCAGAGGGCGATCACGGCCTCGTCGGGCGCCTGGCGCAGGCTGGCCAGCCCATGGCTGAGCTGGTCGCCGAGAATCAGGATCAGGGAGCGGGGCATAAATTGTCCAAGAGCTATACATAGCTGTCGATCTAGTATAACTGGATTCCGCCGACATGCCTGCCGATGGTATCGTAGGGATTCACTCTCGCTTCATGCCACCACAGGGACCGCGCACCATGGCTGCTCTCGAGAATTCCGCCGGCAACGAGCTCGTCCATCCGGGCGAGGACCGCCTCGCTCAGGCCCCCGTCGATCACCCGCCCGTGCCGCGCCAGAAGGTCGGGGTGGTGCTGGCCAATCTGGGCACCCCGGATGCCACCGATTACTGGTCCATGCGTCGCTATCTCAACGAGTTCCTCTCCGACCGGCGGGTGGTGGACTACTCCCGCTGGCTGTGGCAGCCGCTGCTGCAGCTGGTGATCCTCACCAAGCGGCCCTTCGCCTCGGGCCGGGCCTATCGCAGCATCTGGAACGAGGCCCTCGACGAGAGCCCGCTGCTGACCATCACCCGGGAGCAGACGGAAAAGCTGGCGGCCCGTCTCGAGGCCGAGCATGGCGGGCGGGTCGAGGTGGACTTCTGCATGCGCTACGGCAACCCCTCGACCGAGAGCGTGCTGCGTCGCCTCCAGGCACGCGGCTGTGAGCGGATCCTCTTCTTCCCGCTCTATCCTCAGTACGCCTCGCCCACCACGGCCACCGCCAATGACCAGGCCTTCCGCACGCTGATGCGGCTCAAGTGGCAGCCCGCCCTGCGCACGGTCCCGGCCTACTTCGCGCACCCCGACTATATCGCCGCCCTGGCGGCCTCGGTACGCGAGGCCTATGACGCAGCGACCTCGACACCCGAGGTGCTGGTCGCCTCCTATCACGGCGTGCCCAAGCGCTATCTCGAGGAGGGGGATCCCTACCACTGCCAGTGCCTGAAGACCACCCGGCTGCTCAAGGAGCATATGGGCCTGGCCGACGAGGCCGTCGTCACCGCCTTCCAGTCGAAGTTCGGCCCCGAGGAGTGGGTAGGCCCGGCCACCGTTGACCAGGTGGCGGCGCTGGCTCGCCAGGGCAGGAAGCATATCGCCGTGATCTCGCCGGCCTTCGCCGCCGACTGCGTGGAGACGCTCGAGGAGATCCAGCAGGAAATCCGCGATGCCTTCCTGGCCGCCGGCGGCGAGACCTTCACCTATGTGCCCTGTCTCAACGCCCGGGACGACCATGTTCGGGCGCTGGCGGCGATCGCCGAGAACGAGCTGGCCGGCTGGCTCTAGTGTCTCGTAGCGAGGTGGACGGTCGGCTTCCCCGGGCCGCCAGGCGGCGTTGCCACGCCTCGCCACAGCCCGGCCATGTCACGTCGTGCTGCCCTGCCTGCCCCCAAGACGCTCTCCAGCCCGCGGTAACCGGACACTAGCGGGAGGGGGGCTGGCGCTCGTGCGTGAGTGGGTCGTGCCCCTGTTCGGGATGCGGCACGGGCTTCTCGCCGACCTCCTCGCCGCGCAGCTCCGCCGGTCGGCCCCGGGTCTTGTCGACGTGGGGCAGCTTCTGGTGCAGCCCCGACTTGGCCAGCAGGTGGGCGCTGACCGGGGCAGTGATGAACAGGAAGAGGGTGATCAGCATCTCCTGGACCACCGGCTGGCTGTCGATCACCCCGAAGTAGAGCATCGAGGCGATCAGGGTACAGCCGATGCCCATGGTGGTGGCCTTGGTGGGGCCGTGAAGACGCATGTAGAAGTCGCGCAGGTGGGCCATGCCCAGCGAGCCGATGAAGGCGAAGGCCCCGCCGGCGATCAGGAAGAGCGAGATCACGCCCTCGAGGATCACAAAGGTCGTCATGATGGCTCCGATGCCCCTATTCGATGATATCGCCGCGTAACAGGTACTTGCAGACGGCCACGGTACTGATGAAACCGAGCATGGCGATCAGCAGGGCCGCCTCGAAGTAGGTCTTGGTATTGAGCCATAGCCCCATCAGCACGATCAGGGCGATGGAATTCACGTACATGGTATCCAGGGCCAGGATGCGGTCGGGCATGCTCGGGCCGACCGCCAGGCGAAAGGTGTTCAGTACGATGGCCATCAGGATCAGTGCCAGGCTGATCTTCAGCGCGATGTCTAGCATTCGTAGATCTCCTTGAGCGGCCGCTCGTAGCGTTCCCGGATCTCGGCGATCAGCTCGTCCTCATCCTCCACGTTGAGGGCATGGACCAGCAGCGTCTTGCCGTCCATGCGCAGGTTGGCCGACACCGTGCCCGGGGTGAGGCTGATGGTGTTGGCCAGCAGGGTGATGGTGAACCGCTCCTCCAGCATCAGGGGGTATTCGACGAAGTGGGGGCGGGAGCGCTGCCAGGGATTGATGATCAGCCAGGCGACCTGGAAGTTGGCGACGATGATGTCGCCCAGCACGCGGAGGATGAAGCGCAGCAGCAACAGGGGCTTCTTGACCCGGGGCTGCACGTCCCAGAAGCGATAGGTGAACAGCGGGATGGCGACCGCCAGTGCGCTGCCCAGCAGCAGGTGGCCGAAGGCCAGGCTGCGCACCAGCAGCAACCAGACCACCAGCAGCAGCAGCGAGAGCAGCGGGATGGGAAGCCAGGAACGGGGTGTGATCATGGGGCGTCTCCAGCATCGTGCAGCAGGGCATCGACGACGGCGTCCGGGCGGGCCAGCTGGTCGGCCGTGGCCCGGGTGTAGTCGCTGACCGGCCCGGCCAGGGCGACCAGCAGCGGCGAGGTGGCCAGCAGCAGGCCCACGCCCGCCCAGTGGTGGCGGGGCAGCCGCTCACCATGGCGCTCGCCGGACTGGCTGCGCCAGAAGAAGGTCGAGCCGGCGCGGGACAGAGCGATCATCGCCGCCAGGCCGCTCGCCAACAGCAGCGGCCACAGCCAGGGCTGCTGGTCCGGGGTGGCCGCGTTGAGCAGCAAGGCCTTGCCGATGGCGCCAGATAGCGGCGGCAGGCCGGCCACTGCCACGGCGCCGGCCAGGAACAGCAGCGCCAGCAGGCCGCCCTGGGTGAGTGGCTTGCCCTTGACGATGCGGGTGCCGGCCTTGCCGCGCTGCAGGCCGATCATCTCGGCGAGCAGGAAGAGGCCGCCGGTAACCAGGGTGGTGTGCAGCAGGTAGTAGAGCAGGGAGGCGGTGGCCTCGACGCTGCCCATGCCGACCCCGGCCAGCAGGGTGCCTACCGAGACCAGTACCAGGTAGGCGATCAGCAGGCGCAGGTCACGAGCCGCCAGCACCCCTGCCGTGGCGATCGCCAGGGTCGCCAGCGACAGCCACCAGACCCAGGGCTGCTCGAGGCCGGCCAGGTCGCCGGCCTGCTCGCCGAAGACCAGGGAGTAGACCCGCAGGATGGCGTAGATGCCGACCTTGGTCATGATCGCGAACAGCGCCGCCACCGGTGCCGGGGCCGCGGCATAGGCTCGGGGCAGCCAGAAGTACAGCGGCAGGATCGCCGACTTCAGGCCGAACACCACCAGCAGCATCAGGGCTCCGGCGGTGACCAGGCCGGCGCGTTCGGCAGGCAACTGGCCGAGGCGCACCGCCATGTCGGCCATGTTGAGGGTGCCGGTGGCGCCATACAGGGTACCCACGGCGATCAGGAACAAGGCCGAGCCGGCGAGGTTGAGCACCACGTAGTGGACGGCGGCCTGGATGCGCGACTTGCCGCCGCCATGCAGCAACAGGGCATAGGAGGCCAGCAGCAGCACCTCGAAGAACACGAACAGGTTGAACAGGTCGCCGGTGAGGAAGGCGCCGTTGATGCCCATCAGCTGCAGCTGGAAGAGGCCATGGAAGTTGCTGCCTTTCTCGTCGTCGCCGCCGCAGGCGAAGATCACGCAGCCCAGGGCGAGCACGGCGGTGAGCAGCACCATCAGTGCCGAGAGGCGGTCCAGCACCAGCACGATACCGAAGGGCGGCTGCCAGCCGCCCAGCGCGTAGTAGGCGATCTCGCCGTCGGCAGCGCGCATCAGCAGGGCGACGGCGACGAGTGTGAGCAGCCCCGTGGAGGTCACGCCGAGCACGCGCTTCAGGCGGGTCCTGCCGCGGAGGCTGCGCAGCAGAAACAGGCCCGTCAGCAGCGGCAGGACCACGGGGAGGACGATCAGATGCTGCATCACCGGTGGCTCTCCTCTCGTTCCTCGTGCTTGCGACCGTCGACATGGTCGTTGCCCATGTCACCCCGGGCCCGCATCGACAGGATGACGGCAAAGGCCGTCATGGCGAAGCCGATGACGATGGCGGTCAGCACCAGGGCCTGGGGGAGGGGGTCGGCATAGTCGCGGACACCGTCGATGATGGTCGCGCCATCGGTGGTCAGCCCGCCCATGGAGAACAGGAAGAGGTTGACCGCATAGGACAGCAGGGTCAGCCCGACCACCACGGGGAAGGTTCGCCCCCGCAACATCAGGTAGAGCCCGCAGGCGCTGAGTACGCCGGTGGTGATGGCATAGAGGCTTTCCATCAGCGTTTCTCCTTGGCGGTGGTCGTGGCGGGGGTGGCCGCGTCCTTGGCCGGGCGGTGCGGGGTGGTCACCTTGCCGAGGTTGGCCAGGATCATCAGGGTGGCGCCGACCACGGCCAGGTAGACTCCCAGGTCGAAGATCATCGCCGTGGCCAGCTCGAGATCGCCGATCAGCGGCAGGTAGAAGTGGCCGAAGGCCGAGGTCAGGTAGGGGTGGCCGAACAGCCAGCTGCCTACCCCGGTCACCGCGGCGACGCCGACGCCGGCGATGGCCACCGGCTGGTACTGGAAGTCGAGGCGTTCCTGGGCCCATTCCACGCCCCGCGCCATGTACAGCAGGATCAGTGCCACTGCGGTGATCAGCCCGGCGATGAAGCCGCCGCCGGGGAGGTTGTGGCCACGCAGGAAGATGAACACCGAGACCAGCAGGGCCAGCGGCAGCAGTGCCTGGGAGATGGTGGTCAGGATCATCGGATAGCGGTCCGGTGACCACAGGCGGCCCTCGCCGTCACTATGGGGCATGAACAGTCTCAGGCGGTTGAGCAGCTTGAAGATGGCCAGGCCCGCCAGGGCCAGCACGGTGATCTCGCCCAGGGTATCGAAGCCGCGGAAGTCGACCAGGATCACGTTGACCACGTTGTGGCCGCCGCCGCCCGGGACGCTGTTGTCGAGGAAGAAGCCCGAGATGCTGGAGGTGTCGCGGGTCAGCACGGCGTAGTTGAGGCTGGTGATGGTCACGCCCAGGGCCCCGGCCAGCAGGACATCGCGCATGCTGCGCGGCAGCGAGGATTCCCGCGGGGTCTTCTGGGGCAGGAAGAACAGCGCCAGCATCAGCAGGATCATGGTGACCACCTCCACCGACAGCTGAGTCAGGGCCAGGTCGGGCGCCGAGAAGCGGGCGAAGGTCAGCGAGACCAGCAGGCCGACCATGGACAGCAGCAGCAGCGAGATCAGGCGGTAGCGATGGGCGATGGCCGTGCCCAGGCCGCTGAAGATCAGCAGGATGGCTCCGCTCAGCAGCACGCCATCCACCGGGCGCTGGGGTCGGTCGCCGGCAAGGCTTGGCACCATGACCAGACCCAGGGCCGTCAACACCAGGGCGGTGATCAGCAGCAGGCCCATGTAGCGCTGCAGCGAGGCATTGTCGATTCGGGCGAGCAGCGCTTCCGATCGCCGCCCCAGGCGCTGCACGCTCGCCTCGAAGATCATCCGCGCGTCCACCGGTCGGAACCCCCTGAGGAAGCGCCGCAGGTAGCGATGCAGGTGATAGAGGGCGATGCCGGCGATGAGGGCGATGGCGCTCATCAGCAGCGGCAAGTTGACGCCATGCCAGATGGCCAGGTGGAACTCCAGCGGCGCCAGCAGCACGTCGCGGCTGGCGAGGTCGAGCAGCCCCCCGGCCAGGGCAGAGGGGAAGAGCCCCACCAGCACGCACAGGGCCGTCAGCAGCTCCACGGGGGCACGCATCAGGCGGGGCGGCTCATGGGGCGTCCTGGGAGGGGACTGGCGGGGCGGCTTGAAGAAGACAGCGTGAACCAGGCGCAGCGAATAGGCCACCGAGAGCACGCCGCCCAGGGTCGCCATCACCGGCATCAGCCAGCTCAGGCCACCCAGCACCGGGGTGGCCAGGCTCTCGGCGAAGAACATCTCCTTGGAGAGGAAGCCGTTGAGCAGGGGGACCCCGGCCATGGCCGCGCCGGCGATCGAGGTGAGCAGGGCGGTGATCGGCATGGCCCTCGCCAGGCCGCCGAGGCGGGCCAGTTCCCGGGTGCCGGCCTCGTGGTCGATGATCCCGGAGCTCATGAACAACGCCGCCTTGAAGGTGGCGTGGTTGAGGATGTGGAAGAGCGCCGCGAGTACCGCCATGGGGCTGCCGATGCCCAGCAGCACCGTCACCAGGCCCAGGTGGCTGACCGTGGAGAAGGCGAGGATGCCCTTCAGGTCGGTCTTCATCAGCGCGAACCAGGCCCCGTAGAGCAGGGTGGTCATGCCCACCAGGGAGACGACCACCGTCCACAGCTCGTTGCCGGCCAGCGCCGGGTGCAGCCGGGCCATCAGGAAGATGCCGGCCTTGACCATGGTCGCCGAGTGAAGATAGGCCGAGACCGGGGTGGGCGCGGCCATGGCGTGGGGCAGCCAGAACTGGAAGGGAAACTGCGCCGACTTGGCGAAGGCCCCCAGCAGCACCAGGCCCAGCATCAGCGGGAAGCGGGGGTCGGCCTGGATGGTCTCGCCGCTGGCCAGTACCTGGTCCAGGGCGAAGCTGCCGACCATGTCACCGAGCAGCAGGAAGCCGGCCAGCAGCGCCAGCCCCCCGGCACCGGTCACGGCCAGCGCCATGCGCGCCCCCTTGCGGGCATCGCTGCGGTGGGACCAGAAGCCGATCAGCAGGAAGGAAGAGAGGCTGGTGAGCTCCCAGAACATCCACAGCAGCAGCAGGTTGTCGGCCATCACGATGCCGACCATGGAGGCCATGAACAGGATCAGATAGGCATAGAAGCGCCCATAGGGCTCCTCGGGGGCGAGGTAGAAATGGGCATACAGCAGGATCAACAGGCCGATCCCCAGGATCAGCAGGTTGAACAGCAGGGTGAGCCCATCCAGCCGGAAGGCCAGCTCGAGGCCCAGCGCCGGAATCCACTCGGCGGAGAAGCGCAGCGCCTCCCCGGCGTTGAGGGCCGGCACCTGAAAGAGGGTCAGGGCGAGGGCCAGGGCCGGCAGGGCTGCCGTGGCCAGGGAACAGTCACGACGCCCCCGGTTCGCCACCAGTGGCGGCACCAGTACACCGAGGAGGGGCAACAAGGCGATCCACAGCAATGTCATCGATCGGTCATCCTGCGCGTTTGCGTTGGGCCAAGGGTCCCATCCTGCCGAGGGACGGCCCCGAGCAAGCGGCAAGGCGTCGCATCCGTCCCTGGGCGAACAGGCCCATCAATGGCATTCGCCCCACACTCTACCGCAAAGCAAGGCGTCTCGCGCCCTCCTTGCCCTGCAACGCGTCGCCTCGACTAGAGTGAAGCGAGAGACGGGGGACAACCGACCCAGGCGGAAGGCCACGTCCGGCGCGGAGGGACTTCATGCAACTGGCTGTGCTGGCAGGTTTCGTGACGGCGGGGCTGGCGCCGCTGCTGCACCACTGGCTCGGTGCCCGGACGGCGCTGGCGATGGCTCTGCTGCCTGCCAGCCTGGTGCTGTGGCTGCTCTGGCAGTGGCCGCTGATTGCCGCCGGCGAGACGCTGCTGCTGGCCTGGCCCTGGGTCCCCGCCCTGGAGATCTCCCTGACCTTCTTCCTCGACGGCCTGGCCTGGCTCTTCGCCCTGCTGATCTGTGCCATCGGCGCCCTGGTGCTGGTCTACTCGGGGGATTACCTGCGCGATGATCCTGCCCAGCCCCGCTTTCTGGTGCTGATCGTCGCCTTCATGATGGCGATGCTGGGACTGGTGCTGGCCGACAACCTGGTGACCCTGTTCATCTTCTGGGAGCTCACCAGCCTGACCTCCTACCTGCTGATCGGCTTCCACCACACCGATCCGGCGGCGCGCAAGGCGGCGCTGCAGAGCCTGATGGTCACCGCCGGTGGGGGATTGGCACTGCTGGCCGGCCTGGTCATGCTGGCCCTGGCCGGGGGCAGCTGGTCGCTGGCCGAGCTGGCCGGCCGTGGCGACGCCGTCCAGGACCACGCCCTGCATGGGCCCCTGCTGGTCTGCGTGCTGCTGGGGGCCTTCACCAAGTCGGCGCAGTGGCCCTTCCACTTCTGGCTGCCCAATGCCATGGCCGCGCCCACCCCGGTCTCGGCCTATCTTCACTCGGCGACCATGGTCAAGGCCGGCATCTACCTGTTGGCCCGGCTGCATCCCGTCCTGGGCAGCAGTGACGCCTGGGTCGTCACCCTCACGCTGGTGGGGGGGCTGACCATGGCCCTGGGCGCCTGCCTGGCGATCCGCCAGACCCACCTCAAGATCCTGCTGGCCTACTCCACGGTGATGGCGCTGGGGGCCATGACCCTGCTGCTGGGCATCGGCACCCGCGCCGCGCTGGCCGCCTTCATCGTCTTCCTGGTGGCGCATGCGCTCTACAAGGGCGCGCTGTTCCTGGTCGCCGGCATCCTCGACCAGGCCACCGGGACCCGGGACCTGACCGGCATGGGCGGCCTGCGCCATGCCATGCCGTGGACCGCCCTGGTGGCCGGGCTCGCCGCCCTGTCGCTGGCCGGCCTGCCGCCGCTGCTGGGCTTCATCGGCAAGGAGGCGCTGTTCAGCGCGGTGCTCGAGGCCCCCCTGCTGCGCGGGATCGCCCTGTCACTGGCCTTCCTGGCCGCCCTGCTGACCCTGGCAGTGGCGGCCCTGATCCTGCTGCGTCCCTTCTTCGGGGCCAGGCGGGAGATGCCCAGACGACCCCGCGAAGGCTCCCCGGCGATGCTCGCCGGACCGGCCCTGCTGGCGGGCCTCTCGCTGTGGCTGGGGCTTGTGCCGCACGGCCTCGAGGTCCTGGTGACGGCTACCGTGCAGGGCCTGGGCGTGCGCGAGGCGGCGGTTCACCTGACGCTCTGGCATGGCGTCACCCTGCCCCTCGGGCTGTCGCTGGCCAGCCTGCTGCTGGGCGCGCTGGTGGTGCGCCACTGGGATGGCCTGCGGGCCCGGTCGGCTCGGCTCGAACCGTTCATGACGCTCGGCCCGGAAGGCGGCTATGGGGCCCTGATGCGCGGGTGGATGCGTCTCGCCGAGGCGCAGACCCGGTGGCTGCAGAATGGCCACCTGCGCAGTTACCTGGTGATGACCCTGCTGGTGCTGTTGGGGCTGGTCGGTCATGCCCTGTTCGTGCGCAACGGGCTCTCGCGGGCCTCCATGCCGTCGGTCCAGCTGCACGAGGCCCTGGTCGCCGCGCTGATGGTGAGCGGGGCGGTGACGGCCTGCCTGATGCGCTCCCGACTGGCGGCGGTCGCCGCCCTGGGCGCCATGGGATTTTCCATCGCCCTGACCTTCGTGCTGTTCAGCGCACCGGACCTGGCGATCACTCAGCTGCTGGTGGAGACCCTGACGGTGGTCCTGCTGGCGTTGGTGCTGTATCGCCTGCCGCGCTTCGCCATCCTCTCCACGCCCCTGCGGCGCCTGCGGGACCTGGTGGTGGCGAGCCTGGTCGGCGGGCTGGTCGGCCTGCTGATGCTGTCGGTGCTGGGCGGCGAGCGGCTGCCGCGCATTTCCGGGTACATGATCGCCAACGGCCAGCCCCTGGGGCATGGCCACAACCTGGTCAACGTCATCCTGGTGGACTTCCGGGCGCTGGACACCCTCGGCGAGATCATCGTGCTGGGGCTCGCCGCCACCGGCGTCTTCGCCATGCTCTGCCTGCGTCCCGGGAGTGCCGCGGACCGGCGGGACGAGGGGCCCGGGGAGAACGATCATGGTTAAGTCGGGCACCCTCATCCTCGAGGTCGCGGCGCGCCTGCTGGTGCCGCTGCAGCTGCTGTTCTCGCTGTTCCTGCTGCAACGCGGCCATGACGCGCCGGGCGGCGGCTTTATCGCGGGCCTGGTGGCTGCAGGGGGGCTGGCGTTGTTTCTCTTTGCCCATGGGCGCCAGGCCCTGCGCGCCCTGCTCAAGGTGTCTCCACGCGACCTCGTCGGCCTGGGGCTGCTGATCGGCGTGCTCTCGACCCTGCCTGCCTGGTGGCGGGGCGAGCCCCTGTTTACCGCCCAGTGGTGGCGAATCCCGATCGTCGGTCTGGAGATCTCGACCCCGCTGATCTTCGATATCGGCGTCTACCTGGCGGTGATCGGCTCGGTGCTGACCGCCATCATCGCCCTGGTGGAGACCGACCGCGACGATACTATCCGCTGATCAGGAGGTCCCATGGAACCCGTATTGGCCGTGACCATCGGCATCCTCTTTGCCGCCGCCATCTACATGATGCTGCGCCGGTCCATCGTCAAGCTGGTGATCGGCCTGATGCTGCTCTCCAATGCGGCCAACCTGCTGGTCTTCGTCACTGCCGGGCTGACCCGCGATGCGCCGCCGCTGGTCCCCCCGGGCATGAGCATGCCCGCCGGAGTGGTGGCCGACCCGCTCCCCCAGGCGCTGGTGCTCACCGCCATCGTCATTTCCTTCGGCGTGCTGTCCTTCGCCGTGGTGCTGGTGCATCGCGCCTGGGAGGTGGTGCGCACCGATGACCTCGACCAGCTGAAGGAAACCGATACGTGAACCCGGCGGTTACGCTGCCCCTGCTGATCCCCCTGCTCGCCGGGACCTTGTCCCTGATGGCCTGGCGTCTGCCTCGGCTGCAGCGATGGCTCGCCGTGGCCGGGACCGGCGGGTTGCTGCTCGCCGGGAGCTGGCTGCTCCACCGGGTGTGGCAGGACGGCATCCTGGTGGTCCAGGTGGGCGCCTGGCCGGCGCCCTTCGGCATCAGCCTGGTCGCCGACCTGCTGGGCACCCTGATGGTGGTCATCACCGGGCTGATCGGCGTCGCCGTGGCGCTCTTCTCGCTGGCGACCACCGGCCGAGGGCACCAGGCCTTCGGCTATTTTCCGCTGCTGCACCTGCTGCTGGCGGGGGTCGTGGGGGCCTTCCTCACCGGTGACCTGTTCAACCTCTACGTGTGGTTCGAGGTGATGCTGGTGGCGTCCTTCGCGCTGCTGATCCTGGGCGGGGAGAAGGCCCAGATGGAGGGGGCGATCAAGTACGTCACCCTGAACCTGCTGTCGTCGGTGATCTTCCTGGTCGCCGTGGGCCTGCTCTACGGCATGCTGGGCACGCTGAACATGGCCGATGTCGCCCGGCGCCTGGCGTTGCTCCAGGGCGACGGCATGATCGAGGTGCTGGCGATGATGTTCATGGTCGCCTTCGGCATCAAGGCCGCGGCCTTCCCGCTGTTCTTCTGGCTGCCCGCTTCCTACCACACGCCGCCGGTCGCGGTCTCGGCCCTGTTCGCGGGGCTGCTGACCAAGGTGGGCGTGTATGCCCTGTTTCGCATGTTCACCCTGATCTTTCCTCACAGCCCGGGCTATACCCATCAGATCCTGCTTTGGGGCGCAGGCCTGACCATGCTTTCGGGGGTGCTCGGGGCGGCGGCCCAGTTCGAGTTCCGGCGTATCCTGTCGTTTCATATCGTCAGCCAGATCGGCTACATGCTGCTGGGTCTGGCGCTGTTCACGCCCCTGGCCGTGCTCGGTGGGCTCTTCTACATCGTTCATCACATCATCGTGAAGACCAACCTCTTCCTGATCAGCGGCATCGTCCATCGCCTGCGCGGCAGCTATCGTCTCGAGTGCCTGGGCGGGCTCTATCGGCAGCGCCCCTGGCTGTCGGTACTGTTTCTGGTGCCGGCACTGTCGCTGGCCGGCATGCCGCCACTCTCCGGCTTCTTCGCCAAGTTCATCGTGATCCGGGCCGGCCTCGAGGCCGGGGCCTATGGAGTGACCGCCATTGCCCTGCTGGTAGGGCTGCTCACCCTGTTCTCGATGGTCAAGATCTGGGCCGAGGTGTTCTGGAAGGCCTCTCCGCAGGCGGGTGACACGCCGCCCGCGGTAGAACGGGGCGAGCTATGGCTGATGATGGCGCCGGTGGTGGGGCTGGCGCTGTGCACGCTGTTCATCGGCCTGTATGCCGGCCCCCTCTATGGCCTGGCCGAAGCGTCGGCCGAGCAGTTGCTCGACCCCGAGCGCTATATCCGCGCGGTGCTCGGTCCAGAGGGAAGGGGGACGCCATGATCGGCATGATGTGGAACCTGTTGCTGGGCCTGGGCTGGCTGCTGCTCACCGGCGACTTCAGCGGCGCCAACCTGCTGACCGGGCTGGTCTTCGCCTATCTGGTGCTGGCGCTGGTGCAGCCTCGCATTGCCGCCCTGTCGGGCTATGCGCAGCGGCTGCCGCGGCTGGTCGCCTTCGTCGGCTTCTTCATCAGGCAGCTGCTGCTGGCCAACCTCAAGGTCGCCTACGACATCCTGACGCCGCCCTGGTACATGAAGCCGGGGGTGATCGCCATGCCGCTAGCGGCCCGCAGCGATTTCGAGATCGCCTTCGTCGCCAACCTGATATCCCTGACCCCGGGGACCCTGAGCCTGGATATCTCCGACGACCATCGCGTGCTCTACATCCATGCCATGTTCCTCGGCGACGAGCCGGCGCTGCGACGCAGCCTGGCCGAGCTCGAGCGCCGAGCTCTGGAACTGTTCCGCTAGCCACGGGAGACCCGCCATGCCGATCGTGATCCTGCTCTGCCTGACACTGCTGACCCTGGCGCTGGGCCTGGCATTCCTGCGCCTGTTTCGCGGGCCCGGCCTGCCCGACCGGGTGGTGGCCCTCGAGCTCTTCGCGACGATCATCGTGGGGATCATCGGGTTGCTGGCCATCGCCACCGACATCGCCCTGCTGCTCGACGTGGCCATCGTCATGGCGCTGATGAGCTTCATGGCCACCATCGGCTTCGCCCGCTTCGTGGAGCGGGGAGGGCCGCGGGATGATTGAGTGGCTCGAGGTCGGCATGATCCTCGCCGGCACCACCTTCATGCTGGTGGCCGCGCTCGGTGTGGTCCGCCTGCCCGACCTGTTGACCCGCATGCATGCCACCACCAAGGCGGCCACCCTCGGGGTCTCCCTGATCATGCTGGCGGTGGCGCTGCATTTCGACGAAGCGGGCGTGGTCGCCCGGGCCCTGGGGGTGGTGCTCTTCCTGATGATGACGGCCCCGGTGGCGGCCCATGTCATCGGCCGGGCGGGCTACTTCGTCGGTACGCGGCTGTGGAGCGGCACCGTGAAGGATGAACTCCGCCCCCACTATCATCCCCTCTCGCACCGCCTCGACAGCGGCCTGGAAGCGCCGGGCGAGCCGTCGGACCCCGGCCCTCGCGATCCCTCCTGACCCACCGGACGGCCAGGGCAGCCTGGCGGCCACCGTCGGGCGGCCTCGGCTTCGGATCACGCCACCTCGCATATCATGTACAATAGCTATACAGTTATTGGTTCAGTGTCCATTTTTCGGCAGCCATCACCGCATGTCCTGCACACATCGGCGACGGCGAGGATCCGCGGCTGGCGGCGACGGCGAGCCACGCCAGCCGGGCGAGGAGGGCCCATGAAGACCGAGATCGTCTGGCTACGTAACGACCTGCGCGTGGCCGACAACCCGCTGTTCGGCGGCGACCCCCGCCCGGACCAGCTGCTCTGCGTGCACGTGCTGGATCGGCGCTGGCTCGCGGACCGACGCATCGGGCCCGCCCGGCTGGCCTTCCTGTGGCAGTGCCTGATCGGGCTGCGCGGCGAGCTGCTCAAGCGGGGCAGCGACCTGCTGGTGCGTGTGGGGGAGCCGGAGACGATAGTGGCGTCGCTGGCGGAAGCGCTGGATGCCACCCGCGTGCGGGTGCGCCAGGAGGCCGGCTGGGAGGAGGCGCGCGGGGTCGCCCGGTTGCGTCGGCGCCTGGAGGCGGTGTGTCCCGTGGAGACGCAGGAAAGCGGCACGCTGCTCGACACCCCGCGGCTGCCGATGGCCATCGAGGCCGTGCCGCCGAGCTTCTCGCGCTTCCGGCGTCGGGTGGCACGGGCGTGGCGGGTGCCGGGGGCTCGGGGGGCGCCGGTCACCCTGCCGCCCTGGCCGTCCGGAGCGCCGCGGGGCCTGCCGGCCCTGCATGAGGTTTGCCCGACGGCGGCAGCCTGGCGCGCCTCACCGGCGGGGGGCTTTCGCTTCGAGGGCGGCGAGGCGCCGGCACGGGTGCGCCTCGAGCATTTCCTGTGGGGCAGCGGCGCCGTGGCCCGCTATCGGCAGACCCGCAACGGTCTGGTGGGCGCCGACTTCTCGACGCGCCTCTCGCCCTGGCTGGCGCATGGCTGCCTGTCGGCGCGCCAGGTCCACGACGCCCTGTGCGACTGGGAGGACGAGCACGGCGCCAACCCGTCGAGTGAGGCCTTGCGCTCGGAGCTGCTGTGGCGAGAGTACTTCCATTGGGCCGCTCGCCAGGAGGGCCGGGCACTTTTCGGGGGGCGCGAGCCCCCGGCGCGGGATTCGCGATTCGAGGCCTGGTGTCGCGGGGCGACCGGGGTGCCCTTCGTCGATGCCGGCATGCGCGAGCTGGCCGGGACCGGCTGGTTGTCCAACCGGGCGCGCCAGAATGTCGCCAGCTACCTGATCAAGGACCTGGGCGTCGACTGGCGCCTGGGGGCGGCCTGGTTCGAGCGCTGCCTGATCGACTACGACGTGGCCAGCAACTGGGGCAACTGGCGCTACGTGGCCGGCGTGGGCCGCGATACCCGGGAGCGTGGCTTCCATATCCTGCGACAGGCCGAGCACTACGATCCCGAAGGCGCCTATGTGGCCCGCTGGCAGCCGGCCCTGGCCGAGCTGGCTCCCGGCATGGCCCGGCACCAGCCCTGGCGGGCCGCCCCGGGGGCCTTTCCGGCACCTCTGGCGGTGCCCGACCACTGGCAGGAGGCGTTGCTGCCGCGCCCTGACCAGGGCGCGTGGCCGCATCGCCCAGGAGGCCCGTCATGACCGTCGTTTCTCCCGATCCCTGGCCCCGCTGGCTGGGCCTGGCCGGCCTGCTGCCCTTCGTCGCCAGCCTGGCCGCGGCCTGGTGGGGCCCGCCTCCCTGGCAGGGTGTCGCCATCCACGCCTTCCTGGGCTACGCGGCGGTGATCCTGTCGTTCCTGGGAGGTGTCCACTGGGGCCTGGCGCTCGGTACCCTGGCGCCGGGCAGTGTCGCCTTCCGGCGCCGGCTGGGGATGGCGGTGCTGCCGAGCCTGGTGGCCTGGTCGGCGCTGCTGCTCGAGCCGCTGCCCGGCACCTGGCTGCTGGTGGCCGGGTTCGTCCTCCTGCGCGCTTTCGAGGTGGGCACCACGGGACTGCCGGCCTGGTATCGGCGACTGCGCAGCGCCCTGACCCTGGGCGTGGTCGCCTGCCATCTGCTGCTGATCCTCGGCGTGCTGCTACTGGCCTGAGACGGCGTTCTGCGCGATGATCGTCGGCCCCATGTCGCCAAGGAACGTCACCCCCATGATGCCCAGGATCGTCTCTCTCGCCCTGCTGTGTGCCGCCCTGGCCGGTTGCCAGGCCCGGGCCGCCGCGCCAGAGCCCGTCGCCGCGAGCGGTGTGCCGGCCGCCGAGCGGGCGCAGACGGCTGGCTTCGATGCCTGGCGGGCGTCCTTCCGGGCGCGCGCCCGGGCGGCGGGTATCGCCGAGGCGACCCTGGCCCGCACCCTGGATGGCCTGCGCTATCGCCCCCGGGTCATCGAGCTGGATCGAAGCCAGCCGGAGTTCGTCCGCCCGCTCTGGGCCTACCTGGACAGTGCCGTCTCCGCGCCCCGGATCCGCAACGGCCGTGCGCGACTGGCCGAGCATCGGGCCGCCGCCCGGACGGCGGCCCGCCGCTACGGGGTGCCGGCCGAGATCCTGGTGGCCATCTGGGGCATCGAGAGCAGCTATGGGGGCTATCTCGGCGACTTCTCGACCCTCGAGGCCCTGGCCACCCTGGCCTACGAGGGGCGCCGCCGCGACTTCGCCCGGGACGAGTTGATCGCGGCGCTGCGCATCATCGAGGCCGGTGACATCGCTCCGGCACGCATGGTCGGCTCCTGGGCCGGCGCCATGGGGCATACCCAGTTCCTGCCTTCGAGCTACCTGGCCTATGCGGTGGACGGCGATGGCGACGGGCGTCGCGACATCTGGGGCAGCATTCCCGATGTGCTGGCCTCCACTGCCCACTACCTCGACGCGGCCGGCTGGCGCGAGGGAGAGGCCTGGGGCGTGGAGGTCGTGCTGCCGGCAGACTTCGACTACGGGCTGACCGATCCGGCGATCCGTCGCCCCAGCGCCGAGTGGGCCGCCGCCGGCATCCGGAGCCGGCAGGGCCGGCCGCTGCCGGCGCTCGCCGCCGCCGCGGTGATCGCTCCAGCGGGCGCCCGAGGTCCAGCCTTCCTGGTCGGCCACAACTTCCGGGTCATCCGCCGCTACAACAATGCCACCAGCTATGCCCTGGCAGTGGCCAGCCTGAGCGACGTCCTCGCCGGTCGACCGGCCATCGAGGGGGCCTGGCCCCGGGAGGAACCCTCGCTGAAGCGCGCGCAAGTCAGCGAGATGCAACGTCGCCTGAATGCCCTCGGCCACGACGTTGGTGCGCCGGACGGCATCCTCGGGCCGAATACCCGGCGTGGTCTGCGCGCCTTCCAGCGTTGGCTCGGCCTGGTCCCCGACGGCTTCGCCACCCTCGGCCTGCTCGAGCGCCTGCGACACCAGACCCCGTGATCCCCGGCATGACCTTCAGGAGACCTCCCATGAGCGCCATCCTTCGCCCCCTGCTGCTGGCCGTGGCCCTGTGGCCGGCCCTGAGCTCGGCCGCCGCCCCCGACCGGGTGGTGGGCTGGATCGAGACAGTGACGCTGGCACCCTGGGACGTGTCGGTCAAGGCCAAGCTGGACAGCGGCGCCCTGACCTCGTCCCTGGACGCCCGCCACATCGCACGTTTCGAGAAGGCGGGGGAGGAGTGGGTGCGCTTTCGACTGATGCTCGAGGACGAGGCCTCCGGCGAGACCTTCTCGATGACCCTGGAGCGGCCCCTCTACCGCGACATGGTGGTGCGCGGCGCCGGGGGACGCGACGAGCGGCTGGTGGTGTTGATGGACATCTGCGTGGGGCAGACCCGCTACGAGGAGGAGTTCAGCCTGCGCAATCGCGAGGAGATGACCTACCCCATGCTGCTGGGGCGCCGCACCATCGGGCATCTCGGCCGGCTGGACGTGCGCGAGACCTTCCTGACCGAGGCGGACTGCGACGAGGCCTCGCCCCGGGTGCCCCACGCGCCCGACCGGGGCGAGACCGGCGACGCGGACTGAGCCGCGCTAGAAGAGCCGGCTGAGCAGGGCGGTCACGGCGGTCTCCACCCGCAGGATGCGCGGCCCGAGGTGGATCCCCCGGCAGCCGGTGGCGAGCAGCCGCTCCACCTCCCAGGGGATAAAGCCGCCCTCCGGCCCGACCACCAGCAGGGTGGGAGTCTCGACACCCCGGGGGCAGGCCTCCGCCATGCCCGGATGGGCCAGCAGGCCCTGGCGACCCGCCAGCAGTGCGGGCAGGCGGTCCTCGACGAAGGGCCGGAAGCCCTTGGCCAGGGTCACCGTCGGCAGCCGGGTGTCCCGGGCCTGTTCCAGGCCCAGCACCAGGTGACGGCGGATCTTGTCGTCACCGAGTTCCGGCGACTGCCAGTAGCTCTTCTCCACCCGACGGGTGTTGAGCAGGGTCAGCTCCTTCACCCCCAGCGCCGTGACGTGTTCCAGGGTCCTGGCCAGCATGCGCGGGCGCGGCAGGGCCAGGACGAGGTGCACCGGCAGCGGTGGCGGCGGGGCCTGGTCGAGGCCGGACACGTCGAACACCGCCTCCCGCTCGTCGAGGGTCAGCAGCGCGCCGCGTCCCAGCCGGCCGTTGGCGATGCCCAGCGTCATGACATCGCCGGCTCGCGCCCGATGGACCTCCGTGAGGTGCGCCAGGCGACGCGGGTCGCGGACCCGCGCCAGATGGTCGTTTTCGATGTCCTCGGGCGAGAGCAGGATCAGGTTCATGGGGCCTCGTGATGCCTTTTGCCTTGCATGGATGGTGGCGCGGTGCACAATAACTGCATAAGGGGGCGACCGCCCACCTGCCACGACAAGGAGCAGCGCCGTGCGCGTGATTCGCAAGTATGCCAACCGCAGGCTCTATGATACCGAACAGAGCCGCTACGTGACCCTCGAGGATCTGCGGGGCCTGATCCTCGACGAGGTGCCCTTTCGCGTCGAGGATGCCAAGTCCGGCGAGGACCTGACCCGGACCATCCTGCTGACCATCATCATCGAGCAGGAACAGGCCGGGGGCGATGCCGAGGTATTCTCCAACGATCTGCTGGCCCAGTTCATCCGCGTCTACGACATGGCCCAGCCGCTGCCCCTGGCGCGCTACCTGGAGCAGGGCACCCGGCTGATGCTGGAGCAGCAGAAGCGCATGCAGGACCAGTGGCAGCAGGCCATGCGCCATACCCCGATGGAGATGATGCGTGAGCTGGCCGAGGAGAACATGCGCTTCTGGCAGCAGAACCTCGGCGCGACCGGCAAGAAGAACGACGACTCCGAGGACAAGTGAATCTACCCGGGGCGGCGGTCGGGAGCGGTTTCTGACATAATGCCGCGATGTTTCCCCGAGGTATTGAGGTAGAGCAGCGGATGAAGGTTCTGATCATCGGCGGCGGTGGCCGCGAACATGCCCTGGCCTGGAAGGTCGCCCAGTCGCCCCGGGTCGAGACCGTCTTCGTGGCGCCCGGCAATGCCGGCACCGCCCGAGAGCCGGGACTCGAGAACGTGGCCATCGGCGTCGACGACCTGGACGGCCTGGTGGCCTTCGCCCGGGACGAGGATGTCGCGCTGACCATCGTCGGCCCCGAGGCACCGCTGGTGGCGGGCGTGGTGGACCGCTTCCGCGAGGCGGGGTTGGCGATCTTCGGGCCCACCGCCGGCGCGGCCCAGCTCGAGGGCTCCAAGGCCTTCACCAAGGATTTCCTGGCCCGGCATGCCATCCCCTCCGCCGAGTACCGCACCTTCGTGGCGGTGGAGCCGGCTCTCGCGTATCTCGCCGAGAAGGGCGCGCCCATCGTGATCAAGGCCGACGGCCTGGCCGCCGGCAAGGGCGTGATCGTCGCGGAGACCGTCGAGGAGGCCGAGGCGGCGGTACGCGACATGCTCGAGGCCAATGCCTTCGGCGACGCCGGGGCCCGGGTGGTGATCGAGGAGTTTCTCGAGGGCGAGGAAGCCAGCTTCATCGTCATGGTCGACGGCGAGACGGTGCTGTCCCTGGCCACCAGCCAGGACCACAAGCGCGCCTTCGATGGGGATAGTGGCCCCAATACCGGCGGCATGGGAGCCTATTCTCCGGCGCCGGTGGTCAGCGAGACGGTCTTCGAGCGCATCATGGCGCGGGTCATCCGGCCCACCGTGCAGGGCATGGCCGAGGAGGGCCACCCCTATACCGGCTTCCTGTATGCCGGGCTGATGATCGATACCGAGGGCAATCCCAAGGTGATCGAGTACAACTGCCGCTTCGGCGATCCCGAGACCCAGCCGATCCTGCTGCGCCTGACCTCGGATCTCGCCGAGCTGTGCCTGGCCGGGGCCCGCGGCGAGCTGGCAGGGCACGGCTGTGACTGGGACGAGCGGGCCGCGTTGGGAGTGGTGATGGCCGCCGGCGGCTATCCCGGCAGCTACCGCAAGGGTGATGCCATCCAGGGCCTCGAGGCCGCCGAGGCCACCGGCTGCAAGGTCTTCCACGCCGGCACCGCCGAGGGCGAGTCGGGCGAGGTCGTCACCGCCGGCGGCCGGGTGCTGTGCGTCACCGCCCTGGGCGAGGGCGTCTCCGCCGCCCGTGATCTGGCCTACCGGGGGGTGGCCGAGATCCACTGGCCGGAGGCTCTCTATCGCCGCGACATCGCCCACCGCGCCATCGCCCGCGAGCGCGGCGAGCGCTGATCCTGCCGCCGCACAACAACAAGGAGGCTGCATGGAGCGCGTCAGACTGGACTTTCCCGAGGCGGACATTCGCCATCGCCACCCGCTAACGGTGCGGGTCACCGACATGAACTACGGCCGTCACCTGGGGCATGATGCCCTGGTGTCGCTGCTGCACGAGGCACGCATTTCGGCGCTGGCGGCGCTGGGGCTCGCCGAGGGCGACATGGGGGGCTACCCCAGCGTGGCCGCGGACCTCGCGGTGCAGTACCAGGCCGAGGCCCGCTGGCCCGACGCCCTGGTGGTCGATACCGCGATTCCCGAACCCTCGCGCAAGGCGATCACCGTCTACCACCGCATCCGTCGCGAGGCGGATGCGGCGGTCGTCGCCACCGCCCGCCTCAACCTGATGCTGGTCGATCCGGCGGTGGGCCGTCCGGTGCCGATCCCCGGTCCGGTGCGTGACTGCCTGACGGGAGCGGCCTGATGTCCCGCGAGTATCCGATCATTGCCGTGACCGGCTCCTCCGGGGCCGGGACCACCACGGTCAAGCGTACCTTCGAGCGCATGTTCGCCCGCGAGGACGTGCATGCCGCCTTCGTTGACGGTGACGCCTTCCATCGCTACACCCGCCAGGAGCTGGCGCGGATCTTCCGCGAGGAACCCGAGCGCAAGGACGAGCTCTCCCACTTCGCCGTGGAGGCCAACCTGCTCGACCACCTGGACGCGCTCTTCCAGGCGTACGGCGACAAGGGTGCCGGGACCTACCGGCACTATATCCACGCCGAGGACAAGGCGATGATCGAGGCCGGCTACCAGGTCGGTACCTTCACGGAATGGCAGCCGCTGCCCACGGGCACCGACCTGCTGTTCTACGAGGGCCTGCATGGTGGCCTGGTCACCGCCGAGCACGACATCGCACGCCATGTCGACCTGCTGGTGGGGGTCGCGCCGACCATGAACCTGGAGTGGATCCAGAAGATCGACCGCGACATGCGCTATCGGGGCTACTCCCAGGAGGCGGTGATCGACACCATCCTGGGCCGCATGGACGACTATGTGCGCTATATCCAGCCGCAGTTCTCGCGCACCCATATCAACTTCCAGCGGGTGCCGACGGTGGATACCTCGAACCCCTTCGAGGTGCAGGACATCCCCACCGATGCCGAGTCTTTCGTAGTGATCCGTTTCCGTGATCCCGCCACCGTGGATTTCCCCTATCTGCTGGCGATGATCCAGGATGCCTTCATGAGCCGGCCCCACACCCTGGTGGTCCCGGGCTCGCGCCTGCCGCTGGCCATGGAGCTGATCCTGGGACCGCTGGTGCGTCACCTGCTGGCCCAGCGACGTTTCCGCTGAGCGCCAGCCGAGCCAACCGCCGAGGAGCCCGAATCCATGGACTGCCTGTTCTGCAAGATCATCGACCGCGAGATTCCCGCCGACATCGTCTTCGAGGACGACGAGGTGCTGGCCTTCAAGGATCTCAATCCCCAGGCCCCGACCCACCTGCTGATCGTGCCCAAGCGGCACATCGCCACCCTCAACGACATCGAGGAGGACGGCGACCTGGCTCTGGTGGGACGCCTGCAGTTCACCGCTGCCCAGCTGGCCAAGCAGGCCGGCTTCGCCGAGGATGGCTACCGGGTGGTGATGAATTGCAATGAGCAGGGAGGCCAGACGGTCTATCATATTCACATGCACCTGATGGGCGGTCGTCGCTTCACCTGGCCGGCTGGCTAGCCGGCGCTCTGCGGTTCGCCGCACGCCCCTGGCGCTCGACGCATCGGGTGCATGCCCACGACGCCGCCCCTCGGGGCGGCGTCGTCTCATGGGGCCTGCTCGGCGAGCGGCGACTCGGTTACAATGTCGCCACGACCGACCAAGGGGGTGTCATGAACCGTCAGTATTCCCGTGCCGATGACCTGGTCCGCCAGTTCGATGCCGTGCTGCGCACCCTGGTGCCCCGCGCCGCCCAGCCCTCGCGACCCTCGCCGGCCGCGCCGGAGCTCCGCGACGACGCCATGAGCGAGCCGGAGCGGCGTCATGCCGAGGGCCTGATGCGCATCAACCATACCGGCGAGGTCTGCGCCCAGGCGCTCTACCAGGGACAGGGACTGACCGCCAAGCTGCCCGAGATCCGCGGGCAGATGGAGGCTGCCGCCCAGGAGGAGATCGACCACCTGGCCTGGTGCGACGCCCGCCTGCAGGAACTCGACGGCCATACCAGCCGGCTCAATCCGCTGTTCTACGCGGCCTCCTTCGGCATCGGCGCGGTGGCCGGGGCTATCGGGGATCGCGTCAGCCTGGGCTTCGTGGCGGCCACCGAGGAGCAGGTGGGCCGCCATCTCGATGCCCACATGGCGGAGCTGCCGCCGGGCGACCATCGCTCGCGGGCGGTACTGCGCCAGATGGCCATCGACGAGGCCCATCACGCCCAGCAGGCGCTGGAGGCCGGCGGCGCCCGCTTCCCGCGACCGGTCAAGGCGGGCATGACCTTGATGTCCAAGGTGATGACCAAATCTGTCTACAAGCTGTAAGCGCCCCTGCGGGGCGAGCTGGAAGCTATCAGCTTAAAGCTTGAAGGCCCCCCAGCAACGCAACCCCCACCGCGGACTGGCCGAGGTGGGGGGGGCGCTTTTTCTTCCAGCTTCGAGCTTGCGGCTTACAGCTCCCGCGCTCCGCGCGGATCAGTCCATGTTGCGGGAGTAGAAGATCTCCAGCATCTCCTTGCGCAGGCGCCCCTCGATGTCCCGGGCCTCCTCGAAGGTGATGTCCCGCCGCGAGGTGCCGAACAGATAGTTCTCCAGCTCGAAGTCCTTGAGCAGCATCTTGGTGTGGAACATGTTCTCCTGATACACGTTCACGTCCATCATCTGGTAGGCCTGCTTGGTGTCCTCGGCCAGGTAGTCCTGGATGGAGGTGATGTCGTGGTCGATGAACAGCTTCTTGCCGTCCACGTCCCGGGTGAAGCCGCGCACCCGGTAGTCCATGGTCACGATATCGGAATCGAAGCTGTGGATCAGGTAGTTCAGCGCCTTCAGCGGGCTGATGTGGCCACAGGTGGAGACATCGATGTCCAGGCGGAAGGTGCTGATGCCGTTGTCCGGGTGGGATTCCGGATAGCTGTGCACCGTGACATGGCTCTTGTCCAGGTGGGCGACCACGGTCTCGGGCAGCGGCCCCGGGCCCGGCTCGAGCTGCTCCGGGGCGGCCTCCTCCAGTTCGTGCTCGGCGATCAGGATGGTCACGCTGGCGCCATGGGGCTCGTAGTCCTGGCGCGAGATATTGAGCACATGGGCGCCGATGATGTTGGTCACATCCTTGAGGATCTGCGTCAGGCGCTCGGCATTGTAAAGCTCATCGATGTAGTCGATGTAGGCCCTGCGCTGCTCCTCGGTCTTCGCATAGCAGATATCGTAGATGTTGAAGCTCAGGGAGCTGGTCAGGTTGTTGAACCCGTGGAGTCGGAGATTGTCGGTCACGTCCGAGCCTCCCTCTGTGGCAGATGATGTCATCCCGACGAGCGGCGCCGGAACCCAGGCGTTCGAAAGGCGCGTATTATGCACAGCCACCGATGACGGCGCACCCGCCGGGCCACATTTTTTCGTCGCCCTCAGTCCTCGACGATGGTGAAGGAATGCGTCACTTCGACGCCCCCCCTGGCCAGCATGATCGAGGCGCTGCAGTACTTGTCGGCGGACAGCTCCACAGCCCGCTTGACCTGCTTCTCCTTGAGCCCCTGGCCGCTGACGGTAAAGTGCACGTGGATCTTGGTGAACACGCTCGGCACGCTGTCGGCGCGCTCGGCCTCGACGCTGGCCACGCAGTCGCTGACCGGGGCCCGGGACTTCTCGAGGATCTCCAGCACGTCGAAGGAGGTGCAGGCGCCCAGGCCCATCAGCAGCATCTCCATGGGCCGCGGGCCGGTGTTGTGGCCGCCGTGGTCGGGCGGGCCGTCGATGACCACACTGTGGCCGCTCCCGGCCTCGGCGACGAACTGGCGACCGTCGGTCCACTTGACGCTGGCTTTCATGGGCAGGGGTTCCTTCTCTTCGGTGGTGGAGGCATTGGCCCGGCATGCGGTCAGGCAGCATAGCAGCAGATGGCCGTCGACTCAGCCCCTGGACCCGCCGAGGGCCCGGTCCAGGGCCGCCAGGCGCGCGGGGGTGCCCACGTCGACCCAGGCACCGCGATGGTGGTGGCCCCCGACCCGGTCCTCGGCCATGGCCGCGCGCAGCAGCGGCGCCAGGGCGAAGGCCCCGTCGGGCCGGTCGGCCACCAGGACCGGGTCGAGCAGCGCCAGGCCGGCATAGGTCAGCCGCGGTTCGCCTTGTGCATGGACACGCCCCGCGGCGTCGAGGTGGAAGTCGCCCGCCGGGTGGTGGTCAGGATTGTCCACCAGCACCAGGCGCGCCCGGTCGTCGCCCAGCGGTGCCAGGGCAGACGGTGTAACGTCGCACCAGACGTCGCCGTTGACCAGCCAGAAGGGGGCCTCGCCGAGCAGCGGCAGGGCGCGGCGGATGCCGCCGCCGGTCTCCAGGGGCGTCGCCTCGCGGCTCCAGGCGATGCGCACGCCATGCTCGCTGCCGTCGCCCAGTGCCGCGATGATCTGCTCGGCACGGTAGCTGACATTGATCACCACCTCCCGGATGCCCGCGGTCGCCAGCCGCTCCAGGTGATGCACGATCAGCGGCTTGCCGGCCACCGGCAGCAGCGGCTTGGGGCAATGGTCGGTGAGCGGGCGCATGCGGGTGCCGAGACCGGCGGCCAGGATCATCGCCTTCATGCCGAGGCCTCCCGATCGATGCCGGCCTGCGCCAGCTTCGCCGCCAGGGCAGGACGGAAGGTCTCGGCGAGCCAGGCCCGGAAGGCGTCGTGGTCGTCGAGCTCGGCCAGGGCGTCCTCCAGGTGGGCGAGGAAGTGCGGCAGGCGGGCGAGGTAGCCCTCGCGGTGATCGCGCAGCGTCAGACGGCAGAAGATGCCCAGCACCTTGAGGGCGCGCTGGGCGGCCATGGCCGCCACCTGGCCCCGGAAGGCCGCGGGGGAGAGGGTGGCCGGCAACCGGCCGTCGGCCACGGCCCGCTGGCGGAAGCCCTCGACCCAGGCCGCGCGCCGCGCCGGCGCGAAGCGACAGTAGCGGCCATGCAGCAGCGAGATCAGGTCATAGCTCAGCGGGCCGGCCACCGCGTCCTGGAAGTCGATCAGGTACAGCCGGTCGTCCTGGACCATCAGGTTCATGGCATCGAAGTCCCGGTGCACGGTGACCACCGGCTGGGCCAGGGCGGCGTCGATCAGCGCCCGGCGCAGCGCCGGCCAGCCCAGCGGGGCGTCGAGGGCCAGCCAGCGGCCCAGGCACCACTCGGAGAAGAGGTCCAGCTCCCGGCCGAGCAGGTCGGCGTCATAGGCCGGCAGCCCGTCCGGGCGGGCGCGGGTCTGCAGTGCGTCGAGCAGCGCCAGGGCGCGCTCGTGCCAGGCCAGGGTCGCCGGGTCGTCGTCGCCGTCGAAACAAGCCTGCAGGGGGGTGTCACCCAGGTCGTCGAGCTCCAGGAAGCCGGCCTCGAGGTCGACGCCGTGCAGCGCCGGCACCGGCAGCCCCGCCTCCCGCTAGCGCCGGGCGATGGCCACGAAGGGGGTGCTGTCCTCCTGGACCGGCGGGGCGTCCATCAGGATGCGCGTGTCGCCGTCGGGCAGGGTCAGGCGGAAGTAGCGGCGAAAGCTGGCGTCGCCGGCGGCCAGGCGCAGGTCGAGGGCCTGGGGGGCGAGCCCGTGGCGGGCGGCGGCCCAGTGGCGCAGTCGCTGGTGGCGCGGGAGGGCATCGGCCTCTGGCATCTTCACCTCTCGGTCGTCGGGTGGCGGGGTGTCGGTTGACGGCCCCCGGGCGTCGCCGCATGCTGAGGCCCGACGTCGTCGGCGAAGACAGGGGCTCGTCGGCGGCACAGGTTGCACGGGGCCTGTATAATACCGATTCCCCCCGCCAAGGACATCGTGGAACATGGGCAAGCGACCCTCATGGACGGCCGTGGCAGGCCTAGTGACCTCTAGCGTGATGGCGAGCCCCCTGCAGGCGGCGCCTCCCGAGTCGCTGCCGGCGGCGCAGCTCGACTGGCGGCCCTGGGGCGAGGACCGCCCGGCCGGCGCCCTGTGCCGGGGCCGCTACGTGATGCCGGACTACCGCCTGGCCGCGCCCCCGGCGGGGCGCGTGGCCAGCGAGGCCGACAGCGGTCAGTACGGGGCGGACGGCGAGACCCTGCTCAGCGGAGAGGTGGTGCTGCGCCGCGCCGATACCCAGCTGGAGGCGCCACGGGTGCGCCTGCCGGCCTCCCGGGAGCGAGTCTTCGCCGAGGGGCCGGTGGCCCTGCGCGACCGCAACCTGCTGGTGCGCGGCGAGGCCGCCGAGTTCTCCCTGGAGAGCGACGATGCGCGCATCGACACCGCCCACTACGTGGCCCACGAGCAGCGCCTGCGTGGCGATGCGGTGCGCCTGGCCCGGGTGGCCGAGGATCGCTACCGGCTGACCGAGGCGAGCTTCACCACCTGCGAGCCGGGCAGCGACCTGTGGCGCCTGGTGGGCAACGACATCCTGCTGGATCGCCAGCGCGGCTACGGCACCGCCACCCATGCCCGCCTCGAGGTGGGCAAGGTGCCGGTCTTCTACTGGCCCTGGGTGCGCTTTCCCCTGGACGACCGTCGCCAGACCGGCTTCCTGTGGCCGACCCTGGGCTTCTCCGGCGACTCCGTCGACTATGCTCAGCCGTTCTACTGGAACATCGCCCCCAACCAGGATGCCACCCTGACGCCGCGCTGGATCAGCAACCGCGGCCTGCTGCTGGGCGCCGAATACCGCTACCTGCTGCCCGGCGACGCCGGCACCCTCGAGGGCGCCTACATCGCCGACGACCGCCAGGCCGGCGAGGAGGCCTCGGCGGGCTCCGAGCTGGAGAACGGCGATGCCCGCTGGTACATCGATGCCCGCCATGCCGGCCGCTTCGACCCCCGCACCCGCTATCAGCTGCGCTACGGGGCGGCCAGCGACGGTGCCTACTTCGACGACTTCGGCCTCACTTTCGGCGAGCAGGATACCGACAGCCTCGCCCGGCTGGCCCGTCTCGACTACCGGGGCGATGTCTGGCGGCTCGAGGCCAGGGCCCAGGGCTACCAGAAGCTCGACGACCCGCTCGACGAGGGCGACAAGCCCTTCTATCGCCTGCCGAGCCTGACCGCCAATGCCCGCTGGCGCCAGGACAGCGGCTTCTACCAGGAGTGGGGCTCCAACCTGACCTACTTCTGGCGGGACATCGAGGGTGACGAGAACGGCCTCTACGACTTCGCCGGCGGCCAGCGGCGCATCCCGATCCGCGAGGCGGCCAACGGCTCGCGGCTGCGCCTGACCCCCGCCACGGGCTGGCGCTTCGACGACACCTGGGGCTTTGTCGAGCCGCGCCTGGCGCTGGCCCATATCGCCTACGACCTCGACTACGGGACACGCGACACCGACCGCCCCGAGGGGCCGTCGCAGACCGTGCCGATCGCCTCGCTGGACGGCGGCCTGGTCTTCGAGCGCGACCTGGCGCTGGGCGGCGACGCCTTTCGCCAGACCCTGGAGCCGCGCCTGAACTATGCCTACGTACCGGCCCGGGACCAGAGCGACTTTCCCGACTTCGACACCAGCGAGCGGGCCTTCTCCTGGCACCAGCTGTGGTCGCCGTATCGTTTCACCGGGGGCGACCGGGTCGGCGACCTCAACCGTTTCTCCTACGGCACGGAGTCGCGCCTGCTGGAGGATGCCACCGGCCGCGAGCGCCTCTCCCTGGGCGTGGGGCAGGCGGTCTACTTCGAGGACCGCACCATCGACCTGGCCGGCGACCCCGACACCCTGCCCAGCGAGCAGAACTTTCCGCGCTTCTATGACGCCACCCGCGACCGCTCACCCTGGGTCACCCGCCTCGACTGGCGGGTCACCGACCACTGGCGCACCCGCTGGGAGTGGCTCTACGACGACCACCTGTCGCGCACCGAGCGCACCTCCCTGGGCCTGCAGTACCGGGCCGATGCCGGCCACGTGCTCAACCTCGGCTACAACTGGGAACTCGAGGGCTTCTCCCCCGCCGAGGACGCGGAGGACGCGCGGGGCTATGACCGCGAGGACTACGACCTGTCCTTCGCCATCAAGGCCACCCCAAGGCTCGACGTGATCGGCCGGGTGCTCTACGACAACACCAACGACCGGATGCTGGAGCAGCTGGCGGGTGTGCAGTGGAACGACTGCTGCTATGGTCTGCAGCTGGTCTGGCGGGAGTGGATCGACGACGAGGACACCGCCAACACCATCGACGACGACACCACCGACCGCGGCTTCTTCCTGCGCTTCGTGTTCAAGGGGCTTGGCGGCGTCGGTGGCGAGGCGGACACCCATTTCCGGGAGGCGATCCCGGGCTATCGCAGCACTGCCTTCGGCCGACCCTGAGGCAACCGACACCGATGAGAGGAAAGACAGACATGCGCAGTCGACAACTCGCCACCCTGATGCTGGGCTTGTGCCTCGCCCTGATGCCCCTGGCCGGCCAGGCCCAGGCGCGTCAGCCGCTGGACCGCATCGTGGCGGTGGTCAACGAGGGAGCCATCATGGCCTCCCAGCTCGAGGATCGCCTCGCCCAGACCCGCAACCGGCTCAGGGCCCGGGGCGTCGAGCTGCCGCCCGAGGCGGTGCTGCGCGAGCAGGTGCTCGATCGCATGATCGTCGAGGAGATCCAGCTGCAGATGGCCCTCGAGGCCAACCTCAGCGTCGACGACACCCAGCTCAACCGCCAGGTCCGGGCCATCGCCGAGAGCAACAACATGACCCTGGAGCAGTTCGCCGACGCCCTGGAGGCCGATGGCCTGTCGCTGGGCGTGGTCCGCGACCAGGTGCGCCGCGAGCTGCTGATGCGCGAGCTGCAGCAGCGCCGCGTGGCCAGCCGCGTGAACCTCTCCGAGCGGGAGGTGGAGCGCTACATCGAGCAGCAGGGCGGCAAGGTCAGCCGTGACCAGGCCCGCGAGGCGCTGTTCCAGCGCAAGGTCAGCGACGAGATGGAAGCCTGGATCCAGGAGATCCGCGCCGATGCCTTCATCGAAGAGCGGCTCGAGTCCGGCTCATGAGCGTGTCCCCGGTGCTGGCCCTGACCACCGGTGAGCCGGCCGGCGTCGGCCCCGAGCTTGCGGTGATGCTGGCCACCGAGGCCCCGGCCGCTGGGGCAGCGGACCACCGGGTCGTGGCGGTGGGGGATCCCGACCTGCTCGCCGAGCGGGCCGCGGCCCTCGGCCGGCCCCTGGAGCTGGTCGAGCTGGCCCCCCACGAGGCGCCGCCGGCGCCCTGCCCGGGGCGCCTGCCGGTCTGGCCGGTGCCCCTGCGCGCGCCCTGCCGGCCGGGCGTGCTCGACACCCGCAACGCCGACTATGTCCTCGAGACCCTCGACCGGGCCATCCGCGGCTGCCGCGACGGCGAGGCCGCAGGGCTGGTCACCGCGCCCCTGCACAAGGCCGTGATCCTCGAGGCCGGCCATGCCGGCTTCCGCGGGCATACCGAATACCTGCGCGACGCCTGTGGGGTCGACGAGGTGGTGATGATGCTCGCCACCGACCGGGCCCTGCATGCCGAGGCCCCCGACTGGCGGGGCGACCCCGCGCTGCGGGTGGCCCTGGCCACCACCCACTTGCCGCTGCGCGAGGTCAGCGATGCCGTGACGCCCGAGCGGCTGACACGGGTCCTGCGCATCCTCGATGCCGACCTCCGGCGCTGGTTCGGGGTGGCGGCGCCGCGCATCGCCGTCTGCGGGCTCAACCCCCACGCCGGGGAGGGCGGTCACCTGGGCCGCGAGGAGCTCGAGGTCATCGCCCCGACCCTGGCGCGGCTGCGCCAGGAGGGCCTGACCCTTGACGGGCCGCTGCCGGCGGATACCCTGTTCACCCCGCGTCACCTGGCGGGCGTGGACGCGGTGCTGGCGATGTATCATGACCAGGGCCTGCCGGTCCTCAAGTATGCCGGCTTCGGCCGCGCCGCCAACATCACCCTCGGCCTGCCGCTGGTGCGTACCTCGGTGGACCACGGCACGGCCCTGGACCTGGCCGGCCGGGGCGAGGCCGATCCCGGCAGCCTCGCCGTGGCCGTGGCGCTGGCTGCCGACATGGCCCGCCGCGGCGGGCACGCCTGAGGCGCCGTAGCGGCGCGTCGGATCGAATCGAACAGAAGGACACAGTCATGGCATCCCGCCCCCAGGGTCATCGCGCCCGCAAGCGCTTCGGCCAGAATTTCCTGCGTGACCCCGGCATCATCTCGCGGCTGGTGCGGGCCATCGGTGCCCGCCCCGGCGAGCGGCTGGTCGAGATCGGCCCCGGCCAGGGCGCCCTCACCGAGCCGCTGCTCGAGGCGGCGGGCGGCCACCTCGAGGTGATCGAGCTGGACCGTGATCTCATCCCGGGGCTGCGCGTGCAGTTCTTCGACCAGCCGGGCTTCGTCATCCACGAGGGCGACGCCCTCAAGGTCGACTTCCGCGCCCTGCGCGGCGACGGGCCGCCGCTGCGGGTGGTGGGCAGCCTGCCCTACAACATCTCCACGCCGCTGATCGGCCACCTGCTCGAGGCCGGCGACGCCGTGGCCGACATGCACTTCATGCTGCAGAAGGAAGTGGTGGAGCGCCTCGCCGCCCCGCCCGGCGGGGCCGATCGCGGTCGCCTCTCGGTGCTCGCCCAGTACCACTGCCGGGTCGAGTCGCTGTTCACGGTGCCGCCGGAGGCCTTCGTGCCGCGGCCCAAGGTGGAGTCGGCCATCGTCCGGCTGACCCCCCACGCGAGCCTGCCCCAGACGGCCCGGGACGAGGCGCTGCTGTTCCAGGTGGTGCGCGAGGCCTTCGCCCAGCGGCGCAAGACCCTGCGCAACAATCTCAAGGGGCGCCTCGCCGCCGGCGATCTGGAGGCCCTGGGCATCGACCCGGGTCGCCGCCCCCAGACCCTCACGGTGGAGGAATTCGTGCGTATCGCCAATCACCTGTCCGCGGAAGGGGAGGCGCCATGACCCCGTCATCGCTGGGCGACGAGATCCGCGTCGACGTCGAGCCCGCCTTCCGGGAGGACGAGTCGGCGCCGGAGGAAGAGCGCTTCGTGTTCAGCTATACCATCACGGTGCACAACCATTCCGGGCACAGCATGCAGCTGCTGGCGCGCCACTGGAAGATCACCCAGGGCAGCGGCAAGGTGCAGGAGGTGCGCGGCAAGGGCGTGGTCGGCCAGCAGCCGATGATCGGCCCCGGCCAGACCTTTCGCTATACCAGCCGGGCTATCCTCGACGGCCCGGTGGGGGTGATGGAGGGCGCCTTCACCTGCGTCGACACCGCCACCCAGCGGCCGTTCGAGGTGGCCATCGCGCCCTTTCGCCTGGCCGGGCCCAACCAGGTGCACTGAGCGTCGTCATCCACTGTCGATACGGAGGGCCCATGTCCACCTATGCCGTCGGCGACCTGCAGGGCTGCCACGCCGAGTTCGTCGCCTTGCTCGAGCGCCTGGCCTTCGACCCCGACCGCGACCGGCTCTGGCTGGCCGGCGACCTGGTCAACAGGGGCCCGGGGTCGCTGGCCTGCCTGCGCGAAGTCCGGGCCCTCGGCGAGGCGGCCCGCGTGGTGCTGGGCAACCATGACCTGCACCTGCTGGCGGTGGCCCGGGGCGGGGCGCGAGCCAAGCGCAAGGACACCCTGGCGGCGATCCTCGAGGCGCCGGATCGGGAGGCGCTGCTCGACTGGCTGCAGAGCCGGCCGCTGGTGGTGCGCGATGGCGCCACCCTGATGAGCCATGCCGGCCTGCCCCCCCAGTGGGGACTCGACCAGGCCGAGCGCCTGGCGGCGGAGCTGGAGAGTGCCCTCGGCAGCGAGCGCTCCGGCGCCTTCCTGCGCGACATGTACGGCAACGAGCCGGCCTGCTGGCGCGACGATCTGGACGGCATCGATCGCCTGCGGGTGATCGTCAACACCTTCACCCGCATGCGCTTCATCGATGCCCGGGGCTGCCTCGACTTCGTCGCCAAGGAGGGACTCGACAGCGCCCCGCCGGGCTTCGCCCCCTGGTTCCAGTATCCCCGGGACGACGATCCCCGGCTGCTGTTCGGCCACTGGGCGGCGCTGCAGGGCACCACCCCGGGCAGCCGGGTACGGGCCGAGGCCCTGGACACCGGCTGCATCTGGGGCGGCACCCTGACGGCGCTGCACCTGGAGAGCGGCAAGCGGATCAGCGTGCCCAGCCGCCACTGAATTTCCCCTGCGACCCGGAGACCCCATGACCACCGCGACCTTCCAGCATCTGGACATCCCGACCCTCGGCGCCTGGCTCGAGGACGACCGGGTCCTGACCCTGGTCGATATCCGCGACCCGGCGAGCTTCGCCGCCGGCCACATCCCCGGCAGCCGGCATCTCGACAATGCTTCGGTGCCGGCCCTGCTGGCCGAGGCGCCCCGGGACACGCCGCTGGTGGTGGTCTGCTACCACGGCCACTCCAGCCAGCAGGCCGCGGCCTGGCTGGCGGGCCAGGGGTTCGGCGAGGTCTACAGCCTCGACGGTGGCTTCACCGGCTGGCAGGTCCGCCACCCCGAGCGAGTGGAGGCCTGAGCCATGTCGGGCCGCCGTGACGGCCTCCTCGAGGGGCTCGAGGTCTACCGTGTCGGCGGGGCGGTGCGCGACGCCCGGCTGGGCTGGCCGGTCACCGATGTCGACTGGGTGGTGGTCGGCGCCACCCCCGAGACCCTCACGCGACGTGGCTTCAAGCCCGTGGGGCGCGACTTCCCGGTGTTCCTGCACCCCGAGAGCCACGAGGAGTTCGCCCTGGCGCGCACCGAGCGCAAGTCGGGGCACGGCTACACCGGCTTCGAGGTTCATGCCAGCCCCGAGGTCTCCCTGGAGGAGGACCTGGCCCGTCGCGACCTGACCATCAATGCCATGGCCGAGACCCCGGAAGGCGAGCTCGTGGACCCCTACGGCGGGCTGGCCGACCTGCAGGCCCGGGTGCTGCGCCACGTCTCGCCGGCTTTCGTCGAGGATCCGCTACGGGTGCTGCGCACCGCCCGCTTCCTGGCGCGCTATGCCGGCCTCGGCTTCGTCATCGCCGAGGAGACCCGCGCGCTGATGCGGGAACTGGTGACCAGCGGCGAGCTCGCCCACCTGGTGGCCGAGCGGGTCTGGACCGAGACCGAGAAGGCGCTGGGCGAGCCCTGGCCCGACGTCTACTTCCAGGCCCTTCACGACTGCGGCGCCCTGGCGATACTGATGCCGGAGCTCGCCGCCGACGCCGAGGCCCTGGACGAGGCCCTGGGCCGACTGCCACGCCTGCCCGACGACATTCCCCCTGACGAGGAGCCGCGCTGGCGCTGGGCCCGCCTGGTGGAGCACCTGGATGACGAGGCGCGCGAGGCCCTGGCCGAGCGCCTGAAGCTGCCCAAGGCGCCGCGCCGGTTGGCCGACCAGGCGGCCATGACGCGCACGCTGGGCGCGGCGGCCCGGGCCGGCCGGCTGGATGGAGCGCGGGTGCTGGCCTGGCTCGACGGCATCGATGCCTGGCGGCGGGGGGAGCGGGTGGCGCCGCTGATCGCCCTGGTCAGCATGGACGATCCCGGCCTGGCCGAGGACCTGGCCCTGGCCTGGCGGCTGGCGGCGCAGATCCTGCCCAGGGGGCTGGTCGAGGAGGGCTACAAGGGGCGAGGGCTGGGCGAGGAACTGGCCCGGCGGCGCCGGTCGGTGATCGACGAGGTATTGGCCGAGGACTGACCCTCAGTCCTCGCCGGACAGGGGGCGCCCGCGCCAGACGAAGGTCACCGGCCAGAGGGGCTGCTCGTCGGCGTCGAAGGCTTGCCACAGTACGCGATAGCGCTCGCCGGTGACCGGGTGACGGGTGTCGGGCAGTAGTTCCGCCAGGGGCCGCAGCACGAAGGCATGGTGCAGGATCTCGGCTCGTGGCAGCATCACGCCGTCATGCTCGCCGCTCAGGGTGTCCACGCTGAGCAGGTCGATATCCAGGGTGCGAGGGCTGAACTTGGGGCTGTTGGGGCGTCGACCGTTGGCGAACTCCAGCTGCTTGCACCAGGCCTGCAGCTCGCCCACCGACCAGTCGCTCTCGAACACCGCGACCAGATTGTAGAAATTGCGGCCGTCCTCGAAGCCTACCGGCTCGCTCTCGTAGACCCGCGACACGCGCAGGGCCTCGAAGGTCTCGGCCAGGGCGTCGAGGCAGACCCGAACATGATGTTCCCGATCGATATTGCTGCCGATGCTGACGCTGACCCGAGCCATCAGTGTCCCGCTCCCTGCTCGCCGCGCTCTATCCGCACGCCTACCGCGCC
The DNA here is from genome assembly GCF_003966155.1 of Halomonas nitroreducens. Classification (GTDB taxonomy): domain Bacteria; phylum Pseudomonadota; class Gammaproteobacteria; order Pseudomonadales; family Halomonadaceae; genus Halomonas; species Halomonas nitroreducens. The sequence continues at coordinate 66,250 of NZ_RXNS01000008.1, forward strand.
GGCGGCAGGCACCGCGCCGGGCTTGCGCAGGGTGAGACGCAGCCAGGGGATGCCGAACTCCTGGCGCAAGGCCTCGGCGAGGCGCTCGGCGAAGGTCTCGACCAGCTCGAAGCTGTACTGTGCACCGAACTCGGCGATGCGTTCGCTGATCGCGGCGTAGTTCAGGGTCTGCGCGAGGTCGTCACCCGCCGCGGCCGGGCGGATGTCGGTGGCCAGCTCCAGGTCGAGCACCAGGGTCTGGGTCAGGGTGCGTTCCCAGTCGTAGACGCCGATCACGGTGTCGACCTTCAGCGCTTCGATCAGTACGAGATCCATCGAGGGCTCCCCGAGCCGGTGGGCAGGACGGTGATAGTGCCGGATTGGCGGCCGATTGTACGACAGCGCGTCGCCAGACGACAGCGGCCGTCGGCTGTTCTGGCCGGGCCACGGCTGGCAGAATCGTGACCGAACCCTCCGCGAGACATCGTCGTGCTGGCACACCTCGAACTGACGCTGCCGTTGATGGCGCTGGGCTATCTCAGCGGCACCTGGCTCGGTGCCCTCACGGTCTGCCGGCTGGCCCGGGTGGGCGACCCCCGCCTGGCCGGCTCCGGCAATCCCGGCTTCTCCAACGTGCTGCGCCTGCACGGCCGTCGCCTGGCCCTGGCGACGCTGCTGGTGGATGCCACCAAGGGCATGCCGGTGCTCGGGCTGGCGATGCTGCTGGGTCTGCCACCCTGGTCTCAGGGCCTGGTCGGCCTGGGCGTGCTGCTGGGGCACAGCTACCCGGTCTGGTATCGCTTTCGCGGGGGCAAGGGCGTGGCCAGCGCCTTCGGGGTGATGTTGCTGCTGACGCCCTGGGTGGCGCTGTGCTGCGCGCTGTTGTGGTGCCTGCTGGCCTGGCGGATGCGTACCGCGGCCATCGCCTCGCTGGCCAGTGCTGCCGTGGCCCCCCTGGCCGCCGTCTGGCTGGCGCCAGGCTATGGCTGGGTGGTGATCGTCTTCACTCTGCTGGTGCTGGTGCGCCACGTGCTCAATATTCGCCGGCTGAGGCGCGGCGAGGAGCCGGGACTATAAGCTACCCGGCAACGCCGGGGCTTATCAGCTGGAAGAGCGGCGCTTCGCGCCTGGAAGAGCCGGGCTTCGCCCGTAGCTGGAAGATAGTCCGCTTCGCGGCCGTAAGCTGGAAGCTTGAAGAAAAAACCCTTGCCTCGGGCTCTGGAGGCTACATGCTGCCTTCCAGCTTCCAGCTTCCAGCTTCCAGCTTCCAGCTTCCAGCTTCCAGCTTCCAGCTTCCAGCTTCCAGCTTCCAGCTTCCAGCTTCCAGCTTCCAGCTTCCAGCTTCCAGCTTCCAGCTTTCAGCCTCCGTCAGGGGGCTGAAGCCCATCCATCGGCCAGCGCGGTACCGCCTGCATCTGGCCCGGCGCATCATGCTCCCCCGCGAGCAGGCGCTGAGCGCCCACATAGGCAATCATCGCCCCGTTGTCGGTGCAGAAGCGCCCGCGGGGATAGTGAACCTCGGCGCCGCGCTTGGCGGCCTCCCGCTCCAGGCGTTCGCGCAGGCGACGGTTGGCGCTGACCCCGCCGGCCACCACCAGGCGCCGAAGGCCGGTCGCCTCCAGGGCCCGGCGGCACTTGATCGCCAGGGTGTCGACCACGGCGTCCTCGAAGGCCCGGGCCACGTCGGCTCGGGCTGACTCGTCCAGGGCGCCCTCGGCCTCGAGCCGGCGGATGGCGGTCAGGGTATGGGTCTTCAGCCCCGAGAAGCTGAAGTCCAGGCCGGGGCGGTCGGTCATGGGGCGCGGGAAGCGCAGCCGTGCCGGGTTGCCCGACTCGGCCAGGCGCGCCACCGCGGGGCCGCCGGGGTAGTCGAGACCGAGCATCTTGGCTGCCTTGTCGAAAGCCTCGCCGGCCGCATCGTCCACGGACTCACCGAGCAGCCGGTAGCGGCCCAGGCCTTCGACCTCCACGAGCTGAGTGTGGCCGCCTGAAACCAGCAGGGCCACGAACGGAAAGGCCGGCGGTGCATCCTCCAGCATGGGGGCCAGCAGGTGGCCCTCCATGTGGTGGACGCCGAGCACCGGGATGTCCAGCGCCCGGGCCAGGCCGTGGGCGGTGCTGGCACCGACCATCAGCGCACCGACCAGGCCGGGACCGGCGGTATAGGCGATGGCATCGAGCTGGTGGCGCGTCAGGCCGGCCTCGTCCAGCACGCGCTGGATCAGCGGCAGCAGGCGCCGGGTGTGGTCGCGAGAGGCGAGCTCCGGCACCACGCCGCCGTACTCGGCGTGCATGGCGATCTGGCTGTGGAGGACGTCGGCCGCGAGGCCACGCTCGGTGTCATAGATCGCGACGCCGGTCTCGTCGCAGGAAGTCTCGATGCCCAGTACACGCATGGTCATGGCCTGTCAGCGGAAAATGGCGGCATTCTACGCCTTTTGGCCGGGCGGCGGCAGGGGCGTGGTCGGCGAAACGGTTTGCATGGAGCAGTCGCGGCGACTAGAATACTGTGCGCTGCAAGACTGGGTCGTGCGCCCGGGGGCGACATCCCGCGTTTTACCTCGTTTCGTTCCGGCTCGCCTGGCGATGTCGGTATTCCTCGATCGAGCGTGATGGGTGCCCCGGAAGGCGTGCGTTCAAACCGAACTCAAGTTTTCCAAGGTAGGTGAGTGCTTAATGCCTTCTGTCAAAGTACGTGATAACGAGCCGTTTGACGTCGCACTGCGTCGCTTCAAGCGTTCCTGTGAAAAAGCCGGTGTTCTCTCCGAAGTTCGTCGTCGCGAGCAGTACGAGAAGCCGACCGCAGAGCGCAAGCGCAAGGCGGCCGCTGCCGTCAAGCGCCATGCCAAGAAGCTGCAGCGCGAGCGCAAGCGTTTCGAACGGCTCTATTGATCCGTACTGGAGTCGGCCGGCGTTCTCGCGGGCCGTCTCGGGAGGGACGCCAAGCGGCCGCCAATCGGTGGCCGCTTGTTTTTGCGCCGTTTTTCGGCGCGTTGTCTTCAATGTCTGGATTGCCCGATGGCCGGTCAGATTCCCCAGCGCTTTATCGATGACCTGCTGGCCCGTGTCGACGTGGTCGAGGTGGTTGGCGAGCGGGTGAAGCTCAAGAAGGCCGGGCGCAACCATTCGGGGCTCTGCCCCTTTCATCAGGAGAAGTCGCCGTCGTTCACCGTCAGCGCCGACAAGCAGTTCTATCACTGCTTCGGCTGCGGCGCCCACGGCAACGCCCTGCGCTTTGTGATGGAGTACGACAAGCTGCGCTTTCCCGAGGCGGTGGAGCAGCTGGCGGCCCGCCTGGGGCTGGAGGTGCCCCGGGAGGGTGCCGACGATCCGCGAGCACAGGCCAGGGAGCGCAAGCGCAAGGAAGGCGTGAACCTGCTCGAGCTGTCGGCAAGCTTCTTCCGCGAGCGGCTGAAGATGCCGGAAGGGCAGGGGGCCCGGGGCTATCTGGAGCGGCGTGGCCTGTCGCCGGAGGTGCAGCAGGCCTTCGGCATCGGCTATGCCCCCGACGGCTGGGAAACGCTCAAGCGCCACCTCGGGGAGCGCGGCATCGCCGAGGCGGTGCAGGTGGAGTATGGCCTGCTGGTGCACCGCGAGGACAGCGGGCGCACCTATGACCGCTTCCGCGACCGGGTGATGTTCCCCATCCGTGACATCCGCGGTCGAACCATCGCCTTCGGCGGTCGCGTGCTGGGCGATGCCAAGCCCAAGTACCTGAACTCGCCGGAGACGCCGGTCTTCCACAAGGGGCGCGAGCTCTACGGCCTCTTCGAGGCGCGCCAGGCCGAGAGCCGTCTCGAGCGCCTGGTGATCGTCGAGGGCTACATGGACGTGGTGGCCCTGGCCCAGTTCGGTATCCGTAATGCGGTGGCCACCCTGGGCACGGCCACCACCGAGGAGCACCTGTCGCGGCTGTTCCGGCTGGTCGGCGAGGTGGTGTTCTGCTTCGACGGCGATCGGGCCGGTCGCCAGGCGGCGACGCGGGCCCTGCAGACGGTGCTGCCCCAGATGATCGACGGGCGCCAGGCGCGCTTCCTGTTCCTGCCCGAGGGCGAGGACCCGGATACCCTGGTGCGGCGCGAGGGGCCCGGGGCCTTTCAGGACCGCATCACCTGTGCCAGCCCGCTGTCGGAGTTCCTCTTCGAGCAGGCGGCTGAGGGGCGCGACCTCGAGCGTATCGAGGAGCGCGAGCGCTATGCCAGCCAGGTGCTGGCGGCCATCGGCCGCTTGCCGGAGGGTGTGCTGAAATCGCTGCTGCTGACGGAACTCTCGCGACGCACCGGCGTCGACCAGTCAAGCTTCGAGGCCCTGATGGCGAAGGAGGAGAATGGCGCGGCCGCGGTGCCGTCGGAGGTGCCCGTGGCACCTGCCGAGACGCCGGAAGTGGCATCGTCAGGCCGCCAGGCAGGCGGCGGGGCGGCGCTCGGGTTGATGGCCCGGGCCCTGCAGCTGCTGGTTCACGATCCGGGGCTGGTCGAGCGCCTCCCCGAGAGCGATGACTGGTGCAACCAGGACGACCCGGATGCCGGACTGTGTCGCGAGGTGGTGCGCCTGCTGAAGGCCGGGCGTTACCGCAGTGCCCAGGTGCTGCTGGCCCATTTCCACGGCATGCCGGAGGGCGAGCGGCTGGCCGCGCTGGCGCGGCGTGAACTGTTGATCCCGGCGCGCGCGCGCGCCACCGAGCTGGAGGGGCTGGTGGCCTATTTTCAGCGTCATCGGCAGCGGCCGAGTCGCCAGGAAGAGATCGATGCCCTGTTGGCAAAGCAGGGCAGTGGTGAGCGGTTGAGCGGCGAGGAGCGTCAGCGCCTGATGGCCTTGCTGGCCGAGGTGGGAAAATGACTCAAACGGTTGCGATAGCGCAAGAAATTGGCAGCGGGGTTGAAGTTTCTCCTACCATCACCATATACATCAGCGTCACCTGAACGGGACGCAACCTGACAACCTAACACACCTGAATGACCGCGCAAAGACATCGAACTGGCAAAACAGCGGTCTAACCCGCTATACTGTTCGGCTTATCGAGTTTTCTCCGCCTCAGTGCTTCAGGTGCTTCATTCTTCTTCGTCGAGATAGGGTTTCTATGGCTGGAAATGCGCAGCAGCAGTCACGTCTGAAGGAGTTGATCGCGCGCGGCAAGGAACAGGGCTTCCTGACCTATGCCGAGGTCAACGACCATCTACCCGAGGATATCGCCGACCCCGATCAGGTGGAAGACATCATCGGCATGATCAACGACATGGGTATCAATGTCGTCGAGGAAGCGCCCGATGAAGATACCCTGATGATGGCCGACCACTCCACCGACGAGTCGGCGGCCGAGGAGGCCGTGGCCGCGCTGGCGGCGGTGGAGAGCGATGTGGGGCGTACCACCGACCCGGTGCGCATGTACATGCGCGAGATGGGCACGGTGGAGCTCCTGACCCGTGAGGGCGAGATCGAGATCGCCAAGCGCATCGAGGAGGGCACCCGCGAGGTGATGTCCGCCCTGGCCTACCTGCCGGGTGCCGTGGACTCCATCCTCGAGGCCTACGATGCCACCCAGGACGAGGAGGCCCCGGGGCGCCTGTCCGACCTGTTCTCGGGCTTCATCGATCCCGACGAGGGGATCCCGGGTGTGGCCGAGGCGGAGGTGCCCGAGGAGCCCGAGACGACGGTCGGCGAGGCCGACGAGGACGAGGAGGGCGCCGACGAGGAAGAGGACAGCGGCGGCGGCCCGGATCCCGAGGAGGCGAAGGCGCGCTTCGAGCAGATCCGCGAGCAGAACGAGGCGGCGCGCCAGGCCATCGAGGCCCATGGTCGTGGCTCCGCTCAGGCCCAGGCCGAGCTCGCGCGGCTGGCCGAGCTGTTCTCGCCGATCAAGCTGGTGCCCAAGCATTTCGAGCGCCTGGTCGGTCAGGTGCGCATCAGTGTCGAGCAGGTGCGTGCCCAGGAAAAGGCGGTGATGCAGCTGTGCGTCAAGAAGGCCAAGGTGCCGCGCAAGACCTTCATCAAGGCCTTTCCCGGCAACGAGTCCCGCCAGGACTGGCTCGACGACTTCATGGCCGACAACGCCAAGTATGCCGATCGTCTGGCGCCCCTCAAGGCCGATATCCAGCGCGCCCAGCGCAAGATCGCCTTCGAGGAGGAGATGGTGCTGCTGCCGGTGACCGAGATCAAGGAGGTCAATCGCCGGCTGTCCATCGGCGAGGCCAAGGCCCGGCGGGCCAAGAAGGAGATGGTCGAGGCCAACCTGCGTCTGGTGATCTCCATCGCCAAGAAGTACACCAACCGGGGCCTGCAGTTCCTCGACCTGATCCAGGAAGGCAACATCGGCCTGATGAAGGCGGTGGACAAGTTCGAGTATCGGCGCGGCTACAAGTTCTCGACCTATGCCACCTGGTGGATCCGTCAGGCGATCACCCGCTCCATCGCCGACCAGGCGCGCACCATCCGCATCCCCGTGCACATGATCGAGACCATCAACAAGCTCAACCGGGTATCCCGGCAGATGCTCCAGGAGATGGGTCGCGAGCCGACGCCGGAGGAGCTGGGCGAGCGCCTCGAGATGCCCGAGGACAAGGTGCGCAAGGTGCTCAAGATCGCCAAGGAGCCGATCTCCATGGAGACCCCGATCGGCGACGACGACGACTCGCACCTGGGCGACTTCATCGAGGACGGCACCATGCTGCTGCCCATCGACTCGGCCACCGGCGAGGGCCTGATCGAGGCGACCCGCAACGTGCTCGGCGGACTCACCGCCCGCGAGGCCAAGGTGCTGCGCATGCGCTTTGGCATCGACATGAACACCGACCACACCCTGGAGGAGGTCGGCAAGCAGTTCGACGTGACCCGCGAGCGGATCCGCCAGATCGAGGCCAAGGCGCTGCGCAAGCTGCGCCACCCGTCACGCTCTGAGCCGCTGCGCTCCTTCCTCGACGAGTGACGCCGGGCGCCAGCCCGAGACCCCGACGCCCGCAGGCCTGCCTGCGGGCGTCGTCGTTTGTCAGGCCCCGGAAGCGTCGTCAAGACGCCGCCAGCGGCGGACCAGCAGCAACAGCTCGAACATCGCCAGCACCAGCAGGGTGTAGCCGAACAGCTCGGTGACCTCCTCGGCGGCATCCTTGAAGGTGCGCAGGTAGTGCTCGCCGAGGATCGCCTGCCACAGCTCGCTGCGCCCGTAGAGCCGCGAGAACACGTAGGTCGTCAGGAAGCCGGCGGCGAACAGGCCGAAGGCGAAGCTCCCGGCGCAGCGTTCGAGCTCGGCGACGAAGGCTCGGCGGCCCCGGATCACCACGAACAGCACCGGCAGCACCAGCAGGCTGACCAGGGTCTGCCAGGCGCCGTCGAAGACGTGGGCATCCAGCAGGGCATCCTGCTCGCGGATCAGCGAGGCGCCGAGCAGGCCGATCAGCAGCAGCGCCACATGGGGCAGCCGATGGTCGAGCAGGCGCACCGCCAGCGCCAGTGCCGTGGCGGTGGCCAGCAACAGGGACTGGGTCAGCTCGGTGAAGCCGAGCTCGGAGAACTGCTCGCCGGTGAGGCCCAGGGCTTCGTGCAGCACGCCCTGCATCAGGGCTCCCACCAGCAGGATATAGGCCAGGCCGCGCAGGCAGAGGGCGGGAAAACCGATTCGGTCGGGAGGCGATGTCGAGGGCATCCATGTTCTCGCGGTAACGGGGTGAAGCGTCAGAGACAAATTATACCTGTCTTGCCCTGCCGTCGCGCACCAATCGCCGACGCCCATTGGGCCGGCCGGCCTCCTCGATGAGCCAATCATGCACGGCACGCACGCGGCGATCGTCCAGGGCGCCGGTGGCGTAGACGATGCCGTAGTGCATGCCGGTGGCGACCCGCTGGTCGAAGGGCGCGATGAGTGCGCCGCTGTCCAGCTCCCCGGTGATCAGCGTCTGGCGGGCGATCGCCACGCCCATCCCGGCGATGGCCGCCTCCATGGTCAGGTGATTGCGGTTGAAGGTGTAGCCACGTCGCACGTTGACCAGGGGCGCCTCGATGGCTTCCAGGTAGTGCTCCCACTCGCCGTAGTCGTGGCTGCCGCGCCAGGCGGTGACGTCATGGAGCAGCGGGTACCAGGCGAGGTCCTCGGGGCGCCGCAACGGCGGGCGTCCGCGCAGCAGCGACGGGGCGCAGACCGGGAAGATGGTCTCCTCCATCAGGGGGGTGATCGCCAGGCCCGGGTAATGGCCGTCGTTGAGGTCCAGGGCCAGGTCGAAGTCACCCTCCCTGAGCGAAATACTGCTGTCCTCGGCGGTGACGTGCAGCTCGATGTCCGGGAAGCGGGCCTGCAGGCGGGGCAGGCGCGGCATCAGCCACTTGTTGAGGAAGGAGGGCACCGCCCGTAGCCGGATGATGCCGCTCATCACGCCGCTGCGCAGGCGCTTCACCTCCAGCCCTACCGACTGGTAGGCCTCGTCCACCACGCCGGCCAGGCGCCGGCCCTCCTCGGTGAGGGCCAGGCGCCGCGGCAGGCGACGGAACAGCTTGAAGCCGAGGCGGTCCTCGAGCTGCTTGATCTGCTGGCTGACGGCGCCGGTGGTCACGTGAAGCTCCTCCGCCGCCCGGGTAAAGGACAGGTGGCGGGCGCTGACGACGAAGACCTTCAGCCAGGCATGGGTCTGGGAATTCAGGAGACGGCTCATGGTTTAGCTATTCTATACTGTCGACGAGATATTCTCGATTGCCGAGGCACAACCCTGCCCCCAACATAAGGGGCAATCAAGGCAGAAAGCCAGCTGGCTTTAGCCTGACTGACAACAACGATGGCCACGAAGCCATCCGCCCCAGACTCGAGGCATTCCCATGGCAATCAGCGTCTTCGACCTTTTCAAGATCGGCATCGGCCCCTCCAGCTCGCACACTGTCGGCCCCATGCGTGCAGCCCACGACTTCGTCCAGGCCCTGCGTCGCCAGGACCTGCTGGAGCGGGTGGCCCGGGTCGAGGTGCATCTGCACGGCTCGCTGTCGTCGACCGGCAAGGGGCATGGCACCGACCAGGCCGCCATCATGGGACTGATGGGCGAACTGCCCGAGAGCATCGATCCGGCCATCGTCTCGCCGTGCATCGAGGAGCTGCTCGAGTCCCAGACCCTGCTGCTCGACGGTCACCTGGCGATCCCCTTCCTGTGGGCCCGGGACCTGCAATGGCACGACGAGAGCCTGCCCTATCACCCCAACGCCATGACATTGGTGGCCCACGGCCACGCCGGCGAGCTCTACCGCAACGTCTTCTACTCGGTGGGCGGTGGCTTCGTGATCGACGAGGCGCAGGCCGCCAGCGGCGAGCTGGATGCCGACACCACGGCTCTGCCCTATGACTTCAACAGCGCCGCCGAGCTGCTGGCGCTGTGCCGGCTGCACGACCTGCGCATCAGCGAGCTGATGATGGCCAACGAGAAGGCCTGGCGCAGCGAGGCCGAGGTCCGCGCCGGGCTGTGGCGGATCTGGGAGGCCATGCAGGACTGCGTCAACCAGGGGCTGGCGGCCGAAGGCGTGCTGCCCGGCGGGCTCGAGGTCCGGCGCCGCGCCGCCGCGCTGCACCGTCGCCTCGAGGCGATGGACGACGATCGCAGCCTGATCGCCTCCACCTTCTCGGCAATGGACTGGGTCAACGTCTTCGCCCTGGCGGTCAACGAAGAGAACGCCGCCGGCGGCCGCATGGTCACCGCCCCGACCAACGGCGCGGCGGGCATCATCCCGGCGGTGCTGCACTACTACATGAAGTTCCAGCCCGACGCCGACGAGCGCTGCGTGGTCGACTTCCTGCTGACCGCGGCCGCGGTCGGCATCCTGTGCAAGAAGAACGCCTCCATCTCCGGTGCCGAAGTGGGCTGCCAGGGCGAGGTCGGCTCGGCCTGCGCCATGGCGGCGGCGGGGCTGACCGAGGTGCTGGGCGGCACCCCGGGCCAGGTGGAGAACGCCGCCGAGATCGGCCTGGAGCACAACCTGGGGCTCACCTGTGACCCCGTGGGCGGCCTGGTGCAGGTGCCCTGCATCGAGCGCAACGCCATCGCCTCGGTCAAGGCCATCAACGCCGCCCAGATGGCGCTGCGCGGTGACGGCGAGCACTTCATCTCCCTGGACAAGGCGATCCGCACCATGCGCGATACCGGTGCCGACATGCAGGAGAAGTACAAGGAGACGTCCAAGGGCGGCCTGGCGGTCAACGCTATCGAGTGCTGACACCTCCTCTCTGTCGGGCGGCGGATGCCGTCGATTGCTGGCGTGCGGCCCGGAGCGGGTGGCGCGCCTTTTTTTGCTTTCAGGCGATGGGCTTCGGGACTCTACGCCATTGGTCGAGTTCGGCGTTTCTCCGGTTGCCGCTGCTCGCTTTGTCCTCTAGCTTACGTTGACGTAAAGGTAAGAACTGGCTGCAGCGCCAGTGACGCCACCGCCACCTTGGCAGCACAACAACGACAACAGCAACGCAACGGCGGATCGCCACGGCGGTCCCGAGAGGACGTCCCATGACCCAGGAGTTCGTGCTCGAGACACGCGGGTTGACCAAGGAGTTCCGCGGCTTTACCGCCGTGGACGACGTCAACCTGCAGGTTCGGGAAGGGCATATCCATGCCTTGATCGGCCCTAACGGCGCCGGCAAGACCACAGTCTTCAACCTGCTCACCAAGTTTCTGCCGCCGACCCACGGCGAGATTCTCTACCGCGGCAAGCCCATCACCGGCATGCGGGCCAACGAGATCGCCCGCCTCGGGCTGGTGCGCTCCTTCCAGATCTCGGCAGTCTTCGCCCACATGACCGCGCTGGAGAACGTGCGGGTGGCCTTGCAGCGCCGGCTCGGCACCTCCTTCCACTTCTGGAAGTCCGAACGCTCCCTCGAGCCCCTCAACGCGCGGGCCATGGCGCTGCTCGAGGAAGTTGGCCTCCAGGACTATGCCGACGTGCTCACCGTGGAGATGCCCTACGGACGCAAGCGCGCCCTGGAGGTGGCCACCACCCTGGCGCTGGATCCCACCCTGATGTTGCTGGACGAGCCCACCCAGGGCATGGGGGCCGAGGACGTCGACCGCATCGTCGAGCTGATTCGCCGCGTCTCGAAGGGCCGGACCGTCTTGATGGTGGAGCACAACCTCAGCGTGGTCAGCCGGCTGTGCGACCGTATCACCGTTCTGGCACGGGGCGCGGTGCTCGCCGAAGGCGACTACGCCAGCGTCTCCCGGGACCCGCAGGTGCGCGAGGCCTACATGGGCAGCGAAGCCGCCGACACAGAGGAGGCCAGCGCATGAGCCAGGCAGCCGAGGCAGTCACCGAGTACCGCGACCTGGACGGCGCCGAGATGCTCCGGGTTCGCGACCTGCACGCCTTCTACGGCGAGTCCCATATCCTTCACGGCGTCGATTTCGACGTGCGCCGCGGCGAGCTGGTCACCCTGCTGGGCCGCAACGGGGCCGGGCGCAGCACCACCCTCAAGGCGATCATGAACATGGTTGGCCAGCGCACCGGGTCCATCGTCATCAACGGCAGCGAGACCCTCGCCATGCGCCCGCACCGCATTCCACGGCTGGGCGTGGGCTACTGCCCGGAGGAACGCGGCATCTTCGCGAGCCTCGATGTCGAGGAAAACCTGCTGCTGCCCCCCACGGTGCGTTCCGGCGGCATGAGTCTCGACGAGATCTACGCGATGTTCCCCAATCTCTACGAGCGGCGCCGCAGTCGGGGTACCCGGCTGTCCGGCGGCGAGCAGCAGATGCTGGCCATGGCGCGGATCCTGCGCACCGGGGCACGCCTGCTGCTGCTCGACGAGATCACCGAGGGGCTGGCGCCGGTCATCAACCAGGCACTGGGCGAGGTGCTGGTCAAGCTCAAGGAGCGCGGCATGACCATCGTGCTGGTGGAGCAGAACTTCCGCTTCGCCGCCCCCCTCGCCGACCGCCACTTCGTCATGGAGCACGGCCGCATCATCGAGGAGATCCCGGCGGCCGAGCTGTCCGCCAAGCGTGAGCACCTCAACTCCCTGCTGGGGGTCTGACGGCACCGCCGTCGTCCCGGCATCGCCAACCGCTAGCCAACAACAACAAGCCGCCCCTCGGGGCACGGAGAGAACGATGACCTTCAACAAGAGCACACTCGCCAGCGCCATCGCCATCGCCGCCACCGCGCTGGCCACCGGCACCGCCCAGGCCCAGATGAGCGACGATGCCGTGCGCATCGGCTACCTGGCCGACATGTCCGGCACCTATCGCGACCTGGCCGGCCCGGGTGGCCTCGAGGCCCTGAATATGGCCGTCGAGGACTTCGGCGGCGAGGTCAACGGCGCGCCCATCGAGGTGTTCAGCGCCGACGATCGCAACAGCGCCGACGTGGGGGCCAATACCGTGCGCGGCTGGATCGACCAGGAGAACGTCGACCTGGTGGCCGGCATGGTGGCCTCGTCGGTATCCATCGCCGTGACCAAGGTCCTGGAGGAGGCCGGCGGCCTGGCCATCATCTCCGGCTCTGCGGCCTCCAGCATCACCAACGAGCACTGCACGCCGAACCACATCCACTGGGTCTACGACACCTACCCGCTGGCCCACGGCACTGCCAAGGCGGTGGTCGAGCAGGGCGGCGACAAGTGGTTCATGCTCACTGCCGACTATGCCTTCGGCCACGCCCTGGAGGGCGACGTGACCAAGGTGGTCGAGGAGAACGGCGGCGAGGTCGTCGGCGGGGTGCGCCATCCCTTCCCGACCAACGACTTCTCCTCCTACATCCTCCAGGCCCAGGGTTCCGGCGCCAATATCATCGGCCTGGCCAACGCCGGCTCCGACACCGTCAACGCCATCAAGACCGCCAGCCAGTTCGGCCTGACCCAGACCGGCCAGCAGCTTGCCGGTCTGCTGATCTTCCTCAATGACGTCCACGCCATGGGTCTCGAGGCCACCCAGGGCCTGCTGCTGACCACCGGCTGGTACTGGGACATGGACGAGCAGTCCCGTGAATGGGCCGAGCGCTACTTCGAGCGCGTCGGCCGCATGCCGACCATGGTCCAGGCCGGCGTCTACTCCAGCACCATGCACTACTTGGAGGCGGTGGAGGCCGCCGGCACGGATGAGGCCTCGGCGGTGCGCGCCCAGATGGCCGAGACCCCGGTGGAGGACTTCTTCGCCCGCAACGGCCGCATCCGCGAGGACGGTCGCATGGTCCACGACATGTACCTGGCCGAGGTGAAGACGCCGTCCGAGTCCACCGGCGAGTGGGACCTCTACGAGATCAAGAGCACCATTCCCGCCGACGAGGCCTACCGCCCGCTCAGCGAGAGCCAGTGCGATCTGGTCAACCAGTGAACTGAGCCCGACCGGCGGCGGCCGCGGCCGCCGCCCCCTACGGAAATGCTGTATAAATCGCCAAGCATAGTGAAGCGTGAAGCGCAAGGCGCACGGAGCACAGAAAGCGAGATATAACGAGCGGTTAGGCGAGCTTTCGAGCACCGCGCAACGAAGCGATTTGCATGCGCAGGCATTTATGCAGTGTTTCCCTGACGGCGAGGAGACCCTGCCATGACAATGATATTCGGGGTGCCGCTGGCGGTATTCATGGGCCAGCTGATGCTGGGCCTGATCAACGGCGCCTTCTATGCCCTGCTGAGCCTGGGGCTGGCGGTGATCTTCGGCCTGCTGAAGATCATCAACTTCGCCCACGGGGCCCAGTACATGCTGGGGGCCTTCGCGGCCCTGCTGGGTCTCCAGTACCTGGGCCTGAACTACTGGCTGGCCCTGCTGCTGGTCCCCCTGGTCGTGGGTGGGCTGGGCATGGTGATCGAGCGCACCATCCTGCGTCGCATCGCCCATCTCGACCATCTCTATGGCCTGCTGCTGACCTACGGCCTGGCGCTGATCTTCGAGGGCGCCCTGATCAATTTCTTCGGTGTGTCCGGGGCCAGCTACCCGGTCCCCGAGGCGCTGCAGGGCGGCCTCAACCTGGGCTTCATGTTCCTGCCCACCTACCGCGGCTGGGTGCTGGTGGCAGCGCTGGTCATCTGCCTGGCGACCTGGTTCATCATCGAGCGCACCCGCCTCGGCGCCTACCTGCGGGCCGGCACCGAGAACCCGGCGCTGATGCAGGCCTTCGGCGTCAACGTGCCACAGCTGATCACCCTGACCTACGGCTTCGGCGTGGCGCTGGCCGCCTTCGCTGGGGTGCTGGCCGCGCCCCTCTATCCGGTCTCGCCGACCATGGGATCGAGTCTGCTGATCGTGGTCTTCGCCGTGGTGGTGATCGGCGGCATGGGCTCGATCCTCGGGGCCATCCTCACCGGCCTGGGCATGGGCCTGGTCGAGGGGCTGACCAAGGTGTACTACCCCGAGGCCGCCAACACCGTGATCTTCCTGGTGATGATCCTGGTGCTGATGCTGCGTCCCGCGGGACTCTTCGGTAAGGAGGCATGACATGATGGCCACGACCCAATCTCTCACGCCCTCCATGAAGCGGCGCCGGCGGGCCCGCCAGCGCCGGGGGGCCCTCTATCTGGCGCTGCTGGGGATCGGCCTGGTCGCCCCCTTCGTCGCCTACCCGGTCTTCCTGATGAAGATCCTGTGCTTCGCGCTCTTCGCCTGCGCCTTCAACCTGCTGCTGGGCTATGCGGGGCTGTTGTCCTTCGGCCACGCGGCCTTCCTCGCCACCGGCGGCTATGTCACCGGCTTTCTGCTGTCGAGCTACCCGGGACTGACACCGGAGACCGGGATCCTCGCCGGGACCCTGGCCGGGGTGGCACTCGGCCTGGTGTTCGGTGCCCTGGCGATCCGCCGCCAGGGGATCTATTTCGCCATGGTCACCCTGGCGCTGGCCCAGATGATGTTCTTCTTCTTCATCCAGGCCCCGTTTACCGGCGGCGAGGATGGCCTGCACGGCGTGCCCCGGGGACAGCTGTTCGGCCTCATCGACCTGTCCAGCAACCTGGCCATGTACTACTTCGTGTTCGCGGTCTTCGTGATCGGCTTCGCCATCATCCAGCGCACCGTGCATTCACCCTTCGGCCAGGTGCTCAAGGCGATCCGCGAGAACGAGCCGCGAGCGGTGTCGCTGGGCTACAACGTCGACGCCTACAAGTTGGTGGCCTTCGTGATCTCGGCCGGCCTGGCCGGCCTGGCGGGATCCACCAAGACGGTGGTCTTCCAGCTGGCCTCGCTGACCGACGCGCACTGGCACATGTCCGGCGAGGTCATCCTGATGACCCTGCTGGGCGGGGTGGGCACTCTCTTCGGGCCCCTGGTGGGCGCGGGGCTGGTGGTCAGCCTGCAGACCCAGCTCGCTCAGTCGCCGCTGGGCAACTGGGTCAGCGTGATCCTCGGGGCGATCTTCGTGATCTGCGTGCTGAGCTTCCGCAGCGGCATCGTCGGCGAGATCCAGAAGACGGTACGCAAGAACTTCAAGTGAGCCTCAGTAACGCCTCCAGGCGGCGGAAGGGATGGGCCGGTCGACTGACCGGCCCATCTTTCTCTGGGCAGGACTTCGCCGATGCCCAGGCGCGTTCATCAGGAGTGTCCCGCTTGCCTCTCTCGCTGGAACGACGTTGAACACTGGCTCGTGGATGGGACCGATTGACCTTTACTCATGCTCGCCGATCGTTCGTGGGTGCGGGCCTTGGTGGAGGCCCCCTTGGCTTGGCAGACCGCGTCCGGGGCGGCCATCCCGGCGGCAGAGTATCCAGTCTGTCCGGCATGGTGATGAAGCGAAGTTCGTCGCGCCACCAAGGGGGCTTCGCTGGAAGGCCCAGATCGGCCCTGACGCTGTCCGGTAGAGCGGCGAGTTCGTCTCGTGCGCGGGGGAGCCGTGTCCTGAGAGACGATAGGGCCCTCAGGAGACGGCCGGCCCCCCGGAGCGGGGCGTTGTCGAAGGGCCGGACTCGGGCCAGAATTCCCAACATGGTGTCGCCTCCCTCGTGTTCCCCTCGTATCGAGGAGTCTGGGTGCGCACGGGAGTCTCCACCAGCGACGATCCCTATGGTTGGCATTAGTTGGATTTGAGGCGCTTATGGCCCATCCTCTGCCCCCGCTGAAGGCCTTGCGCGCGTTCGAGGCAGCGGCTCGGCACGGCAGCTTCGCCCTGGCCGCGGAGGAGTTGTGCGTCACGCCGGCCGCGGTCAGTCACCAGGTCAAGCATCTGGAAGCCTACCTGGAGGTGCGGCTGTTCCGGCGCCTCCCAAGGGGGCTGGAACTGACCGAACCGGGCGAACGCCTGCAGGCCGGGGTGAATGGCGCCTTCGAGCGTCTTGGTGAAGCAGTCAGTGCGGTGCGGACCTCGGCGGCCGGGCGGGTCGTGACCCTGAGCATTGCGCCTTCGCTCGCGGCGCGTTGGCTGGTGCCCCGGGTCCAACGTTTCCGCGACCGCTACCCTGACTACGAGCTGCGGATCGATGCCCGGGGGGAGGTTGTGGATCTGAGGCGCGACGATGTGGATGTCGCCTTACGTTATGGGCCCGGCGGTGAGGAGGGACGTGTCGAGCCCCTGCCGGCACAGTCGGTCTTCCCAGTCTGCAATCCCGTGCTTCTCGAATATGGCCCCCCCTTGGAGATCCTGAGGGACCTGGGGCGTCACACCCTACTGCATGTCGAGTGGCGTCATACTTCCCGCCAGGTGCCGGACTGGCGCTCTTGGCTCGAAGCTGTGGATGCCCCGGCCATGGACACCGAGGGCGGCCCGCGGTTCAGCCATCAGGCCATGGCCCTGGACGCTGCGGTGGCTGGCCAAGGCGTTGCCCTGGCCAGCGAGCTGCTGGTCGCGGATGATCTTGCCGCCGGACGCCTGGTGCGCCCCTTGGCTGAATCAGCGCCCCAGGCGTTTCACTACGCCTTGATCTGTCTCCCCGAGATGGCGCAGATACCACGGGTCCGGGCCTTTCGTGATTGGCTGTTCGATGAACTGAGGCAAGCGATCAAAGCTCAGTGAGCAGCTGACGGGACCTCTCCTCGAAGTGGTGAGGTGGGATGAAGGAGCTGCGGTGGACTCCGCGCCGGCCGATCACCAACTGGGTGACGCCGGCTAGGCGATCACCCGTCCGGGGGCCGAGACGATCGGCCATCACCACCGGGTGACGCTGCGCTGTCGGCACTACCCCGCGGCCATGGCCACGGTGGCCAGGCGCTTCCCGGGATGAGCGCGTGGGAGGTGCCGCCTGCTCCGCCGGTGCTATGGCTCCATCTCAACGGACACTGCGACCAAGCTCCCCTGCAGCGGGTGCGCCGCCGTATCCCCTCCGTGGGGAAGCCGGGTCTAGGGGGGGATATCTGGAGGACACGTCGTGGTGTCCCGCCGCGCGGGCAGGGTCTCGCCGATGTGCTCGACCAGGTAGTCGAGGAACTGGCGCACCTTGGGCGAGCGCTGCCGATGGCGGGGATAGACCGCCCAGACCGCGGTGTCGCCGTGGCGATAGGCGTCGAGGACGCTGATCAGCTCGCCCCGGGCCAGGTGCTCCTCGACGTAGTAGTCGGGCAGCTGGGCCAGCCCCAGCCCCTTGAGGACCGCATCGAGCAGCGCCGGGCCGGAGTTGCCGTGCCAGGGGCCGTCGACGCGGACCTCGCGGCGTACGCCGTCCACGTCGAAGCGCCAATGGTCCTTTGAGCCCACCAGGCAGCGGTGTCGGGACAGCTCGGAAAGGCTGTGGGGTTGGGCGATGCGGGTGAAGTAGGCCGGCGAGCCGACCACGTACTCGCGGCGCTCGCACAGCCGACGGGCGATCAGCGAGGAGTCCTCGAGCGCCCCCATGCGGATGGCGATGTCGAAGCCCTCGTCGATGATGTCCACCCGGCGGTTGGTGAAGTGCATGCGGACCCGCAGGCGGGGATGGCGAGCCATGAAGTCGTGGACCAGCGGGGCGAGGAAACGCTCGCCGAAGGTGGTGGCGCAGGTCAGGCCGAGTAGGCCGCTGGGTCGGTCCTGGAGGTCCTTGACCGCGGCTTCGGCCTCGTGGAGGCCTTCGACCAGATGGCGGCAGTGCTGGTAGTAGACCCGTCCCGCCTCGGTCAGACGCAGCCGGCGGGTGGTGCGGTAGAGCAGGGGGGTGTCGAGCTGCTGCTCGAGCTGTCCGACCAGGCGGCTGACATGGGAGCTCGACACCTTGAGCCGTTCGGCAGCAGCCTTGAAGGCGCCCAGGCGTACCACCTCGACGAAGGCCTCGACGCGGTCCCAGCGTTGCATGTGCTGTCCTCTTCATGGATTGTTGCTGTGTGGCAATAATGTGATGACTTTGATGCAGTTTATCGGAGTGTGCGCTCTTGCCTAGACTGCAGGAACCTGACACATCCATTCGAAGAGGACTGCACCATGAAATCACGCGCCGCCGTTGCCCTGGAAGCAGGCAAGCCCCTGGAGCTGGCCGAGATCGACGTAGAGGGCCCCAAGGCCGGCGAGGTGCTGGTGCGCATGGCCGCCACCAGCGTCTGCCACACCGATGCCTTCACCCTATCCGGTGCCGACCCGGAGGGGCTCTTCCCCTCGGTGCTGGGCCACGAGGGCGCCGGCATTGTCGAGGAGGTGGGCGAGGGGGTCACCGGCCTGCGCCCCGGCGACCACGTCATCCCGCTGTATACTGCCGAGTGCGGCCAGTGCAAGTTCTGCCTCTCCGGCAAGACCAACCTCTGCCAGGCGGTGCGCGCCACCCAGGGCAAGGGCGTGATGCCCGACGGCACCAGCCGCTTCTCGCTGGACGGCAAGCCGCTGCATCACTACATGGGCTGCTCGACCTTCAGCGAGTACACCGTGGTGCCGGAAGTGTCCCTGGCGGTGGTCTCCAAGGAGGCGCCGATGGACAAGATCTGCCTGCTGGGCTGCGGCGTCACCACCGGCATCGGCGCGGTGCTCAACACCGCCAGGGTCGAGCCGGGCGCCACCGTCGCCGTGTTCGGCCTGGGGGCCATCGGCCTGGCGGTGATCCAGGGCGCACAGATGGCCAAGGCCAGCCGCATCATTGCCATCGACGTCAATCCCGACAAGTTCGAGCTGGCCCGCCAGTTCGGCGCTACCGACTTCGTCAACCCCAAGGACCATGCCGATCCCATCCAGCAGGTGATCGTCGACATGACCGATGGCGGTGTCGACTACTCCTTCGAGTGCATCGGCAACGTCAACGTCATGCGCTCGGCGCTGGAGTGCTGCCACAAGGGCTGGGGCGAATCGGTGATCATCGGCGTGGCCGGCGCCGGTGAGGAGATCTCCACCCGCCCGTTCCAGCTGGTCACCGGCCGGGTCTGGAAGGGCTCGGCCTTTGGTGGCGTCAAGGGCCGCACCGAGCTGCCGGGGTATGTGGACCGCTACATGAAGGGCGAGATCAATATCGACGACTTCATCACCCATGACATGCCCTTCGAGAAGATCAACGAGGCCTTCGAGCTGCTGCACAAGGGAGAGAGCATCCGTACCGTCCTCCATTACTGAACTGCCTGCAGGAGATTGACGCATGACCATGACCGAACACCTCGAACTGGTCTCGGCCAACCGCTGCTTCGGCGGCTGGCACAAGCGCTACCGCCACCGCTCCCGGGCGCTGGACTGCGAGATGACCTTCGCCATCTATCTGCCGCCCCGGGCCGAGACCGAGCGGGTGCCCCTGCTGTGGTGGTTGTCGGGGCTGACCTGCACCGACGAGAACTTCATGCAGAAGGCCGGCGCGCAGCGGCTGGCCGCCGAACTCGGCATCGCCATCGTCTGCCCCGATACCAGCCCTCGCGGGCTGGACCTGCCCGGCGAGCATGACAGCTATGACTTCGGCTCCGGGGCGGGCTTCTACGTCAACGCCACCCAGGCGCCCTGGAAGGACCACTATCGCATGTACGACTATGTGGCCGAGGAGCTGCCGTCGGTGGTCCGCCAGCACTTTCCGGTCAACGGTCGCGAGTCGATCAGCGGCCATTCCATGGGGGGGCATGGCGCCCTGATCCTGGCGCTGCGTCGGCCGGGGCACTACCGCTCGGTATCGGCCTTCGCGCCGGTGGTCAATCCCTCCCAGTGTCCCTGGGGTCGCAAGGCCTTCGGCGGCTACCTGGGCGAGGATGTCGGCAACTGGACCCAGTACGACGCCTGTGAGCTGGTCGCCCGGGGGGCCTCCCGACAGCCGCTGTTCATCGATCAGGGCGAGGCCGATGACTTCCTCGAGGAGCAGTTGTGCCCGGAGCGCCTCGAGGCGGTATGCGCCGAGCGGGACCATCCGCTGACGCTGCGTCGCCAGCCGGGCTACGACCACAGCTACTTCTTCATCGCCACCTTCATCGACGACCATCTGCGCTACCACGCCCAGCATCTGCACGCGACCCGCTGAGGAGCTGACGGAGCATGCCGCCCGTCGGGGTGGCATGCTACTCTGACGGCCTCTGTCCCGAGGCGACACGCGGATTCTCGAGAGCGACGCGATTATCGCAGTCCACCGGGAACGGCCACCCGATAGGCAAATTTGACATGCCAAAAAACGACACCCGGGGTACATTTCGCTGTGAGCATGCCTGACAGCGACACCTGACGCGGCCGGCATGCCCAACGCCCGGATTCCCAAGAGCAATGACAAACGAATAGGGGCTAAAGATACTTGCGCTGGAGTACCCAAATGACAACCGCTCCCCAGGCCTCACGCACCGCCGTCGTCCCCCAGAGCATCGGCTTTATGCTGTTGGACAACTTCACCCTGATTTCCCTGGCCTCGGCCATCGAGCCCTTGCGCATGGCCAACCAGCTGGCCGGTCGCGAGCTCTATCGCTGGTTCACCCTGAGCCTCGACGGCTCCCCGGTGAAGGCCAGCGATGGCCTTCAGGTCACCCCGGATGCCGCCACCACCGTGCCGCTGGCGCTGGACACGGTGGTCGTCTGTGGCGGGGTCGGGCCCCAGCGCAGCGTCCAGCGCGAGCATGTCACCTGGCTGCAGTCCCAGGCGCGGCAGTCGCGCCGGCTGGGGGCGGTGTGCACGGGGACCTGGGCGCTGGCCCGCGCGGGACTGCTCGACGGCTTCGAGGCCAGCGTGCACTGGGAGTGCCTGGCCGCCATGCAGGAGGCCTTCCCCAAGGTCGCGCTCACCACCCGACTGTTCTCCATCGACCGCGACCGCGCCACCTCCTCCGGCGGCACCGCGCCGCTGGACATGATGCTGACCCTGATCAGCCGCGACCATGGACGCGAGCTCGCGGCGGGCATCTCCGAGATGTTCATCTACGACCGGGTGCGCAACGAGCAGGACCAGCAGCGGGTACCGCTCAAGCACGTGCTGGGCACCACCCAGCCACGCCTGCTGGAGATCGTCGCGTTGATGGAGGCCAACCTCGAGGAGCCCATCAGCCTCGACGAGCTGGCCGACTATGTGAACGTCTCGCGCCGCCAGCTCGAGCGGCTGTTCCAGAAGAACCTGCACTGTTCGCCGTCGCGCTACTATCTCAAGCTGCGCCTGACCCGGGCCCGCCAGTTGCTCAAGCAGACCCCGATGTCGATCATCGAGGTGGCGTCGGCCTGCGGCTTCGTCTCCACGCCACACTTCTCCAAGTGCTACCGGGAATACTTCGGCATCCCGCCGCGGGACGAGCGGCTGGGCAGCAGTGCCGTGGACCTGGTGCCGGTGACCCTGGGCAAGGAGACGGCAGCCATCCTGCAGTCCGCCTCCTACGAGCCGGTCGCCAGCGAGCCGGTGTCAGCGGCGATGACCGCCCTGGCCCAGGCCCAGGGCGAGCCCACCTATGCCAGCGTGCGGCTCAGAACATGAGCGAGGCCTGATGCGGGGCTGGTGGCGTCGGGCGGCGCGGGCCCTGGGGCTCGCCCTGCTGGGTTGGGTGGGGCTGTCGGTCTTGCTGGTGCTGATGTTCCGGGTGGTGCCGGTGGGGGGCTCCATGGTCATGCTCGAGCGCAAGGTGGAGGCCTGGCGCGGCGGTACCTCGCTGGACATCCGCCAGGACTGGCGCCCCTGGTCCCAACTTTCCAGCCAGGCCAAACTCGCGGTGATCGCCGCCGAGGACCAGCGCTTCCCCGTGCATCACGGCTTCGACCTCGTCGAGTTGCGCCGCGCCGTCACCGCCAGCCTCAACGGCGGCGACCTGCGCGGTGCCAGTACCCTCAGTCAGCAGACCGCCAAGAACCTCTTCCTGTGGACCGACCGCAGCTGGGTGCGCAAGGGGCTGGAGGCCTGGTTCACCCTGCTTATCGAGATGCTGTGGCCCAAGCAGCGGATCCTCGAGGTCTACCTCAACATCGCCGAGTGGGATGATGGGGTCTTCGGCCTGGAGGCCGCGTCCCGCCACTACTTCGGCGTCTCCGCATCGCAGCTCAGCGTCGTCCAGGCCAGTCGCCTGGCCGCCATCCTGCCCAACCCCCGCGGCTGGAGCGCATCCCGTCCCGGCTCACACGTGCTGGGTCGCAGCGCCTGGATCCGCCGCCAGATGCGCAACCTGGGCGGCCCCGGCTATCTCGACCGGCTCTAGGCGCCTGCCGGACTCAACGCTGAGCTGCTGCGAACCCAGGGCTTTCGGCCAACCTGATTCGATCGATTGCGTTAACTAGCGCGCTATTCGCCTCTATCGATCGATAAACCTGACTCGAATCCCGTGATTCGCGTGACGCTCGGTCAAGCCCGGCAGGCCCCTCGCCCTTTCCCGCCATGTCGCGATCGCGACGGCCATGACGCTTTTGGAATTTTCCCGGTCGCTTCCAGGCGCCGAGCCCGGGGGGGCGAGGGATATGCTGCCGGCAAGTTCATGCACCATTCCGGAGCCCCGTCATGACCCCAGCCGAGCTGCACCAGGACGCCATCGTCATCGATGGCCTGATCATCGCCAAGTGGAACCGCGAGCTGTTCGAGGATATGCGTCGCGGCGGCCTCACCGCCGCCAACTGCACCGTCTCCGTCTGGGAAGGCTTCCAGGGCACCGTCGACAACATCGTCAAGACCAATGCCCTGATGGCCGAGTCCAGCGATCTGGTGCGCCCGGTGCGGACCACTGCCGACATCACCCGGGCCAAGGAGGAGGGCAAGACCGGGATCATCTACGGTTTCCAGAATGCTCATGCCTTCGAGGACCAGATCGGCTACGTCGAGATCTTCAAGCAGCTCGGCGTGGGCATCGTGCAGATGTGCTACAACACCCAGAACCTGGTGGGCACCGGTTGCTACGAGCGTGATGGCGGACTCAGCGGCTTCGGCCACGAGATCGTCGCCGAGATGAACCGCGTGGGCATGATGTGCGATCTCTCCCACGTCGGCGAGAAGACCTCCACCGAGGTCATCGAGGCATCCACCAAACCCGTCTGCTACTCCCACTGCCTGCCCTCGGGGCTCAAGGACCATCCCCGCAACAAGTCCGATGCGGAACTGAAGTTTATCGCCGACCATGGCGGCTTCGTCGGCGTGACCATGTTCACCCCCTTCCTGCGTGCCGGCGTCGACGCCACCGTCGACGACTACGTCGAGGCCATCGAATACGTGATGAACATTGTCGGTGAGGACGCCATCGGCATCGGCACTGACTTTACCCAGGGCCACGACCAGAACTTCTTCGAGTGGCTGACCCACGACAAGGGCTATGCCCGTCGCCTGACCCGCTTCGGCAAGATCATCAACCCCGAGGGAATTCGCACCATCGGCGAATTCCCCAACCTCACCGAGGCGCTCTCGCGCCGTGGCTTCAGCGAATCCCAGGTCCGCAAGATCATGGGCGAGAACTGGGTCCGCGTGCTGCGCGATGTCTGGGGGGCATAAGGCTCGAGGTGTGAGGGGCGAGCCATCCTGCTGGCCAAAGCCCAAAGCCCAAAGCCCAAAGCCCAAAGCCCAAAGCCCAAAGCCCAAAGCCCAAAGCCCAAAGCCCAAAGCCCAAAGCCCAAAGCCCCGAGCGGTACCGCCAACGGCAACTGCCCGAAGCCCCATAACAATCAGCAAGATTCGAGGAATACGATCGTGACCAAGATGGCCCCCGAACTGCCCATCGAAGTGGACGCCGAGACCGGCGTATGGTCCACCGATGCGCTGCCCATGCTCTACGTGCCGCGCCACTTCTTCATCAACAACCACGTGGCCGTCGAGGAGGCCCTGGGCGCCGAGAAGTACGCCGAGATCCTCTACCACGCCGGCTACAAGAGCGCCTGGCACTGGTGCGAGAAGGAAGCCGAGCTGCATGGGCTCGACGGCGAGGCGGTGTTCGAGCATTACATGAAGCGTCTGTCACAGCGCGGCTGGGGGCGCTTCATCACGGAGGCCATCGACCTCGAGGCCGGCACCTGCCGGGTGCGGCTCGAGCACAGCGCCTTCGTCTACCAGTTGGGCAAGGTGGGCCGCAAGGTCGAGTACATGTTCACCGGCTGGTTCGCCGGGGCCATGGATCAGATCCTTGCCGCCCGTGGCAGTGAACTGCGCACCGTGGCCGAGCAGGTACAGAGCGCTGCCGAGGAAGGCTGCGACGTCGGGGTGTTCGTCACCCGTCCGCTCGACACCCTGCAGGGCTGAGGAGACATCACCATGGCATTCGACGCGATCTTCCAGCCGATCCAGATCGGCAACCTGACCATCCGCAACCGCGTGGTCAGCACCGCCCATGCCGAGGTGCATGCCACCGATGGCGGCATGACCACCGACCGCTACGTCAAGTACTACGAGGAGAAGGCCAAGGGCGGCTGTGGGCTGTGCATCTGCGGCGGCTCCTCGGTGGTCTCCATCGACAGTCCCCAGGCCTGGTGGAGCTCGGTCAACCTGTCCACCGACTGCATCATCCCGCACTTCCAGAATCTTGCCGACGCCGTGCACAAGCATGGTGGCAAGATCATGATCCAGATCACCCACATGGGGCGCCGCTCGCGCTGGGACGGCTTCGACTGGCCGACTCTGCTGTCGCCCTCCGGTATCCGCGAGCCGGTCCACCGCTCCACCTGCAAGACCATCGAGGAGGAGGAGATCTGGCGCATCATCGGCGACTTTGCCCAGGCCGCACGGCGGGCGAAGGAGGGCGGGCTGGACGGCGTCGAGCTGTCCGCCGTCCACCAGCATCTGATCGACCAGTTCTGGAGCCCGCGGGTCAACAAGCGCGAGGACCAGTGGGGCGGCAGCTTCGAGAACCGCATGCGCTTCGGCATGGAAGTGCTGAAGGCGGTGCGCGCCGAGGTCGGCGATGACTTTGTGGTGGGCATGCGCATCTGCGGCGACGAGTTTCACCCGGACGGCCTGTCCCACGACGACATGAAGCAGATCGCTGCCTACTACGACGCCACCGGGCAGGTCGACTTCTTCGGCGTGGTGGGCTCGGGCTGCGATACCCACGACACCTTGGCCAACGTCATTCCCAACATGGCCTATCCGCCGGAGCCCTTCCTGCACCTGGCGGCCGGCATCAAGGAGGTGGTCAAGGCGCCGGTGATCCATGCCCAGAACATCAAGGACCCCAACCAGGCCGAGCGCATCCTGGAGGGGGGCTACGTGGACCTGGTGGGCATGACGCGGGCCCACATCGCCGATCCCCACCTGATCGCCAAGATCAAGATGGGCCAGGTCGACCAGATCAAGCAGTGCGTGGGCGCCAACTACTGCATCGACCGCCAGTACCAGGGGCTGGACGTGCTGTGCATCCAGAACGCCGCCACTTCCCGGGAGTACCTGGGCCTGCCGCATATCATCGAAGCCAGTGAGGGCCCCAAACGCAAGGTGGTGGTGGTCGGCGGCGGGCCCGGCGGCATGGAGGCGGCGCGGGTGGCCGCCGAGCGGGGCCACGACGTGACGCTGTTCGAGGCCGCCGAACAGCTCGGCGGGCAGATCACCACGGCGGCCAGGGCGCCACAGCGTGACCAGATCGCCGGCATTACCCGCTGGTACCAGCTCGAGCTGGCACGGCTCGATGTGGATCTGCGTCTGGGCACCCGGGCCGACGAGGCCACCATCCTTGACCTGCGCCCCGACATCGTCGTGCTCGCCACCGGTGGCCAGCCGTACCTGGAGCAGTATCCCGAATGGGGCTATTCGGAGAACGCCGAGGAGAGCCTGGTGGTCAGCACCTGGGACATCCTCGATGGCCGGGTCGCGCCGGGCAAGAACGTGCTGATCTATGACGCCCTTTGTGAGTTCGCTGGCATGTCCGCGGCGGACTACCTGGCCGACAAGGGAGCCAAGGTCGAGATCGTCACCGACGACATCAAGCCCGGCGCGGCCGTGGGCGGCACCACCTTCCCGACCTACTACCGCAGCCTCTACGAGAAGGAGGTGATCATGACCTCCGACCTGATGCTGCACAAGGTCTACCGGGAGGGTGACTCACTGGTGGCGGTGCTCGAGAACGAGTACACCGGCACCCAGGAGGAGCGCGTGGTCGACCAGGTGGTGGTGGAGAACGGCGTGCGTCCCGACGAGGCCCTCTACTACGCCCTGAAACCCCAGTCCCGCAACAAGGGGCAGGTGGACCTGGAGGCTCTCTATGCCATCCAGCCCCAGCCGTGCCTGAGCGAGGAGGGCGAGGGACCGCTGCTGTTCCGGCTGGGTGACTGCACCGCGCCGCGCAACACCCATGCGGCGATCTACGACGCCCTGCGCCTTTGCAAGGACTTCTAGGCGAGCCCGGACGCGGCGCCTGACGCCGTCAGCGGCCCAGCGACCCGGTCGGCCATGACCGGGTCGCCCAACAATTCCAAGATTGCGAGGTGAGCCGAGATGCTCGATACCCTCCTGCCGATCCTGATCGCCGCCGCCCTGGCGCTGGCGGTGATCGGCGCCGGGCGGCGTGTCCGCCTGTGGCGCCAGGGGCGTCCCGCCCGGGTCCCCCTGCTCAAGGGACTCGCCGCCATGCCGCGGCGCTATCTGGTGGACCTCCACCACGTGGTGGCCCGCGACAAGGTGATGTCCAACACCCACGTGGCCACCGCCGGCGGCTTCGTCGCCGCGGCGGCACTGATGATCCTGGTACATGGCCTGGGCCTGGCCGAGGGCGTGCTCGGCTGGCTGCTGCTGGCGGCCAGCGCGACCATGTTCGTCGGCAGCTGCTGCGTGGCGCGGCGGCGTCGCAACCCG
The DNA here is from genome assembly GCF_003966155.1 of Halomonas nitroreducens. Taxonomy (GTDB): domain Bacteria; phylum Pseudomonadota; class Gammaproteobacteria; order Pseudomonadales; family Halomonadaceae; genus Halomonas; species Halomonas nitroreducens. The sequence continues at coordinate 93,161 of NZ_RXNS01000008.1, forward strand.
CCGTCACGGCTCTCCAGGGGGCCGTGGATGCGCCTGCCGAAGAGCCTGATGGCCTTCTCGCTTGGCGTCTTCGCCGTGACCCTGCCAAGCGTCGGCCTGCTGCCCGAGGACTTCGGCAGCTGGCTGCTGGCGCTGGCCCTGGCCGCGGTGGTGACCTGGGGACTCGCCGAGATGGTCTTCGGCATGACCTGGGGCGGGCCCATGAAGCATGCTTTCGCCGGCGCCCTGCACCTGGCCTTCCACCGTCGCGCCGAGCGCTTTTCCACTAAGAAGGGGGGGAGCGGCCGTTCCACCGGCCTCAAGGCCCTGGACCTGGACGATCCCGAGGCGCCGCTGGGCGTCGAGAACCCCGCCGATTTCACCTGGAACCAGCTGCTGGGCTTCGATGCCTGCGTGCAGTGCGGCCGCTGCGAGGCCATGTGCCCGGCCTTCGCCGCCGGTCAGCCACTCAATCCCAAGAAGTTGATCCAGGACATGGTGGTGGGCATGGCCGGGGGCAGCGATGCCGCCTATGCCGGCAGCCCCTATCCCGGCAAGCCGGTGGGCGAGCATCAGGGCAGTACCCATGGGCCCATCGTGGCGCGGGAGGGCAAGGCCCTGGTGGACGCCGAGACCCTGTGGTCGTGCACCACCTGCCGGGCCTGCGTCGAGGAGTGCCCGATGATGATCGAGCACGTCGATGCGATCGTCGACATGCGCCGCTTCCTGACCCTGGAGCACGGCAACACGCCCAACAAGGGCGCCGAAGTCCTCGACAACCTGATCGCCACCGACAACCCTGGCGGCTTCGACCCGGGGGCGCGGATGCACTGGGCCACCGACCTGGAGCTGCCGCTGATGGCGGACCGGCAGCAGGTCGACGTGCTGCTGTGGCTGGGCGACGGGGCCTACGACATGCGCAACCAGCGCACGCTGCGGTCGCTGGTCAAGGTGCTGCGCGCCGCCGGCGTCGACTTCGCCGTGCTCGGCAACGAGGAGCGCGACAGCGGCGACGTGGCACGTCGCCTGGGTGACGAGGCAACCTTCCAGAGCCTGGCCAAGCGCAACATCGCCACCCTGGCCCAGTACCGCTTCCAGCAGATCGTCACCTGCGACCCGCACAGCTTCCACGTGCTGGGCAACGAGTACGGCGAGCTGGGCGGTCACTACCGGGTCTATCATCACACCACCTTCATCGCCGAACTCTACGAGGCGGGCCGCCTGACCTTCCGTCCCTGGAAGAGTGGCAGCGTGACCTACCACGATCCCTGCTACCTGGGCCGCTACAACGGTGAGTACGAGGCGCCGCGCAACGTCCTGCGTGCCCTGGGCATCCAGGTCACCGAGATGGAGCGCTCCGGCTTTCGCTCGCGCTGCTGTGGCGGTGGCGGCGGCGCGCCGATCACCGACATCCCCGGCAAGCAGCGGATCCCGGACATGCGCATGAACGACGTGCGCGAGACCGGCGCCGAACTGGTGGCCGTGGGCTGTCCCCAGTGCACAGCCATGCTGGAGGGGGTGGTCGACAGTACCGCCGAGGTCCGCGATATCGCCGAGCTGGTGGCCGATGCCCTGGTCGAGGCGCCTTCCGGCCCGGCCGGCCGCGGCGAGGAGCAGATGCGGACGGTCCGTCCGCTGGCCGAGGAGGTAGCGTAATGTGCGACATCCAACGTCGTGATCCCCGCCAGGAGTGGATCGCCCGCAACCGCCTGCACCCCCGGCATCTCGAAGTGCTGGCGGATCTTGGCGGTCAGGCCGGCGGAGGGGCGGCCCGTGAGTGGATGGGGCCGCATGGCCTGATCCGCAGGAACCCCCATGGTGCGGGCTTTATCGGGCCCAATGGCGTGAAGCGCATCGACCGCAGTGGCGGCCAGCAGGGTCAGGGCGCCAGCGGTGCCCGTGCCTCGACCGCCGCCAGCAAGCCGCGGGTCGATATCGAGGTGCCGGCCTTCCTGGTGGCCGTGGTGCCGGATATGGCCGGCGGACGCCTGACCGGCCACGACCGCGACCTGCTGGGGCTGGCCCGGCAGCTGGCCGATGCCGACCCGACGGCCCGTGGCGCAGTGCTGGCCGTGGTCTTCGGTGAGCACAAGGAGGACGACTTCGCGGGGGCCGGTGTCGACCGCCTGTTGCACCTCGCCGAGATCGACGGCTTCGCCCCCGAGGCCTGCCTCGGCGCGCTGGTGGCGGCCGAGCAGGCCTGGACCCCACGGCACTGGCTGCTGCCGGATTCCAAGCTGGGCGGGGCCGACCTGGGGCGGCGCCTGGCGGCACGGCTCGGCGAGCGCCCGGCCACCGCTGTCTGGCAGCTCGACGCCGACGGCGAGGCACCCCTGGGCTGGCGCTGCACCGCCCGCGGGGCGGCGGGAACCCTGGATTTCCAGCGGCCCCTGCCTCGCCTGGTACTGGCCCTGGCCGAGTGTGCCGAACCGGTCAGCGAGACGCGCCACGCCGCCGAGCCCCTGGCGCTGTCCGTGGCCCTGCCCTCGCAGCTGGCGCGCATCGAGGACCTCGGCCAGGTGGCGGTCGACCCCGCCGGGGTGGCGCTGTCCGAGGCCGAGTTCATCCTCTCCGCCGGCAACGGCGTGCGTGACTGGGACGCCTTCCACCATGCCGCCGAGGTGCTGGGGGCGACGGAGGGAGCGTCCCGGGTGGCCGTGGACGACGGCTTCATGGCCCGCGACCGGCAGGTCGGGGCCACCGGCACCTGGGTCACCGCCCGGGTCTACGTGGCGGTGGGGATCAGCGGGGCGATCCAGCACCTCCAGGGCATCCAGACCTGCGACAAGGTGGTGGCCATCAACATGGATCCCGGTTGTGACATGATCAAGCGCGCCGACCTGGCGGTGATCGGTGACTCGGCCAGGGTGCTCGAGGCCCTGGTCGCCCTGGTGGAGCAGTCAAGGGAGGAGAAGCGCAATGCAGCCTGATACGCATCACGAGGGATCTCTCGCGGTGACCGTGCTGGTCTCCGTGGGGCGTCATCCGCTGACCGGGCGCGGCCGGCGCGCCGACCAGGATGCCCGCGGGGTGGAGCTGGCGCGCACCCTGAGGGGCGCCGAGGTCGAGCTGCTGCACGCCGGCCGCCTCGACGAGGGCAGTGAAGCGGCCCTGCGTGGCTACCTGGGCATGGGCTTCGATGCCCTCTCGCTGCTCGAGCAGCCCGCCGGGGCCGACGTGCTGCCCGCCCTGGCCGAGGCCCTCGAGGCGGCGGGGCCGCAGCTGGTGGTCGCCGGCGAGCGGGCCGAGCAGGGCGAAGGATCGGGCCTGCTGCCGTACCTGCTTGCCGAGCGACTGGGCTGGCCGCTGGTCAGTGGCCTGGCCGCCGTGGAAGACGTCGAGCACGGCGTCGCCACGCTGTTGCAGGCCCTGCCCCGGGGCCAGCGGCGCCGGCTCAGGGTTCGCCTGCCGGCCATCGTCACCGTCGACGCAGCGGCCCCGGCGCCGCGCCAGAGCGCCTATGGCCCGGCCCGTCGAGGCCGCCTGGACGTCCAGGCGGCACCGGTGATGGACGACGTCGATCTGGCCCAGTGGCCGGCCCAGCCGGCGCGCAAGCGGCCCAAGCGTCTGAAGATCGTCAAGGCCGCCTCGGCCCGCGACCGGTTCAAGGCCGCTGCGGCCAAGGCCGAGGGTGGTGGGGGCCAGGTGCTCAGCGATGTCACCCCGGAGGAGGGGGCCGAGGCCATCTTCAAGCTGCTCAAGGAAGAGGGCGTGCTGCGCTAGGTGCACGCCCTTCGCTGCCGTAACGCAAAGGCCCCGGTCATCGACCGGGGCCTTTCTACTGGGGGACAGGATAGGCTCAGGGGGCGATCCGCTGGCTGGCATCGGTGAAGCCCATCAGGGAGATGTCCAGGTCCATGCGGTTGCCGCGGGGGCCGACCAGGCTCAGGGTCGCGCTGCTACCGGAGCGCAGCGCCTCGAGCAGTGACGGCTCCACCGGGAGGTCGGCGCGACAGCCCTGGCGCAGGCAGACCTGGTAGGGGAACTGGGCCGGCTGGGCACTGCCTGCGCTCAGCTGCAGGCCGGGCGCGAGGCGCACGCCCAGCGGCAGCAGGAAGGTCATCGCCGGGCGCCCCTCGAGCTGCGGCGGGTAGGCGACCACCACCCGCATCATGGGCTGGTCACTGTCGGCGTTGGTGACCACCTGGTTCATGGTGCAGTTGCCCTGGCTGCTGTCGCTCGGGCAGACCACCTCCCAGTCATTGAATTGCTCGGTGGTGACATCGGTACGGGCCTGCTCCGATGAGGCCTGCTGGGCGAAGGCGTTGGGCGCCAGGGCCAGCAGCGACAGCAGGCCGGTCAGGCACAGGCGGCGGGCAACAGGGTTCGGCATCGGTGGTATCTCCTTGGCGTGGGTGGCCATGAACGTTCGATCGGGTCATGCAGCCGCGGCCGGCGCCCGGCATGGGGCCGCCTGCCGGGCGATGGCCCGGACGGGAACTCCTACCATGCCCCCTCGACCCCCTCGAGGTCGAGTCCCGAGCGGATTTCGCCGGCCTCCCGCGGTGGCGTGGCGGGGGAGGGGGGCAAACGACGACCCCGGCAGGGGCCGGGGTCGTCGAGACGTGCGGGGGACCGTATCACGCAGCCGGGGCGAGCCCCAGGCTGCGATGTTCCTCCCGCAGGCTCTTCACCAGACCCACGCACATGACCAGCAGGATGAAGGTGAAGGGCAGGCCGGTGGCCACGGCTCCCGCCTGGAGGGCGCCGAGGGCCTTGTCACCGCCGCCGTAGAGCAGGATGCCAGCGATCACCCCTTCCAGGGTCGCCCAGAAGACCCGCTGGCTGCGCGGGGCGTCGACCTTGCCCCCGGCGGTGATGTTGTCGATCACCAGGGAGCCGGAGTCGGAGGAGGTGATGAAGAACACCAGTACCAGGACGATGGCCATGGTGGAGGTCAGGGTGGACAGCGGCAGGTGCTCGAGCATCTGGAACATCGCCAGCGAGACCTCGCCGATGCCGTCGGCCAGGGCGCCGACGCCACCCGCGGACTGGGCGAGGGCGTTGCCGCCGAAGGCGGACATCCACACGATGGTGACCAGGGTGGGCACCAGCAGCACCGCCATCAGGAACTCGCGAACGGTGCGCCCACGGGACACTCGGGCGATGAACATGCCGACGAAGGGCGACCAGGAAATCCACCAGGCCCAGTAGAACACCGTCCAGCCGTGGAACCAGGTGCTGTCCTCGCGGCCGACCCAGCTGGACAGCGGTACGATGCGGCTCAGGTAGGCGATGCTGGTGTCCCACAGGCCGTTGACGAACATCATGGTGGAGCCGGTGATCACCACGAATACCAGCAGCAGCAGGGCGATCACCATGTTGATGTTGGAAAACAGCTTGACGCCGCCGTCGATGCCGCGCCACACCGAGAACAGCGCTACGCCAGTGACGCCGACGATGATGGCGATCTGGGTGCCCAGGGTGTTGGGCACGTCGAACAGGTAGTTGAGCCCGCCGGCCGCCTGGGAGGCGCCGAAGCCCAGCGAGGTGGCCAGGCCGAAGATGGTGGAAAGCACCGCGACGATATCGATCACGTGGCCGAACCAGCCGCGTACCCGCTCGCCGAGCAGCGGCGTAAAGGCTGAGCGAAGGGTCAATGGCAGACCGCGGTTGTAGGCGAAGAAGGCCAGCGACAGGCCGACCACGGCATAGATGGCCCAGGGATGCAGGCCCCAGTGGAACATGGTCGCGCCGATGGCGGCGCTGGCCCCCTCGGGAGTGCCGGCGGCGGCATTCAGCGGCGTGCCGTACCAGTCGGTGTAGTAAGCGACCGGTTCGGCCACGCTCCAGAACATCAGGCCGATGCCCATGCCGGCGGCGAACAGCATGCTGAACCAGGACAGCGTGGAATGCTCGGGCCGGGCTCTTGGGCCGCCCAGACGGATGCGCCCGAGGGGCATCACGATCAGTGCCAGGCACAGGATCACGAAGACGTTGCCGGCGATCATGAACAGCCAGTCGAAGTGCTCGATGGCAAAGCCGCGTGCTGCTGTCAGCTGAGTGTTGGCGGCGTCGGGGTAGACCAGGGCGTAGAGGATGAAGGCCAGGATGGCCAGGGCGGAGAAGGGAAAGACGGGGTTGTGGAAATCCAGCCCCAGGATCTGCTTGTTGTCCTGGCCGGGGGTCAGGATGGGGTCGTCGTCATGCGTCATGCGAGGTCCTCTTTTGTTGTTGTCGCGTGGATCATGTTTGAGACGCTTTGTTGTCGTTTTTTACCGGATAGGCGTGAGCTTCTTGTTAATTAAGCATCGAAATATGGCCACCATCATCGATTTTCGTCATTGGAATCGGGGTGATTGGAATGCCGTCAATCGAAGAAGGCTATTTCGGATGGCTTGAAGGGGTAAAGCTAATGTTTCTAAGCGATAGGCTTACCATTGGTAACCTATCATCGGCTATCTACCCGTCATGTCTCGGTCGGTTATTCATCCGGAAACTACCCGGACAAACGCCGAACATTCTCGGCGCGAGCGGAACCCGGGGGGTGTCGCGAGAACGACCTCCGGATGGGCGTTACCGTCACGACGGCGACGATGTCTCGATCAGGCATGCCGGTGACTCGCTCGGAACATTTTGCAGAGGCGAAGAGGCTATGGTCGTGGGGCGGCGTGCGCGCCGCCCCCTACAACAACGTCGAAGGAAGCCAGCCATGAGTGCAGCCAACCGCGGAGTCGTCTACAAGGGCCCGGGAGAGGTCGCCGTCGAGTCCATCGCCTATCCGGAGCTCGCCCTGGGCAACCGCAAGTGCGAACACGGCGTGATCCTCAAGGTCGTCACCACCAATATCTGCGGCAGCGACCAGCACATGGTGCGTGGCCGCACCACCGCGCCCTCCGGCCTCGTGCTGGGCCACGAGATCACCGGCGTGGTGGTGGAGTGCGGACGCGACGTCGAGTTCCTCACCCCGGGCGACCTGGTCTCGGTGCCGTTCAACATCGCCTGCGGCCGCTGCCGCAACTGCAAGTCCGGCCAGACCGGCATCTGCCTCAACGTCAATCCGGCGCGTCCCGGCGCCGCCTATGGCTACGTCGACATGGGCGGCTGGGTCGGCGGCCAGACCGAGTACGTCATGGTCCCCTATGCCGACTTCAACCTGCTGAAGTTCCCGGACGCCGACCAGGCCATGGAGAAGATCAAGGACCTCACACTGCTGTCCGACATCTTCCCCACCGGCTTCCACGGCTGCGTCACCGCCGGTGTCGGCCCGGGCTCCACCGTCTACATCGCCGGGGCCGGCCCGGTCGGCCTGGCCGCGGCCGTGTCCGCCCAGCTGCTGGGGGCGGCCTGCGTGATCGTCGGCGACATGATCGAGGAGCGCCTGGCCCAGGCCCGCAGCTTCGGCTGCGAGACCATCGACCTGACCCAGGACGGCGACATGGCCGACAAGATCGAGGTGATTCTCGGCGAGCGCGAGGTCGATGCCTTCGTCGACTGCGTCGGCTTCGAGGCTCATGCCTGCGGCTGCAACCACGGCAAGGAGGCGCCGGCGACGGTGCTGAACTCCGCCATGTCGCTGACCCGTGCCGGCGGCCAGATCGGCATTCCGGGGCTGTACGTGACCGAGGACCCGGGCGCGGCCGACGAGGCGGCCAAGCAGGGCAGCCTGAGCATGCGCTTTGGCCTCGGCTGGGCCAAGTCGCACAGCTTCCATACCGGCCAGTGCCCGGTGATGAAGTACCACCGGCCGCTGATGCAGGCGATCCTGTTTGGCAAGGTGAACATCGCCGACGCGGTCAACGTCCAGATGATCACTCTGGACGAGGCGCCGAAGGGCTATGCCGACTTCGATGGCGGGGCAGCGAAGAAATTCGTCATCGACCCCCACGGCAGCGTGGCAGCCTGAGAGGCTTGAATTCGGCCGAGGGGGCGCGCCAGGTAGCCGGCGCGGCGAGCCTTCGGGGTGATCGACTCCCACGGCAGCGCGGCGGCCGGACGGCACTGCCCGCTCCTCCGACGGCGCCCCATGGGGCGCCGTCGGCTTGTGTGCTTAGCCGATTGCGACATCGCCATGCCATTGCCGGCCCCGGCGCCCAATCCCGGCGTTGTCAGCCCCCGGGGGTGGTGCCACCATGCGATAAGTGAGCCGACAAAGAACACAATGAGTGCCCCATGACCGTTCAGACCGTGACCCCCAAGCGCCGCTTTCGCGGCAAGCCCCGAGGCCGGGATCTCGACCCTGCCGCGCTCGACGCCCTGCGGCGGCTGTTGGGTGACGAGCGCGAGGTGCCCGAGCGCCGCCACCGCGACCTGCTGATCGAGCATCTCCACGTCATCCAGGACGATCATGGGCACCTGGCGCTGGCCGACCTGCGCGCGCTGGCCGCCTACATGAACCTGCCGATGGCGGCGGTCTATGAGACCGCCACCTTCTATGCCCACTTCGACGTGGTTCATGACGACCAGGCCCCGCCGCCGGCGATCACGGTGCGGGTCTGCGATTCAGTGTCCTGTCAGCTGGCCGGCGCCGCCGCTCTCAAGGCCGAGCTCGAGGCCGGCGCCGACCCCGAGCGGGTCCGCGTGCTGCGGGCGCCCTGCATGGGGCGCTGCGACATGGCCCCGGTGGTCGAGGTGGGGCACCGCCATGTCAACCATGCCACTCTGGAGGCGGTGGAGGCGGTGGTGGATACCGGCCACTTCCATCCCGAGGCGATCCTCTGGCAGAAGCTCGAGGCCTACCGGGAGGCCGGCGGCTATCGCCTGCTGGCCGATTGCCGGGCGGGTCGGGTGAGCGTGGAACGCCTGATGGAGACCCTGGAGACCGCCAACCTGCGGGGCCTGGGCGGGGCCGGCTTCCCGACCTTCAAGAAGTGGCATTTCGTGCGCGCCGAGGCGGGGCCGCGCTACTGCGCGATCAATGCCGACGAGGGCGAGCCCGGGACCTTCAAGGACCGCCACTACCTGGAGCGCGAGCCCCATCGCTTCCTGGAGGGGGCGCTGGTCAGTGCCTGGGCCGTCGAGGCCGAGGCGCTCTATATCTATTTGCGCGACGAATACCCCGGCCTGCACCGGGTGCTCCATGCGGCGATCGCCGAGCTGGAGGCCGCCGGCCTGGTTGCGCCGGGGGACATCGTGATGCGCCGCGGCGCCGGCGCCTACATCTGCGGCGAGGAGTCGGCGATGATCGAATCGCTGGAGGGCAAGCCCGGCAAGCCCCGGCACCGCCCTCCCTTCGTCGCCCAGCGCGGGCTCTTCGACCGCCCGACCCTGGTCAACAACGTCGAGACCGTCTACTGGATCCCGACGATCTGGGCCCGCGGCGCAGGCTGGTTCGCCGACCAGGGGCGCCACGGGCGCAAGGGGCTGCGCAGCTTCTCGGTCTCCGGCCGGGTCAATCGTCCCGGCGTCCACCTGGCCCCGGCCGGCATCACCCTCAATGAGCTGATCGAGGAATACTGCGGCGGGTTGCCGCCGGGCCACCGGTTGGCCGCCTACCTGCCCGGCGGCGCCTCCGGCGGCATCCTGCCGGCGTCCAGGGCGGATATCCCGCTGGACTTCGACACCCTCCAGGAGCACGGCTGCTTCATCGGCTCGGCGGCCATCATCGTGCTCTCCGATCAGGACGATCTGCGTGCGGTCGCGACCAACCTGCTGGCCTTTTTCGCCGATGAGTCCTGCGGCCAGTGCACGCCCTGCCGGGTGGGCACCGAGAAGATGCTGACCCTGCTGGAGCGTGACACCTGGCAGGCCGCGGACCTCGAGCGGCTCTCCCGGGTGATGATGGACGCCTCCATCTGTGGCCTCGGCCAGGCGGCGCCCAATCCGGTGCTGGGGCTGCTCAAGGACTTCCGCGACGAGCTCGCCGCGCAGAACGTGATCGTGAAAGGGTAGGGAGAGATGCCATGACGACCGAGACCTTTACCCTGACCCTGGACGGCGTGGACGTCAGCGCCGAGCCGGGGGAGACCCTCTGGCAGGTGGCCAAGCGGGCCGGCGAGACCATCCCGCACCTGTGCTTCAAGGACGCCTACGGCTACCGGGCCGACGGCAACTGCCGGGCCTGCATGGTGGAGATCGAGGGCGAGCGTGCCCTGGCCGCCAGCTGCCTGCGCGAGGCGCGACCCGGCATGGTGGTCAGGAGTGCCTCCTCGGAGCGGGCCCGCACCGCCCGGGAGGGCGTGCTGGAGCTGCTGGTCGTCGACCAGCCCGCCCGCGAAGCCGGTCCTGACCGCTCGAGCCACTTCTGGGACATGGCCGAGGCACTTGCCGTCGACGCCGACGCCGTCCGCCAGTGGCTGCCGTCTCGCGATGAGCGCGTCACGCCGACGGTCCACCACGTCCCCGAGCGGGACGCCTCGCCGGTGCACGACCGCTCCCACTCGGCGATGGCCGTCAATCTCGACGCCTGCATCGAATGCAACCTCTGCGTGCGGGCCTGTCGCGAGGTCCAGGTCAACGACGTCATCGGCCTGGCCCATCGCGGCGCCGCGGCCAAGATCGTCTTCGACTTCGACGACCCCATGGGGGACAGTACCTGCGTGGCCTGCGGCGAGTGCGTCCAGGCCTGCCCCACGGGGGCGCTGATGCCCGCGACCCTGGTCGACGAGGCGGGCCGGGGCGACTCGGCGGTGGCCGATCGCCGCATCGACTCGGTGTGCCCCTACTGCGGGGTGGGCTGCCAGCTCACCTACCACATCAAGGACGATGCCATCCTGCACGTCTCCGGCCGCGACGGCCCCTCCAACCACAACCGGCTGTGCGTCAAGGGCCGCTTCGGCTTCGACTACCCGCGCCATCCCGCGCGCCTGACCACCCCGCTGATCCGCAAGCCCGGGGTGCCCAAGGGCCTCGATCCGGCCTTCGATCCGGCCGACCCGACCAGCCATTTCCGCGAGGCGAGCTGGGACGAGGCCCTCGACCTGGCGGCCAGGGGGCTCGTCGACCTGAAGGCGGCCCATGGCCCCGATGCCCTGGCCGGTTTCGGCAGCGCCAAGTGCTCCAACGAGGAAGCCTGGCTGTTCCAGAAGCTGGTGCGCACCGGCTTCGGCTCCAACCACGTCGACCACTGTACCCGGCTGTGCCACGCCAGCTCGGTGGCCGCGCTGATGGAGTGCATCGGCTCCGGTGCCGTGACTGCCTCCTTCATGCAGGCCCTCGAGGCCGACGTGGTGATCCTCACCGGCTGCAATCCGGCGGTGAACCATCCGGTGGCGGCGACCTTCTTCAAGCAGGCCGCCAAGCAGGGGACCCGGATCATCATCATCGACCCCCGCGGCCAGGCCCTGGGCGCCTATGCCCATCAGACCCTGCGCTTCACCCCGGGGGCCGACGTCGCGCTGTTAAATGCCATGCTCAATGTCATCGTCACCGAGGACCTGGTCGACCATGACTACGTCGACGCCCATACCGAGGGCTTTGCCACCCTGGCCGAACATGTCCGGGAGCTGACGCCGGAGGCCATGGCGCCGAGCTGCGGCGTGTCGCCCGAGGCGATCCGCCAGGTGGCACGGGAATACGCCACCGCCGAGCGCGCCATGATCTTCTGGGGCATGGGCATCTCCCAGCACGTCCACGGCACCGACAATGCCCGTTGCCTGATCTCCCTGGCCCTGGCCTGCGGCCACACCGGTCGTCCCGGCACCGGGCTGCATCCGCTGCGCGGCCAGAACAACGTCCAGGGCGCCTCCGACGCCGGCCTGATCCCCATGGTCCTGCCGGACTACCAGCCGGTGGGCGATGCCCAGGTGCGCGCCGCCTTCGAGGAGCTGTGGGCGACCCCGCTGGAGGAGCGGCCGGGCCTCACCGTGGTGGAGATCATGGACGCCATCGCCGCGGGCACCATCAAGGGCATGTACATCCTCGGCGAGAACCCGGCGATGTCCGACCCCGACCTGGAGCATGCCCGGGCCTCGCTGGCCAGCCTCGAGCACCTGGTGGTGCAGGACCTCTTCGTCACCGAGACGGCCCAGTTCGCCGACGTGATCCTGCCCGCCTCGGCCTGGCCAGAGAAGGACGGCAGCGTGACCAACACCAACCGCCAGGTGCAGCTGGGTCGCCGGGCCGTGCCGCTGCCCGGCGAGGCGCGGCCCGACTGGTGGATCATCCAGGAGCTCGCCCGGCGCTTCGGCCTGGCCTGGGACTATGGGCATCCGCGGGAGGTCTTCGCCGAGATGACGCGCGGCATGGCCTCGCTGGACCACATCAGCTGGGAGCGCCTGGAGCGCGAGCAGTCGGTGACCTATCCCTGCCCGGCGGATGACGCTCCGGGGGCCGACGTGGTGTTCAGCGACGCCTTCCCCACGGCCACGGGCCGGGCGAAGTTCTCGCCGACCCTGCCGCTGCCGCCGGACGAGCCCGTCGACGGCGACTACCCCACGGTGTTGACCACCGGCCGCCAGCTCGAGCACTGGCATACCGGGTCCATGACGCGTCGCGCGCGGGTCCTCGATGACCTGGAGCCGGAGGCCGTGGCCAGCCTGGCCCCGGGCGAGCTGCGGCGTCTCCGCCTCGCCCCCGGCGAGCCGGTGACCATCACCACCCGGCGTGGCCAGATCACGCTCAGGACCCGGGTCGATCCGGCGATGGCCGAGGGCATGGTGTTCGTGCCCTTCTGCTACGCCGAGGCGGCGGCCAATGTGCTGACCAACCCGGCACTGGATCCCTACGGCAAGATTCCCGAGTTCAAGTATGCCGCCTGCCGGCTGGCGCCGGCGCCCGTCGAGGCGCTGTCCTGAACGCGGCGCGGAAAGAGGAGAAAACCACCATGATGATTGTCGACCTGATCGACGGGGATGACTTCCGCGACCGCCTGGTCGCCCTGGGCATTCGCATTCCGGAAGGCGCCTGCCCCGAGACCTGTGCTCGGATGGCGCTGCTCAAGCACATGGAGGTCGGGGTGCCGGGCCTGCAGGATCTGGTGCGTGAAATGATGACTCACACCGATATCATGCTGCCGTCGGTGCGCGCCGCCATCGAGCGCTTCCTGCTGCCCGGCCTGCGCTGACCGCGCGGCACCCGCCTGGCCAGGCCATGAACGACAGGACCCGCCGATGGCGGGTCCTGTCGTGTGGGGGGAGGGGGTCAGCCCTGGGCCAGCTGGAGGTGGGGCGCGCTGTGGCCCAGGTTCTCCAGCATGCGCTCGCTGTACCAGTCGATGAAGTCGATGACGCCGAACTCGAAGGTTTCCGAGTAGGGGCCCGGCTCATAGCCCTTGGAGTTGATGCCGCGCTGGTTTTCCTCGGCGAGGCGACGGTCCTGGTCATTGGTGGCGTCCCATACCCGGCGCAGCTGGGCCGGGTCGTAGTCGACACCCTCTACGGCGTCCTTGTGCACCAGCCACTTGGTGGTCACCACGGTCTGCTGGGGGCCCAGCGGCATGACCCGGAACACCACGGCATGGTCGCCCATGTAGTGATTCCAGGAGTTGGGCAGGTGGAGAATACGCAGCGAGCCCATGTCGGCATCCGGCAGCCGTCCCATCAGTTTCTTGCAGCCCGGCTTGCCGTCCATGGTCATCGACACCGTCCCTTCCAGCAGCGGGGTGCGGGTCAGGCGATTGCGCTTGCCGATGCGCTTGAGCTGCCAGGGCACGCCGGCCGCGTCCCAGTCCTGCTGCTTGCGAGCCACCAGGGCCCGATAGGCCGGGGTCGCCCTGGGGTCGTCGCTGTCGTCGAACTCCTGGAGGGAATTGAGCAGTTCGGGGTGGGCCCCGTTGCAGTGGTAGCACTCGCGGTTGTTCTCGATGACCAGCTTCCAGTTGGCCTGCTCGACGAGGCTCGACTCCACGGCGACCTTGACGTTGTCCATGTCATAGGGGGCCAGGTAGTGTTCGAGGGAGGCGAGCAGCTCATCGATGGCCGGCGGCGCGTCGGCCAGGCTGACGAAGATGTAGCCCCCGGCGGTGCGCACATGGACGGGCTTGAGCCCGTAGGCGCCGAGGTCGAAGTTCTCGCCCATGTCGCTGCCGGCGAACAGCAGGCGGCCGTCCAACTCGTAGGTCCACTGGTGGTAGGGGCAGACCAGCTTGGCCACCTTGCCCTTCTCGCTGACGCACAGCCGGGAGCCCCGATGCCGGCAGACGTTGTGGAAGGCGTGAACCTCCCCGTTGCTGCCACGCACGATGACCACCGGGTTGTCGCCCACCTCGAGGGTGATGAAGTTGCCCTTGGCGGGGATCTCGCAGGTCATGCCGGCGAACAGCCACTCCTTCTCGAAGATCTCCTGCATCTCCAGGCGAAACAGTCGCTCGTCGTTGTAGAACGGTTGCGGCAGCGTGAAGTGGGGCCGACGCTGCTGCAGCATCTCCACGGTGGCCTCGCGGGCCGGGGCCAGGGGATCATCCAGACGAGCGGGAGACATGGGATCCATGAGGGCACATCCTCTTGCAGGGCCGCTGGGCGGCTTTAGGGTTGTTCAGTACTGCGGAGTATGGCGCCGCGCACCAGGTGGGCCGTGGCGGGGTGGAGCGAGTGTGGAACACTGCAGCAGGGGGGGATTGTCTGCCGGCGACGTGATGTGATGCAGCCGCGACGCGGAGGGTGGCGAAAGTTGGCGGGCCTGGATGTGATGGACATGCCCATGTCGCAGACAGGCAAGTGGCCGGCGGCGCGGCTGCGCAGAATTCGGCCAACGGCAGGCGGTGGCACCGCGGTCGGAGACCTTCATGCTGCAGCCCAGGCGACACGAACATGACAATGAGCTTCCTCAATCCCGTTACTACCCAGACCTGGACCAACGGTCGCCACCTGGTGCGTTGCGTCAAGGTGATCCAGGAGACCTGGGATACCCGTACCTTCTGCTTCATGGCCGAACAGCCGGTCATGTTCTTCTTCAAGCCGGGGCAGTTCGTGACGCTGGAGCTGGAGATCGATGGCCAGCCCATCATGCGTTCCTACACCATCTCCAGCTCGCCGTCGGTGCCCTACAGCTTCTCCATCACCGTCAAGCGCATGCCGGGTGGTCAGGTCTCCAACTGGTTGCATGACAACCTCAAGGTCAACGACGAGCTGGCAGTACACGGCCCGGTCGGCAACTTCAACATCATCGACTACCCTGCCGACAAGCTGCTCATGCTCTCCGGCGGGGTGGGGGTCACGCCGCTGATGTCCATGGTGCGCTGGCTGTTCGACACCAACGCCGCCGTGGACCTGCAGTTCGTGCACAGCTCCCGCTCGCCCCGTGATGTCATCTACCATCGCGAACTGGAGCATATCTTCTCGCGGATTCCCGATTTCAAGCTGCATATCGTCTGCGAGCGCAGCGATGAGCTGGGCGAGGCCTGGTCGGGCTTCCGGGGCTACCTGAGCCAGGCGATGCTGGAGCTGATGGCGCCGGACTTCATGGACCGCGAGATCTTCTGCTGCGGCCCGACGCCGTACATGAACGCCGTGAAGCACCTGCTCGAGGCGAACGGCTTCGACATGAGCCGCTACCACGAGGAGTCCTTCGGCGCCACGCCGCTGGAGGTCCAGGAGGAGGTGATCGAGCACGTCGAGCAGGCCGAGGCCGAGGCCGAGGAGCTCGATGCCGCCGACATGATCAGTGTCGAGTTCAGCACCACCGGCAAGAGCGTGCGGATCCAGCCCGACGAGACGGTGCACACCGCCGCCGCCAAGCTGGGGCTGCATATCCCCAAGGCCTGTGGCATGGGTATCTGCGGCACCTGCCGGGTGGCGCTGAGCTCGGGGGAGGTCGAGATGGAGCACAATGGCGGAATCACCGACGAGGACATCGCCGAGGGCTACATTCTCTCCTGCTGCAGCAAGCCCAAGGGCGACGTGGTGGTGGAGTACTGATCGCACCGACCCCCGGGCCCGCCGCTAGTCGGCGGGCTCGAGCCGGAAGAGCCCGCCATCGGGCCGGTCATTGAGCAGGTAGACCAACCCCTCCGGTCCCTGGCGCACGTCGCGGATACGCCCGATCTGGCCGTCGAGCAGCACCTCGGCCCGGCGCACTTCATCGCCTTCCACGGTCAGCCGGACGAGCCGCTGGCTGCGCAGGCCGCCGGCCAGCAGATCGTCCTGCCAGCCGGCAAAGGGCCGGCTGCTGACATGGGCCAGCCCCGACGGTGCAAAACGCCCCTCGAACACGTACAGCGGGTCGCGCATGCCCGGGGCGCTGTCGCGGCCGATCGGCCGGTTGGTGGCGTAGTCCCGGCCGAGAGTCACCTCCGGCCAGCCATAGTTGACGCCCGCCTCGATGCGGTTGATCTCGTCACCGGTACGCGGGCCGTGTTCGCTGGCCCAGACGCTGCCATCGGTTGCCACGGCCAGGCCCTGAATATTGCGATTGCCCAGGGTGTAGACCGCATCGTCCACCCGCGGGTCGTCGACGAAGGGATTGTCGCCGGGCACGCCGCCGCTCTCGGTCAGACGAATCACGCTGCCGGCATGGTCGCGGCCGTCCTGGGCCCGCGGCCCCTCGCCACGGTCACCGATGGTCAGCAGCAGGGTGCCGTCCTGCCGCCAGGCAAGGCGCCCGCTGTAATGATGGGTGGGGGACGAGAACCTCTCCTGGGCGAAGATCTCCTCGACGTCGGCGAGCCGGGTGCCGGAGAGTCGCGCCCGGCCCACCGCCGTGCCCGTTCCGCCGGGACCGGATCGCGCATAGCTGAAGTAGAGCCAGTCATGCTCGCCATCACCGTACTCGGGGTGCAGCGCCAGGTCGAGCAGTCCGCCCTGGCCCCGGGCGGCCACCCGGGGCACGCCGTCAACGCGCCGGCTATGGCCCTGGCCATCGATCAACGCCAGCCGGCCGGGCCGTTCGCTGACCAGGAAACGGCCGTCGGGCAGGAAGGCGACGGACCAGGGGTGTTCGAGGCCCTCGGCCAGGCGCACCAGGCGCACGTCATGGACCGCGCCGTCAATCCGTTCGGCGATCACGCTGGCCGCCGGGACGTGCCCGCTGGCGACGAGCATCAGGGTGGCGAGCAGCCATGCGCCCCGACGACGCGGGGCAGGGAGCGTCGGGGGGGTGCCGGGTGGCGGGCAAAGCGAGGCAGCGGGCATCGCAGAGTCTCTCCCTGTCGCAGCCTGGTCACTGGTCCCAGTTACTCTAGCAGGCCGGGGAGGGCATGGCCGGGCAGGGTGAGTAGTAATTTGAATGATTAATCAAAATACAGCATCATGAAAACGCCCTGATTTGATAACACAATCGAATATAAAGGACGATTCCCATGATGCTCACTACACGACGCGCCTGGCTCGCGGCCGGCCTGGCACTCGGTCTCGCCGGCAATGCCCAGGCCGAGGTCAGCGTGACCCGCGGGGCCACTTCGATTCCCGACGGGGAGGCCACTGCCGCCGAAGACTTGACCATTGCCAACGGCCACCTGGCCTTCGCCCTGGCCATCGAGTCACGGCCGCCCTGGGGGGTGCCTCGAGGGACGCTGGTGGACCTGGCGGCCGTCAAGGACGGCGAGCAGGACCTCGACCGGGTCGCCTTCGCCGACTTCATTCCCGACAACTGGTCGGCCTGGCCCAACAGCGAGAAGTCCGTGGAGGTCCTGGAGGACAGCCCCGAGCGAGCCGTGGTACGGGTCCGCCGTGACTGGGGCGAAGCCTGGGTCACCACCACCTATACCCTGGAGGCCGGCAGCGACCGGATCGGCCTCGAGACACGGCTCGAGAACGCCGGCGAGGCGCCGCTGACGGCGATCCGATCCGGCTTCACCCTGTGGCCGGATACCGGCTTCCTGTTCGGTGTGCCGGGCCTCGGCGAGGCCAAGGAGAGCGTGGCCGACGAGGCGCTCACCGATCGCATGGTCGCCTATGACCGCGACTGGGCGATCGCCCTGCACGCTCCCTACTTCGATCGCATCAACTACGAAGGCCAGGACATGTACCTCGAGCATGATCTGGCACCGGGCGCGAGCCGCACCTTCACCGGCTCGCTGCAGGTGGTGCCGAAGGGGGACCTGGCGCCGGTGGTGGCCCACGAGATCGAGCGCACGGCGCAGGAAGCCGGGCGGATTGCCGGTACCCTGGACACTGACGACGGCGAGGCTCCGGAAGACGGCCTGGTGATGGTCGAGAAGCAGGGACACCCCTATGCCTGGACCCTGGCCGAGGGTGGCCGGTTCGCGATGGATCTGCCCGTTGGCGACTATCGGGTCTATGCCACGGCCATGGGCCATGCCAACAGCGCACCCCGCGATATCAGCGTGGCCGCCGATGGTGAGCAGTCACTCGCTTTCGAGGGGCTCGAGGGCCCGGGAACCCTGGCCCTCGAGGTGGTCGAGGCCGGCAGCGGCGTGCCGCGGGATGCCCGCCTGACCATCGTCGACGGCCAGCAGCCGCCGGTGGAATTCCTCGGCAAGCAGACCTTCTTCACCGTGCTCGACCCGGCCGGTTCCGCCGAGCTGTCGCTGGCGCCGGGCGACTACCGCCTGGCGGTAAACGCCGGGGCCGGCTTCACTGCCAAGGGCGAGACCCTCGAGGTGAGCCTGGCATCCGGCGAGCGCGTCGAGCGCATCGTCGAGATCGAGCGCCTGGCCGAGCCCAATGGCCGCGGCTGGTATGGCGCCGACCTGCACCATCATGCCAACGTGCTGGAGGGCACTACCCCACCGGAGACCGTGGTGCGCGCCCAGCTCGCCACCGACCTGGACCTGACCTTCGTCAGCGACCATGACTCCACGGCCAATCACGCGACCTTCCAGGCGCTGTCCGACAGCCGCGGCGTGCCCTTCATCCCGTCGGTCGAGATCTCGCCCTCCTGGGGGCACATGAACCCCTTCCCCATCGCCCTGGGCGGTGAACTGAGTGTCGATCCGGGCACCGATGCCGTGCAGGCCATCCTTCAGGATGCCCGTCGCCTGGGGGCCGAGGTGATTCCGATGAACCACCCGTACAACGACTACGGCTACCTGAGCAACCTGTCCAGTGACAAGGTTCCGGGCGGCTTCGCCCCGGGCTTCGATCTGCTCGAGCTCAACGCCGAGGTCGACAACGCCAAGACCGTCGAGAGCGCCCATGCGCTGTGGGATGACGGCACGGCGATCTACTTCACCGCCGGCACCGATACCCACGATGCCTGGAACGACCTGACCGGTCGCATCCGCATGATGGCGCGGGTCCCCGGCGAGTTGTCGCCGCGGGCCTTCGCGCGTGCCCTCAAGCAGGGCCACGGCTATGCCACCCAGGGGCCGCTGCTGTATCCGCAGAACGCGCTGTTCGGTGACACCCTGCGCCTGGCCGGCGACGAGCAGGCGACCTGGCGGGTCGATGTCGCGGCGGTGGACGGTCTGGCCGAGGCGCGCCTGATCGGTCGCGGCGGCGAGGTCGTCGCCACCCGCGAGCTCGACGGCCAGGCCGCCACGCTGGCCTTCCCTCTGGACGCCGAGGTCGACGGCTGGGTGGCCCTGGAGGTCGCGGATGCCGACGGCGACCGGGCGTGGAGCAATCCGCTGTGGATCAAGCGTCAGGACAGCTCGGCCTATCTCTCGGCCGCCGCTGACTGACTCCCCGGTGGGCTCGACGGCGATGCTGAGGCGGGGCCGGCCATCTCGGCCGGGCTCGTCCCGTATCGCTGGCCCCACGCGGCCGCGCCCAGGCGCGGCCGCGTGCCGTTCGGCAGTCGATGCCGCTGACCCGTCAGACGACGCCTGCAGTCTCTCCCATCCCGCACGCCTCAACGTTCCGTCACGCGCACACCGTCACTGAGCCGGTCATTGGGATAGAGCACCACCCGCTCGCCGGCGGCGAGCCCGTCGCGGATCTCCACCTCGAGGCTCGAGCGCTCGCCGACGGTCACGGTCCGTCGGCGCACCTCGCCATCCTCGACGACGAACACCGCCCAGGCGTCGTCCGGGGTGGCAGCGTCCTCCGCTGGGCGAAACAGCGCGCCCTGGGGCAGCTTGAGCACCTCCTCGTCGAACAGGATCACCCGCACGTCGACCCGATAGCCATGGCCAAGCCGCGCCCACCGCTCGGGCGGGTCGGTGAAATCCAGCAGCACGTCGACGCGCTGCTCCTCGATGCCCAGCGCCGAGACCCGGGTGTGGCCCAGCGGCTCGATGCGCCGCACCCGGGCCGCCAGGGGCGGACCGCCCCAGCCGACGATCCGTGCCCGCTGCCCCGCGGCGATGCGTACCGCGTCCTCGGACAGCAGGTCGACGATGATCTCCAGGTCTCGTGGGTCACCGACCTCGAGCAGCGGGGTGCCGGCGTCGACGACCCCGGCGCTCTCCCGCAGCACGCGCAGTACCACGCCATCGACCGGGGCAGTCACCGGCAGGCATTCGCAATGTTCGCTGGCACCGGCGATCTCCTGGCGGGTCAGCAGCCTCGAGCGCGCCTGGGCGAGCTCGTGCTCGCGCATCTCCAGCGCCGCCCGGGTGCGGGCCAGTTCGGCACGGGCCACCCGGTGCGCCCGCTCGGCATCGTCCAGGCTGCGCTGAGCGATACTGCCGGCGCGCCGCAGGCGCCGGGCCCGTGCCAGCTCACTGGTGGCGAAGGCCAGGTCGGCCTCGGCCCGCTCGCGCTCGGCGGCGGCCAGATCCCGGGCCGCCTCGGCGGCCTCGATGGCGGCGCGCTGCTCGGCTTCGCTGCGCACGTCGAGAAAGGCCGGGGTGGCGGGCTCGATGCGTGCCAGTTCGGTGACCTCGGCCTCGACGGGGTCGCCGGCCTCGGTGCCGATGCGCAGCAGGTGCCCGGCCAGCGGCGCGTCCAGGGTGTAGACATCGCGCACCCGGGTCTCGCCCTCCTCGTCGATGGTGACCGTCAGCCGACCCTGCTCGGCGACGGTCAGGTCGACCGGCACCGGCTGGGGGAGCAGGGCATAGCCGAGGCCGGCCACCAGCATCAGGATCAGGCTGCCCCACAGCAGCATTCGCCGTCGCTTGACGTCCATGCACTACTCCCGTGTCTTGAGGACCGCGATCAGGTCCAGATGATCGAGCCGGCGGCGCACGATGGCCGCACAGGTTACCGCCGCGGCCAGGGCGATCAGGCTGGCCTTGGCGTAGGTGGCATTGTTGATCACCAACGGGACCCGGAACAGTTCGGTGGCGAAGGCCGCGGTCAGGTACCAGGCCAGGCCGAAGCCGATCATGCAGCCCAGCGGGATGGCCAGCCAGGTGAGCAGGCCGATCTCGCCGAGCAGCAGGTAGGAGATTTCCCAGCGACTGAAGCCCAGCACCCGCAGGGTGGCGAGTTCCCGGGCGCGCTCGGAGAGGGCGATGCGGATCGCATTGTAGGTCACCCCCGCCGAGAGGGTGGTGGCGAAGGCGATGAAGAAGCCGACGAAGATGTACAGGAATTGGCCCAGGGTCTCGTAGAAGGTGTCGATCGCCGCCTGACGGAACTGGATGGCCGAGACGTCCGGCAGTGTCTTGAGGCGGGCGAGCAGTTCGGCCTGCCGTGCGGGATCGACGGCGATATGCATCCCGCCCACCACCCGGCCGTCGCCCAGGTGGCGGTTGAGGGCCGCGAGGTTCAGGTAGGCCGGGGTGCCGAGGTGGGTCTCGAAGAGCCGCACCACCGGTAGTCGGAGCGTCGGGCGGCGCCCCTCGAGGACTTCCACGGTCACCCGGTCACCGACCCCGGCGTCGAGCCGCTCGGCCAGCGTGCGCGACAGCAGCAGGCCGTCCTCGGCCACCGACACGCGCTGCCCCTGGCTGTCGATGACCGGACTCAGGGTGGCGTCCGTGGGGACCCCGCTGAGCCCCTGGCGCTTGTGGTGCAGCCCGTGGGAGAGGCGGGCGGCGACCCCTCGGAAGGGTTCGGCGGCCAGCACCCCGGGCAGGTCCTCGACCGCTTCGATGCTCGACCAGGGCGTCACCTCATAAAAGCTCAGGGTGGCATCCTGGTGCTGGCCGCCGATGAAGACGCTCTCGACCATCGAGTCGATGGCGTCCAGCCACTGCAGGGCCGTGATCAGCACGGCCACCGACATGGCGAGCCCCAGGCTCGCCATCAGTGCGCGCAGCGGCCAGCGGAGCAGGCGGCGCACGATCATCCGGGTAGGCTCGTCGATCCACCGGGCCATCGCCGAGCGCGACAGCCGGGTACGCTCGTAGACTGGCGGCGAGGGGGGCAGCATCGCCGCCGCCGGGGGCAGGGCGATGGCCTGGCGCACGGCCGAGAGGCTGCCGGCCAGGGCCGCGGCAAGGCTCACCCCGGCGGCGATGACGAAGCTCGCCGGCCCCGGCTGGTAGAGCAGGAAGGGAAAGCGGAAGAAGTCCGCGTACAGGCGAGTGTTCCAGTGCCCGAGCAGGCCGCCGAGCACCGCGCCGAGACTCACGCCGAGGGCGGCGATGACCAGCACCAGCTTGGCGTAGTGGATCCCGATCGCCAGGTCGGTGTAGCCGAAGGCCTTGAGCAGGCCGATCTCGTGACGCTCGGTGGCGATCAGTCGAGCCATCACCATATGGGTCAGGAAGGCGGCCACCGCCAGGAAGATGCTCGGCATGATCCGCGACATGTTGCGCTGCATGGCGATCTCGTTCTGCAGGAACCAGTTGGAGACCTGGTCGGCGCGGGCGATGGCCCCGGTGCCGCCATAGGGGGCGAGCAGGCCATCCAGGCGCAGAATCGCCTCCTCGGCGCGAGTGCCGGTCTCGAGGGTCAGGGCGACGCTGTTGAAGGCGCCCTGCATGTCGTAGGCTGCTTCCAGGGCCGCGCGGTTCAGCCACAGGATGCCGTAGCGGGTATCGTCCGGCATCAGCGCCCCCGGGGCGATGACATAGACATACTCCGGGCTCAGCGCGATGCCGACCACCTGCAGGGTGCGCTGGCGTCCCCGCATCACCGCCACGAAGGTGTCTCCCGGCGCGAGGCCATGGGCCTCGGCGAAGGCCTCGCCGACCACCACCTCGTCGGACCGGTTGGCGGCGGGGCGGCGTCCGGCCCGCAGCGTCAGCACGTTGAGCACCTCGGGGCCGGCCTCGGGCAGCGACAGCAGGCGGGCGGTCACTGGCTCCGCCAGGCCGGGCATGTCGAGGATCGCCCCCTCGCTGATGCCGGTCTCGACCAGGCGCACCCCGGGCAGAGCGGCGATTTCTCGGGCCAGGGCGTCGGGGGCGCGCTTGGCCTGGGCGAAGACATCGGCGAAACGGGAGCGCTCGTAGTAGGCGTGGGTGGTGTCCTCCAGGGCCTCGATGGTGGTCAGCGCCATGACCAGCAGCGCCGTGCCCGAGGTAATCACCAGGGCGATGGCCAGCACCTGGGCGCGCAGCCGCCAGAGGCCGCGCAGGAGCTTGCGGTCCAGGGCGCTCATCGGCTTACCAGACCAGCTCGGCCGGTTCGCGGCGGCTGGCGTTGACCCGGACCTCGACGAGGCGGCCATCGGCGAAGTGCAGGACGCGATGGGCGATGTCGGCGATCACCGCGTTGTGGGTGATCAGCACCGTGGTGGTGCCGAGCGTCCGGTTGACGGTGAGGATCGCCTCCAGCACCAAAATGCCGGTGGCACTGTCCAGGGCACCGGTGGGCTCGTCGCAGAGCAGCAGTGCCGGGCGCTTGGCGATGGCCCGGGCGATCGCCACCCGCTGCTGCTCGCCGCCCGAGAGCTGAGCGGGAAAGTGATCCAGGCGCTCGCCGAGGCCGACCATGTTCAGGGCCTCGGTGGGCGTCATGGGGTCCCGGGCGATCTCGGTGACCAGCGCCACGTTCTCCCGGGCGGTGAGGCTGGGAATCAGGTTGTAGAACTGGAAGACGAAACCGACGTGCTCGCGACGGTAACGGTTCAGGGCGCGCTCGTCGCCGGCGGTGAGGCGTCGGTCATGGAACCACACCTCGCCGCTTGTCGGCACGTCGAGGCCGCCCAGCAGGTTGAGCAGCGTCGACTTGCCGCTACCCGAGGGGCCGAGCAGCACCACCAGCTCGCCCTCGGCGAAGTCCACATCGACGCCGCGCAGCGCCTGGACCTCCACCGCGCCCATGCGGTAGGTCTTGGTCAGGCCGCGGGCCCTGAGCGCCGTCGGCGGGGGGCTGCCGTTCGGGGATGTCGTCACCTGGTCCCTCTCGGTCATGGCTACACGGAAAGGGGGCACCGCGAAGGTGCCCCGCGCCTGCAGTATAGCGATTGGCCCGGACGCGGCCGGCCCGCGGCCCGTCGTTGTCGCCCGAGGGCTTTGCGTTCCGGGCCGGGCTGCCGGACACTGGTCCCCACGCCACCGAGAGTGAAGAGCACCGCTCCCATGCATCAAGTCCACGACGGCGAGCCGCTGTCTATCGGCTTCGTCCTGTTGCGTCGGTTCACCATGCTGCCTTTCGCGGCCTTCGTCGACTGTCTGCGCCTGGCGGCCGACGAAGGCGATCGCAGCCGCCAGCTGCGCTGTCACTGGGTCTTCATGACCAGCGCCGGCCAGGACGCCATCTCCAGCTGCGGGGCGGCCGTCACCCCGTGCACGGCCTTCCGCGACCCGGCCGAGTTCGATTACATCGTGGTCATCGGCGGGGTCCAGGACGAACATGACGCGGTCGACGAGACGGCCATCGCCTATCTGCGCCGGACGGCCGACGCGGGCGTGCCCCTGGTGGGACTCTGTACCGGCGTCTTCGCGCTGATCCAGGCCGGACTGATGAACGGCCGGCGCTGCTGCGTCAGCTGGTACCACCATGGCGACCTCACCCGGCGCTTTCCCGATATCGAGCCGGTGGCCGACCGCCTGTTCATCGATGACGGCGACCTGCTGACCTGTGCGGGGGGCATTGCCTCGGCCGACCTGGCCGCGCACCTGGTGGAGCGTCACCTGGGCAAGGCCTGGGCCATGAAGAGCCTGCATATCATGCTCATCGACGAGGCCCGCCGCGGCGAACATCCCCAGCCTCAGCCAGTGGTCTTCGACAAGGTCGAGGACCGGCTGGTGCGCCGCGCCATCGCCATTCTCGAGCAGCACCTGGGCGAACCGCTCGGCGTGGATGCCCTCGCCGAGCGCCTCGGCACCTCGCGGCGCAATCTGGAGCGGCGTTTCCGCGAGGCACTGGGGGTGGGGCCGCGCAAGTTTGCCCGGGACCTGCGCCTGCGCTACGGCCTGTGGCTGCTGCACTACACCGCCAAGAGCGTCACCGAGATCGGCGAGCGCTGCGGCTTTGCCGATACCGCCCACTTCTCGCGACACTTCCGCGAGACCTTCGGCGCCACCCCGTCGGCGGTGCGCAAGTCGGCGGGGGAGAGCGATGGCGCCGCGGTGGATCCCTTCTTCCTGCATATCAAGGCCCGTCCCGCCAGCCGCTAGGCGGTGGGGCAATCGGCGGGCCAGGGGCCGGCGCTGGGGTGTCGGCCCTTTTTTGGCGTGAGAGTCGGAAAAAATACAAAACCCTCTGAAAATATAATTCCTTTATATACATGATGTTATATTTGAATGTCGCGAACATCATGTGAATGTTGTCGCAAACGTTCAATCTTCATGGGGCGGGATTGGCTATCAATGACAGCCAAGGTGAGAGCGCGGCGGGCAGGACGGACCGGCCAGCCGGCGGGCTGTCTTTTGCGATGATGTCGGTGTCGTTTCCAGGATGCCGCGCGTTTCACTTTTTCTTAACGTTGTGAAGCCAATCCCCAGGGTGACGAGATGAACGCCAACAACCTTACAACGACCGATCCCCAGATCGCCGCCGCCATCGCCGATGAAGTGGCACGCCAGGAAGCCCACATCGAGCTGATCGCCTCGGAGAACTATGCAAGCCCGCAGGTCATGGAAGCCCAGGGGAGCCAGCTCACCAACAAGTATGCCGAGGGCTATCCCGGCAAGCGCTACTATGGCGGCTGCGAGCACGTTGACGTGGTCGAGCAGCTGGCCATC
This sequence comes from Halomonas nitroreducens, assembly GCF_003966155.1. Lineage (GTDB taxonomy): Bacteria > Pseudomonadota > Gammaproteobacteria > Pseudomonadales > Halomonadaceae > Halomonas > Halomonas nitroreducens. Next base: position 118,827 of record NZ_RXNS01000008.1, read on the forward strand.
GAGCGCGCCTGTGCCTTGTTCGGCGCCGACTACGCCAACGTCCAGCCCCATTCCGGCGCCCAGGCCAACGCCGCGGCCTTCATGGCCCTGGTCTCGCCGGGCGACACCGTGCTGGGCATGAGCCTGGCCCATGGCGGCCACCTGACCCACGGCGCGGCGCCGAACTTCTCCGGCAAGTACTACCATGCCGTCCAGTACGGCCTGAACCCCGACACCGGCGAGATCGACTACGACGAGGTCGAGCGCCTCGCCCACGAGCACCAGCCCAAGCTGATCATCGCCGGCTTCTCGGCCTACTCCCGGGTCATCAACTGGCGCCGTTTCCGCGACATCGCCGACGCCGTGGGCGCCTGGCTGCTGGTCGACATGGCGCATGTCGCCGGCCTGGTCGCGGCCGGCCACTACCCGAGCCCGCTGCCTCACGCCCATGTGGTCACCACCACCACCCACAAGACCCTGCGCGGCCCCCGCGGCGGCCTGATCCTCTCCGCCAGCGGTGACGAGGCGCTGTACAAGAAGCTCAATGGCGCAGTCTTCCCGGGCCAGCAGGGCGGCCCGCTGATGCATGTCATCGCCGCCAAGGCGGTGGCCTTCCGCGAGGCCATGAGCCAGGACTTCGTGCGCTACCAGGCCCAGGTCATCGACAACGCCCGGGCCATGGCCAGCGTCTTCGTCGCGCGCGGCTTCGACGTGGTCTCCGGCGGTACCGACGACCACCTCTTCCTGGTCTCGCTGATCAAGCAGGGCGTGACCGGCAAGGACGCGGATGCCGCCCTGGGCCGGGCGCATATCACCGTCAACAAGAACGCGGTGCCCAACGACCCCCAGAGCCCCTTCGTGACCTCGGGGCTGCGCATCGGCACCCCGGCGGTGACCACCCGCGGCTTCGGCCAGGCCGACTGCGAGGCCCTGGCCGGCTGGATCTGCGACATCCTCGACGCCCTGGGCGCGGAGGCCGACAGCGCCGCCGTCGAGGCCGAGGTGCGCGGCAAGGTCGCCGAGCTGTGCGGCCGCCACCCGGTCTACGGCCAGGCCGCCGCCGAGATCGGCGAGACTTCCTACGCGTGAGCCCGACCCCGCCGGCAAGTCGGCGGGGCCCTCTGAGGAGATTCCTATGCAACGTTATTCCGGCTTCGGGCTGGTCAAGCACGCGCTGAGCCACCACGAGAACTGGCAGCGCCAGTGGCGCAACCCCACGCCCAAGAAGGCCTACGACGTCATCATCATCGGTGGCGGTGGCCACGGCCTGGGGACCGCCTACTACCTGGCCAAGGAATTCGGCATCAAGAACGTCGCCGTGATCGAGAAGGGCTGGCTGGGCGGCGGTAACACCGCCCGCAACACCACCATCGTGCGCTCCAACTACCTGTGGGACGAAGCCGCGGCCCTCTACGAGCACTCCATGAAGCTGTGGGAGGGCCTGTCCCAGGACCTCAACTACAACGTCATGTTCTCCCAGCGCGGCGTGCTCAACCTGGGTCATACCCTGCAGGACATGCGCGATATCCAGCGCCGGGTCAACGCCAACCGCCTGAACGGCATCGACGGCGAGGTGCTCGACGCCAAGGGCGTCCAGGAACTGGTGCCGATCATGGACTGCTCGAAGAACGCCCGTTACCCGGTGATGGGTGCCTCCTGGCAGCCGCGCGCCGGTGTGGCCCGCCACGATGCCGTGGCCTGGGGCTTCGCCCGTGCCGCCGATGCTCACGGCGTGGACATCCTCCAGCAGACCGAGGTCACCGGTTTCAAGATCCGTGACGGCCAGGTCTACGGGGTGCACACCAACCGCGGCGACATCGAGGCCAAGACCGTCGGCTGCGTGGCCGCCGGCAACTCCGGCGTGCTGGCCGGCATGGCGGGCCTCAAGCTGCCGCTGGAGTCGCATCCGCTGCAGGCGCTGGTCTCCGAGCCGCTCAAGCCGGTGCTCGACACCGTGGTGATGTCCAACCACGTGCACGGCTACATCAGCCAGTCCGACAAGGGCGACCTGGTCATCGGCGCGGGCATCGACGGCTACAACGGCTACGGCCAGCGCGGCAGCTACCCCACCGTGGAGCACACCCTGCAGGCCATCGTGGAGATGTTCCCGATCTTCTCCCGGGTGCGCATGAACCGTCAGTGGGGCGGCATCGTCGACACCTGCCCGGACGCCTGCCCGATCCTCTCCAAGACCCAGGTCAAGGGGCTGTACTTCAACTGTGGCTGGGGCACCGGCGGCTTCAAGGCCACCCCGGGGTCGGCCCACGTGTTCGCCGCCAGCCTCGCCAAGGGCGAGATGCATCCGATCGCCGAGCCGTTCTCCATCGACCGCTTCAACACCGGAGCGCTGGTCGACGAGCACGGCGCCGCCGGCGTGGCCCACTAAGGAGATTCCGCCATGTTCTACATCCACTGTCCCTACTGCGGCGAGCTCCGGGAAGAGGAGGAATTCCATCCCAAGGGCCAGGCGCATATCGCCCGCCCCGCGGATCCCGCGTCCTGCAGCGACGAGGAGTGGGGCGACTACCTGTTCTTCCGCGACAATCCCCGCGGCATCCACCACGAGCTGTGGGTGCACGCCGTGGGCTGCCGCAAGTTCTTCAACATCACCCGTCACACCGTGACCTACGAGATCCTCGAGACCTACAAGATGGGCGAGCAGCCGAGGTTCACCGCCGAGTATCCCGAGGGCCGGCCGTCCCGGGATCGCGTCGAACCGGCACCGCTTCGTGAAGGAGTCCGCGCATGAGTCAGCTCAATCGTCTCGCCCGCGGCGGGCGCATCGACCGCTCCCGCAAGCTGAGCTTCACCTTCAACGGCAAGCGCTATCAGGGCCATGCCGGCGATACCCTGGCATCGGCGCTGCTCGCCAATGGCGTCGACATCGTCAACCGCAGCTTCAAGTACTCGCGTCCCCGCGGCATCGTCGCCGCCGGCGCCGAGGAACCCAATGCGGTGGTCCAGCTCGGCAAGACCGAGGCGGGCCAGGTGCCCAACGTGCGGGCCACCCAGCAGGCGCTGTTCGACGGCCTGGAGGCCTGCAGCACCAACGGCTGGCCGAACGTCCAGCGCGACATGATGAGCCTGGTCGGCAAGCTGGGCGGCAAGTTCATGCCGCCGGGGTTCTACTACAAGACCTTCATGGCCCCGGCCTCCATGTGGATGACCTACGAGAAGGTCATCCGCAAGAGCGCGGGCCTGGGGCGCAGCCCCATGGAGAACGACCCGGACATCTACGATCACCTGCACCAGCATTGCGACGTGCTGGTGGTCGGCGCCGGCCCGGCGGGCCTCGCCGCGGCCCTGGCCGCGGCGCGCAGCGGGGCGCGGGTGATCCTGGTCGACGAGCAGGAGCAGATGGGCGGCTCGCTGCTGGATACCCGCGAGCTGCTCGACGACAAGCCGGCGGACCAGTGGGTCGCCGAGGCCCTGCAGGAGCTGGCCGGCCTGGACAACGTCACCTTGCTGCCGCGCACCACCGCCAACGGCTATCACGACCACCACTTCGTGACCCTCCACGAGCGGCGTACCGAACATCTCGCCGAGACGGCCCCGCTCAAGGACGGCCGTCGCCAGGTGCGCTCGCGCATGCACCGCGTGCGCGCCGGCCGGGTCGTGCTGGCCACCGGCGCCCACGAGCGCCCGCTGGTCTATGGCAACAACGACGTGCCGGGCAACCTGCTGGCCGGCGCGGTCTCGACCTATGTGCGTCGCTATGGCGTCGTGCCGGGCAAGCGGCTGGTGCTCTCCACCAGCAACGACCATGCCTATCGCGCTGCCCTGGACTGGCTGGAGAACGGCTGCGAAGTGGTGGCCATCGCCGACGCCCGTGCCAACCCGGACGGCGAGCTGGTCGAGCAGGCCCGGGCTCAGGGGATCCGCATCATCACCGGCAGTGCGGTGATCGAGGCCAAGGGCGAGAGCCGGGTCAGCGGGGCGCGGGTGGCAAAGGTCGACCTAGATGGCTTCCGGGTGGCCGGTGCCGTCGAGACCCTGGACTGCGACACCATCGCCAGTTCCGGCGGCTACAGCCCGGTCATCCACCTGGCCTCCCACACCGGTGGCCGGCCGACCTGGCGCGACGACATCCTCGGCTTCGTGCCCACCCTGGTGAAGGGCGTGAGTGCGGCCGGCGGTGCCCAGGGCGTCTATGCCACCGGCGAGGTGCTGACCGACGGCGTCGCGGCGGGCCGCCAGGCGGCTGCGGAGGCCGGCTTCGAGGCGGCCTCGGTGAGCCTGCCCCAGGTTGCCGCGCGTCGCGACGGCGCGGCCTGCGCGCTCTACCAGGTGCCCCACGAGAAGCCGACCCTGCGGGCGCCAAAGCAGTTCGTCGACCTGCAGAACGACGTCACTGCGGCGGGCATCGAGGTGGCCACCCGCGAGGGCTTCGAGTCCATCGAGCACGTCAAGCGCTACACCGCCATGGGCTTCGGCACCGACCAGGGCAAGCTCGGCAACATCAATGGCATGGCCATCGCCGCCCGCTTGCTGGGGCGCTCGATCCCCGAGGTCGGCACCACGGTCTTCCGGCCGAACTACACGCCGGTGACCTTCGGCGCCATCGTCGGCCGTCACTGCCGGGAGCTGTTCGATCCCGAGCGCTACACCGCCATGCACCAGTGGCACGTGGAGCACGGCGCCGAGTTCGAGGACGTGGGCCAGTGGAAGCGCCCCTGGTACTTCCCGCGCCAGGTCGACGGCAAGACCGAGAGCATGTTTGATGCGGTGGCCCGGGAGTGCCGGGCGGTGCGCGAGGCGGTGGGTATCCTCGATGCCTCCACCCTGGGCAAGATCGACATCCAGGGTCCGGATGCCCGCGAGTTCCTGGGTCGGGTCTACACCAACAAGTGGGCCAAGCTGGCCCCGGGGCGCGTGCGCTACGGGCTGATGTGCAAGGACGACGGCATGGTGTTCGACGACGGCACCACCAGCTGCCTGGGCGAGAACCACTTCCTGATGACCACCACCACCGGCGGTGCCGCGGGTGTGCTGGAGTGGCTGGAACTGTGGCACCAGACCGAGTGGCCGGAGCTCGACGTCTACTTCACCTCGGTGACCGATCACTGGGCAACCATGACCGTCACCGGACCGGAGGCGCGCAAGCTGATGTCGGAAGTCACCGACATCGACCTGGACAAGGAAGCCTTCAAGTTCATGGACTGGCGCGAGGGCAGCGTGGCCGGCGTGCCGGCGCGGGTGTTCCGGATCTCCTTCACCGGCGAGCTGGCCTACGAGATCAACGTCCAGGCCAACTATGCCCTGCATGTCTGGGAGACGCTGTTCGCCCACGGCGAGAAGTACGGCCTGACGCCCTACGGGACGGAAACGATGCATGTCTTGAGGGCGGAGAAGGGCTTTATCATCGCCGGCCAGGACACCGACGGCTCGGTGACGCCGGAGGACCTGGGCATGCACTGGGCGGTCGGCTACGATAAGCCGTTCTCCTGGATCGGCCAGCGGGCGCTGACCCGGCCGGACACCGCGCGCACCGACCGCAAGCAGCTGGTGGGCCTCAAGCCCAGGAACGCCAAGGTGGTGCTGGAGGAGGGCGCGCAGATCGTCTTCGACCCGAAGCACGCGATCCCCATGCCGATGGTGGGGCACGTGACCTCGAGCTACTACAGCCCGACCCTCGACTCGGGCTTCGCCCTGGCGGTGGTCAAGGGCGGTCAGCAGAAGATGGGCGAGACCGTCTATCTGCCCATGGCCGACGGCCAGGTCCATGAGGCCGAGATCGTCAGCCCCATCTTCCTCGATCCCAAGGGAGAGCGTCAGAATGTCTAACGTCGCAACCTTCGATACCCGCACCGAGGCCAAGATCCCGGTGGAATCGCCGCTGACCTACTCCTACCGCCGCTCGGGGGCCCCGGCCCCCACCGGCAAGAGCCGGGTGGTGCTGCGCGAGCGGCCCTTCCTCGGCCACCTGATCCTGCGCGGTGGCGCCATCGTCCTCGACGAGGCGGTGCGCGAGGTACTCGGCGTCTCGCTGCCCGGCGAGCCCCAGGGCCTGGTGCAGGACGCCGACGGCGAGCGCAGCGTCCAGTGGCTGTCGCCGGACGAATGGCTGGTCATCGTGCCCGGGGGCGAGGAGTTCGAACTCGAGAACCGGCTGCGCGCGGCCCTGGGCGATGCCCACTTCGCCATCAGCAACGCCAGCGGCGGCCAGACCCTGGTCGAGCTCGAGGGCGAGGCCGCCCGGGAGCTGCTGATGAAGTCGGTGATCTACGACGTCCACCCCAGCCACTTCCCGGTGGGCAAGGGCGTGACCACGGTGTTCGCCAAGACCACCGTGATCCTGCGCCGGCCGGCCGAGGACCGCTGGGAACTGGTGGTACGCCGTAGCTTCGCCGACTACACCTATCGCTGGCTGCTCGACGCCGGCGAGGAGTACGGCATCGGCGTCGAGCGCTGATCCCGGCCTCTTCCCTCACGCGCGTTTCCAGGCCGGGGCTTGCCCCGGCCTGCTTCGTCAGGAGACATCCCATGAGCCCCATGAATCGTAGTGTCGATATGAGCGCCGATACCTGGATCCTCACGGCCCAGTGTCCCAGCCGGCTGGGCACCGTGGACGTGGTCACGCGCTTCCTCAAGGAGAGCCGCTGCTACATCACCGAGCAGCAGTCCTTCGACGACCGCCATGCCGAGCGCTTCTTCATCCGCACGGAGTTTTTCCCCCAGGACCCCGGGTTCGATGCCGAGGCCTTCCAGGCCGCCTTCGCCGCCCGGGCGGAGGAGTTCGAGATGGACTTCGAGCTGACCGCCCCGGACGCGCGGATGCCGGTGGTGATCATGGTTTCCAAGGCCGACCACTGCCTGAACGACCTGCTGTATCGCTACCGTACCGGTCAGCTGCCCATCGACATCCGCGCGGTGGTTTCCAACCACCCGGACCTCGAGGCCCTGGCCAGCTGGCATGGTCTGGCCTATTACCATTTCCCGATCACCGCGGACACCAAGGCCGAGCAGGAGGCCCGGGTCTGGGAGGTGATCGAGGAGAGCGGCGCCGAGCTGGTGATCCTGGCCCGCTACATGCAGGTGCTGTCCAGCGAGATGTGCGAGAAACTCGCCGGCCGGGCCATCAATATCCACCACTCGCTGCTGCCCGGCTTCAAGGGCGCCAAGCCCTACCACCAGGCCTACGAGAAGGGGGTCAAGCTGGTCGGGGCCACCGCCCACTACATCAACGACGACCTCGACGAGGGGCCGATCATCTCCCAGGGCGTGGAAGCCGTCAGCCATGCCGACTACCCGGAGGACCTGGTCGCCAAGGGACGTGATATCGAGTGTCTGACCCTGGCCAGGGCAGTGGCCTACCACGTCGAGCGGCGCGTCTTCCTGCACAAGCGCCGTACGGTAGTGTTCAGCCGCTAGACAGCGGGAGTCGGCGGGAGGCCTGCTGGCCCCTGCCGCCCGCCGCCAGGCGGGGGCCACCAAGCGGCATGCAGCTAGGGGCTGGCCCGGCGGCCGCGCACGGTCATGACGACGCCGGCGATGGCGATGGCCATGCCGGCCAGCGAGATGGCCGGGAGCCGCTCATCGAACAGCCACCAGGCCTCCAGGGCGGTGGCCGGTGGCACCAGGTAGAAGAGGCTGGCCACCCGGGAGGCCTCGCCGCGCTCGATCAGGGTCATCAGCAGCAGGATGGCGCTGATCGACAGCACCAGTACCAGCCAACCCAGCGTCAGCAGGAAGGTTGGTGTCCAGTCGATCGTCCGGGTCTCGAACATCAGGGCACCCAGCCCCAGTACCGCGCCGGCGCCCAGATACTGTGCCACGGTCCCCCCCAGCAGCGGCATGCCGGCGCAAAAGCGCTTCTGGTAGAGCGTGCCCAGCGAGATGCCCACCAGCGCCACCACCACGGCCCCCAGCGCCGTGACTCCGAAGCCCTGGAAGAGGGTGGCTCCCGGGTCCAGCTTGCCGCCCAGCACCAGGGCGACCCCGACCAGCCCTACCAGCAGTCCCAGCCACTGTCGCGGGGCCAGTCGCTCGCCCAGCAGCGGTCCCGAGAGGGCCGCCGTCAGCAGGGGCTGCAGGCCCACCAGCAGCGAGGCCAACCCCGCCGGCATGCCCAGCTCGATGCCGTAGAAGACCCCGCCCAGGTAGGCGCCATGCACCAGCAGGCCGGACACGGCGGCATGCCCCCAGAGCACAGGGCCACGCGGCCAGTCGCCGCCCAGCAGCATGACCAGCGGCACCAGCAGCAGCAGTGTCAGGACGAAGCGCACGGTCAGGAAGGTGAAGGGTTCGGCATAGGGCAGGCCGAACTTGGCCCCGATGAAGCCGGTGCTCCACAGGACGACGAACAGCAGGGGCATGGCGGCCAGCCAGGCTCGCCGGTGACGTTCCATTGTCATGAGAGGCACTTGGCGCTAAGGGCGAGGGAGCATCATCGCGGACTTTCCCGCCCAATGCCAACCCGGGGCATTGTTCAATGGTCGTAGATTTTGCGCTCCGCCAGATTGGTCAGACCATCGGTTCCCGCCTGGGGAACAAAGGGTTATCAGTTTTCACAATAAGGTAAGACCAATTATGCCAATGGCCATGCGTTGAAAGTATGTATTGGCCAGTTCGAGGGTTTTCGCTACTTTTATTCGTGGAAGAGATTTCCAAAGACATGGAGTGTGCTGTCCATGCCATATGCGAGCCGACGTCATATTGGTCGGTCAACTTGTCCAGTGGCATGGAGTGAGACCAGGAGTGACTACAACAAGACCCCGTCGGCGCTTGGTGCGAGACGGGCACAACACCAACGAGGAGTCCTCGCCATGCAAGACGACAAGCAGCTCTCGCGCACCCCGTCCGATGTCGAACCGTCGGTCTCCGACGCCGGTTTCCGGACCCCCAGTCGTCGCAACTTCCTGAAGGCCGCCGCCGTCGGCTCCGCGGCGGCCGTGGCGACCCCCTGGGTGGGCAATGTCCAGGCCCAGCAGGGGATTCGCATCCGCATGCAGTCCTCCTGGCCGCCGGGCACCCCGGGCTATCGCATCTTCGAGGAATGGGCCAAGGGGGTGGCGGAGGCGACCAGCGGCGAGGTCAGCATCGAGCCCTTCCCGGCAGGCGCCGTAGCCGGGGCCTTCGAGGTCGCCGATGCCGTGCGCAACGGGGTGCTCGACGGCCAGAACTGGTTCACCGTTTACTGGCCGGGCAAGATGCCGGCGGGGGTCTTCCTGACGGCCTACCCGATGGGCCTGTCCCTGCCGCACCAATGGGACGTGATGTTCGGCGCCTACGGCGGCTTCGGCCTTGCCAAGGACCTGTATCGCAAGCAGGGCCAGGAGCTGCTGGGCTATGTCCACCATGACATGAACCTGATCCACTCCAAGAAGCCGCTACGCAGCTTCGATGACTTCCAGGGCGTCAAGCTGCGCATGCCCGGCGGTATCGTCGCCGAGACCTTCGCAGCTGCCGGGGCCCGCACCACCCTCTTGCCGGGCTCCGAGGTATATCCTGCGCTGGAAAAGGGCACCATCGATGCCGCCGACTACACCGGCGCGGCCAACAACTACGAGCTGGGTTTCTGGCAGGTTGCCGACTACATCATCATGGGGCCGCCTTCCACCCCCTGCCTGCACCAGGCCGTCGACCTCATGGATATCTCGGTCAACCGTCGCGTCTTCGAGCGCATGTCGCCGCAGACTCAGGATCTCATGCATGACCTGGTGGCGGCCTACTCCCGCGAGCATTACGCGGCGATCCAGAAGGCCAATGCCGAGGCCTGGCCCAAGTACCGCGAGAAGGGCATCGAGATCATCCATCTCTCCGAGGAGGATGCCGACCGCTTCCGCGAGGTTGCCGTGCCGCTGTGGTTCAAGTGGGCCAACAAGGATCCCGATGCCGCCCGGCTGTTCAAGGCGCATCTGGACACCATGATGGACCCCGCGATTGCCCTGATCACCGAAGAGGACATCAAGGACTACGAGCTCAATCTGTAAGTCTTTCGCGCCCGCCCGGGACCAGAGCCGCGGGGCTCTGGTCTGCGGGCCGGGCGCCATTAACCCGTCATCCCGATCCCCTCGACGCATTGTTCCGTTGCCATCACCCCCGGCTGATGGTGCTGCGGAGGAGTCCCCATGAATCTCGAGATCAATTTTGTCCTGCCGCACTGGTTGTACTGGTCGGTGCTGCTGTTGCTTCCCCTGCTGGTGATGTTCTTCGTCGAGCGCAGCTTCCGGCGCGGGGGAATCGTCGACGGCGGCGATACCGCCGAGGTGCCGGCCGGCGAGGAGCCGGCCGTCGTCGCGGAGGCCCCGGGCAACCTCTTCACTGCCATTGTCGACCGTATCTCAGGGTTCGCCGGTCGCTATGTGGCCTACTGGGCTCTGATTGCCCCCTTCGCCTTCACCTACGAGGTGGTGGTGCGCTATGCCTTCAACTCGCCGACCAACTGGGTCCACGAGTCGATGACGCTGATGTTCGGCATGCAGTACCTGCTCGCCGGGGCCTTCGCCCTGCGCGAAGGAGGGCATGTCCGCGTGGACATCCTCTATAGCCGAGCCAGGCCGCTCAACAAGGCTGCCCTCGACCTGGTGACCTCGGTGTTCTTCTTCATCTTCACCATCGCCCTGATGGTCACCGGCTGGAAGTTCTTCTCGCAGTCGGTCAGCGATGCAGTCTTCTTCGGCTCCAGCTATGCCAATGAGGTGTCCTTCACCGAATGGGCGGTGCAGTACTACCCGGTCAAGTTCATGCTCTTCTTCGGCGCGGTGCTGCTGCTGCTGCAGGGGATCGGCCAGCTGATCCGGGACTTCCAGGTGTACCGCCAGCACTGGCAGGCGGACAATGGCGGTCGCGCCTTCGCCATGGTGTTGCTGGGCCTTGGGGTGGTGCTCGCCGGCTGGACCCTGTTCGAGATGGTCAACGTCGCCGTGACCGATTACGACAGCCTGGCGGGCAGTCTCGAGAACAGCCTGTACGGCATGAGCATCGGTGGCCTGACGCTGGTGATGTTCGGTTCCCTGATGGTGGTGCTGGTGGCCGGCCTGCCGCTGGCCTTCGTCACCGGCGGCCTGGGCGTGGTGTTCCTCTACCTGGTGGGCGACCAGGCGATGCTCAACCTGATGCCATCGCGCATCTTCCCGATGATGACCAACTACCAGCTCTCGGCCATCCCGCTGTTCATTTTCATGGCTTCGGTGCTGGAGAAGGCCGGCATCATCGAGGAGCTCTTCGATGTCGTCTACAAGTGGATGGGCGGGCTTCGGGCGGGGTTGGCAATCGCCACCATCATCGCCTCCACACTGCTCGCCGCCATGGTCGGCGTCATCGGCGCCGCGGTGGTGACCATGGGCCTGATCGCGTTGCCGGCGATGCTCAAGCGCCACTACAACCCGGAGATCGCGATCGGCTCGATCATGGCCGGCGGCACCCTGGGCATCCTGATCCCGCCGTCGATACTGGCCATCATCTATGGCGTCATCGCCCAGCAGTCGGTAGGGGAGCTGTATCTCGGTTCACTGATACCCGGCCTGCTGCTGGCCACGATGTACGGCCTCTACTGCTGGCTTCGCGGTACCCTGAACATCCGCATGGCTCCGCCGATGCCCGAGGAGGACCGGGTTGGCATGGGCGAGAAGCTGCGGCTGCTGCGCAACATGCTGGCGCCCATCGTGCTGGTGCTGCTGGTGCTGGGGATCATCTTCACCGGGGTGGCGACTCCCGTGGAAGCGGCCGGCATCGGGACCTTCGGTGCCCTGGTGGTGGCGGCGATGCACCGCCGCCTGACCTGGCCCAACCTGCATGCCGCCTGCATGACCACCCTGGTCGCCACCGCGATGGTGATGTGGATCATCTTCGGCGCCAGCATCTTCGTCGGTTTCTATATCCTCCAGGGCGGCCAGCAGTTCGTGCAGGACCTGATCACCGGTGCCGGTCTCGGTCCCTATGCGGTCCTTGGGGTGATGATGGTGCTGCTCGTCGCCCTGGGCATGTTCCTGGACTGGGTGGGCATCCTGCTGCTGGCGGTGCCGATCTTCGTGCCGCTGATCCAGGGCCTGAGCTTCGACGGTGTGTTCGGGCTGCCCGGCGTGGCTCCTGCCGACGTCTCGCTGTGGTTCGGTGTCATCTACCTGGTGAACATGCAGATGTCCTTCCTCAGCCCGCCGTTCGGCTATGCGCTGTTCTACATCAAGGGGGTGTGCCCGCCACACATCACCATGGCGCAGATCTTCAAGTCGTCCTTCCCGTTCCTGGGCATCCAGGCCCTGGGGTTGATCCTGGTCATCCTCTTTCCGGCCCTGGTGACCTGGCTGCCGAACCTCGCCTACGGCTAGTCGGCGGCCCCGTCACGGCCCACAACGCTCCCGAGGGGGAGCGTTGTCTTTTCAAACTGTTACACGATCATGGTGAACCCTCGGGGGCAATACCCGTCACAGGGAGGCATTCACCGACGCATCCCAACGTATTTTTGGAGGTATTCATGCAACGATTCACCGCCCTGTTCTCTGCGGCCCTGCTCAGTGCCGGCCTGATGGGCTCCATGGCCCATGCCCAGGAAGACACCGCCGCTGCCGCCGAGCAGGCGCCGGCCGAGGCCCAGGCGCAGAACTTCTCCGACGCCCAGCTGCAGAAGTTCGCGGATGCCTCCAAGGAAATCGCCGTGATCTCCCAGGACTACACCAAGCAGCTGCAGGAAGCCGAGGGCGACGAGGCCCAGCAAGAGGTGCGCCAGGAAGCCAATGACAAGATGGTCGAGGCAGTGGAAAACAGCGGTCTCGAGGTGGATACCTTCAATGCCATCGGTCAGGCGATCCAGCAGGACCCCGAGCTGATGCAGCGCGTGCAGAAGATGGCTCAGGGCAGCGCCGAAGGCCAGGGATCCTGAGACGAGCCACCTGGCTCGCTGTAGTCTTCAAGAAGGCCACCCCCGGGTGGCCTTCTTCGTGTCAGGGACTGTCCGAGGGAGAGACGCGCCTCGGGCCGGGCCCGAGGCGCGTCGCCAGCCGACCAGGGTATGGGGTGGACTCCCACCCACCCACACCGGTGCTGCCGCATCACACAGGTGGGGGAGGGGGAGCGGTACAGGGCGGAAGACCATAGGCTGTGGGACACCATGGCCGCCGCACCTTCCCGATCAACAGGAAATATCTATTACCTTGACAGTACAGTTCGCGGTCACCTGACGGTCAGGCCAACTGACGCCTTGCCGCGCGTGTCGTATTCAAAAGCAGACAGGCGATGGTCATCGGGCCCACGCCGCCCGGCACCGGGGTGATGGCCCCCGCAATCTCGGAGACCGAGTCAAACGCGACGTCACCCACGAGCTTTCGTTTGCCATCCACTTCGATGGCATTGATGCCAACATCGATGACCGTGGCACCAGGCCTGATCCAGTCAGCATTAATGAGCTCCATGCGGCCAGCGGCGGCTATCACAATGTCGGCGTTACGACACAGCGACTCGATGTCCTTCGTGCGTGAATGCGCAATAGTGACGGTACAGTTTGCCTGTAGCAGCAGCGCTGCCATCGGCTTGCCGACGATGTTGGAGCGACCCACCACCACGGCATTCTTGCCGCTCAGGTCCGGGTGGACCTGACGCAGCATGATCATGCAACCCTGGGGCGTGCACGGTACCAGCGATGCCTGCCCGGCAGCGAGTGCCCCGACATTGACCGGGTGGAAGCCATCGACATCCTTGGCCGGGTTGATGGCGGCGATCACCTGTTCCTCGTCGAGGTGCGACGGCAGCGGCAGCTGCACCAGGATGCCGTGCACCTGAGGGTCATTGTTCAGCTGATCGATCAGCTGATTCAGGTCACCCTGGGTGGTTGCGGTGCCGAGGCGGTGTTCAATGGAGCCCATCCCCGTCTCTTTCGCCCGCTTCACCTTGTTCCTCACGTACACCTGGCTGGCGGGATCCTCACCCACCAGCACCACCGCGAGCGTCGGCACTACGTCATGCTCGGCCCTGAGCTGCTCGACTTCGGAGGCAACCTCCTGGAGCACCTGGTTAGAGAGCTGTTTTCCATCGATTAATTGAGCCATGGTCGCCTCCGCTCCTACTTGAAAATGACGGTCTTGTTGCCAGACAGGAAGACCCGGTGCTCGGCGTGAAGTTTCACTGCGCGTGCCAGCGCGACCGTTTCGGTGTCCCGGCCCAGGGCAACCAGCTCTTCCGGGTAGTAGGCGTGATTCACGGGTTGGACGGACTGCTCGATGATCGGACCTTCATCCAGGTCGGCAGTCACATAGTGTGCGGTGGCCCCGATAAGCTTGACGCCGCGCTCGAACGCTTGGTGATAAGGTTTGGCGCCCTTGAAGCCGGGCAGGAAGGAGTGATGGATATTGATGGCGCGCCCATGCAGCTTCTCGCAGAGATTGTCGGACAACACTTGCATGTAACGCGCGAGCACCACCAGCTCGGTTCCGGTCTCGTTGACGATGTTGAGTAGCTCGGCTTCCTTCTCCGGCTTGGTCTCCTTCGTCACCGGGAGGTAGACGAAGCGAATGCCTTCGCGCTCGGCGATCGGTCGAAGGTCCAGATGATTGGATACCACCGCGGCGATCTCGATGTTCAGCTCACCCTTGCGATGACGATAGAGAAGATCGACGAGACAGTGGTCGAATCGAGATACCATGATCAAGACCTTGGTCGGGCGGTGGGCATCATGCATGGCCCACTCCAGGCTAAACCTTTCTGCGATATCCACAAAGCCGGAACGCAGCTCTTCAAAAGAGTGGCAAGAGTCCGGAAGGATGCTGAAAACGCTCCTCATGAAGAACTGGCCAGTGACCTTGTCGTCGAATTGTGCCAGCTCGACGATGTTGCAGCCACGATCCGACAGGTAAGAGGTGATGCCGGAAACGATGCCGGGGCCGGTTTCGCAGCTGACGGTAAGGACGAATTGATTGTTCTTTTCCAGGGAAGTGTTCATGGCAGGAAGCCCTATGTGGTAATGGTTGTTTTCCGATGCTCTAGACAGTCACCTCAGCCCGCTTATCTGATCGCAAGGGCCTTGGAGTCAATTGCTTGGCATGTCGTTAGGTTTGTCATTCGCAAGTGCACGTCCACCCTCATGCGTAGTCCCTCTCGAGAGTGGGTTCGCTGAAGGGGGGCCATGGCTCACGATCGCCCAGCACTCCGGATCTCTCGATGATGTCTGCGACGGAGGATTCCTGGCGATGGGCCATGACGTGTACGCCACTGACTCCCTCGATCTCTCGCAGTTGCTGGATCAGTTCGATGCAGATGTTTCGGCCTTCCGCCTTCTGATCCTTGGCACCTTCCAGTCGCTTGATGATGTCATCCGGAATGTGAATCCCCGGGACATTCCTGCGCATCCAGTCCGCCGTTCTTGCCGAGGCCAGCGGTCCCACCCCGGGCAGGATGAAACACTTATCCAGCAACCCTAGATCCCTGGAACGGGCCATGAACGTCCGGAAACGTGGCAGGTCGAAACAGTACTGTGTCTGTATGAACTGCGCGCCCGCCGCAATCTTCTTCGCTAACCGATGAGGGCGGAAATCGTAGGGCGGCACGAACGGGTTTTCTGCCGCACCGAGAAAAACCCTCGGTGGATCACTGAGCTTTCTCCCGCTGGCGAAGACATGCTTGTCTCGTAACCTGGCGACCGTCTCCAGCAACGACATGGAGTCGAGATCGAAGACCGGCTTGGCTTCCGGATGATCTCCCACCTGTACACCATCCCCCGTCAAGCAGAGGATGTTGTTGATGCCCAGTGCTGCCCCTCCCAGCACATCCCCTTGAATGGCAATCCGGTTCCTGTCCCGGCAGGAGATCTGCATCACCGTTTCATAGCCCATTCGTGACAGCAGCGCACACATCGCCACGCTAGACATATGACAGTTGGCCCCGGAGCCATCGGTGGCGTTCATGCTGTCCACGTAACCGTCGAATACACGGGCCCGGGCGTAGACTTCTTCCGGGTTCGCCGCATCGGGTGGCGCGAGTTCGGCGGTGACGGCAAAGTGCCCGGACCTCAGCACACGCTCCAGCCGCCCGGCGGAGCTATAGCCCAGTGTATCGGATGCCAGGTTGCCATGATCGGCCCCAACGATAATGCTCACTTTGAAGCCTCCTTATGCCCTGCCTTTTGATCCGATGCCCCACGGGCCACGCGCAGCCAGGACGAGCTCCCTTTCAGGCGGTGATCCACCGGAAGTTGCACCACCTGAATCGTGTCGCCCCCTTTCATCTTCTGACTTCCCTCCCAAGCTTCGACCCAGACACAACGCTTCTCGGGGTAAACTTCGCAATTCCCGTTCTGCATGACGCCTCCACAGGGACCATTGCGCATGGTCTTGGGGCAGTTCATGGAACAGGACATGCCGGTAGAACTGAGGATGCACTGACCACACATCTGGCAGTCGAACAGCAGCCCCTTGCTGAGCTTCTCCAGCTTGCCCATTGGCTTTTCTGCACGCTGGTAGCCTACCGACTTCCACAGCGGATGCAGCTTGACGATCACCGGTTCGAATGCTCGATAGGTGAGCTCAAACAATCTCGCGTGCCGTGCGGCCCATAGACGAACGGAATACACAAGCCTCTCCTGCCACGGCACACCACCGTGGAGCCAATCGTTGCTTCCTGGATTCACGAGACATCTCTTGAAAATCGTTCGCCATGAATCAGCCAAGATCTGGATGGCTTCATCAAAGAGGTGCCATTTGACGAGGCATCCCATTGACGGTCATCGATTTTCCACTAGCTCCCATGAATCCAGGCATTGTTAGGGAAATCGACAGCTGTGATGGCCCGCGATCGATTCTAGAGCGTCTCGACCGGCGATCCCGGGCCACCATTCCCCACGTCGCAGTGCTTGCGCACTGCCCCCAGCCCCTTGTGCAATAGGCCGGCGTTCAAGCGGATGCCGCGATCTTCTTCTTGGGGTCGAAGAACGGCTTTTCGACCACCACAGCCTTCGCCGGACCCGACAGAGTTTGCACTTCCAGCTCGGTTCCGAGCTGAGCATGTTCAATGCCCACCATGGCCAGCGCAATATTCTGTTCCAGGCGCGGGGAATAGATCGCAGACGTCACCTTGCCGACGGTCTCGCCTTGATGGCTAAGCGGCCAGAAGGAGGTGTTCGGTCCCTTGAGGGGCGCCCCGTCGATGCGTAGGCCGACCTGCTTGCGGCTCACGCCGTTCTCACGGATACGCTTAAGCGCGGCCTTGCCGATGAAATCGGCCTCCATGTCCGGTTTCACCAGACGATCCATCCCCAGTTCGTAAGGGTTGGTACCGATGTCCGCATCGGCGTGATAGGAGAGCATGCCACCTTCGATGCGGCGGATGGAGGAGGTATGACCGGGCTTCAGACCGAAGGGTAGACCTGCCGCCATGATTTTCTCCCACAGCTCGTCGCCGCGGGAGCCGTCTTGAAGATACAGCTCGTAGCCCAGCTCGCTCGACCACCCGGTGCGCGAGACGATCAGCGGAATACCGTCGAGCTCGAGCTCGCGAAGCCAGTAGTAGCGCAGATCCATGATGTCGTCTCCGAAGAGACTCTTCATGATCTCGCCTGATTGCGGACCTTGCAGCTGCAAGGGGGAAACATCGGGTTCGCGGATGGTGACATCGAGCCCGGAGTTGAGCGCGACTCCCTGTGCCCACAGCAGGATGTCGCTGTCAGCCAGTGAGATCCAGAAATGATTCTCTGCCAGACGCAGCAGGATGGGGTCATTCAGGATACCACCGTCGGCATTGGTGATCAGGATGTACTTGCACTGACCGGCAGCCATCTCCGACAGGTCGCGCGGGGTCAGGCTCTGCATAAACTTCGCCGCATCGGGGCCGGTGATTTCCACTTGACGCTCAGCGGCCACATCGCAGAGGATCGCATCGTTAACGAGGTTCCAGAAGTTCTGTTCCGGATCTCCGAACTCGCGCGGGATATACATGTGGTTGTATACTGAAAATGCTGTTGCGCCCCAACGTACTGTCGCGTCAAAGTAGGGAGACTTGCGGATCTGGGTGCCGAATCCAAACTCAGCTTTTTTTTCCATTTGGACTACATTGCTGGGCGAAACGTTTGTCATGCTGATCACCTTTGTTGTGATATAGAATTCATTGTGCTGCGCGAACTCATTTATTCGGCACGGCTCACTATAGCCCCACATGACCTTGGAACGCGGCCTAAAAGCACGCCAAAACTAGCATGAACAGGCCAATTATTGGCGGTGCGCAGACCGTTTGGTCCGGCGCCGGCGAAAGCCTGCCGCGCCCCCGGCGGAACCCGCCCGCGTGACCAGCCGCCACCCGCAGGGAGTGACAAGCGAGGGCCACCCGAGCGCGCCCGAGCCGCGCCGCGACAGGCCACGGCTGTCGGGGATATCCCGACAGGCCAGCTCTCGCCCACCGGGGCGCGACCTGGACCCCGGCGAGGAGCAGGGCGGGATCGCAGAGGCCCCGCTCAGGAGTGGGGGCTGGGAGGGTAGTGCAAGCGATACGGCCCCACCGGGTGCGGAAGGGCTGGCGGAGGCACGTGGCCGCCGGGCTTACGGCCTAGAGCCGGAGGCCCACGAGAGGAGGTGGGCGGGGCGGCCAGACCGGTTACCCGTGGGCACAGGCTGGACGACGACAGGTGGCCATGAACCGAATCAGGTGCCTGCTTAGTTATCAGGGTCGGTAATCAGATTGGCCAGGTTGACTTGAGTCGACTTGATCTCTCGGGTGGCGATGTACGTCATGTAGCGCTCAATCCCCAACTCCGCTGAAAGCAGTTGATCCATTACGTGCTGAAAAGCGGAAAGGCTGGGAGTCACGACTTTCAATACGTAATCCATTCCTCCTCCCGTGGCCATGCATTCGACGATCTCATCAACTTGATCGACATATTCCATAAAGCGGTCGAAATTCGCTTTGCTATGTTCCTTGAGTGAAACGGTAACAATCACCTTCGTGGCATTCGCGATTTTATCGAGCGCGATATCCGCGTGATACCCACGTATCAGGCCGGCATCCTTTAACCGGGTGAACCGAATCCAGCATGGCGTCGGGGAAAGGCTGACCAGCTCTGACAACTTGGTTTTGCTGAGCTGCCCGTGCTGTTGCAACGCGCGAAGAATGCGGATATCCGCAGCATCAACAGCAATTTTCCTCTTTTTCTCAGCCTTCATTGTAATCCTCAAGGGTGTGACTGATTCAGGAGTGAGGCGTAACATTTCTTGGTGCTATACATGGCGTGTGGAGATCTAGCCACAGGCGATGTTGCGATTGACAAAATAGAATAACCGCAACCATCCAGGGGCGGTCCGTGGGTCATCTGTCGCTAGCTTCCGAAATGGTCAGGCATAAGGGGGAGGCAGGCCAGCGACGGACAACCACAGCAGACGCTGCTATCAGCCGGCTCAAGGGAAACAATATCATATTGACGTGCGCCGTAAAGCACGAATCCCATGGCGAGAAGTCCGGCCGGGATTGCGGCATGCCGCCCTGGGACAGGCAACAGGACGCGCAGCTGGGGAAGGTCACCGAGCGATGCCTGCCTTGATGAAAGGGCAAGGATCCGCGGAAAGGACGTGATCGGATGTTCCGTGCCCATGCCTGCATCCTGTCCGGGGTGCGATGTGGCGGCGGAGTCGGGGGCCGCACTCTGCATCAACTCCTTGTCGGATATGACGTTGTTCCATCTGAATGACTTCGCATCGAGGATACCTGCCCGCCAAGTGCTTGCTGACGTTGCAGAGCGTGATGGTCACCATGTGTACCAGTGGGTGAGAAGGCGGTGAACGGCCCGGGGAAGTGGAGCAACTGCTGTCGCTAGCCTTGGGCGTTTCCTCATCCGCTATATCCCGCAGGTGGACATCATCAAGTCCATTCGAGCTGTTAGAAATATTGAGTGCCTGGGCGCGCAGTGGTTGGTTTGATTCTCGGCACGCTTGGAAACCGGTCGGCAGCCTGCCAGCGCAAGCGGCTCGACTGGATGGACCATCGGGTTCATGTGATCCAGCTGTGGGCCTATTCACCCGAGTTGAGTCTTATCGAAATCGTCTGGTGGCAAGTCAATGATGCCTGGTGGCTGATTGAAGCGACAGCCTGCGAGAGCTTTGCTCACTTGACCCGTACGGTAAAGTGGCTCCTGACCATCTGCGATGGCAAGACATATGCGATCCCTCTTGCGTAGGTGCTTAGATGCTGTGTGGCTGATGACGACGCATCTCGTTCAGGAAGCGGAGCTCCTTGATTCGATGCTTGCAGGCTGGTGTTTGCCTAAAGTCGTGCCTCTGCTGCCTCTCGGCGAGTGGGGAAATGTGCCAGAATTATTCTAGAGCCTGGTGGCTGATTACTGGAGATATGATAGCAGGAGCAAGAAGGTTCAGCACTGGAGTAGAAAAACCCGGCACAGACAACCATGCCGGGCTTGTCATGAAAGTGACACTATGCCGGTGACAAGAAAGGAAACAGAAAAATGTAGTGCTGCTAATCCTCAGGGATGGGCTGGCCAGAGATTTTTGACTGTCGGCCTAGCTCCGCCATGAGATTAATTGCTGTATCCAATCCGCGTCGAGCGTTCTCATCATTATTCAATCGCCTGATGCTTTTCCATAGCGTCGGGGGAACTTCTCCCTCTCCCGCTTGAACGGATGCATATTGCAAGGCATTCGTGATCGTCCAAACACCCCCGATGCTTTCCTCGTAGAGTGTCATGAGTTTCTGCACCATGGCATCATCTGTCATTTCAATGACATCGGATACTGCGGCCAGCAAGTCCACTATATTATGCAATCGGCGACCTTGAAGTAAGGGCGAAATTTTTTCTATTAAGTCGGCAACGCCTTCTAAAGTGGCTTGATTTTGCAAGGCAGGAGAAGATTCAACCACCTTCGCAAGTGACTGTATGGATGCAGTCGCACTTTCATTGCTCATATATGCCTCCCTTGTTTAAATCAAGCCGCGAGCTACGGACCAATACACGCCACGATTAAAACCCTTTCGCATGAGGCCGCCAATTTTGGTTGGTGGTGTTGGTTTGACATCCTCATCATAGTCGTACCAGAGTGGCATGCCTGCCTCCATACCCATTTGAGCAATGGCTTGTACTTTGCCATCGTATTCATCGACTGTTTTTCCTGTGCGCATCAAGCCTGCAATGTTGTTGCAAATAACCGGGGACTGGTTGTGACAACTCCCCCCGGCTTTGCTGATGGGCAAATCAACAGTGTCGCCCATTATGAACACGTTCTCAAAGCCTTCAAGTTGCAGTGACTGGCGATCGGTAGGTAACCAGCCTTCATTATTAGGTGACTGTGAAAAACCCGAGTCAAGTACTGCATCTACAGCACGAATGGGTGGAGTCTGCATCAAGATATCAAAATTTTCTTCTGCACCTTCTTCTGAAATAGCCACATTCCTTTCAGGATCGACGCTGGCCAAGGTAAAGCCTCGCTTATGCTTGATATTTTTTGAGTCAAATATCGATGGCAATACCTCGCCGGTTCTCTCCTGCAGGAACAGACAATTACGAGTTAGCTGCGCAATGGTTGGATACGTGTACACGATCTCAACTTTATCACGCACGCCTCGTTGGCGTAAGAATTCATCCAGCATCAATGTGGTTTCTATCGGCGCAATACCGCACTGATGGGGTACGTTTGGCGTTTTGGGAAATGTCACACCAATAAAGATACGACCTTTTTCGATGGTCGAGATTTTGTCAAACAGTTTACGCGCCGGAGCATGCTGGTAGAAGTGATCTCCCGCTTCCTTCAAACCTTCTATACGCTCCGGGGCGGGGATACAACCTGTGGAGACCACCAAGTAGTCGTAATCATGCACATCGCCTGAACGCATTTTCAAGCGACTGCTTTTAAATTCAAACCCCTCGACTCTGTCCAGTACAAAATTGATTTCTGGGCGCAGCAGCGATGCCTGAGGGCGCCTTAGCTCATCCTTGAAGAATTTGCCAAATGCCACATACATGAATGCTGGCTTGTAGTAATGCCAATAGCTGTCAGAAATCAAGGTGATGCGTGCCTTTCCGCCATTGATCTCGGGATAGATCTTTCGGACCAGGTTGTTGGCGGTCATTGTTCCGCCAATACCACCACCAACGACAATGATATTCTTTACCATGTTATTCCTCCTGATACACTCTTGCCTACGCCAAGCGTCCTGGGACTGTTTTTCAAACCTTGCTTGTAAGCGTTATCCCCCCATGCTCAACAGCTCTCTCAAGGCATGAAATGGCAGCAAGGCAACTGCATGGCGTGACGGCATGGCTGCTGCATTTTGCAACATCATTAAATCTGGCCAGATCAGCGATTCGGCCTCCGGTGGTTTTTCCTTCAGGATCTGCTCTATCTGCTGCTCAATGTCAGAGAGTTCCTTCATGCCTAGGCCAATGGCTCGTTCAGCAACGAGTGCCGTAGTGGCTTGTGCCAGTGAGCAGGCGCGAACCCGATATCCAATCTCCTGGATAATGCCATCATCAATTACTGCATCAATGGTGACGCTATCCTGGCTTTCTGACTGACTTGTGAGGGTGATCGTGCGAACCGTACTGCCTTGGAGTCGTCGGTCACGACGCACTCGAGAAGCATATTGTCTAAGCTGAACAATGAAGTCGGGCCGCGCTATATCACCATACATGCTTTCCAATCTACACCCCGCGAAACAGTGAATACGACTTCACAAAAAACCAGTCCCTAAGCCTGCTTGCCTCATTACGGTGATCGCCGCGTGAGGGCAGACCTTCTCGGCGATACCTGCCCAGTGATTGCCGCTATCAGTCTGAATGGCGCGTAACTGATAGCCTGTAACTCTAGCTCCTGGCATCTCTAGTTCTTCATTACATCATGCGGATTTGGATTGATCGGTCGGTTTCCCCACGGAGGTTCCGATCAGGAAGATCATCGCATGAAGTTGGCCTCGTTCTGGTAAGTAAAGTGTTCCTGGCCGCCGCTGGCGGCCTAAGAGGGTTTCCACCGTGACCAGCGAGTGGAGTGGATCCTGTCAATCGACATTGGCAAGGCATATGCAATTCCTTTCTCATGGATGCTTGCTTGCCCTAGGCCGATGATGCAAGGGACATTTCCTTGGCTGCGTGGCTTCTGCGCTTTTTCTGGGCGTCGATCAACACATCTCTCAGCAACTCTTCGGCACTGGGATGGTAGATGGGCATCTCCAGCACCTGCTCTGCCGTCATGCCATGTGTGATGGCCAGGGCAAGCAGGTGTGCCAGGTGCTCGGCCTGGTATCCCAGCAACTCGGCGCCCAGGATGGCGCCGCTTCGGGCGTCCAGATAGACCTGAATATGCCCTTGCACCTTGTTCCAGACCACATGGCGGGGGCTGGCAAACGGCAGCTCGCCAATGACAATCTCCCGGCCTTGAAGTCGCTGGAAGCTCTGTCCGACGATGGCGATCTGAGGATCGGTGAAGAACACCATCAATGGCGGTCTGCGCGCTGCGGGCGCCGCGTCCGGGTAGTTCAGCGCATTGTCGGCGGCGATACGGCCCTCGTCGTAGGCTTCATGCCACACCGGTAGGTGATCGGTCGCATCGCCGGCAATAAAGATGGGATGGTGAGAGCAGCGCATCGTCTGCGGATCGAACCGTATCGCACCAGTGTCGCTGGACTCCACGTCGGCATGCTCCATGCCCAGGCGGTCCACGTTGGACACCCTCCCCGTGGCGACCAGAACCCTGTCGAACACCTTAGTGACCCGCTCGCCATTCGACTGCTCATACTCGATCCAGGCGCCTTCAGCGTCCTCCCATGTGCTCCGTACCTGGCCGCTGGCGTGGATATCCAGTTCGGTGGCGAGGACATCGAGCGCTTGCCGCTGCATGGCGGGGTGGGTGAGGGCGTTGATCTTCCCGGAGCGGCCGTAAATGGTCGTCGCGACGCCCAGTCGATGGAGTGCCTGGCCCAGTTCCAGCGCAATCACTCCCATGCCGATCACGGCTATCGAGCGGGGCAGGTCTTCCAGCTCAAATACCGTATCGCTGGTGAGGACGCGGGCCATCACAGGCTCGAACACCTCGCTGATCGCGGGCCTGGAGCCGCAGGCGAGGATGAACTTCTTCGCATTGACCTCGATCCCTTCGCCCACCATGAGGCGGCCCGGCCCGATAAACCTGGCGCGCCCCTCAAGCTTGTGATGGGCCGGAATCTTGTCGACGTAGCCGAGATTGCGGGCGACAAATCGATCATCTCGCTCTCGGCGCAACCGTTCCAGGACTTTGCGGCCCTCCACGCGGCCCGAGGCAGGCACCCCGAAAAAATCGCTGGTCTGCAAGTGGTGGGCATGATCGGCCGCTGTGATCAGCAGTTTGCTGGGCATGCAGCCGACCCGTGCACAGGTGGTGCCGTAGGGGCCGTCCTGGATCATCACCAGGCTGTCGGTCTGGCGGCTGATCCTCGAATAGGCGCCCAGTCCGCTGGTGCCGGCGCCGATGATCGCGTATTCAACATTCATGGTCTTCATGGCAGACTCGCTCCTGCGCCCACGCTGCGAATGGGCATTCATGCTGTTGTTGGTGACCGGCGATTGGCCGGCTCGGCCAATCGCCGGTGGAAAGCGTTAAAACGAGGTCAGGTATTGCCGAAGTCGGCGGCCTTTTCCTCGATATGTATAGGCTCCTCGGGTTCCTCCCCGACATGTTCGGCCTGCGCTTTCTTGCTGCGCTTTTCGATGATGAGATAGAGGATGATCCCGACACCCAGTCCCCAGGCGGCGCCGTAGACCGCCAGCACGACCCCCATGGTGCCGGCGACCCCCATGGCGGTGGCGTTCTTGACCTGCTCTACCCCCACACTGATGCACAGGTAGCCGGTGATCAGCAGGGTGATGGACAGGGCGATCGGCAGCACCGGCTTGAACAGGGTGACCAGGGGCAGCAGGAACAAGGCAAGAAAGCCGACGATCCAGAACACTCCCGCGCCGCTGTAGATGGTGTCCATGGCCGAGCGACCGTAGCGGTAGCGCTCGGCGATGGTGGCCATGGCACCGGTGAACAGCGGGCCGGCGAGGCCAGGGTAGGGGGCGAACAGGCTGTGAAGGAGGTTGCGGATGCCAGTGATGATGTGCACCCGGTCGACATTGACTTCGATCTTCTCGTCGGGGCGCAGGTGATCCACCCGATCGAGCAGACTCTGGCCAACGATGATGTCACCGAAGGCGATGATATAGGCGATGATCGCGGTGGGAATCGCCATCCACAGGATGTCCAGGCCGGGGAAACCCACCGTGAACGGCAGGTAGTTCCACATCTCGCCGAAGGCGGGAGCGGAAAGGCCGAACTCGATGTCGGGCAGCGGATACTCGCCGATCAACCAGCCGATCCCCATGGCGATCAGGGTCCCGGGGACCATGCCGTAGCTCGAGATGATCTTGGCCCAGCGGTGCTTCTCGATCAGATCGCGGAAGGAGAGGGAGAATAGCATGTAGGCGGTGACGGCAAAGCCGATGCTCAGCGCCCAGGGGGTATTGGCCAGGCGGCCGCCCTCGGAGATCTCACCGGTAATGGCAGCGATGCCGGCGCCGATCAGGATGCCTGCCTTCATGGAGCTTGGGAAGAGGTTGACCAGCTTGGTGCCCAGGCGGGTGATGCCGAGGAAGAAGAAGATGAACGTCATCACCAGTTGCAGCCCCACCAAGGCCCGGATGGCCTCGGGACCAGGTTCGAATTGACCGATGAACAACAGGACCACCGGGATGGCGGGGGTAATCCAGCCGGGGACGAAGGGACTTCCCAGCAGATTGGGCAGCATAAAGCCGACACCGCAGACGACAACGAACGCCAGGGCCACCTCGTAGGGCAGAGCCAGGTATTTCTCCAGTAGCGGGATCATGGCCATGGCGACCACGAACATGATCAAGGCCTGGACGGTTTCCGCGGTTTCCCAGCGATAGTGGATGAAGGGTAGACGGATCTTGAAAGGGCCAGCCGACCAATAGGGATGTTCCTCTCCGTACTTGCGACTAATCAAAGACATCATGGACTCCTCGCCTTTTTATAGATTGTTTTGTTTTTGCGGATGTTCCTTGTTGAGTGGGAGTTTCGGGGTTGCTTGATTGCTGATCAAGTCCATCGGGCTGGTGGTTTGATATTAAATGCTCGTGCTGTTTTAATAGCCATGGCTCAAATGGCGTCACGCCAAATGCAGGCTATCCGGAGCCCCATGAGGGGGTAAAGTGATCGTTCCTAAGCATTTGGGTTATTTTTTGTCATTCAGCCCTGCCTTGCTGCCCTCGTCGACCTATCGTATGTTGCTGACCTTTCTCCGATGGCGGGCCTGGCGGCTGGCTTTCACATTAGCTGGACTAACCCTCCTGGTTAGCAATCGTCGTTTTACGGATGTTTCTCGGATCACTTAGGCTGCGGCTATGCTCAGGAGGTTTGTCTATGTCAGTTCATCAGTCCGTCATTCGTTGGCAGCGCGCCCCTCACGAAACCGATGCAAGCACCTACTCGCGTAATCATCGAGTTACGCTGAACGGTGGCCAGCAGGTTGATGTGTCCGCATCGGTTGAATTCAAAGGTGACCCAAGCTGCGCCGATCCGGAGCAAATGCTGATCAGTGCGGTATCAAGTTGCCATATGCTTTTTTTTCTGGCCATCGCCGATTATCAGGGTTATCAAGTCGAATCCTATGAAGACGACCCGGTTGGTCATTTGGAACGCAACGATAAAAAGGGGATGGAGGTGACGCGTATTGAACTGTCACCGCGCATCACCTTCGGTGGTGATAAAATGCCCGATCAGAAAGCGATATCCAGAATGCACGCAGGTGCCCATAGGAACTGTTTTATTCGGAACTCGATCACCGCCGAGGTGACGATCAACCACCTTTAATCAGCCACCTCTGTCGGGAGGCATATATGAATCTCAGTAAAACAACGGACGACATCCTGCTCAGGGAAGATAAGGACGGAGCCGTCTATCTCACGCTGAATCGCCCGGACAAGTTCAATACCTTGTCCGAAGCGATGCTGAGCGAGTTGCAGCGGGAGCTGGATGCGATCGCTGCCGACTCCACTGTCCGCTGTGTCGTGATCGGCGGCAACGGGCGGGGGTTTTGCGCCGGTCACGACCTGCGAGAAATGCGTGCCAATCCCGACAAGGCCTATTATCAGGAGTTGTTTCGCAACTGCAGCCGGGTGATGCAGAGCGTCGTCGCCCTGCCGGTTCCGGTCATCGCCAAAGTCCAGGGCATGGCCACGGCGGCGGGGTGCCAACTGGTGGCCAGCTGTGATCTGGCCATCGCCAGCCAATCGGCCAGCTTCGCGGTATCGGGCATCAACGTGGGCCTGTTCTGCTCGACCCCCGCCGTCGCGCTGGCACGCAGCATCTCTCCCAAGCGGGCGTTCGACATGCTGGTGTCAGGCAATTTCATCGATGCGGATACGGCGTTGGAGTGGGGACTGCTGAGTGCGGTCACCGATGACGACGACCTGGACGCCGCCGTGGCAGACAAGGTGGAGCAGATCCTGAGCAAGAGTCCGGCGGCAGTGCGCTTTGGAAAGTCCATGTTCCATCCTCAGCGTCAGATGGCGTTGGCCGATGCCTACGACTTCGCCGGTAATGTGATGGCCGAAAACATGATGAGTCCTGATGCAAGCGAGGGGATCGATGCCTTCCTCGGCAAGCGTCAACCCACCTGGGAGCAGCCAGGCCACTAGTGCCCACTGCGCGCGAGAGATGACCGCAGCGGATCCTCTGCAGCGGATCCTCTGGCGGCATGGCCGTCGATACGCGTGGTGATGGCCGAACAGCTAATGACTTGTCCCGCCGCCGTGGCGGTTGAAAGGCAGGGTTATGAACCCTTCCCTAAAATAACAGGGGTTGATCCATGAATGATATTTGCCATTTCAATGAGGCTCTCGAGAAAACGGCGGCGAATCATGTTGCGCTGTCCCCCTTGAGCTTCATCAAACGGGCTGCCGCTGTTTATCCCGACAGGACGGCGCTGATCTACAACGAGACGCGGTACACCTGGCAGCAGACCTATGGCCGCTGTTGTCGGCTGGCCGCCCTGCTGACACATTTCGGCATCACCCGGGGAGATACGGTGGCCGTCATGTTGCCGAACGTTCCGGCCATGTACGAAGCGCACTTCGGGGTGCCCATGGTGGGAGCGGTGTTGAACGCGATCAACATTCGCCTGGATCCGGAAGCGGTAGCCTTTATCCTCGATCATAGCCGCTCACGCTTGCTGTTGGTGGACCCCGAGTACGCCGACGTGGTTGACAAGGCCCTGGCAAGGTTGGAAGGGCCTGCGCCCAGGGTGATCAACGTGTCTGACCCGAGCCAGGGCGTAGAGCGCTTCATCGGCGACCTGGAGTACGAGGCGTTGCTGGCCGAGCAGCCGGAGCGGGATGACTGGCAGCTACCGGCCGACGAGTGGGACGCGATTGCGCTGGGTTACACGTCCGGCACCACCGGCAACCCGAAGGGGGTCGTCACCCACCATCGGGGCGCGTACCTGAATGCAGTCAGCAACGTGCTGTCCTGGACGCTACCTGCCGAGGTGGTCTACCTCTGGACGCTGCCGATGTTTCACTGCAACGGCTGGTGCTTCCCGTGGACGCTGGCGGCGATCGGCGGGACCAATATCTGCCTGCGGCGCGTGGATCCCGAGCATATCCTCACGCTGATCAGGCAGCACGGCGTCAGCCATTACTGCGGTGCGCCCATCGTCCACTCAATGATCGCTGATGCTGCGGTGGCCGCGCAGGAGCCGATCGAGCACAAGGTCTCTGGGCTGATCGCCGGCGCGGCGCCGCCGGCGTCGGTGCTGGAGCGGATGGAGACCATTGGCGTCGAGCTTACCCACGTCTACGGCCTGACCGAGACCTATGGCCCCGCCTCAGTGTGCGCCAAGCAGGATGGCTGGGATCAACGCCCCCTGGATGAGCGGGTCCGGCTCAATGGACGCCAGGGCGTGGCCTATCCACTGCAAGAAAGCATGGCGGTGCTCGATCCGGTCACGCTGCAGGCCGTTCCCGCCGATGGCGAGACGGTCGGCGAGATCATGTTCCGAGGCAATATCGTCATGAAGGGCTATCTGCGCAACGAAGCCGCCACCAGTGAAGCCTTTGCCGGCGGCTGGTTTCACTCCGGTGACCTGGCAGTGATGGAGCCGGACGGCTACATCAAGATTCGCGACCGGCTCAAGGACGTCATTATCTCGGGGGGAGAAAACATCTCCTCACTGGAGGTGGAGGATATCATCCAGCGGCACGACGAGGTCGAACTCGTGGCGGTCGTGGCGATGGCGGATGCCAAGTGGGGCGAAGTTCCCGCCGCCTTCGTCCAGCTGCGTCCCGGCAGCGAGCTGAGCGAAGACGCATTGATCAGCTTCTGCCGGGAGAATATCAGCCGCTTCAAGGTGCCCAAGAAGATCATCTTCGGCCGACTGCCAACCACCTCGACGGGGAAAATCCAGAAGTTCCAGTTGCGACATCAGCTCGAGACAAGCCTGTCGGCTTGAGTGGTTCGGGCAAGAAGGAGGGGACAGTCGCGTGGTGGCGCCCTGGCTTTTAGAATGGCAGCGATTATAGTGGCCGTTAAACGGGTCACTCGATCGTGCCGGTGGCTCACCACCATTTGCGAGTATTGGAAATGTCACGACTTCCGCCCCTGATCTCCCTGTCCTATTTCGAGGTCGCCGCACGAACCAAGAGTTTCGCCGCGGCCGCCAAGGAGCTCAACGTGACACCGGCGGCGATCAGCCACCAGATCAAGGCGCTTGAGGAGTATCTTGGTGTTGAGCTGTTTGTCCGCCACCACCGGCGTGTCAGCCTGACCCCGGCCGCGCGGGTGGCTCTGCCGGAGCTGCATGAGGGGTTTCAGACGCTGAACCGCGCGGTGGATAAGATCCGCTCCTACGGCGAAGAGCGCCTGATCGTCACCGTTTGTGCTGAACCCCTGTTCGCCACCAAATGGATCGTGCCACGCCTGCACCGTTTCTACGCCGTTTGCCCAGACGCCGAAGTGCGGTTGCAGGCGAGCCTGCATACAGTGGACCGTGCCCGTGATAGCACCTTCGGCGTGGCCGATCTCAAGCGCGCCGGCATCGATGTTTCCGTGCGCCTTGGCTACGGCCAGTACCTGGACTTGGAGTCCCAACGGCTAATGGGCCTGGATCTGGTACCCATCTGCATACCGGAACTGGCCGCCACCGTGGACGGTGTCGACGCCCTGGGCGGGCAGCCGTTGCTGTGTGACAGCACCCTGACTCGCTTCAACGAGCCCTGCGACTGGAAAGAATGGTTCAAGCAGCAGGGATGTGAAATCGGCGCACTACGCGAGCGACGATTCGGCAACGGACTTCTGGCGCTGGAAGCGGCCTTGGCCGGACAGGGCGTCCTGCTCGGCAGTCGGGACCTGCACCAGGCGGAGCTGAGGGCGGGGAAGCTGGAGTTGGTCAGTGATAGACCGCTGAACTGTGAACAGGCGTACTACGTGGTCAGTGCGGGCCCGGGCCAGGAGCGATCGATCGCCGGACAGTTTCGTGAATGGTTGCTGGATGAGGCGAACAAGCCTGCCTGAGCTTTGCCTGAAGAGTCGGCGAGGATGGCCAGGGCTAGGCCCGCTCCCGGCGGGGCAACGCATTTCCCACTGCCATGTGGGGCACAAGGCAAGAATCGGCTCAAAGTACTCGTTTACACCGCGTAAACTCCGTCTTTTCGTCGATTGCTAACGCTGTATGGGCAAGTGCAGGCAGTATTCAGACACAGCGTAAGTCCTGAGATCCACCAATCAGCGCCTATATGACCTCTTGCTGGCTGGCAATGCCCCGGGCGGAGCAATGCGACAGGTTGGCTTGCCTGGTTGCGGCCTCGAGACATTCGCGCGTGGCATCCTGATCAACCCTTGCGTCGGGGGCCCGGCTCCCGCCGAGGTCCGCAGACGGCAATTGACTCGCTCGCCGACATTCGGACGCGGCCAGGTTCTGATCGGACCGACCAGGGGGCGGGCGATGCCGGTGGCAGGGAGCATGCCCATAAAATGAGCTGCTCGACCGTGGCGGGCAGCCGGGGGGGGGCTTGGCTGCTGGCAGCGTCGGACGCCGCAGGTAGACCGCTCCGTCCAAATGCGGATCGCACGGTTGCGACAAGGGCTATCATGAGGCGGACATCGCCAGCGCTGACGCCGAGGCCACGTGCCCGTCAGCGGTGCGTGAAGGCGCAGTACGGGCGCTCCTGCTCCCCCTCGTCATGGCCAGCTGCGTGGCCCCGGCTCGGCCCGCGTCCGGCTTTACAGCAGGGGTGGGCCATTCCAGACTGGGCGCAACCAAACGCGCGGGAGCAAGGGCATGGACGTGGAACTGCTGGAGATTCGCCAGCACCTGGGGCGCTTCCCCCCCTTCGAGGGGCTCTCCGACGAGTTGCTGGACGAGGTGGCGAGTCAGGTCGAGGTGGCCTACTTCAAAGCGGGCAAGGACATCCTCACCCTGGGGCAGGAGCTGCACGAGCTGTGCTATATCCGCAGCGGTGCCGTGGAGGTCTACCGGCGTGGCGGCGAACTCCACAACCGGCTCGGCGAGGGCGACATCTTCGGCCAGTTCAGCCTGTTGCGCCATCGGCGCATCCGCTACCCGGCCAGGGCCATGGAAGATACCCTCATCTACTTCATTCCCGAGGCGGTCTTCCATCATCTCTGCGAGGCGGACGATCACTTCGGCGATTTCGTCGAGCTGCAACGGCCGCGCCTCGAGACTGCCGTGGAGCAGCAGAAGAAGAACAACGACATGATGATCACCCGGGTGCGCAAGCTGGTCAGCCGCTATCCGGTCCTGGTCGAGGCCTCCACCACGGTGCAGGAGGCCGCCCGCCAGATCACCGACTACCAGGCCTCGGCGGTGCTGGTGCTGGATACCCCGAATGACAATCCGCGCTATACCTTTCGCGACAGCGAGGATCGCGCCTGGCAGGTCCGCGGCATCCTCACCGACAGCGACTTCCGGACCCGGGTGGTGGCCGAGGGGCGGCCGCCAGACACGCCGGTGGGCGAGGTGGTGGCCGATCGGGTGATCGCCGTTCAGTCCGACGAGTCAGTGCACGAAGCCATGCTGTGCATGCTGCGCAACAACATCCACCACCTGCCGGTGATGCATCGCCGCCGCCCCGTGGGCATCGTTCACCTGTCCGACATCATCCGCTACGAGACCCAGAGCAGTCTCTACCTGGTCAGCAATATCTTCCATCAGCCCACCGCGGAAGGGCTGGCGCGGCTGGCCCCGGATGTCGATGCCGCCTTTGTCCGCATGGTCGAGGAGGGGGCCGATTCCCGAATGGTGGGCAGTGCGCTGTCCACCATCGGGCGCAGCTTTACCCGCCGGCTGCTGGAGCTGGCCGAGGAGACCCTGGGCCCGCCCCCGGTGTCCTACTGCTTCATGGCGCTGGGCTCGATGGCCCGCAACGAGCAATCCATCGTCACCGACCAGGACAATGCCCTGGTGCTCGCCGACGACTTCGATCCCGGCCAGCACGATGACTACTTCCGCGAGATGGCCAAGATCGTCAGCGATGGCCTCGACGCCTGTGGCTACCCCTACTGCAAGGGCGACATCATGGCCACCAACGAGCGTTGGCGCCAGCCGCTGTCGGTATGGAAGCGCTACTTCACCGAATGGATCGAGCAGCCCAATCCCGAACGGTTGCTGCATAGCTCGATCTTCTTCGACCTGGACACGGTGTACGGCGAGAACGTGCTGGTCGAGCAGCTGCAGGACCTGGTGGCCGAGAAGGCCGCCAGCCATCCGCTATTCCTGGCGGCCATGGCGCGCAATGCCCTGAACCGGACGCCGCCACTCGGGTTCTTCCGGACCTTCGTGATGGAGAAGGACGGCAAGCACAACAACTCCATCAACCTCAAGCGGCGCGGTACCGCGCCCATGGTCGACCTGATCCGGGTACATGCGCTGGCCTGTGGCTCCAATGCCCAGAACTCCTTCGACCGCCTCGACGACATCGATCGAACCCAGCTGCTCGCCCCCGGGGTCAGCGACCGGCTACGCTATGCCCTGGAGTTTCTGTCGATGTCGCGCATACGGCACCAGGTCATCGACATCGAGCATGAGCAGACGCCGGACAACAATATCGAGCCGGAGAACGTCTCCAGCTCCGAGCGCCATAACCTCAAGGATGCCTTCCAGGTGCTGAGCAACGCCCAGAAGTTCCTCAAGTTCCGCTACCCGATGCCCTCCAGGGCCAAGTGAGCGGGGCCTCTGGATGCTGACACGCCCGCGCAGGACGCAGGTTCCCGACTGGACGAGCTATCTGGCGAGCCGGGCCGGAGCGGCCCGGGACCGGCGTCTGGCACGCTTCTTCGCTGCCGGCGCGCCGGCGCCGGAGACCCCCATCGCCGAGGCGCCGATGGTGGCGCTGGACATGGAGACCACGGGCCTCGACGCCCGGCGCAACTCCATCGTCAGTATCGGGCTGGTGCCCTTCACGCTGGAGCGTAGCTTTCTCCGCGAGCGCCGCTACTGGGTCGTGCGGCCGCGGCGGACCCTGAGCGCCGAGTCGGTGACCTTTCATCACATCACCCACGCCGATATCGCCGGAGCTCCGGAGCTCGACGACATCCTGGAGGACCTGCTGGATGCCCTGGCCGGCCGACTCGTGGTGGTGCACTACCGGCATATCGAGCGCCCCTTTCTGGATGTGGCCGTCAAGGCGCGGCTCGGTGAGGGGGTGATGTTTCCGATGATCGACACCATGTCCCTCGAAGCGCGTATCCACCGCCAGTCGCTGCTGGCCCGCTTCAAGCGCTGGATCGGGCGCCCCCCGGCCTCCATCCGCCTTTACGACAGCCGGGCCCGCTACGGTCTCCCCCCCTATCAGGGGCACCATGCGCTGACCGATGCCCTGGCCACCGCGGAACTGCTGCAGGCCCAGATCGCCCACCATTACCTCCCCGACACGCCCGTCGGGGCGCTGTGGAGCTGACTCAGAAATCGATGCCGCGGCGCGCCTCGAGGCCGGCATTGAAGCCGTGACGCACCTCCTGCATCTCGGTGACGGTGTCGGCCATGGCCAGCAGGTCCCGGTGCGCGTTGCGACCGGTGACGATCA
Source organism: Halomonas nitroreducens (assembly GCF_003966155.1). Lineage (GTDB taxonomy): Bacteria > Pseudomonadota > Gammaproteobacteria > Pseudomonadales > Halomonadaceae > Halomonas > Halomonas nitroreducens. The sequence continues at coordinate 152,794 of NZ_RXNS01000008.1, forward strand.
CCGTCTGCTCGGCCGGCCGTTGTTCCAGCGCGCGAGTGACCGTGGCGATATCCAGGTAGCCGAACTTGAGCATATAGGTGATCTCGTCGAGCACCACCAGGTAGACCTCGGGGTCGGCCAGCATGCGCTCGGCCTCGGCCCAGACCGCTCGGCAGGCCTGGGTGTCGGCCTCGCGGTTCTGGGTCTCCCAGGTGAAGCCGGTGGCCATGATCGCCACTTCCAGGTTGGGGTCCTCGGCCAGTCGCTCGCGTTCGCCGCACTCCCAGACGCCCTTGATGAACTGCACAACCCCCACCCGGTAGCCGTAGCCCAGGGCGCGGGTCACGGTGCCCCAGGCGGCGGTGGTCTTGCCCTTGCCATTGCCGGTGAACACCAGCAGCTGGCCGCGCTGCTCGGTGGCCCGGGCCACCTTGTCGTCGACGTGGGTCTTGAGTTTCTGCATGGCCTGGCGGTGGCGCGTCTCGCGGTCGCTCATCTCGACTCCGGGTGCGATACATGGAGGGGGCAGCTTACGCCAGCCGGCCCGAGTCGTCAGCCGGCACCTGCCGGCGGGACAGCAAGACCGTGGTGACGCGCTCGCGGCCATGGCCCACCGGGTCGCGGAGATCCGCCCGCGGTCGGGACCAGGCGTCCAGGGCGAAGCGGGCATCGGCCACCCTCGGGCGTCATGAGAAGGAAGAGACTCCAGCCGCGGAGGCGCTCGGCGATGCTCCGCAGAGCGCCCATGCGGACGAGGCCCGGCAGCCAATGGCCGCCGCCGGAGATTGAGGGAAGTAAGGGAATGTGCAGTGCATAACTGAAAATATTTCATGGAACGAGGCGCTGACAGGCGGCCACCGGCTCGCCAGAATCCGGGACAGGCCTACCGGAGTGAGTCGATCCCTGCATGATCCTGCGTCCCGCGGAGACCCGCGATCTCTCCGCCCTCTACCGTCTCGAGCAGGTTGCCTTCAGCGGCGACCGCTTCAGCCGGCGCCAGCTCTGGCACCTGCTCAACCGCGCCAATGCCCTGACCCTGGTGGCCGAGGCGGCCGACGGCCGGCTGCAGGGGTATGGCACCCTGCTATTTCGCCATGGCAGTGGCCGCGCGCGGCTGTACTCCTTCTGCGTGCATCCCGAGGCGCGTGGCAATGGCCTGGGGCGTCGCATGCTGCAGTGGCTCGAGGACGCGGCCGGCCGGCACTGCTGCGACTGGCTGGTGCTGGAAGTGCGGGCCGACAATGCCCCGGCCCTGGCGCTGTACCGCAGCATGGGCTTCGCTCCCGCGGAGTGGCTGGGAGACTACTACGAGGACGGCTGCGCCGGCTGGCGCATGGTCAAGCCGCTGGGCCTGGCCCAGGCAGGCTAGCGGCCCCCCGATGGGGCGATGTCGAGGAGCGGTCAAGCCAGTCGCGAGAGGCGCGGACCGCTAGGCGACGGTGCGCCAGGCCCTTAGAATGGCCACACCTCCACACAATGGGAAGTCGCCATGCCCTCCTTCGACATCGTCTCCGAATTCGACAAGCATGAAGCCAGCAACGCCGTCGACCAGGCCAACCGCGAGCTGCAGGGTCGCTTCGATTTCAAGGGCGTCACCGCGGGCTTCGAACTCAGCGGCGAGACCGTTGCCCTGGAGGCCGAAGTGGACTTCCAGCTGCGCCAGATGCTGGATGTGCTGCGCAACAAGCTGATCGCCAGGGGGATCGACCCGCGCTGCATGGATGTTCAGGAGCCGGAGCTCTCCGGCGTCCGCGCCCGCCAGACGGTCGTGCTCAAGCAGGGCCTGGAGCAGAAGGAGGCCAAGGACATCGTCAAGCGCATCAAGGACACCAAGCTCAAGGTCCAGGCCCAGATTCAGGGCGAGCAGGTCCGCGTCACCGGCAAGAAGCGCGATGATCTACAGCGCGTCATGGCCCTGTTGAAGGGCGACGAGGGGCCCGACCTGGCCCTGCAGTTCAACAACTTCCGCGACTGACCGGAGCAGGGGTTGACCCAGGGCAAGGTCGTGGCACGCGGCCTTGAAAACCCCGCCATCGCCACCAATTCTGTTAGTGCCGCAAGGCAATCGTCGCTTTGTTCTCTGCGTCATGCTTAACGAGGAGGTGGCGTATGGACCTGCAGAAATTCTCACCCTGGAACTGGTTTCGCAGCGAGGGCCATGATGCACCGCCCGCCGGCGAGGCCCGTGGCGGCGAACTGGCACCGCTCACCAACATGCATCAGGAGCTCGACCGCTGGATGGATGGCATGATGCGCCAGTTCGGCATGCCTTCCCCGGCCACGCGGTTTGGCGAGATGCCCGAATTGCTGCGTCCTCGGCTGGATATCGCCGAGCGCGACAATGACTACCGGATTACCGTCGAGGTGCCGGGCGTCGAGGAGAAGGACATCAAGCTGAGCCTGGACGACAATCGCCTGGTCATCGAGGGCGAGAAGCGCCAGGAGACCACCAGCAAGGAGGATCGCTACCAGCGCGTGGAGCGCTCCTACGGCAGCTTCCGCCGGCTGCTCGACCTGCCCTCCGACGCCAGGATCGAGGGTATCGAGGCGACCTTCGAAAAGGGCGTGCTCACCATCATCGTGCCCCGCAGCGGCGAGGCCGCGTCCTCCCGTCGAGAGATTCCCATCAACGGCTGAGGCCCCAGGCGGGCGCCGCCGGCACCAGCCGGTACCCTCGACGGCGAATAGCCCCGGCCTGCCATGACCATTGATGAAGGTCATTGGCAGGCGGTGGGGCGATGCGCTTCAATGAGGGTGTCGCGCCTTCGCCGCCACAGGGAGTGAGCGCCCGATGTCCCATGCACGCCGTGCCGCTTTCATGTCCTTGGCCGGAATCAGCTTCCTGCTGGGCGTGATCGGCGCTTTTCTGCCCCTGTTGCCCACCACCTGCTTCATGCTGCTGGCAGTCTGGTCGGCCTCCAAGGGTTCGCCGCGCTTCGCCGGCTGGATCCGTCGCCACCCTCGCTTCGGGCCGGCCGTGTTGGCCTGGGAGGGAGAGCGGGCGATTCCCCGCCATGCCAAGTGGCTGGCCGGTGCCATGCTGGTCGTCTCCATGCTGGTGCTGGGCCTCACCGTCGGCCCCCTGTGGCTGAAGCTGGGACTGATCGGCGGGCTCTCGCTGGTAGGCCTGTGGATCGCCACTCGGCCGGAGCCTGTCGCCGGGTCTTGAGGCTCCGCCGCCGCCACTTTGAGGTCCGGGCTGGGAGCGCCGTACAATGGCCGGCAATTCTCGACAGGAGCCATCCTCGATGTCCGAACCGCAACCGATCTACCTGAGCGACTACCGTCCTCCCGCCTACCGGGTCACCCACACCGAGCTGACCTTTGACCTCGACCCCGCCGCCACCCGCGTCAAGGCCCGTCTGCACCTCGAGCGTCACCCCGAGCGGCAGGCCGGGGAGCCGCTGGAGCTCGACGGCGAGCAGCTCGCCCTCAAGGCCATCGCCATCGACGGCCAGTCGCTGGGGGAGGACGAGTATACGCTCACCGAGCGTGGCCTGCGGGTGGAGCAGGTGCCGGAACGCTTCCGGCTGGATACCGAGGTGGAGATCGCCCCCAAGGACAACACGGCCCTCGAGGGGCTCTACCAGTCGAGCGGCATGTTCTGCACCCAGTGCGAGGCCGAGGGCTTTCGCCGCATCACCTTCTATCCCGACCGCCCGGACGTCATGGCCACCTTCTCGACCACGGTGATCGGCGATGCCGCGAGCCTGCCGGTGCTGCTGTCCAACGGCAATCCGGTGGAGCGGGGCAGCCTGCCCGGCGAGCGCCACTTCGTGACCTGGGAGGATCCCCATCCCAAGCCCAGCTACCTGTTCGCCCTGGTGGCCGGGGACCTGCGCAAGGTGGAGGACCGGTTCACCACCCTGAGTGGCCGCGAGGTCACCCTGCAGATCTGGGTCGAGGAAGAGAACCTGGGCAAGACCGATCACGCCATGGCCTCGCTGAAGCGTGCCATGCGCTGGGACGAGGAGACCTATGGTCGGGAATACGACCTCGACCTGTTCATGATCGTCGCGGTCAACGACTTCAACATGGGGGCCATGGAGAACAAGGGACTCAACATCTTCAACTCGGCGGCAGTGCTGACCCATCCCCACACCGCCACCGATGCCGCCTTCCAGCGGGTCGAAGGCATCGTGGCCCACGAGTACTTCCATAACTGGTCGGGCAACCGGGTGACCTGCCGCGACTGGTTCCAGCTATCGCTCAAGGAGGGCTTCACCGTCTTCCGCGACCAGTGCTTCTCCGCGGACACCAACTCGGCGCCGGTGAAGCGCATCGAGGAGGTCTCCTTCTTCCGCACCGCCCAGTTCGCCGAGGATGCCGGGCCCACCGCCCATCCGGTGCGGCCGGACCACTACATCGAGATCGGCAACTTCTACACCCTGACCATCTACGAAAAGGGCGCCGAGATCGTTCGCATGCTGCGCAACCTGGTGGGCTGGGAAGCCTTCCGGCGCGGCGCCGACCGCTACTTCGCGCGTTTCGACGGCCAGGCGGTGACCATCGAGGACTTCGTGGGCTGCATGGCGGAGGCCTCCGGCCAGGACCTCGACCAGTTCTTGCGCTGGTACTCCCAGGCCGGCACCCCGGAGATCGATGCCCACGGCGAGTACGACTACGCCAACGGGGTCTATCGGCTGGTGCTGCGCCAGCGCACCCCGGCCACGCCGGGCCAGCCCGACAAGCAGGCGCTGCACATCCCGATCCGCCTGGGCCTGGTCGGTACCAAGACAGGGCGCGACCTGGCGCTGACCCTGGACGGCGAGGCGCTGGGGCGTGATGCGGTGATCCACCTGCGCGAGGACGAGCAGGAATTCGTCTTCACCGACGTGGAGGAGGCCCCGGTGCCGTCGCTGCTGCGTGGCTTCTCGGCGCCGGTCAAGCTGCACTACCCCTACTCCCGCGAGGACCTGGCCTTCCTGCTGGCCCACGACAGCGACGGCTTCAACCGCTGGGATGCCGGCCAGCGCCTGGCGCTGCTGGCCCTCGACGACCTGATCGCCGCCCATCGCAACGGTGTGGAGAAGGTCATGGACCCGCGGGTGGTGGAGGCCTTCCGCGCCCTGCTCGATACCGATACCGACGACAAGGCGGTGCTCGCGGAGATGCTGACCCTGCCGTCCGAGGCCTATATCGCCGAGCAGCAGCCGCTGGTCGACGTCGATGCCATTCACGCGGCCCGTCTCTTCGTCAAGCAGTCCCTGGCGCTGGCGCTGCGCGACGACTTCCTGCGGGTCTACGAGGCCAACCGTCTCGATGCGCCCTACGCGCCGGAGCCCGAGCAGATCGGCGCGCGCAGCCTGAAGAACGTGGCCCTGTCCTACCTGATGAGCATCGAGGACGAGGAGGGCATCGAGCTGGCCCGTCACCAGTTCGAGGCGGACCACAACATGACCGACGTGCGCCAGGCCCTGACCCTGCTGACCCACAGCAGCCGCGGCGACCTCGCGGACCCGGCGTTGCGGGCCTTCGGCGAGAAGTGGGCCCACGACCCCCTGGTCATGGACCAGTGGTTCAGCATCCAGGTGACGCGCCCGCAGTCGGATGCCCTGGATCGGGTCAAGTTCCTGATGGACCACCCGGCGTTCTCGCTGACCAACCCCAACAAGGTACGGGCGCTGATCGGCGCCTTCGCCCAGAACCGGGTCAACTTCCACCGCCTCGACGGCGAGGGCTATCGGCTGCTCGCCGACGTGGTCATCGAGCTCAACCGGCTGAACCCGGAGATCGCCGCCCGGCTGGTCACGCCGCTGACCCGCTGGCAGCGCTTCGACGAGGCTCGACAGGCCCTGATGAAGGCCGAACTCGAGCGCATCCGCGGCGAGGAGCTCTCGCCCAATGTCTTCGAGGTGATCGAGAAGGCGCTGGCCTGATCGTCGCTGCCATTGCCGGAACGAAGGCGCCGCCCCAGAGGGGCGGCGCCTTCGTCTTTGTAGGCATTCGCGTCGCTGTGTGGCGCGTGCAGGGGCCGCGAGCGAAGATAGGGGGCAGGCTGAACGATTGCTGCCGGAGCGGAGCCACCGGCGTGCAGCAGCAAAGCCTGGTCCGACTAGTTGATCAGCCAGCTCAGTACGGTTGCCCCCAGGAAGGCCCAGATCAGTGCGACGATGATGGCCTGGCGCATGATCGCGCGGACGGCCTTCCACAGCAGCCACAAGCCAAAGGCCAGCACCAGCAGGCTGAGCAGCGAGGGGGCGATGCCGAGGGTGTCGGAGGTGCCCTGGATGAAGCCGCTCACGGCATCGTCGAGGCCGCCGAAGAAGCCGAGGAGGGCGTCGACAAGGTAGTGGATGAACTGGCCGAAGGCCTGGCCGATGAAGTCGAAGGCGTCTTGCATGGAGTCTGGGTTCCTGTGGCAGCAGGAGGCCGGCGGCAGGTGGCCGCCGGCCCGGGGATCTCGGCTCAAGTATCGCGACAAGGCCTCTTGCAAGGCAAGCCGGGCTCAGCCCAGCTGGCTGGTCCGCGAGGCGATGCCGGCCTCTTCCGCGGCGCTGTCGGCGAGCGCCCGGCCCGCCTCGTCGTAGACGTGGAAGACCGCGTGGGCGCCGAGCTCGCGGATCGGCTCGATCTCCTCGGGGAACTCCACCACCGCGGTGATCCGCCCCTGGAAGCGGCGTGAGCGCAGCTGCTTGAGGGCGAAGAGGTTACCGGCATGGTGCGGCATGGCCAGCACCACCATGCGCACGTCCGGCGACATCAGCAGCTTGTCCCAGAAGTCGGAATCCACGGCATCCCCCTCCAGCACGTTGAAGCCGCGGGCGGTGAGACGCTTGACGCTCTTGGGATTGCTGTCGATGCCCAGCACCTGCAGCCCGTATTCCTTCTGCAGGCGGCGATAGACGCTGCGCCCGATGCGGCCCATGCCCAGCACCACCGCCTCGGCATCGCCGACCTCGATGGGCCGGTCGCTGGGCGAGAGCTCGCTGATGTCGATGGCCGGCAGGCGCGGCTCCACCCAGCGGTACACCCGCTCGCTGAAGCCGTTGAGGATCGCCGAGGCGCCAAAGCTCAAGGCCACCGCCAGCGACAGCACCACCAGCCAGCTCGCCGGCAGCCAGCCGTTGCTGGCGGCGATGGCCCCCACGATCAGGCCGAATTCCGAATAGTTGGTCAGGCTCAGCGTCGACAGCACCGAAGTGCGGTGACGCATGCGAAAGCGCAGGAAGACCCACTGGTAGAGCAGGCTCTTGAGCGGCAGCAGTACCACCAGCACCACGGCGATGCCGAACAGTTCCCAGCTGGGCATGGCGGTCAGGCCGAGGCTCAGGAAGAAGCCCACCAGCAGCAGTTCCTTGAGGCTGAACATCGAGCGAGCCAGGGTCTGGGCGGCGGGATGGGGGGCAAGCAGCAGGCCGATGATCAGGGCGCCGAGGTCCCCCTTGACGCCCAGCGACTCGAACAGCGCATAGCCCAGCACCAGGGCCAGCAGCATGCCGAACAGCATCTGCATCTCGCCGTGCCCCAGGCGGTCGAGAAGGGCGCGCAGGGCCGGTGCCAGGGGAATCAGCAGCACCAGGCCCAGGGCCCAGGGGCTGGGCAGTTCTCCGGTGGAGGCGGTGAGGAAGACCACCGCGAAGATGTCCTGCATGATCAGCACGCCGATGGCCAGGCGCCCATAGGCGGTTTGGGTCTCGCTGCGCTTTTCCAGTACCTTGACCACGAACACCGTGCTGGAGAAGGACAGCGCGAAGCCGAGCAGGGCCAGGGTCTGCCAGCCAGTGTCCGCCAGCAGCGGCAGGCCCAGCCACTTGAGCAGCGAGAACAGCCCCACCATCGACAGCGTCGAGGCGAGCATGTGCAGCGAGGCGCCGCCCCAGACGTCGTTGCGCAGCAGGGTGCGGATGTCCAGCTTGAGGCCGATGCTGAACAGCAGCAGCGTGACCCCCACCCCGGCCAGCATGTCGAGGAGCGGCGTCACCTCATATCCCAGGGCGTTGAGCACGAAGCCGCCGGCCAGGAACCCCACCAGGGGTGGCAGACGAAGGCTCATGGCGGTCAGGCCGCCGAGGAAGGCCGCGAGAATGAAGGCCGGATCGATCATTACGTCTCCCTGTGCCGGATATCCGGGAAGACACCTAGTGTAAGGAAGTCATAAAGTGAATGGCATTCATCTTTTCATCGTGCCCGCCTCGCGTGAAGCGCGCATGACCGCGGCAGGGCGCCAGGGAGTGGCAACGCCATGGCCACACTGATCCTCAATGGCAAGACGGCTCAGGTGCCTGTGGTGCGCGAGGCGGTCTTCGCCTGTCGCGACGCGGGGCTGGCCCTGGAAGTCTGGGTCACCTGGGAGGCCGGCGATGCCACTCGCCTGGCCGAGTGGGCCGGCCAGGCAGGCGTCGACCGGGTGGTCGCCGGAGGCGGCGATGGCACCGTCAACGAGGTGGCCAATGGCCTCATGCGCCTGCCACAAGGGCGGCGACCGGCCTTGGGCATCCTGCCGCTGGGCAGCGCCAACGACCTGGCAACCGCCCTGGGGCTGCCGCTGGAGGCCGATGAAGCGCTGCGGATGGCGCTGCAGGAGGCGGCGCGGCCCATCGACGTGCCGCGCCTGGATGGCCGGCACTTCCTCAACATGGCCACCGGCGGCTTCGGTGCCGAAGTGACTTCCTCGACGCCCAAGAGCCTCAAGCGCCTGCTGGGCGGCGGCGCCTACTCGCTGATCGGCGCGCTCAAGGCCTGGCAGTACCACCCCTATCCGGGAGTGCTGCGCTGGGCCGATGGCGACCGCCAGGCCTCGCTGTTCGTGCTGGCCATGGGCAACGGGACCCGTTCCGGTGGTGGCCAGCGACTGACTCCCCAGGCGAGGATCGATGATGGCCTGCTGGACGTGCTGATACTGCGCGACTTCCGCTCGCTGCATGACATGTGGCGTATGCGCCAGGAACTGGAGTCGCGACCCGCACAGGGGGACTTCGTCGAGACCTTGCGCACCCCCTGGCTGAGCTTCGAGGGCCAGCGGTCGCTGCCGTTGACGCTGGATGGAGAGCCTCTCAAGCGACAGGGTTTCCGGGTCGAGGTCGACCCGGCCGCGCTCGACCTGGTGGTGCCCGCGGACTGCCCGCTACTTGCCGGGTAGCGGCCGGCGCTCCGCCCGCGGGGGCGGCACTGATAAAGGGGGGCAGCGTGCCCAGGCTTGGCCCTCGCCTTGTTCGCTTGTGCCCCGCTGCCACTCGCCTCAGGGGCCGCTGGCCAGCCGCCGAGCATCGCGGCATCATGAAGGCTCCGTCCATCGCTATTCGGAGATCGTGCCATGCTGACTCCCTTCCATCTCGCCGTGCAGGTGCGTGACCTGGGCGAGGCCCGCCACTTCTATGGCGCGCTGCTGGGCTGCGACGAGGGACGCTCGAGCGATACCTGGGTCGACTTCAACCTGTTCGGACACCAGTTCGTCTGCCACCTCAACCCGGCCCTCGGCGAGCTGCCACGGGACGATCATCGCAACCCCGTCGATGGCCATGGGGTGCCGGTGCCGCACTTCGGCGTGGTGCTGGAGATGGCCGACTGGGAGGCGCTGGTCGACCGCCTGACCGCGGCGGGTGTCCGCTTCGAGATCGAGCCGTACATCCGTTTCCGTGGCGAGCCCGGCGAGCAGGCCACGATGTTCTTCCGTGACCCCAGCGGCAACGCCCTCGAGTTCAAGGCCTTCCGGGATATCCAGGGACAGCTGTTCGCCCGCTGAACTCGCCTTGCGGTGGCAGTGTCGCTTTGGTGCAACGACGTTCCACCCAAGGAGAGAAGGATGGCCATGAAACCCTGGATGCCGGTTGTCCTGGCATTGGCAGTCGGTCTTGCCGCTTGCGGCGATGACGAGAACGCGCCCGCCGAAGAGTCGAGTGCGAGCCCGGCTGAGTCCACCGATGCCGCCCCGGCCGACGGCGAGGCGCCAGGCGGCATGGCGACCGAGCCTGAGGCCGAGGCGGCGAGCGCCCCGGCGACCGAGCCTGAAGGCGAGGCGGTGGACGAGGCCGCGATGCAGGCAGAGGAGGCGAGCGACGAGGCCAGCCTGGACGACGCGCCGGCCACCGACACTCTGAGCGAGGACGCCGCGCTGCCTGGCGAGTCCACCAGCGCCGAGGTGGACGACATCATCCGCGAGACCGAGCGCCGCTTCGAGGAAGCCAGCAAGAAGATCGACGAACAGTTCGAGCAGGCCGAGCACGAGTCGCCCGAGCCGGCATCAGGGGCCGAGGCCACGGCGGACCTCGAGACGACCCTCGACGAGGACGTCTCGACGCCGGTCAGCGAGCCGAGCCTTCAGGGCAGCTCGGATCCCGAGGTCGAGGCGATCCTCGAGGAGACCGAGCGGCGCTTCGAAGAGGCCAGCAAGAAGATCGACGAGCAGTTCGAGCAGGCCGAACTGGAGGTGCCCAGCGAGATCCGCGAGGCCACCGACGTCGAGGACGCCGCGCCGCGGGATGACGGGACGAGCCCCGATGGGGAGAGCGCCACCGAGGCGTCGGCGCCCTGAGCGGCCGCCCATGAAAAAGGCCCGCCGATGGCGGGCCTTTCCTGGGCTGCCGATGCTGGAGATCGGCGCCGGGTGTCAACGCGGTCTCACGACCTCAGTCGGTGACCCGGATGTTGGAGGCCTGAAGGCCCTTCTTGCCCTGGGTAACCTCGAAGGTGACCTTCTGGCCGTCCTGCAGGGACTTGAAGCCTTCAGCCTGAATCTCGGAGAAGTGAGCGAACAGATCATCACCGCCGTCGTCCGGAGAGATGAAGCCATAGCCCTTGGTGTCGTTGAACCACTTGACAGTGCCAGTTGCCATTGTCGATTTCCTTAACTAACTAGATGATGGTGCTGGGCCGGCCCGGTCGGGGACCGCACCGCGAGCCCGTAGTGCGTGGGCAAGACAAGGAAGAAGTGCGCACCGGGTGTATCGAAGGAATCGAAGTACAACTGACGACTTTTCTGCTTGCTGACCAACGCAGCGGATAGTGCATCAGCGCCAGGGTTGCGTCAACCGAGTGCCGCAGGGAGACTGGTGCTTCCGCCCGCAAGGTCACTGTAGATCGAAAGCCCCTGGTCGTCCAGCGACCCGGGGAGACCGGAACGGCATAAGACGAGACTCGACATGACCCACACCCGCATCGCTTCCCAGGACACCCACAGCAAGGTGGTCGGCTATCTGCTGTGGCTCTTCGGCTTCCTCGGCGCCCACCGTTTCTACTACGGCAAGCCGGTCACCGGCACCCTCTGGTTCTTCACACTGGGACTGCTCGGCATCGGCTGGCTGATCGACCTGTTCCTGATCCCGTCCATGGATCGCCAGGCGGACCTGCGCTTCCAGTCCGGACCGACCAACTACACCCTGGCCTGGCTGCTGCTGACCTTCCTCGGCGTCTTCGGCATCCACCGCTTCTACCTCGGCAAGTGGCTCACCGGCCTCGTCTATCTGTGCACCCTGGGGCTGTTCGGCCTGGGGGTGCTCTATGACTTCTGGACCCTCAACGACCAGATCTCCATGCGCCATGCCAAGCGTGGCATCTTCAACGACTGAGGATTCCGGCGATGCTGCTCGACGCCCAGTTCTGGCCGTTCCTGGTGGCCATCACCCTGCTCAGTATCACGCCGGGGGTGGACACCCTGCTGGTGATTCGCAATACCGCCCGGGGCGGGCTGGGGGACGGCGTGCTGACCAGCCTGGGAATCTGCAGCGGCCTGTTCGTGCATGCCGCCGTCTCGGCGCTGGGCATCTCGCTGATCCTGCTGCAGTCGGCCTGGGCCTTCGGGGTGCTCAAGCTCGCCGGGGCCGGCTACCTGATCTGGCTGGGACTGGGCGCCCTGCGGGCGGCGCGGCGCGGCCAGGGCCTGCCGGTGGCGGGAGTCGTCGGCGAGGCCGCCCGGGTGCCGGCCAGGCGGTCGCTGCGCGAGGGGCTGCTGTCCAACGTGCTCAACCCCAAGACGGTGGTCTTCTACATGGCCTTCCTGCCCCAGTTCATTGCCCCGGGGGATCCGGCGCTGGCCAAGTCGCTGTGGCTGGCGGGGATCCATTTCCTGGTCGCCAACCTGTGGCAGGTCGCCGTGGCGGTGCTGGTGGGGCGCGCCGGGCGCTGGCTGGCGAGCGCGGCCTTTTCCCGCTGGCTCAATGCGGTGACCGGCGGAGTCCTGATGGCCTTCGGGGTCAAGCTGGCGCTGACCCGCACCCCCGGCTGATCGTGATCAGGGACAAGGGACAAGGGACAAGGGACAAGGAGTTAGGAGCTAGGGGCCGCGAGGCAGCAGCATCTTGCTCGCAACTCGCAACTCGCAACTCGCAACTCGCAACTCGCAACTCGCAACTCGCAACTCGCAACTCGCAACTCGCAACTCGCAACTCGCACCTCGCACCTCGCCCCTCGTCCCACGGAACCTAGTTGCGGGCCAGCAACGAACCGTCGTAGCGCATGTTCTGCTCCGCCGGCGTCAGCAGGGAGATCCCCTGGGTCGCGCCGCCCTGGGCCAGGCTGGCGAAGATCACCCGGTACGTCAGCACCGCCTGCACATAGTGGCGCGTCTCGCGGAAGGGAATGCTCTCGACGAACAGGTCGAAGGCCTCCGGGGCTTGCTCGAGCCAGCGGTCGACCCGGTGCGGGCCGGCATTGTAGGCGGCGGTGGCGGCCAGGCGATTGCCCCGGTAGCGGTCGAGCATCTCGCCGATGTAGGTGCTGCCCAGGCGGATGTTCACGGCGGGATCCAGCACGCCGTAGGGCCCCGGGTCGTCGAGGCCCAGTTGGCGGCTGACCTGGGCGGCGGTGGCCGGCATCAGCTGCATCAGGCCCCGGGCGCCGGCCGGGGAGAGCGCCTCGGGGTTGTAGGCGCTCTCGCGGCGAGCGATGCCCATCAGCAGGTAGGGATCGACGCCGGTGACCTCGCCCCAGCGCAGGAAGTGGTCGCGGTAGGCTTCGGGAAAGCGCCAGTCCAGGGCATCCCACAGTTCCGCGGCGATGGTGGTCTGCACCAGGCGGGCATGCCAGCCTTCCCGCTGGGCGTAGCCGGCCATGGCCCGGGCCTCCTGCGGCGAGGCATTCGCCGCGGCGTGGTACCATTCGCTGGCGGCCAGTCCCGGCTCGCCGAGCCGCAGCAGGGCCTCGGTGCGACGCACCGCGGGGCTCTCGGCGATGGCCTGGCGCTGTGCCGGTGCGATGCTGGTCGATGCCATCTTCAGCGCATACGGCTGGCCAAGCCGGTCGGCAGCGGCGAAGCCGTAGAAGTCGCGCTCGCCGGCGGCCCGCCGATAGGCCGCCTGGGCGGTGGCGTCATCGCCGCGCTGCTCGTGGGCGCGGGCCAGCCAGTATTGCCAGCGGGCCTCGTCGCGTTCCGCCTCGGGGAGCCGGCCGATCCAGTCGGTCACGCCCGCCCAGTCGCGGTCGGCCAGCGCCACCCGGGTGCGCAGCTCGAACAGGTCAGTGTCGGCCAGTCGCGGCAGGACGCCGTCGACCCAGGCGCGGTTCTGGTCGATGTCGCGGACCAGGGAGTAGAACGCCAGGTCGTGCTCGATGGCGTCGCGATGCGCCTCGTTGATCGTCAGGCTCGGCGACACCTTGCGCCAGGCCTCCAGGGCCGCCTCGGTGTCGGCGCGGGTGAAACCATGCATGGCGGCGGCGAACAGCGCCCCGCTGCCCTGGCAGTCGGGGCCGATGCAAGCGGGCACCCGGGTGATCGCCGCATAGTCCTGCTGCAGGCGTTCCATGGCCGCCCGGCCATTGTCCCAGTCGTCGCCCAGCATGCGGCCCAGGTAGCGGGCCAGCCCGGTCTCCCCCGCCTGCCAGGCCAGCATCAGGCGCTCCCAGGTCGCCACCGGGCCGATCTCGCCCCGGGCCCGCAGGGTGGCGAAGAGGGGGTCGCAGGCATCCGGCTGGGAGCGGCCGACCGCCCACAGCCGACGGCCGCCCTCGGCGGCCGCCTGGGGCGCCTCGTCCAGCAGGGCGGTATAGTAATGGCACTGGCGTGCGGTCCCCGACGGCTCGCCATCGGCCACGGCGAGCAGGTGCCGGTAGCGGCCGGCCTCGCCATAGGCCGAGATGGCCTGGCCGCGCATCCAGCCCGCCAGAGGCGAGTCGGCATGGCGCTCGAGGAAGGTCAGCACCTCGCCGGGCTCGGCGGCGGGCAGGCGTGCCTTGAGGCGGTGGTAGTCGACATAGCCGGCCAGGACATGATCATCGATGGCGGCGCGGTCGATGGCTTCCCAGCGGTGCTGGCGCGCCGCCTGGAGCGCATCGCGCATGGCCCGGTCACCGGGCTCGGCGTGAACGACCGCGGGCAGGCAGAGCAGGGCGGCGGTCAGCAGGGACTTCCAGGGAACAAGGGGGAACCTTGGCATCGTGGCGCCTCATTGGTTGTGCTGGCGTGGACCGGTGGAGAGGGCCACCATGGTCGCCCATGGCGGGAGGCTTGAGTAGTGTCGTCGCTCGCCGACGCCCCCGAGGCGCCGCGACTCTCTTATCGTTTAGCGGCAATCCCCGTTGCCGGCAAGGAGGACGAGATGGCAGGTTTCAATGGTCTGGCGCTGTTCCAGCGCCTCAAGCACCGCTCCCGGGCGCTGGGACAGATGCGCCGCGCCCTGCGCCTGTTCGGCCCGATGCTGGGCGACGTGCTCCGCGGCCGCTACCGGCCGGTGCCCTGGTCGGCACTGCTGTGGATGCTCGCGGCCCTGGCCTACCTGTTCTCGCCGCTGGACCTGATTCCCGATGTCCTGCTGCTGCTGGGCCTGGCGGACGACGTGGTGGTGGTCGGCTGGCTGCTGACCCGGGTCGACCGCGCCCTGGCCGACTATCGCGCCTGGAAGGAGGGCGACGACGCGGCCACGCCCTGATGCATTGCCAGGGCGAGGCGTTCAGGCTAGATTGAGTCAAACGTTTGACTTGATGCCGATCCCGGCCGACGAGGTACCCCATGCCCCCCGGATTCTCCCCCGGTGCCGCTGACTGGCAGCGCGCCCTGGCGCGTTTCGTGACGGTGATCCCCCATACCCGTGAACTCGGCCTCGAGGTCCTCGACGCCGGCCCCGAGGGGGTGCGCCTCCACCTGCCCTGGCACGACGACCTGCTCGGGGACCCCGAACGCGGCCTGGTGCACGGTGGCGTGCTGACCATGCTGCTGGATACCGCCTGTGGCACGGCGGTGCTGCCGGCCCTGCCGGCGCCGGAGGTCTGCCCGACCCTTGACCTGCGCGTCGACCACTTCCGCCCCGCGATCGCCGGCCAGGGGCTGTGTGTCGACGCCCGTGCGGTCTCGGTCAGTGCCTCGGTGGTCTTCACCGAGGGCCAAGTCTGGCAGGACGCGGCCCGGCCGGTGGCCCGGGGCATCGCCAACTTCGTGCGGCTGGGGCCGCGCAACACGCCGCCGGGCTTCGCCGAGGCCCTGTTCGCTCGGGAGGACGATCATGCATGAGGGCTTCACCGACCTCGAATGGCTGACCCGGACCCGGCAGCGCGGCGACGTCGAGGCCTGGCTGGCCAGGCTGCCCTATGCGCGGCATATCGGCGTCGCCGCCGAGCCCGCTGCGGATGGCAAGGGGGTGGTGTTTCGCCTCGAGCCGCGCCAGGGCAATGTCGGCAACGTGCTGCTGCCGGCCCTGCACGGCGGGGTGGTGGCGGCCTTCATGGAGACCGCGGCGACCCTGGACCTGATGCTGGCCGCCCGGTCGCCCCGACTGCCGCGCATCGTCGACCTGTCCATCGACTACCTGCGCACGGCCCGGGTGGTGCCGACCCTGGCGCGCTGCGAGCTGCTGCGCGAGGGACGGCGCCTGGCCAACGTCCGGGTGTGGGCCTGGCAGGACGACGAGGGCGCGCCGGTGGCCACCGCACGGCTGCATTTCGTGCTCGGCGAGCCGGTCGCGGGCGATGCTTGAAAAAACCGTCGCGGTCCCCATATCGATGGAAGCCAATAACCGGTGGCCTCGCCACCGCCGATACGTCGACAAGGGGTCCGAGAGACATGACCACTGCCACCCATGAAGAGACCCTCGGCTTCCAGACCGAGGTCAAGCAACTGCTCCACCTGATGATCCATTCCCTGTACTCCAACAGGGAGATCTTCCTGCGCGAGCTGATCTCCAACGCCGCCGATGCCTGCGACAAGCTGCGCTACGAGGCCCTGGACAACGACGCCATCTACGAGGGTGACAGCGAGCTGCGCATCGAGATCGAGCACGATGCCGACGCCGGCACCGTCACCGTGCGCGACAACGGCATCGGCATGAGCCGCGACGAGGTGATCGAGAACCTCGGCACCATCGCCCGCAGCGGCACCGCCGAGTTCCTCAAGCAGCTTTCCGGCGAGCAGCAGAAGGACGCCCGGCTGATCGGCCAGTTCGGCGTCGGCTTCTATTCCGGCTTCATCGTCGCCGACGACATCACGGTGCGCACCCGCAAGGCCAGCACAGACCCGTCGGCCGGGGTCGAGTGGCACTCCAAGGGCGAGGGCGAGTTCACCGTGGCCGACATCGAGCGCGAGGCCCACGGCACCGAGATCGTCCTGCATCTCAAGGAGGATGCCCGCGAGTTCGCCGACGACTTCCGCCTGCAGAGTCTGGTGCGCAAGTACTCCGACCACATCGAGGTGCCGGTGCGCATGCCGAAGGTCGAGAAGGCCCGCGACGAGGACGGCAACGAGATCGAGGGCAGCGAGACCGTCAGTTGGGAGACCGTCAACGAGGCCACGGCGCTGTGGGTACGCCCCAAGAGCGAGCTCACCGACGACGAGTACAAGGCCTTCTACAAGCATGTGGCCCACGACTTCTCGGACCCGCTGACCTGGAGCCACAACAAGGTCGAGGGCAAGCTCGAGTACACCAGCCTGCTCTACGTGCCGGGCCGGGCTCCCTTCGACCTCTACGAGCGCGACGGCGCCCGCGGGGTCAAGCTGTACGTGCAGCGCGTCTTCATCATGGACGACGCCGAGCAGTTCCTGCCGCTCTACCTGCGCTTCATCAAGGGCGTGCTGGACACCCGCGACCTGTCGCTGAACGTCTCCCGCGAACTGCTCCAGCAGGACCCGCAGGTCGAGAAGATCAAGTCGGCGCTGACCAAGCGCTCCCTGGACATGCTCAAGAAGCTGGCCAAGGACGGCGAGGCCTACCAGACCTTCTGGAACACCTTCGGCAGCGTACTCAAGGAAGGCCCGGCGGAGGACTACGCCAATCGCGAGAAGATCGCCGGCCTGCTGCGCTTCTCCAGCACCCACACCGACAGCGCCACCCAGGACCAGTCCCTGGCCGACTACATCTCGCGCATGAAGGACGGCCAGGAGAAGATCTACTACATCGTCGCCGACGGCTTCAATGCGGCCAAGAACAGCCCCCACCTGGAGATCTTCCGCAAGAAGGGCATCGAGGTGCTGCTGCTCCACGACCGCATCGACGAGTGGCTGATGAGCCACCTCACCGAGTTCGAGGACAAGTCCTTCGTCGACGTCGCCAAGGGTGACCTGGACCTGGGCGAGATCGAGGACGAGGATGAGAAGAAGGCCCAGGAGGAGACCGCCAAGGCCAAGGAGGACCTGGTCAAGCGCGTCAAGGAGGCCCTGGGCGACGAGGTCCAGGAGGTCAAGGTGACCCATCGTCTGACCGACTCGCCGGCCTGCGTGGTACTGCCCGAACACGAGATGGGCTACCAGATGCGTCGCATCATGGAGGCCGCCGGCCAGCCCCTGCCCGAGGTCAAGCCGATCCTCGAGCTCAACCCCGAGCATGCCCTGGTGGCGCGCCTCGAGGGAGCCGAGGCCGAGGGCTTCGAGGACCTGGCGCGGATCCTCCTCGACCAGGCGATCATCGCCGAGGGCGGCCACCTCGACGACCCGGCCGCCTACGTGCAGCGCCTCAACGCCCTGTTGAGCGCCTGACGCCCGCCGACGACGCCATCCGTGGATGGCGTCCCCCCTTGACGCCGGCCGCCCCCAGGGGCGGCCGGCGCGCGTTCAGAGGTCGTTCCAGTAGCAGTGACGCTGGGTCTCGCAGCGCGAGACCCGGTATTCCAGCGCCTCGCCCTGCAGGCCCCGGGCGACCCGTCGGATCTCAAGCAGCGGCGAGCCCGGAGCCACGCCCAGCTGCTCCTGTTCTTGTGCGCCCGCTGCCACGGCGAACAGCCGCTCCTCGGCGTGGGCCACGCTCTGTCCGAAGCGTTGCTGGTAGAGCTGGTAGAGGGTGTTGGGCAGCGTCTGGGGTTCGCATTCCAGCGCCGGGAAACGTGTCGCATCGACCACCAGATCCTCCAGCAGCGCCGGCACGTCCTCCAGGTCCCGTACCCGCCGGATATGCACCACCGCTGCCGCCGGTTCGAGGCCCAGGATCTGTGCCTCATCCGTGGTGGCCGGACGGCGCTCGCGCACCAGTACTCGGGAAATCGGCAGCGAGCGAGTGCCGTCGAGACGGGTGAGATGGAAGAACTGGAACAGCGAACGATCGGTGTCATGGGTCGCGACTACCGTGCCCTTGCCCTGGTGGCGGATCACCACGTGATCGCTCGCCAGGGCGTCCAGTGCCTTGCGCAGGGTGCCGACGCTGACCCCGTACTCCTTTGACAGGGCGGATTCGCTGGGGATGAAAGTGCCGGGAGGCCAGTCCCCCGACACGATCCGTGCCAGCAGTGCCTCCTTGATCTGTTGATAGAGCGGTCGGTAGCTCGGTGTCAGCTGGTGTTCCATGTCTCGTGTCCTAGTTCGATGCCGGTTCGGCACTCACTCCGTTCGAGCGCCATGGCGTGTGCTGATGATACCAAAAAAACATATAGAGGACTTGACCCTCCTATATCATATGTCATATACATGAGTTGAGGCTTCGCAGCATTCAGTGCATCAGGGTCCTGTCATCAGCTGGAATCGAGACAACGCCAACAAACCTCGCAAGTGGAGAGGAGACATCATGAGCATCGACTTCGTAGTGCATGATGCCGACGACAGTGTCGGCGTCGCGGTGGTCGAGGGAATTCAGGCCGGCCAGGAGCTGACCGGATGGGTCATGCAGGAGGATCAGACCATCACCTGCACGGTGAGCGATCCCATCCCCATCGGTCACAAGCTGGCCATTCGCGATCTGGCGGAAGGCGACGCCGTGATCAAGTACAGCGTCGACATCGGCCGAGTCATCAAGCCGATCAAGAAGGGTGAGCACCTGCACGTCCACAACGTCAAAACCAAGAGGTGGTAACGATGGAAATCAAGGGTCGCAAGTTTCTGGGCTATCGTCGCGAGAACGGCCGTGTGGGGGTGCGCAACCACGTCATCGTGCTCCCCGTCGACGACATTTCCAACGCCGCCGCCGAGGCCGTCGCCAACAACATCAAGGGCACGCTGGCCCTTCCCCATCCGTACGGTCGCCTGCAGTTCGGTGCCGATCTGGACCTGCATTTCCGCACCCTGATCGGCACCGGCTGCAACCCCAACGTCGCCGCCGTCATCGTGATCGGCATCGAGCCGGGCTGGACCAACAAGGTCGTCGACGGCATCAAGGCCACCGGGAAGCCGGTCGAGGGCTTCTGGATCGAGCAGAATGGGGATCACAACACTATCTGCGCCGCTTCCAAAAAGGCTCGAGAGTTCGTGCAGTATGCCACCGAGCTGCAGCGCGAGGAGTGCGACGTCGACGAGCTGTGGGTCTCCACCAAGTGCGGTGAATCCGACACCACCTCGGGCTGCGGGGCCAATCCCACCGTCGGCGCGGCCTTCGATAAGCTCTACGAAGCGGGCTGCACCCTGGTATTCGGCGAGACCTCGGAGCTGACCGGAGGCGAGCATCTCGTCGCCGAGCGCTGTGCCACGCCGGAGGTGCGCGAGCAGTTCCAGACCATGTTCGATCGCTATAGCGACATGATCGACCGCCACAAGACCAGCGATCTCTCCGAATCGCAGCCCACCAAGGGCAACATCGAGGGGGGGCTGACCACCATCGAGGAGAAGGCACTGGGCAACATCCAGAAGATCGGCAAGCGCTGCCGGGTCGACGGGGTGCTGGACAAGGCCGAGCATCCCGACAAGCCGGGTCTGTGGTTCATGGACTCCTCGTCGGCCGCCGCGGAGATGGTCACGCTGTGTGCCGCCTCGGGCTACGTCGTGCACTTCTTCCCCACTGGTCAGGGCAACGTGATCGGCAACCCGATCCTGCCGGTCATCAAGATCTGTGCCAACCCGCGCACCGTGCGCACCATGGGCGAACACATCGATGTCGATGTCTCCCACCTGCTCAAGCGCGACATCAACATGGAGGAGGCGGGTGACCAGCTGCTCGAGATGATGCTGCGCACTGCCAATGGCCGGCATACCTCGGCCGAGGCCCTGGGCCATCGCGAGTTCGTGCTGACCCGTCTCTACGAAAGTGCCTAATATATATCCCTCGACACCCCCACCCAACAGGTGGGGGATGTCGCCTTGCTCGCTCACCACGATGCCGGGAGGGCCCGATCTTTCAGCATGACGTCGTGTTCATGGATAGCCCGACGTCGTTACGCCTGCACGCTCACAATCACAATGACAACACCTGGAGATAAGCCATGCGTATTTCTCTGTCCATCGGCCTGGCAACGGGCATGGGGCTGGACTCGCCAGCGGTCTGACGACGGTGGCCGCGGTCGACGAGTTTCCCACCAAGGATGTCCGGGACGTGATTCCCTTCGGTCCCGGTGGCGAGTCCGACATCAGCGCCCGACTGCAGCAGAAGTATTTCGAGGAGATCACCGGCGAGCAGCTGGTCGTGCAGTACATGCCCGGCGGCGGCGGCGGGGCAGTGGGCTGGTCCCAGCTCTCCGAGATGCCGACCGATGGCTATACCATCATGGGTTCCAACCTACCGCATATCATCCTCAAGCCCATGGGCAAGGATGTCGGCTTCCAGACCGACGACCTCAACAACTTCTTCTACTTCCATTATTCCCCTGACGCCATCCTGGTCCGCAAGGACAGTCCCTACGAGACCCTCGACGACCTGATCCAGGCCGTCAATGAGGCCCCTGGCGCCGTGACCCTGTCCGGCAGCGGCACCTACAGCGCCAACGACGTGGCCAATACCCGCTTCCAGCAGCTGGCCGACGTCACCACCACCTATATCCCCTTCAAGGGCACCGGCGCCGCGATGACAGCCCTGCTCGGAGGGCAGGTGCAGGCGGAGTGGGGCTACACCACGGTGGCGGCCAACCATCAGGACAAGGTCCGTATGCTGGCCGTGGCCGCCGAGGAGCGTCATCCCATGTTCCCCGACGTGCCGACCTTCCAGGAGCTCGGCTACGACATGGTGGGCGGTGCCTACCGCGGCATGGCGGTGCCCGAAGGGACGCCCAAGGAGACCCAGCAGAAGCTCTCCGATATCTTCCAGCAGATCAACGAGAATCCAGAGTTCCAGCAGGAGATGCAGGATCTCGGTTTCGTGCTGATGGACGTCCCGCTGGAGGAAATGGACGAGTTCATGGCGGAGCAGCACCGCGTCTATGAGGCGACCGCACGTGAAGCCGGCCTGATCGACTGACCCGGGGAGGAGTCGCATGGAGATGCTGACCTATGCCCTGGGAGCGCTGTCCCCGATCAACCTGGGGCTGGCGCTGGTCGGGGTGGCTGCGGGGATCATCATCGGGGCCCTGCCGGGGCTCTCGGCCACCATGGCCGTGGCGGTGCTGGTCCCGGTGACCTTCGGCATGGCGCCGGAATCGGCGCTGATCATGCTGGGAGCAATCTATACCGGCGCCATCTATGGCGGCTCGTGCTCCGCCATCCTGGTCAATACGCCAGGGACGCCCTCGGCGATCGCCACGACCTTTGACGGCTATCCCATGGCCAAGCGAGGGGATGGCAACCTGGCGGTCGACCCTGTCGACGCTTGCCTCCATGGTGGGCGGCATGGTCGGGGTGCTGGCGCTGCTGACCCTGGCGCCGCTGCTGGCTCAGGTGGCCCTGAGCTTCGGTCCGGTGGAACACTTCTGGCTGGCGATCTTCGGCCTGACGCTCATCTCGGCGCTGTCCGAGGGCTCCACCCTCAAGGGGTTCATGGGCGCGGGCTTCGGCCTGCTGCTGTCGACGGTCGGGGTGGCCGTGGTCGGCGGGGATATCCGCTACACCTTCGGCTCCCAGGTGCTGCTGGGGGGCAGCGAGACGGTGTCCGCGCTGATCGGCCTGTACTGCATCCCGGTGCTGATTGACCTGGTGGCCACACCGGAGGCCCACCTGAAGGTCGATGAGGAGCAGCGGGGCATCCGTCTGCGAGAGGGATTGGTGCATGCCTGGCTGGGCAAGCTGAACCTGCTGCGCTCGGCCTCCATCGGCACGATGGTGGCCATCCTGCCCGGGGCTGGCGGCTCCATCGCCAGCCTGGTGTCCTATTCCGAGGCGCGACGCGCCTCCCGAGATTCCGCGAGCTTCGGCAAGGGCAATCCCCAGGGCGTTCTGGCCACCGAGGCGGCCAACAATGCCACGGTGGGCGGCGGCTTCATCCCGACCCTGGTGCTGGGCATCCCCGGCCCCCCCCCGATGCGGTGATCCTCGGGGCCCTGCTGGTGCAGGGCTTTCGCACGGGACCGGAGCTGTTCACCACCAATGCCAACATCACCTACACCTTCGTCGCCGGCCTGTTCCTGGCCACCTGCCTGCTACTGCCACTGGGGCTGCTGATCGGGCGCTACGCCTTCAAGTCGATCATCACCATCCCCAAGGCGCTGCTGGTCCCGACCATCGCCTCATGACGGTGATCGGCACCTACGCCATCCGCAACAGCCTCAGCGACGTGATCATCATGCTGACCCTCGGGGTGGTGGGTTGGCTGCTCAACCGCTACGGCTTCCGGCCGTCGCCCATCGTGCTGGGGCTGATCCTGGGACCTATCGCCGAGCAGGGGTTCGTTCAGGGGTTCCTGATGGGGCGCGCCAGTGGCTCCTATGCCATGACCTTCTTCGGCGGCCCGATCTCGATCACGATCATCGCCCTGTCGGCGCTCAGTGTCTTCTACCCGCTGATCAAGGAGCACCGCGCCCGGCGTCGGGGCCATGACGGCGGGGATTCCCACCAGGAGACCTCCTCATGACGGATACGAATCGCAAGATTCAAGCCGCTTGTTCGGCCCGGTCCGAGTTCCTGCTGCCGCTGCTGTTTGCCGCCGTGAGCGGGGTGTGTATCTGGCAGGCCCGCGACATGAGCCAACTCGGGGCCGTCTTCCCGACCACCATCGCCGTGGTGACGCTGGTCGCTGCCCTGATGCGGATCGGTCAGCTGGCGTTGCGCGGGGTACAGAGCAATGTCGGTCGAGGCCGGGGCTCGACTCCGCGTCGGGTGCTGCTGGTGTTGGCCATTGCCGCTTGGACCCTGCTACTGCCTTGGGCCGGTTTCCTGCTGGCGGGGCTGGCGAGCTTCCTTACCCTGATGGCGCTCGCCCAGCACGAGCCCTGGACCCTTCGGCGACTGGTGGGCCATCTGAGCACCGGCATCATACTGGTGGGCTGCTTCTACGGCTTGTTTGCCCTCCTGCTCAATGTGCCGCTGCCGGTGGGCCGCTGGTTCATGGGATAAACAGGCCGTTACTGGTCTTTCGAGAACAATAGGGTCGGGTGCCACCCGGCAACGGAGAAGGATGTCGATGTCCAAGATCGTGATTTCCGAATTCATGGATGAACAGGCCGCGGCGAGCCTCTCGGATCGCTTCAGCGTGGCATTCGATACCACCCTGGTCGAGGATCGCCAGGCTCTGCTCGCGGCCGTGGCCGATGCCGAGGGGCTGGTCGTGCGCAATCGCACCCAGGTGGACGCTGAATTGCTGGAAGCCGCTCCGCGGCTGAGGGTGGTGGGCCGCTTGGGGGTCGGCCTCGACAATATTGACCTGGCTGCCTGCGAGGCGCGTGGGGTGGCGGTGAAGCCGGCCCACGGCGGCAACGGCAGCTCGGTGGCGGAGTACGTGCTGACCGCTGCCCTGCTACTGCGTCGCCGAGCCTACTTCGCCAGTCCAGCCATGCTGGACGGGGAGTGGCCCCGGGGGCATTAATCGGCCGCGAGGTGGCCGGCAGCACCCTAGGGCTGGTCGGCTTCGGCGCCATCGCCCGTGAGACGGCCGGCGGGCCCTGGCCCTGGACATGCGGGTGGCGGCCTTCGATCCCCATCGCGATGCGACGGCCCCCGAATGGACCGGCATCGTGCGCCACGATGACCTGGCCACGCTGCTGGCCGAGGCCGACGTGGTCAGCCTCCACGTGCCGTTGACCGAGGCGACCCGCCACCTCATCGATGCCCGGGCCCTGGGGCGCATGAAGCCCGACGCAGTCCTGGTCAACGCCGCCCGCGGCGGGAGTCTCGACGAGGCCGCCCTGGCCGCAGCCCTGCGCGAGGGCCAACTGGCCGGCGCCATGCTGGATGTCTTCGAGCAGGAGCCGCTGCCGGCGGGTTCGGTGCTCGAGGGCGTACCGAACCTGATTCTCACCCCTCACATCGCCGGCGTGACCGAGGAGTCCAATGCCCGCATCAGCCAGATGACCGCCGATCACGTGCGGGACATGTTGGCCCAGCCGGCGGGGGTGACCTTATGAGCGTCGCTCTTACCCTTGGCCTCGACGAGGCACGCGCCCTGGCCATGTCAGCCATGCGTGGTCGCGGTTTTGCCGATACCGAGGCTGCCGTCACCGTCGAGGCACTGCTGGGGGCGGAGCTAGACGGCCTGCCTTCCCATGGCCTCTCGCGTCTGCCGTTCTATCTGGACCAGGCGGCTAGCGGCAAGGTCGTGGCGTCGGCGGTGCCTCGCCTCGATACCGACGGAGCCGTGGTACGGGTCGATGCATGCCACGGCCTGGCCTTCCCGGCTGTGGCGATGGGACTGGAAGCGGGTATCGAGTGTGCCACCCGGCTGGGTCTGGCGGCGGTCTCCATCGCCCGTTCCCATCACTTCGGTGTGGCGGGGGCGCCGGTGGAGGCCGCCGCCCGCCAGGGATACCTGGCCTTGGCCTTCAGCAACTCGCCCGCGGCCATGGCGCCCTGGCGGGTAGTATGCTCCCGGCGGGTGACGCCAAGGGCGCGGCTCTGGCGCTGATGGTGGAACTGCTCGCCGCGGGGCTCTCAGGCAGCCACTTTGGCTTCCAGGCGAGTTCCTTCTTCGATGCCGAGGGAGAACCGCCGGGAATCGGCCAGCTCATCCTGCTGATCAATCCGGGACGCTTCTCGCCCGGGCTCGTCGAGCACGCCGAGACGCTGTTCGCGGCCATGCAGGACCAGCCCGGCGTCCGGCTGCCGGGGGAGCGCCGCTATCGGCAGCGTCGGCAGGAGGAGAGCCGGCTGACCCTGCCCGCATCCCTGGTGGACGCCCTAGAGGCCCACGCCACGGCGGTTTGATCCCTCAGTCGACCGCTGCCACAGGCCCGGTCGAGTCGCGTAGCACGAGGGGAGCCTCCAGCAACCGGCGGTGTGGCGGTGTCTCGCCGCCGATGCACGCGATCAGGGCATCGGCCACCTGGCGACCGATCTCGCTGGCCGGCACGGCGACCGTGGTCAGCGGCGGCGACATGAACCGCGCCTGCGGGAGGTCGTCGAAGCCGGTGATCGAGAGGGTCTCGGGGACGCGCATGCCTGCCCGCTGGGCGGCCAGCATGACCCCGAAGGCGAGAGTGTCGTTCCCGCAGAGGATCGCGGTGGGCGGCGCCTCCAGTTCCATCAGGATCTCGAAGGCCTGGGCACCCTCGGCTATGCCATAGTTCACCGTGATGATGCGCTCCGGCGGCAGGGCACAGCCGGCTTCCTGTGCTGCTTGCAGGAAACCCTCCAGACGGGCCCGGGCCCGGTCGTTGCCCTCGGTGGGAGCACTGACCACCGCCAGTCGACGGTGGCCCAGCGTCAGTAGGTGATCCGCCAGGCGATGCGCCGGAGCAGCGTTGTCGAAGCCGATGCTGGGCCACTCGGGGGCGTCCTCGCCGTTCCAGCAGGTCTGGAAGGGCAAGCGACGTCGCTCGAGCAGGGCATGTACTGCGGGGCGGTGATCATGGCCGATCAGAATGACCCCATCGACGCCCTGCTGGACAAGGGTACGCAAGGCTTGTAGCTCGTCATCCAGGTCATAGCGGTAGGTGGCGATCAGTAGGCGACAGTCGTGGCGCTTGAGGCGCTGCTCGAGGCTGTCAATCATGGTGCTGAAGATGGGGTTGTCCAGCGTCGGGACCAGTGCCCCGATGGCCCCGATGCGCCGAGAGGCCAGCGCCCGGGCGGTACCGTCGGGCACATAGCCGAGCCGGTCGATGGCGGCCTCGACTCTCTCGCGCAACTGATCGCTGACGTGTGGGGCCTGATTGAGGACCCGCGATACCGAGGCCGTCGAGACGCCAGCCTCCCGGGCGACGTCTTCCAGCAGCGTGCGCTGCGTCTCCTTGTTCATTGCGTCTCGAGCTCCTTTGCAGGCTCACCGCCGTCCTTGGCGGGGACGGTTGAGGCGGGCATTTTTTTCTGGACAAGTCATGTAGAGGAGTCTAGCTTGAGAATACAGCTTGTAAGCGCTTACAAATTGCTTGCCATCAGTATAGGCCCCCCCGAGGTATCGGCAAGCCAGGCGCTGCATTCTGGGCCGGTCGAGGTGCGCGGGGTCTCACCGGGCTAATGACAACAAGACACCGCAGGAGCCACGCGAAATGCCGGACTCGCCACGCAAGGCAGCAGGTAACGGGGTCAGCAGCGGCCTGATGTGGTTGGCGCTGGGCCTGTTCACCATCTTCTTCCTCAACGTCGCCATGCAACGCTTCTGGCCGGGGCTATACGACATCGCTCCAGCTCTGGAAGCGGCTCTGATGGTGGTTGCGACCGCCTGTTTCATCTCTGGATGTCTAAGGCTCGAATCACGACAGTCCTCCATGTCATGACCGAGTGTCTGGCTCAGTATCAACAACAATCATGAGGAGCACGCTGATGTCACCCTTCAAGATTCCCTTCTCCCGAGAGCCCGAGGCCACCGGTACCCCCTCCCGGCCTGAACGCCGCCAGTTCATGGGCGCCGTGGCTCGCTACGGCTTCAGCGCCGCGGTGATCGGCGCAGTTGGCGGCACCCTGTTCTCCGAGCGCGCCATGGCGGCGACATCCCAGGAGGAAAACGAACGCGAGGCCGCCGCCGAGACCACCCTGGTGATGGCCACCGGCTATACCCTGGGAGCCTCACGGGCCTATCCGATCATGCAGCTCAATTTCAAGGAGAATCTGCAGAACTTCACTGGAGGCCGGCTCTACGTCAAGCTGTCGCCCGGCGGCCAGCTGGGGGCGGGCGGCGCTCTGATCACCAAGGTGCAGAACGGCACCATCGCCATGGCCCAGCACTCCATCTCCAACCTCTCGGCGTTTGCCCCTGAGGTCGATCTGATCAATATCCCCTACTGGTGCGGCGAGAACCAGCGCCTGGTCAACCTGGTTACTTCCCAGAGCTGGCGCGATGTCGTCCATCACAAGGTCGAGGAGCGTGGTTTCAAGGTGCTCAACTACATCTGTATCGACCCGCGGACCGTGGCGGTGCGCGATGGCCTGCTCGACGGTCCAGTGCGGACTCCCGATGACATCGAGGGCATCAAGTTTCGGGTGCCGTCCTCGGAGATCCTGCAGAAGGTCTATCGCCTGGCCGGTGCCAATCCGACGCCGGTGGCCTGGGGCGAGACCTCTTCGGCGATGAAGCAGGGGGTCGCTGATGCCCTGGATCCCAGCGTCCAGGCGCTGCTGGTGTTCGGCTTCACCGACGTGCTGTCAAGCATCTCCACCATCCAGTCGGTCCCCGATGCCCAGGTGTACACCTGCAACAAGGCATGGTTCGACGGCCAGCCCGCGGCGATCCAGGAAGGCATCCTGCAGGCCGCCGATGTCACCTTCCGCGAGAACCTCGCCAAGGTGCCGGCGGCGCGGGCCTATGCCTACTACCAGATGCGCGAGGCCGGGGTCTCGATCTACTCGCCCACCGAGGATGAGCTTGCCCAGTGGAAGGAACGCTGTGGCCACCAGCTGCCGGCCTGGGAAGACACCAAGCGTGAGCTGGCCGGGTCACTGGAGGTGTTTGAAGAGCTCTTGGCCGCTACGGAGGTGTCGAATGGCTACTACGTCGACAGCAACACCTAAGAAGGGGGCCTGGCATGCCTTTCGAATGCGCTGTGACCGTATCGACCGCAAGAGCGAACGCTGGCTTCTGCTGACCTTCTATGCACTGATCATCCTGACGGTCGCCATCGAGGTCATCCGTCGCTTTGCCCTGAACTACTCGTCGGTGTGGGGAGAGGAACTGGCCCGATACGCCTTCATCTACCTGGCCTGGATCGCCGCTGCGGCGGCGGTCCGTGATCGCGCCCATATCCGCATCGATGTGCTGGTCAATCTGGGCGGCCCCCGGATGCAGCGCCTGGCCTGGTGGCTCTCCGATATCGCGACGCTGGTGCTGGCCGTATGGGCACTGTGGCTATCGGTCTCGCCGGTGCTGACATCGCTGAACTTCGGCTCGGTGACTCCCGGGATGCGTCTGTCCCAGGCCGTATTCCTGATGGCGATTCCCATCGGATTCCTGCTGATAGCGTCGCGGGTGGTACAGACGATGCTCGCGGACATCCGCCGCATGCGTCGCGGTGAACCGCCTTTCGACGGCCACAAGTTGTTCGACTGAGGAGGTCTGTCATGGAATTTCTTGCAGTGCAGCAGGCCGCCGCGGACCTGGGCTGGACCTTCTACGGGCCTCTGGCGGTCCTGGTCGGGCTGATCGTGTTCGGCGTACCGGTCTGGGTATCTATCGGACTCGGCACCCTGGGCATGCTGACGATGACCGAGACGTTGCCGCTGTCGGTGTTCGGCGAGTCGTTGTTCGAGGGCATTAATGCCTTCGCGCTGATCGCCGTGCCGCTGTTCATCCTCACCGGGGATGCGCTGGTACGTTCCGGGCTCTCGGACAAGCTGCTCGACGTGGCCGAGGCCAGTGTCGGCGGCATGCGCACGGGGCTTGGCAGTTCCACCACTCTCGGCTGTGGCTTCTTCGCCTGCATCTCGGGGTCCGATGCCGCCGGCGCGGCGGCGGTGGGGCGCATGACCATCCATCGTCTGGTGGAGCGCGGCTATCCCTTGCCGGCGGCTTGCGCCCTGGTGGCCTCGGGCGCCTGTACCGGGATTCTGATCCCGCCCTCGATCGCCTATATCGTGATGGGCCTGGTGCTCGGGATGTCGGCTTCGACCCTCTTCCTGGCCGCCGCCATCCCCGGGGTGCTGGTGATGCTCTCGGTGATGGTCACCAATGTCGTGATCAACCGCCTGCATGGCTTTGAGGGAGACCGGGCGCCCTTCTCCTGGCGCCGCTGGGTGGCCACGGTATGGGATGCACGCTGGGCGTTGTTCGTCCCGGTGGTGATCCTGGGCGGCATCTATTCGGGGCTCTTCACTCCGACCGAGGCGGCTTCGGTGGCAGTAGTGGTGGTGGTGCTGATTGGCCTTCATCAGGGCAGGCTGACCTTGGGGGACATTCCGCGGATGCTGGAGTCTTCGGCAAGGGTGTGTGGCGTCATCGTGCCGATCATTGCCGTGTCGCTCCCCCTGGCACAGACGCTGGCCAGCCTGGATATTCCCCAGACGCTGGTGAGCGGCATCGGCGGCCTGACCGACTCTCCGTCGATGATGATCCTGCTGATGATCGGCATCCTGATCCTGGCAGGCTGCGTCATGGAGACCACGCCCAATATCGTGATCCTGGCGCCTCTGCTGCTGCCGGTGGCCCAGCAGGCAGGCATGAACGACTTCCATTTCGCGATTCTGATGGTGACCACCCTGGGACTGGGCTTCATCACGCCGCCGCTGGGGCTCAACCTCTTCGTTGTGTCGGGACTGACGCGCTGCTCGATACTGGCCATCGCCCGCTATGCCTTCCCGTTCGTGCTGGGCATGCTGCTGGTGGTGCTGCTGATCGCCTTCGTACCCTGGCTATCGACCTGGGGGCTGTAGACAGGCTCAACCACGCCGACTGCGAAGAGTATCCTTCCGAATCAATATTGTAAGCGCTTACAAGAATGGCGCGCCGCTATAGACACAGTCCCTGGTGATGGCCGCGATACGTCGTAGCCGCCAGGGCAGGGCGGCGGAGGTTACGACCGCCCAGCAGCGAGATCCGGCCCCATAGGGCGCGGTGAACAATGACAAGCAACCAAGCGAGAGGAAATACCAATGGCGATTCACTACTACAAGAAGGCCGAGAAGAATGCGTCTACCGGCTACGACCAGACCCAGGAGACCGTTTCCCGCATGCTGGCCGAGATCGAGGCTGAGGGTGAGAGCAAGGCGAAGGAGTATTGCCGGAGCCTGGATGGCTGGGAGGGAGATGTCGTGGTCGGCCGCGAACAGATCGAGGCGGCCAAGGCCAAGGTGCCCGAGCAGCTCAAGCAGGACATTAACTTCGCCTACGAGCGGGTGAGCCGCTTCGCCGCCGCCCAGCGTGACAGCATCGGCGAATTCGAGTCCGAGCTGTCGCCGGGGCTGTTCGCCGGCCAGAAGCTGATCCCGATGGAGACCGCGGGCTGCTATGTGCCCGGTGGGCGCTACGCCCATATCGCCTCGGCGATCATGAGCGTGGCCACCGCCAAGACGGCGGGCGTCAAGAATGTCGTGGCCTGTTCCGTGCCCCGCGACGAGAACGGTATCCACCCGGCGATCCTCTACGCCATGGACCTGGCCGGGGCCGACACCATCCTGCAGATGGGAGGGGTACAGGGTATCGCCTCCATGGCCTTCGGGCTCTTCACTGGCAAGCCGGCCGATATCCTGGTTGGCCCCGGCAACCGCTTTGTGGCGGAGGCCAAGCGGCAGCTCTTCGGCCGCTGTGGCATCGACATGTTTGCCGGTCCCACCGAAATCGGCATCATCGCGGACCAGGACGCGGACCCGGCGATCGTTGCCGCCGACCTGGTGGGCCAGGCCGAGCACGGGCCGGATTCCCCGGCCTGGCTGTTCACCACCTCACGTGAGCTGGCCGACGCCGTGACCGCGCAGATGCCGGGCCTGATCGAGGCGCTACCGGAGACCCAGCGCAAGGCAGCGGATGCCGCGTGGCGCGATTACGGCGAGATCATCCTCTGCGAGACCCGGGAGGAAGTCGTCGAGGTCAGCGACCGCTATGCCTCGGAACACCTGGAGCTGCAGGTCGCTGATCTCGACTGGTGGATGGATCGGCTCACCAGCTACGGGTCGCTGTTCGTTGGTGAGGAGGCCAGCGTGGCGTTCGGCGATAAGTGTTCCGGGACCAACCACATCCTGCCGACCAAGGGGGCCGCTCGCTATACCGGCGGCCTGTGCGCTCAGAAGTTCCTCAAGATCGTCACCTATCAGCGCCAGAGCCGCGAGGCCACCCGCAGCGTGGCGGCGGCGACCGCTCGCCTGTCCCGCTGCGAGGGAATGGAAGGGCATGCGCGCACCGGTGATGTCCGCCTGGCCAAGTATTATCCGGACGAGACCTTTGACCTGGTGATTCCCGAGGAGGTGTGAGATGCGGCCAAGCTTCGATCTCGACGGCCGGGTGGCCCTGGTCACCGGGGGGAGCAGCGGTCTGGGGCGCGCCATGGCCGAGGCCCTGGCCGCCGCCGGCGCCCGGGTAGTGGTCGCCGCGCGTCGGCGTGAGGCCCTGGAGGAGAGCGTGGCGGCTATCGAGGCGCAGGGTGGCCAGGCGGCCGCCCTCGTCATCGATCTCGCCGATCCCCTGGCTCTGGACGAGGCCGCCCGTCGGGCGGCCGAGCCCTTCGGTACGGTACACATCCTGGTCAACGCCGCCGGCGTCAACCTGCGACAGCCCATTGAGGAGGTCGACCTGGCTGCCTGGCAGCTGACGCTGCAGCTGCACCTGGGCACCCCCTTTTTCCTCTCACGGGCCCTGGTGCCTGGCATGCGGGAGCAGGGCTACGGGCGCATCATCAACCTGGCCTCGCTGCAGTCCCAGCGGGCCTTTCCCGATAGCGCGCCCTACGGGGCCGGAAAGGGGGGCATCGTGCAGCTGACCCGGGCCATGGCCGAGGCCTGGTCGCGGTATGGCATCAACACCAATGCCATCGCCCCGGGCTTCTTCCCCACCGAGCTGACGGCGCCGGTCTTTGACGACCCCGACTCGGCAGAGGCCCTGGCCGGGCGCACCGCCATCGGCCGCAACGGCACCATGGAGGACATCGCCGGCCCGACGGTCTTCCTGGCTTCCCCGGCCGCCGGCTATGTCACCGGCCAGACCCTCTACGTCGATGGTGGCTTCACTGCCAAATGAGTTCACACCGCTAGGAGAGCGTGTCATGCAAGCACTCTATTATGTCGGGCCCGAGCGGCTCGAATTGCGCGAGACCGAGGAAGCCCCGCTGGCCGAGGGCGAATCCCGGGTGCGCATCCAGGCCACCGGCATCTGCGGCTCCGACCTGCATGCCTTCCATGGCCATGATCCGCGTCGCCAGCCGCCGCTGATCCTCGGCCACGAGGCCGCCGGTGAGGTCATCGAAGGGGCCCTGGCAGGCAAGCGCGTGACCATGAACCCGCTGATCGTATGCGGTCACTGTGACCACTGCCTCGAAGGTCGCCAGAACCTCTGCAGCAATCGCACCATGATTGGCATGACCCGACCCGGCACCTTCGCCGAGACCCTGACCATCCCCGATCACTGCCTGATCGAGTTGCCGGACTCGCTGTCCGCCGTGGCAGCGGCACTGACCGAGCCGGCGGCCACCGCGCTGCATGGCATCAACCGACTGGAACGGGCTCTGTCGCGGCCGCTTTCCGAGGCTCGGGTGCTGGTCATCGGCGCCGGTGCCGTGGGCCTGCTGGCCGGACTGATCCTGCGCCACAAGGGCGTGCGCTACCTGCGACTCGCCGACACCAACCCGCTGCGCCGGCAAACCGCCGAACAGGCCGGTCTCGCGACTTTCGACCCGCGGGACGAGTCGCCGGACGCGGATATGTTCGAGGCCGTATTCGATTGCGTCGGGGCAGCGCCCACCCGGGGCATGGCCGTGCAGGCCGTGCGACCCGGCGGGGCCGTCATGCACCTCGGCCTGCAGGATAACGAGGGGGGCCTGGATGTCAGGGCCATCACCCTCAAGGAGGTGACTTTCCTCGGCGCCTATACCTATACACCTTCAGACCTGCGAGCCACTGTCGACTTGTTGGACTCCCAGGCTCTCGGGGCCCTGGACTGGGTAGAAGTGCGCCGGCTCGAGGAGGGGGCCGACGCCTTTGCCGAACTCGTCGCAGGGCGCACTTCAGCCGCCAAGGTGATTCTCGAGCCGTGATACGCCCGTGTCGTTCTCGGCGAGGCCAGGCCGTGCCGCCAGGGCGTCGTAAGCGAACGTGAAGGCGCGCTCGTCACCCGCCGTGGGCACTGCCACATCGGCCCTCGGGTCATCTTGGAGCCGCTCCGCATCGACATTGGGGCATAGGCAGACCTGCGATCAGGAAAGCATGACAATGAGACCGCAGAACTTCGCAACATCAGCGGCAGGGTGGCCATCTCGACTGCGCCGCCGGCTCGTCGACTGTCGTGCCACCGGAAGGGGGCTGCTGTTGTGCATCACAATCGCCCTGGCCACGACCTTCATTGCCGATCATTATGGGGGCCCGACGTTGCTCTACGCCCTGCTGTTCGGCATGTCGCTGCACTTCCTGAGCGAGGAGGGGCGCTGTCGCGAGGGCATCGAGTTCGCCGCCCGCA
>NZ_RXNS01000009.1 GCF_003966155.1 Halomonas nitroreducens
TGGTTGATAGGTCGGATGTGGAAGCGCTGCAAGGCGTTGAGCTAACCGATACTAATTGTCCGTGAGGCTTGACCATATAACACCCAAGCGGTCTGTCGATGACAGACGGCAAGAGCCGGGTACGTGAGGCGTATCGCGCCAGCATGATTCGCATCCTTTTTCGCCTGACGACCATAGCGTGCGGGAACCACCTGATCCCTTGCCGAACTCAGCAGTGAAACCGCTCAGCGCCGATGGTAGTGTGGGGTCTCCCCATGCGAGAGTAGGTCATCGTCAGGCACTTATTTCGAGAAAACCCCGGTAGCGACAGCTGCCGGGGTTTTTTCATGTTGGGCCGATGGCACCTCCCGGGGGGCCTCCCCATGGAGAGTCCCGGAGCGCCGGAGCGCCGGCCGCCGGAACGCCGGCCGCCGGAACGCCGGCCGAATCATCGTCAGGCACTGATTCCGAGACAACCCCGGTAGCAACAGCTGCCGGGTTTTTTCAAGGCTGGCTGGCGGGGCCCGACAGGTCCCTGCGACGCCCGGGCCCCGATGACGCTCGACAAAGGGCTCGAGGCCGAGGCCTTGCGGCCGCACGGCCGACGAACGGTTTCCTGACGACGCCACCCAGCTCGAAGGGCGTGCTCTGGCTGGCGGCCAAGGCGCCGCGATCAGCCAGCGAGAGCCAGCTGCAGGCCATGTCCCGACTGCTGGGCGAGGCCAACAACCGGCCGCTGAAGTCGATGAATGCGCGGCGGGTCCTCGAGCAGACCCCGCGGGTGTCGGTATATGCATACAAGCAGATGTGACATCGCAGGGATCCCGCTAGTCAGGTGCCGCCATGACGGCTAGCCTGTGAGGGGAAATCCGCTGGATACCGTCATCTCAGGAGGAGATACCATGAAGCTGCAATTGTTGCGCACGTTCGCGCTGTCACTGCTCATCGGCATGATGGCAATGGGACTCGCCGCCTGCGAGGACGAAGGGCCGGCGGAGCAGGCTGGAGAAAATGTCGACGAGGCCATGGAGGAGGCCGGCGAGTCCGTCGAGGAGATGGGAGAGAACGTCGAGGAGGCTGCGGAAGAATCGAGCTACTGAATGCTTCTCCCCTCAAGAACGCAGAAGGCCGGGCTACATGCCCGGCCTTCTGTGTCTGGGGGATCACACCCGGTCAGGCGCCGGGGGTCTGCTCAATGCCCTGGACGTACCAGGGGGCCCCGTCACGCAGCTCGCGCACCAGGTGCCAGGTCTCGTTGAAGGCATTCTGCTCGCCGTTCTCGTCGATGATGCCATGGAAGAGCACGGTGGCCTCGGCCTGGTGGTCGAGCTCCCGGACGCTGCCCAATTCGGCGAACAGGCGCACGATCTCGGTGCGGTTGTTGGCCGGATGCTGGTCGCGCTCCTGGCGCAGCAGGTTGTAGAGTTCGGGCGTGACGTAGTCCTGGATCTGCGAGAAGTCGTTGTTGTCCCAGGCGCGCTGCAGGGTCATGAAGTGTTCCTTGGCACCGCCCAGGAAGCGTTCACGATTGAACCAGGCCGGCTCCGCCGCGAGACCGCTGGCCCCGCCCGGGTTGCTGGCCTGGAAGGCCTGGGGCTGGCCCTGCGGCGCCTGGGAGGGGCTCGGCCCGCCGGCCAGGGACGGGCGGCGTCGAGCAAACAGGCGCAGCAGCAGGAAGATCGCGCCACCGATCAGCAGGATGTCGAACAGGCGCAGTTCGTCGAAGGCGCCACCGAAGAACAGCGACGCCAGCAGGCCACCGGCCAGCATCCCCGCGAAGGGGCCGGCGAAGCGCGACAGGCCGCTCGAGGGCTTGCGCTGGCCGGCCGTGGTGCCGGTGGCGCGCGGGGCCGTGGCGGTGCCGGAGTCGGCCGAGCGGGAATAGCTGCCGACGCTCTTGCCGCCTCCCAGGCGGCGAGCATCGGCATGGTCGACGGCCAGGCCGAAGCCCAGGACGCCGACGATGAGCATGATGAGAAGGTGACGCATCGAGGGATCTCCATCTGGAGGCTGCGGGCAGCCATCGGGCTTTCGAAGCGACCATTCTAGCGGCTAAGCTGAAACCGGGCACGGTCTATCCGGAAACTCATTGCGGGGGGAATGCCATGCGCCTGAAACGGGAGGCAAGCCTGTTGCTGATCGTCGATCTGCAGGCCGGTCTGCTACCGGTGATCGACGGCAGTGATCAGGCGGTCAGCGAGGCCGGCTGGCTGGGAGGCGTGGCCGAGGCCCTGGACGTCCCGGTATGGCTCACCGAGCAGTATCCGGCCGGGCTGGGCGGCACCGCGCCCCGCCTGCTGGAGATGCTGGGGGAGCACCGGTGCTGGGAGAAGGTACATTTCAATGCCCACGCCGAGACAGAGTTTGCCCGGGCGCTGGTCGAGAGCGGCCGGCACCAGGTCGTGCTGTGCGGTGCCGAGGCGCATATCTGCGTGTTGCAGACCGGCCTGGCCCTGCTCGAGGCCGGCTACGAGGTGGCCTGGCTGGCGGAGGCGGCAGTGAGCCGGCGACCGGAGGAGGCGGCCTTGGCCCGGCGCCGGATGGCTCAGGCCGGCGCCCTGGAGGTCAGTGCCGACATGGTCGCCTATGAGTGGCTCGAGCGTTGTGACGACGCCGGCTTCAAGGATGTCCA
The DNA here is from genome assembly GCF_003966155.1 of Halomonas nitroreducens. Taxonomy (GTDB): domain Bacteria; phylum Pseudomonadota; class Gammaproteobacteria; order Pseudomonadales; family Halomonadaceae; genus Halomonas; species Halomonas nitroreducens. The sequence continues at coordinate 2,612 of NZ_RXNS01000009.1, forward strand.
CCGGCGTTTTCTCAAGGGACGCTCGGCGCGCCCTCTACGCTTCTTCTAGTGGCTTAGCGGTCGCGTTCGTCGCGACAGAACACCAGAGTGTCGCCCTCGGAGAGGGCGGCGTTGAAACGATAGCCGGCCACGTCGAAGTCCTTGAGCGCCTCGGCATCGTCCAGGCGCTGGCGGATCATCCAGGCGGCCATCAGTCCGCGGGCCTTCTTGGCGTAGAAGCTGATGATCTTGTACTGGCCGTTCTTCTCGTCCTTGAACACCGGGGTGATGACCCGGGCCTTGAGCCGTTTCGCATCGATGGCCTTGAAGTACTCGTTGGAGGCCAGGTTGACCAGCACCGGGTTGCCGCTGTCGGCCACCGCCTGGTCGAGGGCCGTGGTCAACGTTTCCTTCCAGTAGGCATAGAGGTCCTTGCCGGCCGGATTGGCCAGCTTGGTGCCCATCTCGAGGCGATAGGGCTGGATCAGGTCCAGAGGGCGCAGCAGGCCGTAGAGGCCGGAGAGGATGCGCAGGTGGTCCTGGGCGAAGGCGTTATCGTCGTCGTCGAAGCGATCGGCTTCGAGCCCCACATAGACATCTCCCTGGAAGGCCTGGGCCGCGGGCTTGGCGTTGCCCGGCGTGAAGGGCGTCTGCCACTCGGCGAAGCGGGCCGCGTTGAGGCCGGCGATCTTGTCGCTCACCCCCATCAGATCGCTGATCTGCTGAGGTGAGAGATCGCGCAGGATGCCGATCAGCTCGCGACTGCGGGTGAGAAAGTCCGGCTGGGTATGGCGGTCGGTCGTGGCCGGTGTCTCGAAGTCCAGCGTCTTGGCGGGCGAGATCACGCTGAGCATGGGCGCTCCTGTACCTGGGAAAGTTACGGGCAGTATATCAAGCCGTGGACAGGCCCGCGGCTATCGCCCTCATAGCCCCGGACCCGCCGCGTCAGGGGCAGGGGTTGGGGTAGCGCTGATGGATGTCCTCGATAGCGTCGAGCACGTCGTCATCGAGGCGCAGGGACTCGCTGGCCAGGTCGCTCTCGAGCTGGTCCATGGTCGTGGCGCCGATGATGTTGCTGGTAAGGAAACTGCGCGAGTTGACGAAGGCCAGGGCCATCTGTGCCGGGTCGAGGCCGTGCTCCCGAGCGAGGTCCACATAGGCTCGCGTGGCCTCGTCGGCAAGAGGTGTACTATAGCGCTGGAAGCGTTCGAAGAGTGTCAGGCGGGCGTTCGCCGGTCGGGCTCCGTCCAGGTACTTGCCGGACAGCTTGCCGAAGGCCAGCGGCGAGTAGGCCAGCAGGCCGACGCTCTCGCGGTGGGCGATCTCGGCCAGGCCCACCTCGAAGGTGCGGTTGAGCAGGCTGTAGGGGTTCTGCACCGAGGCGACCCGCGGCAGGCCCAGGGTATCGGCCAGGCGCAGGGCGTGCATCACGCCCCAAGGCGTCTCGTTGGACAGGCCCACGGCGCGTACCTTGCCGGCCTGCACCAGCTCCTTGAGCGCCGAGAGGCTTTCTTCCAGGTCGGTGGCGTCCTCCTCCTCGTCGTGCTGGTAGCCGAGCCGGCCGAAGAAGTTGGTTCGGCGATCGGGCCAGTGGAGCTGATAGAGGTCGACGTAGTCGGTCTGCAGGCGGATCAGGCTGTCGTCGATGGCCTGGTGGAGGTGCCCACGGGTCAGCCGGGGCCCGCCTCGGACGTGCTCGAGGCCGGGGCCGCTGGCCTTGGTGGCGATGATGACGTCATCGCGGGATCCCCGAGCCTTGAGCCAGCTGCCGATATAGGCCTCGGTTCGCCCCAGGGTCTCAGCCCTGGGCGGCACTGGATACATCTCGGCAGTGTCAATAAAGTTGATGCCGAAAGCCACGGCACGGTCGAGTTGCTCATGGGCGTCGGCCTCGGTGTTCTGCTCGCCGAAGGTCATGGTGCCGAGGCACAGTCGGCTGACGTCGATACCGGTAGTGCCCAGGGGGCGGGTCTGCATCCGTCACTCCTCGTGCGGTTGGGCGGTCCGCTCCGCATGGTAGCGAGGGCCCCAGTCCCCGTAAACGGGCCGGGGGTTGAGTCCCCGCCGGGGCGGGCGTATGCTTGCCCACCCGTTGCCCCGGCGGAGTCCGCAGGGCGGCTGTCATCCTAGGAAGCGACGCCGGACACAGGGTGGTGCTCGACGTCATTTTTTCGGACCACTGGACGTAAGGTTGTTTGCCATGCAGCAGGCATCATCACTGTTCACTCGGCTCGAGTACCGTCTGGCACAGCAGCTGTTCCATACGCGCTGGCTGCCGCGTTCGCCGCGTACCCAGCGACTGACCATGCACCTCTTCCAGCGCTGTGCCGATGCCGGCCATCCAGCGGCGCTATCGGTGTACGGGCACATGCTCTTCCATCGCGGCATCACGCCTCAGGACAAGGCTCGGGGGGCCCGCTACGTGCTCGAGGCCGCCCAGGGGGACGACACCCGGGCGCAGTATCAGGCTGGACAGATCTACGAGTACGGTTGTGCCCTGTACCCCCGCCGTGATGACCATGCCGTGACCTGGTATGCCCGGGCTGGCGAGGCGGGACACTCCCTGGCCGCCGCGCGGCTGGCCCGTGCCTACCGCGACGGAGAGCTCGGCCTGCCGGTCGATGCCGAGCGCCAGGCGCACTGGCAGACCCTGGCCGATCGCTTTACCGGGCTTGACGAGGCACTGGACACCAACGAAGCCGGAACGCGACACTAGGATGATGGCCCGCCTCATGACGAGGCGGTGACAGCGGCCACCCCTGTGACGTCGGTGGCTTTCATCACCAAGGACTCCCCAGCCCGTGACGCTACCGACACTGCTGGATATCGAAGCGTCCGGATTCGGGCGCGGCAGCTACCCCATCGAGGTCGGCCTGGCCCGGTCCGATGGCAGTTCCTGCGCCTTTCTCGTTCAGCCCCTCGCCGAATGGACCCACTGGGATCCCAAGGCGGAGCTGCTGCATGGCATCTCCCGCGGGCGCCTGCAGCGGGAAGGCTATCCCGTGCGCCAGGTGGCTCGCTGGCTCAACGACGAGCTCGGCGAGATCGGCATTGCCTACAGCGACAGCTGGGGCTACGACAACACCTGGTTGTCGCTGCTCTTCCATCATGCCGGCATGCTCCCGGCGTTCCGCCTCGAGGCCCTGCGGCGACTGCTCAGCGAGGCCCAGCTCGCGCGCTGGAGTACCACCAAGGAAGCCATCATCCGCGAGCAGGGGATCCATCGGCATCGCGCCGGCGAGGATGCCCTGCTGTTGCAGCTCACCTATCAGCGCACTTTGGTCGACGCCGCGAGCGGACTCGGCAATGCCTGATAGGCACCTGCGCTCGTCGACTGTCAGACAACGCTCAGGGCTTGCCCCCCACCTCCAGCAGCACCTTGCCGACATTGGCGTCCCGCCGGACATGGTCGTGGGCCGCCTCGGCCTCGGCGATGGGCCAGGTCCGGTCCACCAGAGGCGCCAGCTCGCCGCTGACCAGGCGTGGCCAGACATGGACCCGCAGGGCCTCGAGGATCTCGCCCTTGGCCGCCGGAGGGTGGGTGCGCAGGGTGGAGCCGATCACTCGCTGGCGCTTCATCAATAGCCGTCCCAGGTCCAGCTCCGCCTGGCGTCCACCCATCAGGCCGATCACTACCAGCCGGCCATCGGCATTGAGCACCTTCTGGTTGTCGGCGAGATAGCTCGCGCCCACCGGGTCGAGGATCATGTCGGCGCCGCCCCAGGCCTTCACCGACTCCACGAAGCTGCCATCGTGGCGGTTCCAGCCGGCGTCGGCACCCAGCTCGCGACAAGCGGTGAGCTTGGCCACGCTGCCCGCGGTGACGAAGCAGGGATGCGCGAAGGCTTGGCACAGCTGGATGGCGGCGGTGCCGACGCCACTCGCCCCGGCATGCAGCAGGACCCGTTCCCCCGGCGCCAGGGCGCCTTCCATGAAGAGGTTGAGCCAGGCCGTGGCAAACACCTCGGGAAGGGCTGCGGCCTCGCGTAGCCCAAGGCCCGCCGGGACCGGCAGCACCTGCCGAGCGTCGACGACCACCTCCTCGGCGTAGCCACCGCCGGCCAGCAGCGCGCAGACCGGTTGACCGACTGCGAGGCCGGTGACGCCCTCCCCGATTGCTACCACGGTGCCACTGACCTCCAGGCCGAGGGTCGCCGAGGCGCCGGCAGGGGGCGGGTACTGGCCCGCACGCTGCATCAGGTCGGCGCGGTTGACACCGGCCCAGGCCACCCGGAGACGCACCTCCTGGTGGCCCGGGCCCGCGGGGGCGGTCGCCTCGGCCCAGACGAGGCGGTCCGGGTCATGGTGGATGGCATACATGGCAGGCCTCCGGAGCTTCAGGGATCAGGAATCGGCGAGACGAGCCTCGATGGTGGCCAGCAGGTCATCCGGTTCGGTGGCGGCGAGCAGACTGGTCCGGGTACGGGCGTCGAGAAAGCCATGATCGACGGTGGTGTCGAGGAAGGTCAGCAGGGGCGCATAGAAGCCGTCCGTGTCGAGCACCCCGATGGGCTTGTCGTGGAGTCCCAGGTACTGCCAGGTCCAGGCCTCGAAAAGCTCCTCCAGCGTGCCGATGCCGCCGGGCAGGGCAATGAAGGCATCGCTGTGGGCGGCCATGCTGGCCTTGCGCTCGTGCATGCTGCGCACACGGATCAGCCGTGTCAGCCCGTGGTGGGCCTGCTCACGCTCGACCAGGTGGTCGGGCATCACCCCGGTGACCTCGCCGCCGGCGGTCAGGACGCTGTCGGCCAGCGCCCCCATCATGCCCACCCGGGCGCCGCCGTAGACCAGAGAGTGGCCGCGCCGGGCCAGGGTCAGGCCCAGCGTCCGGGCGGTCTCGAGGAAGCGCGGATCGCGGCCTTCCCGCGAGCCCAGATAGACGCACATACTCGCCATGGTGTCCTCCTTGATGGGTCTCTTATCCTAGCGGTGGTGAGTCGCTCCGGGCAAAGCGCGGAAGCAACAAAAAGGGCGCCAAAGAGGCGCCCTTCGCTGTGTAGGGTCGGCAGGCGCGTTCAGCGGGCGCGGGCGGCGTCACGCCGCATGGCCTGGCGCAGCAGGGCGATGCCGCCGACGCTGATGCCAACCAGGCTGGCGATCAGGGCGAGACTGGCGATCACATGGGTATCGAGGTACATCGGGGACTCCTGTTGGTGTGTTGTCGGGGGAGGGGAAAGCGTCGCGCAGCCGGCTCAGGGCAGGCCGTCGATCACGCCATATTCGGCGTCGAGCCAGCGGCCGATGACATTGTCGCCGCACAGGTGGTGGGCGTACTGGGTGTGCAGGCAGCGCACCTGGTCCCAGTTGGCGATGCCGCCGATGCCGCGCTCGCGCAGCACGCCGGCATAGCCCAGGCGGTCGACCTCGGCCCGCTGCGTGGCGCTCATATGCCGCCAGCGGGCGTCCACGTAGTCGGCGTGGCTGCGGTGGTAGGCGGCCAGGAACTCGGGGTCGTCCCGAAGGCGGGTCTCGAGGGCCTTGATGACGCCGGCGGCCTCGATGCGCGACAGCTCGACCTTCAGGGTCTCGGAGCTGAGCCAGTAGAGGGTCGGGAAGGGCTTGCCGTCGACGATGGGGGCCATGCGCAGCACCAGGGGCGTGCCCTCGCCGTCGGTGGCGGCCAGGGCCTCGATGCCGCGGGGCGCACGGCCGAGCTGCTCGGCAATGATGCCTAACTGGCGCGCGTCAGGCATCGTGTCGGGGCGGATCACCATCGTCGGGGTCTCGTATGAACTTGTTCGAACGGCCCACGGCGCGAAAGAAGGTCCGGTTGAGTTGCTCGGGAGTGGGCACGTAGCTCCACTGCCGTTCACAATACTCGCCGGCCCGCGCCATCAGCACGTCATAGAGGCGGTTGAACGGCGCATCATAATCGTAAGGGTCTTCCCCGAACAAGCGGATGTGGGGAAAGTCGGCGAACCGCTCCATGAAGAAGCGTTCCAGGTCGGCCTCTACGGCACGGTGACGGGCGACATCATCGGGGTCGAGCCAGAGATCGTAGCGGATGGCCATCGGCGGCTCCTCGGGTGGCTGGGCTCGGCGATGCCGAGGCGATAGGCTTAGGACCGCGACCCGCGGCGTTCGGCTCAGCGCCGGGCCAGGGGCGCGAAGCGGGCATCGAGCAGCCGGGCCAGGTCCTGCGGGGCGAGACGAATCTCCAGCCCCCTCCGCCCGCCGCTGACATGGATGGCCGCGAGGGGGTCGGCGCTGGCGTCGATGAAGGCGGCCAGGCGCTTCTTCTGCCCCAACGGACTGATGCCGCCCACTACATAGCCCGTGGCCCGCTCGGCCTCCGCGGGCTCGGCCATCACCGCCTTGCGAGCGCCGGCGGCCCGCGCCAGGGCCTTGAGGTCGAGCGAGCTCGCCACCGGGACGATGGCCATCGCCAGCCGGCCGTCGTCGAGCCGGGCCAACAGGGTCTTGAAGACCTCCCAGGGCGACAATCCCAGGGCCTCGGCGGCCTCCTCGCCATAGGCGGGGCGGCGCGGGTCATGCGCGTAGCTGGCCAGGGCGAAGGCCACCCCGGCTCGTTCCAGCACCTTCACGGCCGGTGTCATGCGTCGACGGCCTCCGGTTCCTGCAGGTGTGCCTCCAGCGCCCGGCGCAGCTCGCCCTCGATGGGCACGGCCCGCTTGGTGTCATGATCGAACTGCACCAGCACGGTGTGCCCCAGGTTGGCGAGCACGCCATTCTGGCGCGCCTCCTGGGTCACGGTGAAGGAGCTGGTGCCGAGTCGCGTCAGGTAGGTACGAATCTCGATATCGTGACCGTAGTAGAGCTCCGCCCGGTAGTCGATTTCCATGCGTGCCATGATCAGCCGCCACTGACGCGGGTCGAGGTCCGGCGTGAACAGCCGGAAGAGGTCGTTGCGAGCCAGCTCGAACCAGGCCGGCAGGCGGGTGTTGTTGATGTGGCCAAGGGCATCGGTGTCATAGAAGGCGGGCTCGATGGTGCGGACGAACATACAGGCTCCTCGTGGACGGTGGCCGGCGGGCCGGAAGTCACAGCATTGCCCCGAGCAAGCGCTCGGTCAAGTCGTGGCGGCGCGACGGCCTTGCCACCAGGCCGTGCCTCGGGTCCAGGCCAGCAGCCAGGCGGTGGCGGCAGCGAAACCGGTCAGGGTGCCCAGCACCAGGCCCAGGCTGTCATAGGTCAGGGAGACGCTCAGGGCATAGCACAGCAGCGAGCCGAGGCCCGCGGGGTAATGCTTGATCACCGTGGCCACCGGGGCAGCGCCATGGGTCAGGTGGAGGATCACCAGGAAGGGGTACATGGTCACCGGGAAGGCGGCCATGACCCCGGCCCAGGCCGTCGGTACCACATGCGCGAGGCCGGTGATCAGGAAGATGATGACGGCGGCCAGCCCTGCGCGCAGGCCCAGTGCCGGCCAGCTGAAGCCGCCCTTGGGCTGCGCGGCGGTATCCGGCACGCGGCGGTAGAGGCGGATGAAGACGAGGATCGCCACCAGGGTGGTCAGGGTGCCGCTGACCCGGGTGAACTCGATGTGGGTCAGCAGCAGGCCCACCAGCAGCCAGGCGGCGAGCCCGCCAGTGGTGCCCAGCATCACGCCCCGCAGACCATCGCGGCGGGCGCAGAGCAGGTAGCCACCGCCCAGCGCCAGCGTTGCGGAGAAACCGGCCAGGGTGTGCACTGCACTCTCGGCGGCGAAGCCCGGCGAAAGCTCCAGGCCGATGAAGAACAGCGCGATGGCGGTGCCCAGGGGGTAGCCCGAGAGCAGCCCCGCCATGCGGGTGCTGAGGCGCTCGGCGACCGCTGATAGCCCCAGCACCACACCGATCGAGACCAGTAGCTTGGCCAGTTGCCAACTGAGCGGAACGTCCATCGAGTCTCCTTTATCCTAGAGTGACAGCAAGCCTGTGAGGTGCCCATGGCCGGTCATGACTTGTCGTCTCCGACGCGCCCCGAGGTCTGCGAGCTGTGCGGGCGGGCGGCGCCCCTGACACGACACCACCTGATTCCCCGCGCGCTTCACGGCAAGGCGCGCTATCGCCGCCGGTTCGATCGCGTCGAGCGGCTCACGTCCATCCTGTGGCTGTGCCATGCCTGTCACAAGCACATCCATGGGGTGCTCGGCGAGCGCGAGCTGGCCGAGCATTATCGCAGCCGGGAGGCGCTGATGCGCCACCCGGAGATCCGGGCCTTCGTCGACTGGCTGGCCACCAAGCCGGCGGGCTTTCGCCCCAAGCGGCCTGCCCGCCGCCGCTAGCGGCGGCGGGCAGGACTTCACACCAGCCGCAGTCCCTGGCGGTCCGTCCAGGCTGCCTTGAGGGCGGCGGCCAAGGGGGCCTGCAGGTGCCCGGGCAGGGCGTCCGCTGCGCTCTCGTATGCCTCGTCGGCGCGGTTGCGCAGCCAGCAATAGGCCCAGGCGCTGGCCTCATCGTCGTCGGCCGGCACCGGTCGGGCGGGCATCTGGACGAGCAGGAAGACCGCCGTGCGTCCGGCCCAGAGGGGAATCTCCTCGCCGCCGTCTGCCCGGCTCCAGGCCTGGAGGGTGGCGCCGCTGGGCGTGGCCTCCGGTTCACCGAGCTTGGCGACCCGGGCGGTCTCGGCCAGGATCAATGCCAGGCGGTCCGCATCGCCCTGGCCGAGTGTCAGCCAGTGGGCGATGACGGCGGGCAGGCCGCGGCGTACCTTGGCATAGAAGCCGCTTTGCGGCATGGTCTCAGGCATTCGTATGGCCTCTTGCAAGCAGGACAGTCTATGGAATTCGATTTTGCCACGCCCGTCGAGCGCCGCCACCCGTCCCGGGGCGATGAGTCGTCCGACTGGCCGTCCGATTGGCCATCCCAGAAGTGGCACAGCTACGGTGAGGACGTGCTGCCGCTCTGGGTGGCCGACATGGACTTCCGCTCGCCCCCGGCGGTGATCGAGGCATTGCATGCGCGGGTGGCGCATGGCGTGTTCGGCTATGGGCTGGTACCGGACAGCCTCAAGCAGGCCCTGTGTGCCTGGAGCGCCGAACACTATGCCTGGGAGATCGAGCCGGACTGGCAATTGTGGCTACCGGGGGTGGTCCCGGCCCTGCACATCGCCAGCCTGGCCTTGACCGAGCCGGGCGAGGGCGTGCTGACGGTGACGCCCATCTACCCCCCCTTCCTCAAGGTGGCCGAGCGCACCGGGCGCCTGCCTCAGCAGGTCGCCCTGAGCCCCCCCGTCGGCCCCGGCGGTGACTGGACGCTTGACCTGGCGGCGCTGGAGGCGGCCATCACCCCCGAGACGCGGTTGCTGTTGTGGTGCCAGCCCCACAATCCCACCGGCCGGGTCTGGACCACCGAGGAGCTGGATGGCCTGGCGTCGCTGGTCGAGCGCCATGACCTCATCGTCGCCTCGGATGAGCTGCACTGCGACCTGCTGCTCGACGACGGGGGGCGCCATCGCCCTCTGGCGGCGGCGTATCCGGCCCTCGCCGAGCGGATCCTGACACTCTGGGCGCCCTCCAAGACCTTCAACCTCGCCGGCCTGACCGCCGCCTGCGCGGTGATCCCCGATGTCGGCCTGCGCCGCCGCTTCGCCGCCCGGGCCAGGGGGCTGCAGCCGGACGGCAACGTGCTGGGCCTGGTGGCCGCCGAGGCCGCCTATCGTCATGGTGAGCCCTGGCGACGGGCCCTGCTCGAGACCCTGCGTGACAACCGTCGTCGACTGGTCGAGCGGGTGGCCCGCTGGCCCGGGGTGGTCATGGCCTCGCCGGCTTCCACCTACCTGGCCTGGCTGGATCTGCGTGAGGCGCCGGCCCTGCAGGATACTGAAAAGTCCCCCCAGCAGGCCTTGCTGGAGTGGGCCGGGGTGGCCTTGTCCGATGGCGCCGCTTTCGGCTGGCCGGGATTCGTGCGGCTCAACTTCGGCACCACTGCTCGGCAGCTGGAGGCCGCCCTGGATCGTCTGGAGGGCGTGCTCGGCGCCTGACACGACTCGGCCGCCCCAGGGACGGCCGAGCGGACTTCAGTAGAGTTGGGCGAACAGCTTGCGGCGGAAGGTGACGGTCAGCGGGTGATCGGCGCCCAGGGCATCGAAGACCCGTAACAGCGTCTTGCGGGCCGCGTCGTCGCCGTAGGCGCGGTCGCTCTTCATCAGCGCCAGCAGGGCCTCCAGGCCGGCCTCGTACTGGCCGTCGGCGACCTGGCGCAGCGCCCGCTGGTAGCGGGCCTCGCTGTCGTCGCGGCCCTCGAGGGCGGCGAGTTCCTCGGCGGAGGGCGCCTCCTCGCCGAACTCGATGCTGGCGCGCACGCCGCGGGCCGGCGCCGCGTCTCGTTCCTCCGGCGGTAGGGCGTCGAGCAGGGCTCTTGCCTGCTGGGGCTCGCCGGCGGCGACCAGCGTGCGGGCGAGCTCCACCTGGTAGGGAGTGTGCTCCGGCCACTGTTGCACCAGCTCCTCGTAGATCTGCCGGGCGGTGGTGGTATCGCCGGCTTCGAGGGCGGCGGCAGCCTGTTCCTCGGGACTCAGCTGGGCCTCGGCCGGGGCCTGGAAGTAGCGGCCCAGCCACTCACGGATCTCCTTCTCGGGCAGCGCGCCCTGGAACTGGTCGACCAGGCCACCCTGGCTGATCAGCTTGACGTCCGGGACCGAGCGCACGCCGAGCTGTCCGGCGATGTCCTGGTTATCGTCGATGTTGAGCTTGGCCAGGATGAAGGCGCCGTTGTACTCCCGGGTGAGCTTCTCGAGCACCGGCATGAGGTTCTTGCAGGGCTCGCACCAGGGGGCCCAGCAATCGAGGAGCACCGGCACCTGCATGGATGTCTCGAGCAGCTGCTGGATGTTGCTGCGGTCGACATCGATGATCAGCTCGGCGCCCTGCTGGCCCGCGGCGGCGCTGGACGGTTGCTCGGAGCCGCTCTCGGGGGTGAGCGGCTCCCCAGTGCGTGGATCGACGATTGGCATGATGGACTGGCCTTAGGACATGAGGGTGAGTTTGTTACTCAGATGCGGGTGACCGCATCGGGATTCAAGGGGGCATGGCCAGGCGGCGACTCCGGCGGGGCTCGAAGCGCTGCTGCCCGTCACGGCGGTGTGCGGGGACTCCTGGCCCGACGGCCCCTGTCGGGGCCCCCTGTCGGGCCCCCCCTGTCGGGGAGGGCAGCCGCCGAGCCTGACGAGCGCCTCTGCGTTGATGCCCCGGGAATGCAAAAGGCCAGAACCTCCCGGCTCTGGCCTGTCTCGATGGTCGGCAGCGGGGCCGGATTCGAGCCGGTGGCCTTCCGGGGTCGTGACGAGCCGAGCCCGACGCGTTGATGCCCCGGCAATGCAAAAGGCCAGGACCTCCCGGCTCTGGCCTGTCTCGATGGTCGGCAGCGGGGTCGGATTCGAGCCGGTGGCCTTCCGGTGTCGTGACGAGCCGAGCCCAACGCGTTGATGCCCCGGCAATGCAAAAGGCCAGAACCTCTCGGTTCTGGCCTTTCTCGATGTTTGGTAGCGGGGACCGGATTCGAGCCGGTGGCCTTCCGGGGTCGTGACGAGCCGAGCCCGACGCGTTGATGCCCCGGCAATGCAAAAGGCCAGAACCTCTCGGTTCTGGCCTTTCTCGATGTTTGGTAGCGGGGACCGGATTTGAACCGATGACCTTCGGGTTATGAGCCCGACGAGCTACCAGACTGCTCCACCCCGCATCAACGTGAGGCATATTTTACAGACATCCTGACTTGCGTCAAGGGGGTGTTTCCATGCTCGTATTGGTCCCGCTCGTTGGTCCATACTCGAAGATGGCTGTCATATTAGTGACAGCCATCATGGCGATACTGTCGTCGAGCGCCCAGGTCTGGCGCCTGGGCACAGGTCGTGAATCATCAGGGAGTTAGTCAATGACAACATCATCTTCCGTCGCCTGGGTAACCGGTGGAACCGGTGGCATCGGGTCGGCCATCTGCCGTGCACTGGCCGATGCCGGCTACCAGGTGATCGCGGGCTACCACAATCCCGAGAAGGCCAAGGCCTGGCTCGAGACCCAGAAAGCCGATGGTTACGACAACATCGCCCTGTCCGGGGTCGACCTCTCCGACTATGATGCCTGCATGGCAGGCGCCAAGGAGATCCGCGATACCTATGGGCCGGTCAGCGTGCTGGTCAATTGCGCGGGGATCACCCGTGACGGGACCCTGAAGAAGATGTCCTCGGAGCAGTGGAGCGAGGTCATCGACACCAACCTCAACAGCGTGTTCAACACCTGCCGCAGCGTCATCGAGGACATGCTCGAGGAGGGCTACGGGCGCATCATCAACATCTCGTCCATCAACGGGCGCAAGGGTCAGTTCGGCCAGGTGAACTATGCGGCGGCCAAGGCGGGCATGCATGGCCTGACCATGTCTCTGGCCCAGGAGACGGCCACCAAGGGCATCACCGTCAATACCGTCTCGCCGGGCTATATCGCCACCGACATGATCATGAAGATTCCGGAGAAGGTTCGCGAGGCGATCCGCGAGACCATCCCGGTCAAGCGCTATGGCACGCCCGAAGAGATCGGTCGACTGGTAACGTTCCTGGCCGACAAGGAGTCCGGGTTCATCACCGGGGCCAACATCGACATCAATGGTGGCCAGTTCATGGGCTGAGCCGCCCGGCGAACTCGCTACCCCGACACGCAAAGCGCGAGGCCTCGGTCTCGCGCTTTGCGTTGGATATCTCGAGGCATCAAGGCGGTGGCAGCTGGGTGAGGGTCTCCAGGGTGCGGTCCAGGTCGCCGACCTCCCGCTTCCATAGGTCCGGGGGGACCGGGCCGGTAGCCAGCAGGTCGGCGAGCACGCCGCGCAGCTCATCGGCACGGGACGCTTCCCGTCCCAGATTCTCGTTGAGGCGCTCCACCTGGATGGCCAGGCGCAGGGGGTCGTCCTGCCGATTGACCGGGTCGCCGGCCAGCAACGAGAGATGGACCCGCAGGCGGGCCAGGCGTTCGTCGACATCTTCCGGCGCCGGCGGCGCCCGGCGGGCTGCATTGCGTCGGGCATGGGCCTGGCGCAGGTCCTCTGGCAGGGGGCCGGCCTCGGCCTCGGGCACTTCTGTGGGGTCGGCGCCGGCGAGAGACGCGGCATCCGCCGCCAGGTGGGCCTCCAGCAACGGTTGCACCTGGCGCCAGCGATGGACCTCCTCGGCCAGGGCCAATCGGGCGAGCCGTTCGCGTCGTGCCCTGACGATGCCCGACCAACGCCGACGCATGCCCTCGCTGCGCCGGCCGGGCGGCAGTGGCTCCAGGGTAGAGGCTTCCTGAATGGCCGCCTCCAGATCGGTGGCCTCGCTGCTCCTGGCCGGATGCCAGGCATCGAGCCGGTCGATCAGCGCCTGCATGGCGTCCAATCGCGTCCTGGCGCGCTGTGCCTGGTCGCTGCGCGCGGCGTCCCGGCGTGCGAAGATCTCGTCGCAAAGGTGGCGAAACTCCCGCCACAGGGCCTGCTCCTCGCCCTTGGGGGCCCGGCCGAGCGCCCGCCAGCGTTGCTGCAGGGCCTTGGCCGCTTCTGCCTGCCGGGCGGGCGGCTGGTCGCCATCGCGCAAGGTGCGGGCCTCTTCGATCAAGGCGCGCTTGGCCTCGGCAATCTCGTGCGCCCGTTGCTCGATCAGTGCCTGCAGCGCATGGCGAATGCGGCCGAAGCGGCGGCCGATGGCCTCTGCGGCGTCCCGGGGCACCGGCGAGTGATGCCGCCACTGCAGGCGGGCGCGGTCGCGGATCTCGCGCAGGGCGTCCGGGTCGGCCTGCTCGGCGGGTTGGGCCAGCAGCGTCTCCAGCTGCTCGCAGAGTGCCTCCCGGGCCACCAGGTTCCGCTGGCGCTCGGCCTGGCGCCGGTCCCGCCAGTCGGCCAGGCGTTCATGGATCCGGTCCGAGGCCGCCCGAAAGGCCGCGGACTGTTCACGGTTGGCGGCGGCATCGCCGAGATCCTTCCATTCCTTCACCAGTCGGCGGTGCCGACGGTCGAGTTCCGCGTCGCTGAGGCCGCTGTCGTCGGCAAGGGCGGTGATGGCCTCGCAGAGCTGGTCACGCTTGGGGCCCGCAACGAAGCCGCGCCAGTCGCGCAGCTCCGCCAGCCGGGCGCCCAGTCGCTTGAGACGGCCCCGCAGGGGCCCCAGGCGTTCGGCCGGCAGGGTTTCGGCCTGATGACGCAACCGCTGATGCAACCGGCTGGCGCCCTTGAAAGCCCCGCTCTCGAGCAGCCGCTCCAGCGCGTCGAGCTCCTCGGCAAAGTGGGCCAGGCGCGTCTCGACATCCTGGTCAAGCGGTGCGTCAGCCGCGTGCAGGCGCTCATGAGCGCGCTGAAGCAGCGGCGAGGGGGGCAGGTCCGCGGGCCAGCCGCAGGCCTCGACCAGGCAGGCCAGGCGCTCGTCGTCGCCCTGCTGCAGCGCCTGCTCGATGGCATCGGCACGCTCGTCCAGTCGCACCCGGGCCTTGACGATATACTCGTAGCCGGCAAGGGCCGCGTCGTAGCGGCGACGCAGCTCGTCGTCGGCCAGATGCTGGTCCGAGAGGGCCTGCCAGCGGCTGGCCAGGAGCTGCTTCTGGGCGCGCAGGCTGGCGATGTCCTGGTCGGCCAGGCGCTCGCCGTGACGCAAGGCCTGGAGGCTTTCCTCGAGGGCCTCGACCAGGGCCTCGCGGGAACGGTCGGCCTGCTCGCGATGGCGTTCGGCCTTGTCCTGGGCCTGCTCACGGGCCTCATGGTCGCTGATTACCTTGCGGCAGCGCTGACAGGCATCCTGATAGCGCCGCTCCTGCCCGCTGTCCGGCAGGTCGTCGAGTCGGGCCCACTCGCGCATCAGATGACGGAAGCGACCGGCATAGAGCGGCTCCCAGGCGGCATTGGCATGGGCCTCCAGCTTTTCCAGCAGGGCCTCGCGACGGGTGCGGGCCTCGGCCAGCGAAGCGGCATCGGCGCGCAGGCGGTTCAGGCGCTCCCGAGCCTGGCGAATCACCTGACGGTCGCGGCGGGCCTCCTGGGTCAGGCGCGTCAGTCCTCGCTCGCTCTCGACGCGGGCGGCGGCGGCGTGGCGCACGGCGGCGATACCGTTCTCGCAGGCCTGGCGGATCAGCGCCTCCTCGCCATCCAGACGCGCCAGGGCGGCCAGCCGTAACTGCTGGTTGTCGCCCTCCAGGGCCACCCGCTCGAGCAGATCGGGTTCGTCGAGGCCCTCGGTCAGGGCGATGCGGTGTGGCAGGTCGAGAGAGCCCTCGCGGCCGCAGAGCAGGGTGATCAGGCGTTCTCGGAGCTCGTGGGAACCATCGCCCTGCCGGTGCAGGGCCAGCAGCCGTTCCGGGTCGCTCAGGCCGGCCAGGGCGGCCCGGCGGACGCCGGGATCGGGATCATGAACGAGGCGTTCGAGCTGCTGGCGCTGGCCGTCCTGGGCGGGGTCCAGCCGCGCGATGGCCTGGCGCCTCACATCGGGGTCGGGGTGCTGCCAGCGAGGGGCGAAGAGTCGGCGAAGGAATCCTGACATGGGGCTTCCTGAGATGGGCGCGACAGGCATGGCGGGCGCGCCGGCGAACGAGATGGACGTACGGCGTGCAAGACGCCGGGTCATGGACTTATCTAAGCATGCGGCGATCCGGCAGAAAAGGGCGATGCGGCAGGGTGTTGCCGAGACGAGACACTGACAAGGAGGCAGTGCTGGGCTTATCATCAGTTGCAGGGTCCGGGGCACTCGCTTAGTTTTGGTGAAGCACCCCGACCATCACCCGACGTGGAGTTCGGCAATGAGTCTCAAAGTGGACAGGGACGGCATGGCATTCACCTTCAAGGGCGGCATGCTGCCGATGACGGTCATGGAGTTGACGAGCGCCGACCCCGAGCGCATACGCGAACAACTCGCCGGCAAACTCAGTCAGTCCCCCGCTTTCTTCCAGCACACCCCGGTGGTCCTCAGCGTCGAACGCCTCGATGAGCCGCACCTGGCGCTCGAGCGGATCTGTGCGGTTTGCCGGGCTCACAAACTGTTGCCGGTGGCGGTACGCGGCGGGCCCGATCCGGTCAAGCAGTCGGCCTGGGCCCTGGGGCTCGGCTGGTTCCCGCCCCAGGAAGCGGCGCGCCCCCGCGCGCTCGAGAGCGTGCCGGCCGGCGACGCCGGCGAATCCCTGGCCGAGGAGGAGGCCGCCGAGGCGCTGGCGGCTCCGGCCGTCGCCGCCGGTGGGCGCATCTTCCGCGGCACGGTCCGCTCCGGTCAGCAGATCACCGCTCCCGAGGGTGACCTGGTGGTGGTGGGGGCGGTCAATGCCGGCGCCGAGGTGCTGGCCGGCGGCAGCGTGCATGTCTATGGCGCCCTGCGCGGGCGTGCCCTGGCCGGCATTCACGGCGATTCCCAGGCAGCCATCTTCTGCCGGGAGCTGCGCGCCGAGCTGCTGTCGGTGGCCGGCAACTACAAGCGTCTCGAGGACATCGACCCGCGGCTGCTCGGCACGGCCGTGCAGGTGCGTCTGAGCGACGACCAGCTGAGCATCATGTCGCTGGACTGACGCGACCTCGAGTAACGACGATTCGGCGGAGTGGCCACGGGCCCGCCGCCTTCCATCACCATGACAGACAGGATGCGACACTTGGCCAAGATCATTGTTGTGACCTCCGGCAAGGGTGGGGTCGGTAAGACAACCAGTGCTGCCGCCATCGCGACGGGCCTGGCGCTGCGCGGCCAGAAGACTGTGGTCATCGATTTCGATGTCGGGCTGCGCAACCTCGACCTGATCATGGGCTGCGAGCGACGCGTGGTCTATGACCTGGTCAACGTCATCCAGGGCGAGGCTGGCCTCAACCAGGCGCTGATCCGCGACAAGCGCGTGGACAACCTGCACATCCTTCCGGCCTCCCAGACCCGGGACAAGGATGCGCTGACCCTGGAAGGGGTCGAGACCGTGCTCAACACCCTGAACAAGGACTTCGACTACATCATCTGCGACTCGCCGGCGGGCATCGAGCGCGGCGCCCAGTTGGCCATGTACTTCGCCGACGAGGCGATTGTGGTGACCAATCCCGAGGTCTCCTCGGTACGTGACTCCGACCGCATCCTCGGCCTGCTGTCGTCCAAGACCCGGCGGGGCGAGCGCGGCGACGACCCGATCAAGGAGCACCTGCTGATCACCCGCTACAACCCGAATCGCGTGGATCTGGGCGACATGCTCAACCTCGAGGACATCCGCGAGATCCTGGCCATTGACCTGGTCGGCCTGATCCCGGAGTCCGAGGCGGTACTGCGGGCCTCCAACCAGGGGGTGCCGGTGACCCATGATGACAGCAGCGATGCCGGCCAGGCCTATGCGGATACCGTGTCCCGGCTGCTGGGCGAGGACGTACCCCTGAGGTTCCACGAGTTCCAGAAGAAGAGCCTGTTGAGCCGAATGTTCGGAGGAGGCCGCCGGTGAAGCTACTCGATTTCCTGAAGCGCGAGCGCAAGAAGTCTGCCTCCGTCGCCAAGGAGCGGCTGCAGATCATCGTGGCCCACCAGCGCAGCCAGCGTGGGCAGCCGGACTACATGCCGATGCTTGAGCGGGAGCTGCTGGAAGTGATCCGGCGTTATGTCCAGGTCGATGACGATGCCATCAACATCAGCCTGGACAGCGAGGACAACTGCTCGGTGCTGGAGCTGAACGTCACACTACCGAGGGCAGGGGAGGGCGGCTGAGTCGTTGACGGGCCTGTGCTAGGCTGGGGCCCCTTGTCCCATCGCCTGCTCGGAGAGCCTCGCCCATGGCGCAGCCGAAAGCCGCCCCGCTGACCTTCCTGTGGCACGACTACGAGACGTTCGGCGCCGACCCGCGTCGGGACCGCCCCTCGCAGTTCGCGGCCATCCGCACCGATGCCGAGTTCAACGAGATCGGCGAGCCCCTCGAGCTGTTCTGCCGGCCCGCCGACGACTATCTACCGCACCCGCAGGCCTGTCTGATCACCGGCATCACGCCCCAGCAGGCCCGGCGGCGGGGGCTGCCCGAGGCCGAGTTCGCCGGTAGGGTCGAGGCCGCGATGAGCGAGCCCGGCACCTGCGCGCTGGGCTACAACAGCCTGCGCTTCGATGACGAGGTCAGCCGCCACCTCTTCTACCGCAATCTCATCGATCCCTATGCCCGGGAGTGGCAGAACGGCAACTCCCGCTGGGACCTGATCGACGTGGTGAGGGCCTTCCATGCGTTGCGCCCCGAGGGGATCGAGTGGCCAAGGCGCGAGGATGGCTCGCCCAGCTTTCGGCTCGAGGATCTGACCGCGGCCAACGGCATCGAGCATGCCGGGGCCCATGACGCCCTGGCCGACGTGCGAGCCACCATCGCCCTGGCGAAGCGCCTGCGCGAGAGCAACGCCAAGTTGTTCGACTACCTGCTGGGCATGCGCGGCAAGCGCCAGGTGGCCAGGCAGCTCGACGTGCCGGGACGCAAGCCGGTGCTGCACATCTCGCGGCGCTACCCGGCGAGTCGTGGCTGCAGTGCCCTGGTGATGCCGCTGGCCGAGCACCCCACCAACCCCAACGGGGTCATCGTCTACGATCTTTCGGTGGATCCCGCCCCGCTGCTGGCCCTCGAGCCCGAGCAGATCCGCGAGCGGGTCTTCGTCAGCAACGATGACCTCGCCGAGGGCGAGACACGCATCCCGCTGAAGGTCATTCATATCAACAAGTGCCCGGTGATCCTGCCGGCGAACGCCCTCAAGGACACCGCCGGGCCGCATCAGGGTGAGTATGGCGAGCTCGTCGAGCGATTACACCTCGACGTGGTGGCCTGCCGGCGTCACTGGAAGGTGCTGGCGCAGCACCCCGACGTCGTGGCCCGGGTCAGCCAGGCCTTCGCCTCGCCGCCCCCCGAGCCGCCCCGGGATCCCGACCTGATGCTCTATTCCGGCGGCTTCTTCTCGCCGTCCGACCGTCAGCAGATGCAGCGGGTCCGCGATAGCGATCCCTGGGACCTGGTGGGCGCCAGTTTCGCCTTTCAGGATCCGCGGCTCGAGGAAATGGTGTTCCGTTTCCGGGCCCGCAGCTATCCCGATACCCTGACCGGTGAGGAGCAGGCTCGCTGGGAAACCTTCCGCTGGGAGCGCATGAACGACCCGGTCTTCGCCGGCTTCGCCCTCAAGGACTTCGCCCGGGAGATCGAACGGCTCAACCAGCAGTCGCTGGGCGATCGGGAGCGCCAGATCCTCGAGGAGCTGGTGATGCACGTGGAGGCCATCATGCCGGCGCAGGCCTTTGGCTGACCCGTTTCGTCCTCGTTTCGGCCAGGGCGGTTCAGCCTTCGCCGTCGGGCAGCGGCGGCAGGTCGTCCTTGAGCGCCATGATGTCGCTGGGGGCGTCGCCGGGGTCATGGGTGATATGGACCACGGCGTCGTTGAGCAGCCCCGGCCAGGCCTTGCGCAGGGCCGCCGGGGTCACGCCCAGCACCCGCTCGGCGAGGCGCTGGCGTTCGTCGAAGGCGGTGTCGTCCATGGCCAGCGCCCGCCACAGTCGGTTGGTGCGCTCGGGCAGGCCGGTGTCGCGGCGCAGCAGGTCATCGTGGACCGCCTGGCGGTAGGGGGCCAGGGCCGCCTCGTCCAGCCCCTCGAGGCGGGCTCCGAAGGTCTTCAGGAAGGCGTCGATGCGCGACTGGATGGTGGTGCTGTCGGTGTCCGGGGACTGCACCAGCAGGCCGATACCCGGCGCGTCGAGCAGCGGCCGGTAGCCGGCATTGACCACATAGCCCAGCTGCTGCTCGGTGCGCAGCTGCTGGTAGAAGGGGGTCTCGAGCAGGCGCCCCAGCACGGCCAGCCGGGCCTGGCTGGCCAGTGAGCGGTCCGGGCCCTGCAGGTAGCGCATCACCAGGGACTCGTCCCGGGCGGTATCCGGCGTCAGGTCGGGGAGGTCGCGGCTGGCCTGCAGCGGGGTCAGGTCGGGAATGGCGCCCTCCGCCAGCTGCGGGGCCAGGGTCTCGGCGACTTGGCGTGCCTGCCGGGTCGCCGTCTCGCGGCCGAGGTTGCCCACCGCCATGGCCTCCAGGTGCAGGTCGCCGAGGAAGGCCTCGCGGAAGTCGCGCAGGGCCTGGGCATCGACGTCCTCCAGGGCCGCCAGCAGTGCCTCGGTGGGCCACTGGGGGCGGATCAGCGTCTCGGCCAGGGTGCGGTCGGCCTGGCGGTAGAGGGACTCCTGGGGGGCGTTGCGCCACTCGCGGCGCAGCCGGTGGCTGACGCGTACCACGCTGTCGTCGTTGATCTCTCCCTCGCTCAGCTGCTCGAGAACCCGGCCGATCAGGCGATCCTGGCGATCACGCCAGCCGGAGAACGACAGGGTGATGCCACGGGCATGGGCGTAGGCCTCGAAGCCGTGGCCGGCCAGGCGTGCCGGATAGAGCGCCTCGTTGAGGCTGTCCTGCAGCCAGCCGGCCAGCAGACGCGCCATGGCGGCCTGGCGGGCATCGCGGCCCGAGGCGGGGTGCTGCAGGCTGAAGCGCCACTCGACGCGGGGCGTGTCGAAGCTGGCATCGCGCATGTGCCAGAAGGCGAACGCGGGCGAGTCGATTCGTTGCACCGGGGTGTCGTCCTGGCCCTCCAGTAGCGTCAGGTCCTCGGCGATATAGGGGTTGGGGTCGGGCAACTGCAGCCCGGCCAGGGGCTGCGCCGTCGTATCCCGGTCGAGATCGAACGGTGTCCAGGGGGTGTCGAACCAGGGCGAGGTGCGCTCGCCCTCCACCTCCGGACCAGCATACAGGCGCAGCATGTTGTTCGGTCGCAGCGCCGAGAGCCAGGTCCCGATCCGCGCCGCGTCGAAGCCGTCCATGCGGTAGGGCGCGTAGTTGACGTCCTCGAGGGGATAGTAGGCGAGGTTCATCGACAGACGCATGGCATCCTGCAGCGGCGCGCCGTGCTGCTGGAAACGGAACTCCTGCTCGGCGAGCCTGGCCTGCTCGTCGTACCGCCAGGCTTCGACCCCGTCGCGGCGGATGGCCGCGATGGCGTCGAACAACGACGCCTGGATGCGCGCGATGTGCTTGGCCCCGTCCGGCGTCAGGCTGATGTCGATGCGGAACAGGGCCTGTTGGCCATCTCCGTGGGTCACCCCGGCGGAGAGGCCGTCGGCCCAGCCGGCCTCGCGCAGCACGTCCAGCAGGCTGCCGTCCCCCTCGTGGCCGAGCAGGTTGGCGAGATAGCTGGCCGGCTTGTGGCGATAGGCCATCTGGGGGTCCGGCACCGGAAAGTAGAAGCTCAGCCGGCGGGCGTCGCGCAGCGAACGCAGCTCGGCGGCAGCGGGCAGCTGCTCGGGGCGGACCAGAGGCGTGGTGATTTCCGGTCGGGACAGCCCGCGGTCGGGCACGTCGGCGAAGCGCTCGCCGACCAGGGCGGCCAGCTCGTCCAGGGGCTGGGGGGCGACCACGGCCAGGTGCATGACGTTGGCGCCGTAGTGGGAGCGATAGAAGTCGATCACCCGCTCGCGCAGGTCGGGCTCGCCCGCGGGACGGTCGGCCAGGGTGTCGCGGCTGCCCACCGAGAAGCCGGTGGTGGGGTGGGCCGGGTTGAGCAAGCGGTCGAGGACGTCATTGTGGCGTCGCGCCTCGTCGCGCTTGCGGGCCATGTACTCCGAATGGACCACCTGGCGCTCGCTCTCGAGCCGGTCGGCGTTGAACAGCGGGTCGACGAAGAAACGGCTGAAGCGGTCCAGGGCGCCCGCCAGGGCGTCGGGCTCCACCGCGAAGAAATAGTTGGTGTCCCGGGGGGCGGTGAAGGCGTTGTGCTGGCCGCCATGGCGGGACAGGTAGCCCTGGTAGGCATCGGCCGCCGGGTAGGTCTCGGTCCCCAGGAACAGCATGTGCTCGAGGTAGTGCGCCAGGCCGGGCAGGTCCTCCGGGTCCTGGGCACTGCCGACGTCCACGTTCAGCGAGGCCGCGGCCTTGTCGGCCTCGGGGTCGCTGACCAGCAGGGCGGTGAGGCCGTTGTCCAGGGTCAGCAGGCGGTAGTCGCGATCGTCCACCGGGCTGACGCGGGGCGTGGTCACGGCCTCGATGCTACCGGCCTCCTGCTGGGCGGCGGCGAGGCCAGGCAGCAGCGCCGTGACGAAGGCCAGCGAGGCGGCCAGAGGAGTGCGCAGTGGTCGGTTCATCGTCTCTCCTGTTCGGATGTCCGGCGCAGCATGGGGCCGGTGGGATAGGCGCAGGCGGCATCCTGGTTGCCGGGATCGTTCACTCGTCTTGATACCGGAAAGGCGCCCAACAGTTCCCCGGGGGCCGGGATCAGCAGGGCGCGCCGCACCTCGGGGGGCGTGTCCGGGTCGAGCCAGCGCCTGGCGTCGTCTGCGGCGATCACCGCCGGCAGCCGGTCGGTGAGGGGCGCCAGGAGGTCGTTGGTGGGCACCGTGATCAGGGCCAGGGAGTCCGCGTGTTCGGTCAGGCTGGTATGGAAGCGGCACCAGAGCCCGGCCAGCAGCAGCGGGCCGCGATCGGTGCGGGTGACCAGGAAGGGCTGCTTGGCCCGGGGCTGCGCCTTCCAGACATAGACGCCGCCGGCGGGCACCAGGCAGCGCCGGGCCGCGAAAGCCTCGCGGAACATGGCCCGGGATTCCAGGGACTCGGCCCGGGCGCAATGGGGCGCATGATCGAGTACCTTGAGCCAGGGCGGGGTGAGTCCCCAGAAGGCGCTGGCCAGCCGCGGGCGTCCGGCTTCGAGGCGGATCAGCGACAGCGGTCGACGCGGCGCGAGGTTTGCCCCGGTGATCGGCGCCTCGTCCACCGCCAGGCCCGGCAGCAGGCGATCGAGATCGAGCGAGGGGATATAGAGTCGGCCGGCCATGGAACCTCCGGAGAGATGGGGCGCCAGAGTAACCAAGAGATCTCGCCGAGAAAAGCGCCATCGTCGCCGGGCTTGCGTTGGTCCACAGGCACGATATGCTAGCGGAAACAGTGTTCGACTGACGTGATAACCTACTGCGGTGTGGCCGTGCGCCGCCGCTCATCCCCCCGTTCCGCGAGGAATTCGATGGCTCGTCCCAGACAGCATGCCCCCGAGGCTCTCCACGCCCAGGTGATGGCCGCCTGTGACGCCTGGTTGCAGGACCAGCCGGTGCACGCGCTGTCCCTGCGCTCCCTGGCCCGGGACGTCGGCTGCGCGCCCAGTACCCTGCTCAAGCTCTACGGCAGTTTCGGCAATCTCCTGCAGCACGTGAACCTCGAATCCCTGGCACGTCTGCGCACGGCGATCGACCCGCTGCTCGACGAGCGGGTCCCGGAGGAGCGGCTCAAGGCCCTGGCGATGGCCTACTGGCGGTTCGCCAGGGATGACGCCTACCGCTGGCAGCTGCTGTTCGACTATCCCCTCGCCCAGGAAGGCGAGCTGGACCGTCGCCAGAGCGACATGATCGAGGCACTCTTCCTGCGCGTGGAGAACACCCTCAAGGAGTACCAGCCGGCCCTGGGGGATCTCGAAGCGCGGCGGCTGGGGCGTACCCTCTGGGGCAGTGTCCATGGCCTCGTACAGCTGGGGCTCAACGAGCGCCTGGGCTACTGGCAGAGCGAACCCCTGGAGGTGGACGAGCTCCTCGACCAGCTGCTCTCGACGCTGCTCGCCGGATTGAAGGCGAGGCCGGCCGGCCCGTGACGCTGCTGCTGTGGGGAGCGCCGGCCGCCTTGCTGGCGGCCGGCTGCTGGCGGCTGGCGCGGGCGCCCCGGCCGGCCATCCGCCGCCTGGTGTTCCTTGTCGTGCACCTGCTCTATCGGCTTCGCTTCCGCGGACGCCGCCATATCCCCGCCTATGGCCCCGCTCTGGTGGTCTGCAACCACGTCAGCTTCGTCGACGCCTTGGTGGTGGGCGGGGCCAGCCCGCGTCCACTGCGCTTTCTGATGGATCGGCCGATCTACGAATCGCGGGGGCTGCACTGGCTGTTCAAGCTGGTCGGCGCGATCCCCGTGGACTCCGAGCGGCGGGATCCAGGGGAGCTGCGCCGGGCCTTTGATCAGGTCAGCCAGGCCCTGCGTGCCGGCGAAGTGGTGATGCTGTTCCCCGAGGGGCGGCTGACGCCGGACGGCGAGGTCCGCCCTTTCCGCCGCGGACTGGAGCTCATCCTGGCCCGGGATGCGGTTCCGGTGGTGCCGGCGGGGCTGGCCGGGCTGTGGGGCTCCTGGACTTCCAATCGCGGCGGGCGGGCGCTGTCCAAGTGGCCGCGGCGCTTCCGGGCGCGGGTGGCGCTCTACTTCGGCGAGCCCCTGTCCCCAGAAGCGGCGGGGCGTGACCGGGTCGAGGCGCGGGTCCGGGCACTCAAGGCCGAGGCCGACGATTGGGTCGCCGGGCGCTGAGTCAGGCCTGGGCGACCACGGGGCGACGCAGGGCCTGCCAGCAGCGGGCCGAGGTGATCAGGTTGTCGCGCACCTCGAGGATCTCCATGCGCACCGCGCCAATCTGCAGGCAGGTCGGGCCGTCCGGAAAGGACTCCAGGTGCTCGAGGATCAACCCGTTGAGGGTCTTGGGGCCGTCGGTGGGCAACTGCCAGCCCAACGACTTGTTGATGTCGCGGATGTTGGCGGTGCCGTCGATGACGTGGCTGCCGTCCTCCTGGGGGTGGATCTCCTGGTCCTGGCCAGCCACGTCGGTGGTGAACTCGCCGACGATCTCCTCGAGGATGTCCTCCAGGGTCACCAGGCCTTCCACGTCGCCATACTCGTCCACCACGATACCGATGCGCCGCTTCTGCTTCTGGAAGTTGAGTAGCTGGGTGTGCAGAGGGGTGGACTCGGGAATGAAGTAGGGCTCGCGGGCTTCCTGAACGATGGCCGCCTTGGTCACCTCGCCCCGTGACAGGAAGCGTGCCGCGTTGCGCAGGTGGAGCATGCCGATAATGTTGTTGATGTCGCCCTTGTAGACCGGCACCCGGGTATGCTGACTGGTGCGGATCTGGGTGAGGATGGCTTCCAGGTCGTCGTCCAGGTCGATGCCCGCCACCTCATGGCGCGGCACCATGATGTCGTTCACCGTGACGTTCTCGAGATCGAGGATCGACACCAGCATGGCCTGGTGGCGGCGGGGGATCAGCGGCCCGGCCTCGTGGACCACGGTGCGCAGCTCGTCACGGGTCAGGTTGTCGCCGCCGGCCTCGAGGGTCTTCACGCCGAGCAGGCGCAGCAGGCCATTGGAGATCGCATTGACCAGCCACACCAGCGGGTAGAGCAGCTTGAGCAACGGCTCCAGCACCAGCGAGGCCGGGTAGGCGATCCGCTCGGGCTTCACCGCGGCATAGGTCTTGGGGGTGACCTCGGCGAAGATCAGGATCACGATGGTCAGGATCAGGGGCGCCACCGCGGGGCCGGTCACTTCGCCGAAATAGTGGATGGCCAGTACGGTGGCGATCGCCGCCGCCAGATTGTTGACCAGGTTATTGCCGATCAGGATCACGCCGATCAGGCGGTCCGGGCGACCCAGCAGGCGCATCACGCGCTGGGCCCGACCCTCGCCGCTGTTGGCCCGATGGCTCAGGCGATAGCGGTTGATCGACATCATGCCGGTCTCGGAACTCGAGAAGAAGGCGGAAAGGCAGATGAGCAGCAGCAGCAGGCCGAACAGCAATCCCAGAGGGAAGTCGTCGCTCAAGTCGAAGGGTCCTCAATCGCGTGTCAGGCTCGAGTTGTAGGGATTGGGCCGCACGGTGTCAAGGACCACCGGCCTCAGCCGCGGCTGAGCAGTATCTCGAGGACGAACTTGGTGCCGAAGTAGGCGAGCAGCAGCGCCAGGTAACCGCCCAGCGTCCAGCGCACCGCGCGCATGCCACGCCAGCCCAGCCAGTGATGGCCGGCCAGCAGGGTGGCGAAAAGCACCCAGGCGATCAGCGCCAGTACCGTCTTGTGGACCAGGTGTTGGGCGAACATGCTGTCGACGAACACGAAGCCGCTGGCGATCGACAGGGTCAGCAGGACCATGCCGGCCCAGATCAGCTCGAAGAGGATGCGCTCCATGGTGGTCAGCGGCGGCAGCGACTGGACCACGCCGCGGATGTGATGGTGCCGCAGGGCCTGGTTCTGAACGCCGAGCAGGATCGCCTGGACGGCGGCGATGGCCAGCAGGGCGAAGGCCAGGGCCGAGCTCAGCGCATGCAGGGCGATGCCCGGGGTCATGCCCGTGGCGCGCTCCGGGCTTGGCAGCTCGGTGGCCAGCAGCAGGGTCAGAGCCGCCAAGGGGAACAGGCCGGCGGCGACATTGAGCACCGGCTTGAACAGGCTGACGACGAGCAGTACCAGCACCGCCAGGGCGCTGACCAGCACGGCGCTGGTCGACAGGCCCGGCAGCAGCGACTGCCCCTGCTCGAGCAGGCCGAAGGCCAGCGGCAGGTGAAAGAGCAGGCCCAGGGCGCCGAAGCTGCGTACCAGCATGGCCCGCGGCGGAACCCGCCGGGCCAGGCTCAGGCCCTGCCAGGAGGCGGCCGCGATATAGAGGATGAAGGCCATGATGGCAAGTGGGAGCGCGTGCATCGATTGCTATCCGTGCGCCTTCGCCAGCGCCTGACAAGGTGGAATGGAGCAGCCACTATACCGAATCCTCCCCGCGGCGCACAGCCGGGCGCGGGGAGGCGCGGTGCTCGCGGCATGGAGAGTCGCGGCCACAAGGCGTATAATTTTCGGCCATTGCAGGAAAACCCCCACGCCCGTGTCGGCACGGACCATTCCTGGCGGTTTTCCCGGCCATCGTTTGCGGAGAGGCCCTATGTTCCAGAACCTCAGCGATCGTCTGTCCCAGACGCTCAAATCGATCAAGGGTCAGGCGCGCCTGACCGAGGACAATGTCAAGGACACCCTGCGCGAGGTGCGCCGCGCCCTGCTGGAGGCGGATGTCGCCCTGCCGGTGGTCAAGGCGTTCATCGACCGGGTGCGCGAGCGCGCCGTGGGCCAGGAGGTGTCGAAGAGCCTCTCCCCGGGCCAGCAGTTCGTCAAGATCGTCCAGCAGGAGCTCGAGGCGATCATGGGCGAGGCCAACGAGGGCCTCACCCTGAAGGGGGCGCCGGCGGTGGTGCTGATGGCCGGCCTGCAGGGCGCGGGCAAGACCACCTCCGTGGCCAAGCTGGCACGCTACCTGCGTGAGCGCGAGAAGAAGAAGGTGCTGGTGGTCTCGGCCGACGTCTATCGTCCGGCGGCCATCGACCAGCTGGAGACCCTGGCCGGCGAGGTGGGCGTCGACTTCTTCCCGTCGCGCTCCGACCAGCAGCCGGTGGCCATCGCCGAGGCGGCGATCAAGCACGCCAAGATCCAGTTCCACGACGTGGTGCTGGTCGACACCGCTGGCCGGCTGGCCATCGACGAGGCCATGATGGCCGAGATCCAGGCGCTGCATCAGGCCGTGACCCCCGACGAGACGCTGTTCGTGGTGGATGCCATGACCGGCCAGGACGCCGCCAATACCGCCAAGGCCTTCCATGAGGCGCTGCCGCTGACCGGGGTGATCCTCACCAAGGCCGACGGTGACGCCCGGGGCGGGGCGGCGCTGTCGGTGCGCCACATCACCGGCAAGCCGATCAAGTTCATGGGGGTGGGCGAGAAGGTCGATGCCCTCGAGCCCTTCCACCCGGACCGGGTGGCCTCGCGCATCCTCGGCATGGGCGATATGCTGTCGCTGATCGAGGAGGCCGAGCGCACCGTCGACAAGGGCAAGGCCGAGAAGCTCGCCAAGAAGGTCAAGAAGGGCGACGGCTTCGATCTCGAGGATTTCCGCGACCAGCTCCAGCAGCTCAAGAAGATGGGCGGCATGGGCGGCATGTTGGGCAAGCTGCCCGGCATGGGGCAGATGGCCGAGATGGCTCAGGGGCCGGGTCCCGAGAAGGAACTCGGCAAGCTCGAGGCGCTGATCAACTCCATGACCCCCCAGGAGCGCCGCAAGCCGGACATCATCAACGGCTCGCGCAAGCGCCGCATCGCCGCCGGTGCCGGCCTGCAGGTGCCGGACCTCAATCGCCTGCTCAAGCAGCACAAGCAGATGCAGAAGATGATGAAAAAGGCGGGCAAGAAGGGCGGCATGCAGAAGATGATGCGCGGCATGTCCGGCATGATGGGCGGCGGCGGCCCGAGTGGTCCCGGTGGCATGGGTGGCCCGGGCGGCATGCCGTGGCGCTGAGGCGGCCGGTGACGGCCCCTAGGGGCTAAAAAGGTTTCCAAGCCGGGGAGATTTCCGTAGAATGCGGCGTCTTCACTGGCAGGACCGCGACCTATCGCGGTCATCGTCGTGACCGAACGACCCGGTGGCGAGCCCCGGCTCGCGGCCGAACCGATTGTCGAGGGCTTCGGCTCCGACCGACAACCTCCGTAACTCAACCGAAGGACAGTCAACGCATGGTTACCATTCGTCTGGCACGTGGTGGCGCCAAGAAGCGTCCCTTCTACCACCTGACCGTGACCGATTCCCGCAAGTCGCGCGACGGTCGTTTCATCGAGCGCCTGGGCTTCTTCAACCCGGTGGCCCGTGGCCAGGAAGAGCGTCTGCGCATCGACCTCGACCGCATCAGCCACTGGCAGGAGCAGGGCGCCCAGCTGTCCGGCCGTGTCGCCGAGCTGGTCAAGGAAGCCCGCAAGCAGGCCTGAGTGCCTGACGCGCCCGAATGTCTGACGCAGGATCGCCGATGAGCGCAACCGCCGAGCGCAACCCGGCCGACGATCACGTGGTGCTGGGCAAGTTGACCAGCCCCTACGGCGTCAAGGGCTGGCTCAAGGTGTATTCGTACACCAGTCCCATGGAAGGCATCCTCGACTACGAGGCCTGGGTGCTGCGCCATCAGGGACGCTTGGTCCGCTATCGTCTCGCCCAGGGGCGCCCCCATGGCAAGGGTCTGGTGGCCCGCCTCGAGGGGGTCGAGGGGCGTGAACAGGCCGAAGCCCTGGCCGGTGCCGAGATCCTCCTGCCCAAGGCCGAGCTGCCCGAGCTCAACGGCGACGACGAGTTCTACTGGTATCAGCTCGAGGGCCTGAAGGTGGTGACCGCCGACGGCGTGCCGTTGGGGCGCATCAGCTACCTGTTCGAGACTGGCGCCAACGACGTCATGGTCGTCAAGGGGCGCGACGGCGAGGCCGTCGACAGCCGCGAACGGCTGCTGCCCTTCCTGCCCGGCGAGGTCGTGCGTGACGTGGACCTCGAGACCGGCGTGATGACCGTCGACTGGGACCCGGAGTTTTGAGCCGGAGCGACGCGGCGATGTGGATCGGCGTGGTGTCGCTGTTTCCCGAGATGTTCGAGGCCCTGACCCGTCAGGGCGTGACGGGCAGAGCGGTGGAAAAGGGACGCATTGCCTTGGAGTTCTGGAATCCCCGGGACTACGCCACCGACCGGCATCGCACCGTGGATGATCGCCCCTATGGCGGCGGCCCGGGGATGCTGATGAAGGTCGACACCCTGCGCTCGGCCATCCACGATGCCCGCGCCCGGGCCGAGGACGCCACCGGGCAGCGTCCGAGGGTGATCTACCTGTCCCCCCAGGGGCGGCGGCTGGATCAGCGCGGTGCGCAGGAACTGGCGGAAGGCCCCCCCCTGGTGGTGGTGGCCGGACGCTACGAAGGCATCGATGAGCGGGTGGTGGAAGCCGACATCGATGAGGAGTGGTCGATCGGCGACTATGTGCTGAGCGGCGGCGAACTGCCGGCCATGGTGTTGATCGATGCCGCGGCAAGGCTGGTCCCGGGCGTGCTGGGACATCAGGACTCCGCGGTCGAGGACTCCTTCAACGACGGACTGCTGGACTGTCCGCACTATACCCGTCCCGAGGTCATCGACGGGCGGCGGGTGCCGGAGGTCCTGCTCAGCGGCCATCATGGCGCGATCCGGCGCTGGCGGCTGAAGCAGTCTCTGGGTCGGACCTGGCTCAGGCGGCCCGACCTGCTGGAAGGCAGGACGTTGACGACCGAGCAGCTGCGCCTGCTCGAGGAGTTCATCGAGGAATACGCCGACAAGGCGGAGGTGCAGGACGCGCCCTGAGGGGCAGCGGACCTGTGTCACCAACAGGACTCCCGTGCCTCGACTCGCTCGAGCGCCGGGATCACGACGCACCGGCCAGCAACCGGATCGGGGCGTCAACGCATGTTATCGAGGAGTTATTGTCATGAGCAGCAAGAACAAGGTGATCCAGGCGCTCGAAGCCGAGCAGATGAGCAAGGAAGTCCCCGCGTTTGCCCCGGGTGACACCGTGGTCGTCCAGGTCCAGGTCAAGGAAGGCAACCGCGAGCGTCTGCAGGCGTTCGAGGGCGTGGTCATCGGCAAGCGCAACCGCGGCCTGAACTCCGCCTTCACCGTGCGCAAGATCTCCCACGGTGTCGGCGTCGAGCGTACCTTCCAGACCTACAGCCCGCTGGTCGATTCCATCAGCGTCAAGCGTCGCGGTGACGTGCGCCAGGCCAAGCTGTACTACCTCCGTGAGCGCAGCGGCAAGTCCGCCCGCATCAAGGAAAAGCTGGCCTGAGGCAAGTGCCCGCCGGCTTGCGGTGACGTGGCGACCTAGCCCGCATCGACAGCGCAACCCCGTCACCGCGACCGCGGGGCGGGGTTGCGTCGTTCCGGGGGGGGCGCACGGAGGAGTGCCATGACGGCCAAGCCTGATGACCAGGCCCTGATCGACGCCTTTCTCGACGGCCTCTGGCTGGAGCAGGGCGTCAGTGACAACACCCTGGCGGCCTATCGCCGCGACCTGGTCGCCTGGTCGGCCTGGCTGGTAGAGCAGGACGGGACGCTGCTGGCGCCCGCCCCCGAGCTCCTGACGGCCTGGCTTGAAGCGCGCCGCGAGGCCGGCTACCAGCTGCGCAGCAATGCCCGGCTGCTCTCGAGCCTGCGGCGGTTCTATCGCTGGGCCCTGGCCGAGCAGCGAATCGACCGGGATCCCCTGGCCGAGGTGCGCCTGCCCCGGGTCCGGCCCTCGCTTCCCGAAACCCTGGAGGAAGCCGAGGTCGAGAGGCTGCTCGAGGCCCCCGACCTCGACACCGACCTGGGCATGCGCGACCGGGCCATGCTGGAGGTGCTCTACGGCGCTGGCCTACGGGTTTCCGAACTGGTGGGCCTGACCACCGATGCGCTGAACCTGCGCCAGGGGGTGGTCCGGGTGCGTGGCAAGGGCGACAAGGACCGGCTGGTGCCACTGGGGGAGGAGGCCGTGGACTGGGTGTCGCGTTACTTGCGCACCAGCCGCGGCGCCCTGATGCACGACATCACCCGGCCGGCGCTGTTCCCCGGGCGAGGCGATACCTGCCTGACCCGCCAGGCCTTCTGGCACCGCATCAAGGCCCACGCCCGCGCCGCGGGCATCGACCGTCCACTGTCGCCGCATACCCTACGACACGCCTTTGCCACCCACCTGTTGAATCATGGGGCCAATCTGCGTGTCGTACAGCTGCTGCTGGGCCACAGTGATCTGTCGACCACGCAGATCTATACCCATGTGGCGCAGGTCCGGCTCGAGGCCCTGCACGCCGATCATCATCCCCGAGGCTGAATCATGAGAGTATCGACCCTAGTCTTCGCCGTCGCCCTGGCGCTGCCCACCCTGGCCCAGGCCGATGCTGCCGAGCGCCTGGCCGAGCGGCTCGAGGTCAACGGCCAACGCATGCCGGTGGAGCAGGTGGAGGAAACGCCGCTGGCCGGCCTATTCCAGGTGCGCCTGGAGACCGGCGAGACCTTCTACACCGATGCCACGGGCGGCCACTTCCTGGTCGGCGACCTCTACGAGAACGCCGAGAACGGTCTGGTCAACCTGACCGAGCAGGCCCGCAATGCCGAGCGTGCGGCACGCCTCGACGAGATCCCCGAGGCGGAGCGGGTGATCTTCCGCAGCACCGTCGAGCCCCGCGCCCGGCTGGTGGTGTTCACCGATACCACCTGTCCTTATTGCCGGCGGCTGCACGAGGAAGTCCCGCGGCTCAACGAGATGGGCATCCAGGTCGACTACCTGGCCTTTCCGCGGGCGGGCATGAATTCGCCGGGTGCCCGGCAGATGCAACAGGTCTGGTGTGCCGCCAACCCCAGCGAGGCGATGTCGGCCGCCAAGCGCGATGATGCCCTCGAGGGTGACGCAGACTGCGACAATCCGGTCGAGGAACAGTATCATCTGGGCATGGAGCTCGGCGTGCAGGGCACGCCGGCCATCGTCCTGCCCGATGGACGCCTGGTGCCCGGCTATGTGCCGGCAGAGCGCCTCGCGGCCATGCTCGGACTGAATGACTGATCGCCGCGCCGACGAGCGCCGGCGGCGGGCCCCCAGGGGGCCTCCATTACGCTGTGACACACGCCAGACAAGGGGGAATGACATTGAAACCGGTGAGAGTGGGAATCTGTGGCCTGGGCACCGTCGGAGGCGGGACCTTCAACGTGCTGACACGCAACGCCGACGAGATCGCCCGTCGCGCGGGGCGGCCCATCGTGATCGAGCAGGTGGCCTACCGCACGCCCAATCCTGAGTGTGACGTCACCGGCATCAAGACCACCCAGGATGTCTTCGAGGTGGCCTCCAACCCCGACATCGACGTCGTCGTCGAGCTGATCGGTGGCTATGACGTGGCCCGCGAGCTGGTGCTGACCGCCATCGAGAACGGCAAGCACGTGGTCACCGCCAACAAGGCGCTGATCGCCGTGCACGGCAACGAGATCTTCCAGGCGGCCCACGAGAAGGGCGTCATCGTGGCCTTCGAGGCGGCGGTGGCCGGCGGCATCCCGGTGATCAAGTCGCTGCGCGAGGGCCTGGGCGCCAACCGCATCGAATGGCTGGCCGGCATCATCAACGGCACCGGCAACTTCATCCTCACCCATATGCGCGACGAGGGCCGGGCCTTCGAGGACGTGCTCGCCGAGGCCCAGGCGCTGGGCTACGCCGAGGCCGACCCGACCTTCGACGTGGAAGGCATCGATGCCGCCCACAAGCTGACCATCCTGGCCTCCATCGCCTACGGCGTGCCGCTGCAGTTCGAGAAGGCCTACACCGAGGGCATCTCCCGGGTGACCGCCGAGGACGTCGAGCAGGCCGACAACCTGGGCTACATCATCAAGCACCTGGGCATCTCCAAGCGCACCGAGGCGGGCCTCGAGCTGCGCGTGCATCCGACCCTGATTCCCAAGGAGCGGCTGCTGGCCAACGTCCATGGCGTCAAGAACGCCATCGCCGTGATGGGCGATGCCGTGGGCCCGACCCTCTACTATGGGGCCGGCGCCGGCGCCGAGCCCACCGCCTCGGCGGTGGTGGCCGACGTGCTCGACGTGGCCCGGGACATCACCACCGACCACCACTACCGGGTCCCCTACCTGGCCTTCAGCGGTATCGGCGAGAACATCGACCAGCCGCCGATCCTGGCCATGGAGGAGATCAGCACCGCCTACTACCTGCGCCTGCTGGCGGTGGACCGTCCCGGCGTGCTGGCCCGGGTCGCCACCATTCTCTCCGATGAAGGCATCTCCATCGAGGCGCTGATCCAGAAGGAGGCCACCGAGGGCGAACTGGTGCCGATCATCCTGCTGACCCATCGTACCCGCGAAAAGCACATGAACGAGGCGATCCGCAAGATCGAGTCGATGGCCGATATCGCCGGTTCGGTGACGCGGATTCGGGTCGAGTCCCTGGACGAGAACGAATAAGCCAGGCTACGCCCGGAGCAGTAAGCCATAAGCTTGAAGCTGGGAGAGACAACCAGCGGAGGCTGGAGGGCTTGTCGCGGCCCAGGGCTGTTGCCGCTGTCTGTAGCGAGGGGCGCCGGAGGCAAGCCGAAGAGGAGGTCCTATGCCAGGGATGGCATCGGTAGCGCCCAGGGATGGGTTTACAGCGCCTCCTCGCAGGCTTGTCGCCGGTACACCCCGAGCGAGCAAAGGAACCGAACGATGCGCTATATCAGTACCCGCGGGCAGGCGCCCGCGCTGTCCTTCGAGGAGGTCGTGCTCACCGGCATGGCCAGCGACGGCGGCCTCTACGTGCCCGAGACCGTCCCCCAGCTCAGCCACGAGGACCTGGCCGACATGGCCGGGTGCTCCTATGCCGAGATCGCCTTCCGGGTGATGAAGCCCTACGTGGGCGGCGAGATCGACGACGAGACCTTCCGGGACATCGTCCGTGACGCCTACGCCACCTTCAGCCATGACGCCGTGGTGCCGCTCAACCAGCTCGACGCCAACCACTTCCTGCTCGAGCTGTTCCACGGCCCGACGCTGGCCTTCAAGGACGTGGCGCTGCAGCTGCTCGGCCGGCTGCTGGATCACTTCCTCCAGAAGCGCGGCGAGCGCGCGGTGATCATGGGCGCCACCTCGGGCGACACCGGCTCGGCGGCCATCGAGGGCTGCCGTCACTGCGACAACCTCGATATCTTCATCCTGCACCCCCACAACCGGGTCTCGGAAGTGCAGCGCCGTCAGATGACCACGGTGCTGGCCGACAACGTCTTCAACGTGGCCATCGAGGGCAACTTCGACGACGCCCAGGCCATGGTCAAGGCCAGCTTCGCCGACCAGGGCTTCTTGAACGGCACCCGCCTGGTGGCGGTGAACTCGATCAACTGGGCGCGCATCATGGCCCAGATCGTCTACTACGTGGCCTCTGCCGTGGCGCTGGGCGCCCCGCACCGCAAGGTGAGCTTCTGCGTGCCCTCGGCCAATTTCGGCAACGTCTTCGCCGGCTACATGGCTCACCGCATGGGCCTGCCAGTCGAGCGTTTCGTCATTGCCACCAACGCCAACGACATCCTGCACCGCACCCTGGCCGACAACGACTTCTCCAAGCAGGAGCTGGTCGCGACTTTGGCACCCTCCATGGACATCGTGGTGTCGTCCAACTTCGAACGGTTGCTGTTCGAGGCCTATCAGCGCGACGGCGCCGCCGTGGCCGCCCTGCTGGAGCGCTTCCAGGACGAGCCCACGGCGCTGGCCGAGGCACCGCTGGCGCGGCTGCGCGAGATGCTCGCCAGCCACAGCGTCGATGACACGACCATCCTGGAAGTGATTCGCGAGGCGCATCATCGCACCCAGGAGATCCTCGACCCGCATACCGCCACCGGCTATCGCGCCGCGGAGCGGCAGCGCGGCGATGCATCCGTGCCGATGGTGACGCTGGCCACCGCCCACCCGGCCAAGTTCGCCGAGGCCGTGGTCAAGGCCGGCTTCCCCGGCGTGCCGCTGCCGCCGCACATGGACGACCTGCTGGAGCGCGAGGAGCGCTACACGGTACTGCCGGCGGAGCTGGCCGCGGTACAGCGGTTCGTCGCCGAGCAGCGTCGCTGAGGCACCGCCCGTCACCCCCAGAGACGCCCGGTACGCCGGGCGTCTTGCCGTTACGCCCCGGAGAGCCCGTGGATATCGCATCGCCCCCGTCCGTACCCGCCGCCTCGCTCAAGCCACGCATCCTGCCACGTCCCCGGGACGCGGCCGTGGAGGCCCGCGCCCTGGCGGAGGGGCTCACGCCGCTGCAGGCGCGGGTGCTGGCCGGCCGGCTGGCCGGCCACGAGGGCGAGCTGGCGCCGCTGGTCTCGCCGAGCCTGCGTCACCTGGCGCACCCCGAGCGCCTGCGGGACGCCCGCCGCGCCGCCGAGCGGATTGCCCAGGCGGTGGTCGAGGGCGAGCACATCGGCATCCTCACCGACTACGACGTGGACGGGATCACCTCCCATGTGGTGATCCGGCGCACCCTGAACGAGCTGTTCGGGGTCCCCGAGTCGCGCCTGCACAGCCTGATCGGCCATCGCATCCACGACGGCTACGGCATCAGCCTGCCGCTGGTGGAGCGCACCCTGAAGCTCTCGCCGCGGCCAAGCGTGGTGATCACCGCCGACTGCGGCAGCAGCGACGAGCCGCGCATCGCCCGGCTCCGGGAGGCCGGTATCGACGTGGTGGTCAGCGACCACCATGCACTGCCGGTGGAGGGGCCCCCGGCCTCGGCCTATGCCACCGTCAACCCGACCCGGCATGACTGCGACTACCCGGACCCGACCATCGCCGGCTGCATGGTTGCGTGGCTGGTGATGTCGCTGGCCCGCGGCGTGCTGATCGAATGGGGCGTGCTGGCGGCATCCACGCCGAAGCTCTCGCCCTGGCTCTCCTACGTGGCGCTGGGCACGGTGGCGGACTGCGTGTCGCTCGGCGGCAGCGCCGCCAATCGCGCGGTGGTGGCCCAGGGGCTGATCCTGATCAACCGCATGGAGGCGGCCTGCTGGCGGGCCATGGCCGAGCGGCTGGGCGCCGACAGCGTGCCCTTCGATGCCGAGACCCTGGCCTTCCAGATGGGCCCGCGCATCAACGCCCGCTCGCGGCTGGACGATCCCTACGCGGCCCTGCACTTTATGCTCGCGGAGCAGGATGACGTCGCTCAGCGCTACCTCGACGTGCTGGATCAGGACAACCAGTCCCGCAAGGCCATCGAGGCGGAGATGACCGAGCAGGCAAAGGCGCTGGCGATGCCCCAGCTCGCCGCCGACGCCCCGGCGCTGGTGGTGTTCCTCGAGGAAGGGCATCCCGGCGTGCAGGGCATCGTGGCCTCGCGCCTGGTGCAGGCCTTCGGCCGGCCGACCCTGGTGCTCACCCCGGCGGCCCAGCCGGGCATGCTCACCGGCTCCGGCCGCTCCATTGAGGCGCTGCACCTGCGCGATGCCCTGCAGCGCACCTTCGAGCTGGCGCCCGAGGCGTTGCCCCGCTTCGGGGGGCACCGTGGCGCCGCCGGAGTGGGCGTGCCGCGGGAGGCGCTCGAGGCCTTCCGCGAGGCCTTCCGGCGGGCCGTGGGGGAGCAACTGGGCGACACCGAGCTCGGCCCGCGGGTGTTCACCGATGGCGAGCTCGCCGCGGACCAGCTGGCCCTGTCGACCCTGGACGAGATCGAGGCCCTGGGGCCCTATGGCCGGGAGTTCGACGCGCCGCTGTTCGAGGGCACCTTCCTGGTGGAGCGGCTGCGTCCGGTGGGCGCCGACGGCAGCCACCTGATGCTCGAGCTGTCCGCCGGCCCCGTCGCCGTGCGGGCGATCTGGTTCCGGGCGCTGACGCCGGGGGAGGTGCCGGCCTTCGGCGTCGGCGACCGATTGCACGGCGCCTTCAAGCTCAATCGCAACCGCTGGCGGGGACGCGAATCCCTGCAGCTGATGATCGAGCACGCCGAGCCCCTGGGCTGAGCCTGGTATACTGCGGCGCAACATTGCGCCGGGTATCCGCCGGCCTCCCACCCCGCTCGCGAAGGACACCCCATGGACCCCCAGGAGCTGCCCACCGACCCGCATCGTTTCTACGAAGACCTTCTCGCCATGCTGCTGGGAACCCTGTTCGTGGCCCTCGGCGTCCACTTCTATACCTCGGCGACGCTGCTCACGGGCAGCACCGCCGGCATGGCGCTGCTGCTGCAGTACGGCACCGGCGGGAGCTTCGGACTGCTGTTCTTCCTGATCAACCTGCCGTTCTATGCCCTGGCGATCCGCCGGATGGGCTGGAACTTCACCCTGCGCACCTTCGTGGCCATCGGCCTGGTCTCGCTGTTCTCCGAGCTCACCGGGGACTGGATCGCGATCGACCACCTGCAGCCTCTGTATGCGGCCTTGATGGGCGGCAGCCTGATCGGCCTGGGCATGCTGGTGCTGTTCCGCCACCGCACCAGCCTCGGCGGCATCAATATCCTCGCGCTCTTCCTGCAGCAGCGCTATGGCTGGCGGGCTGGTTACGTGCAGTTGGGCATCGATGGGGTGATCCTGCTGGTGGCCTTCTTCATGCTGCCCCTGGACCGGGTGGTGCTATCGGTCTTCGGCGCCCTGGCCCTGAACATGATCATCGCCTTGAACCACAAGCCGGGGCGCTACCTGGGCGTCAGCTGAGCGCAGGGACGCCCCGGGGCAGGCGGCGTGACCGAGGAGGCAGTCCCCTCCGGCAGGGGGCCATCGTCCCGCCTTATCCCATGGCGGTGGCACGCTGTTCCCGATACGCCGCCATCTCGACCTGGCCGAGCCTGGGTGTGAGCTGGCACTGCTGCTGTTCCCAGGGAGAGTCCATCTGGGCCTGGAACTGGGCAGCCCCCTCCCCCTCATTCCAGGCCTCGATATCGAGATCACGCCAGTAACGTGGGTCACGCCCCGTCGGAGCGCCGGTGTAGCTGGCCGGGGGTGTAGGCAGCCTCGGCGTAGGCCATCTCCGGCTCGGTCACCGAACCCATGGCCTTAGCCCAGATAGAGCGCATTGATCTTGCCCTGCTGGGCTTCGACGTAACGGTCATAGGTGGCGTCGTCCATATCTCGCCAGAAGCGCGGGTCGCGGCCAGTGTGCTGGTCATGCTCGCGGGTGGTGGGGTCTGCTGGCCGGTCCTGCTCCAGCATGGGGAAGTCCGGCAGCGGCTGGGAAACGTCCATATAGCGCTGCAGCATGTCCCAGTTGGCGCGCTGCTCGAGATGGCTCTGGGTGGCGCCAAACATCCCGACCAGCCGTACCTGCACCTCGTCAAGATGGTGCACCAGACTCAGCGAGTACTGGGGCGAGCCCTGCGGGTCCGGGGTGCTCAGCAGGTAGCAGTCGAACTCATGGAAGGGCCGCACATGCGCGACCTGCCAGGCGGTGCGTTTCTTGCTGGGATCGGCGAAGACGGTCACCAGGCCGGTGCGGCGATTCAGCTCCCACATGGGCCCGGGCTGCATGCCGGCGGCGAAGTTGGGGGCAAGGCGCTGAACTAGCGATGCCCCCCCCCATAAGAAAACACAAGGCAAGACGAATGCTAAAACAACAAACCAATTTGGATAATTGAAAAAGTTTGAAAAATAACTTCCATACCTCGCTTCATCTGCGAACAGCGCGGCTGCATATATCGTACCCAGCAACGATATTGGTGTAAGAAAGAATACCCCCCCCATGCCTAGTACCCGCGCCATACCAAAGATAAAGGCCCGCTTGGTATGACTGGTAAAACGAATAGATTCCTCGTCCCAGCGCAGTGGCTGATCAGCACGATATTCAGGGTCATTGAACTTCGCCATGGCCGGG
The DNA here is from genome assembly GCF_003966155.1 of Halomonas nitroreducens. GTDB lineage: Bacteria > Pseudomonadota > Gammaproteobacteria > Pseudomonadales > Halomonadaceae > Halomonas > Halomonas nitroreducens. Next base: position 41,419 of record NZ_RXNS01000009.1, read on the forward strand.
TCGGCTTCGCGCTCGCGCAACTCCTGCGGCGTATTGTGCTGCCACTCATGCATCGGGCTGATATCCACACTGGGATCGCGATGCGCCAGGCGCTCGCCCCCGGCGGCGAAGGTGCGGAACTTGCGCGAGTGCCGGTAATCGCCTTCGGATCGCCGGCGAAGCTGGCCGGGGGTGTAGGCATCCTCGCCGTAGGCCACCTCCGGCACCGTCATCGACTCCCTCGCCTCATCACAGATAGAGCGCATTGATCTTGCCCTGCTGGGCTTCGACGTAACGGTCATAGGTGGCGTCGTCCATGTCTCGCCAGAAGCGCGGATCGCGGCCGGTGCGCTTGTCGTGTTCGCGGGTGGTGGGGTCTGCTAGCCGGTCCTGCTCCAGCATGGGGAAGTCCGGCAGCGGTTGGGAGACGTCCATATAGCGCTGCAGCATGTCCCAGGTCGCGCGCTGCTCGAGATGGCTCTGGGTGGCGCCGAACATGCCGAACATGCCGACCAGGCGCACCTGCACCTCGTCGAGATGATGCACCAGACTCAGCGAGTACTGGGGCGAACCCTGGGCATCCGGGGTGCTCAGCAGGTAGCAGTCGAACTCATGGAACGGCAGCGTATGGCCGACCTTCCAGGCGGTGCGCCTCTTGCTGGGGTCGGCGAACACGATCACCTGGCCGGTACGTCGATTAAGTTCCCACATGGGGCCAGGCTGGAAGCCGGCGGCGAAGTAGGGGAAAAAGCGCTGCATGCCTTCTCCTACCCCCCACATGGAGGCACTGATTAACAACGCAACAAAGGGAACTATCCAACCAGGGGCGTCTAAAAAGTTTGATAAAAAACTGCCAAACCTTGCTTCATTTGCATGCATGATCGCCATGGCGATAGTTGTAATAAATGCAACTACTGTAAACATCCCCCCTCCCACCAGTCCTAAAACTCTCATCATGCCAAAGATAAAGGCCCACTTGGTATGACTGGCAAAGCGGATACACTCTTCGTCCCAGCGCAGCGGCTGATCGACGCGGTATTCGTGGTCCTTGAACCTGGACATGGCCGGATCGGCCTCACGCTCGCGCAGGTCTTCCGGCGTATTGTGCTGCCAGTCGTGCATCGGGCTGATGTCCACGCTGGGATCGCGGTGCGCCAGGCGCTCGCCTCCGGCGGAGAAGGTGCGGAACTTGCGCGAGTGGCGGCATTCGTCGGTGGGACGCCGCCGGAGCCGATCCGGGGTATAGGCGTCCTCGGCGTAGGCTCGGGGAATCTCAGCCATCGTCTGGTTCGTCCTTGTGGGTCGTCTCGTCGGCCCAATAGGGCCGGTCGACGCGGGTGAAATCGGGCACGCTGCGCGCTCCGGCCGGGATATCGCTGGGATCCTTAAGAGGCGCCGGAGCCGGCAATACCCGTGGCAGATAGGGCACGCCACGAGACCATTGCACTCGCACCGCCCAGGCATGGCGGGTTCGCGTCTTGCGTCCTCCGGTGCCGCGGACCACTTCGTCCGGGGTGTACACGTAATACTCGACGCCATGCGCGGTGTCGCGCTGGAAGAGGGGCTGGCTATCCCTGTCATCGGGCTCCATCTCCCCCGACGACCAACCGATCTGGTAATCCTTTCTATAGCGTGCGCTATCGACTGCCTGCTGTCTGCGGAGGTGCGAACGGATCTCCCAGCCGGCAGCGAGGCCGGCCAGGTTGCTCTCGATCGTGATGCGGGTATTGGCCGTGAGAGAGCGGGCCTCCTGGTTGAGGGCGAAGGCGAGCGGATCGCTGCCGAGAAGCCGGTCGAGGGTTGAGGAGGGTCGCGGCGTCGCCTCGGGGATCAGCCCGATGCCTGGCGGCGTGCGCTCGGCCAGGGCCTCGACGGCGATGGGCGAAGTGCGCTCGATGCGGATGCGGATACCGGCGAACAGGCTGACCAGGCGATCGTAGGCCTCGCGCGGCTGCTGCAGCCAGGAGGCGCGATGCCCATGGGTGCCGAAGGGGCCCATGCGCAGCCACTCCTCGATTTCATCGTCCATCAGCCACATGGCGACCAGCGCCCCGGCGATCGACAGCCCGAGGGCGATCCAGCCCACCGGGCCCAGGCCCAGCCATAGCGCGCTGGTGCTGAGCAGGCCGGACCCCGCCACCACCAGGGTGCCGGCGGCGGCCACGCCCAGGGAGACGCCCGCCCCCCAGTTGCCGTTGCGCATGCTCGTGATGGCGTCCCAGGCGAATAGCGCGGCAGTCACTGCGCCGGCCAACGCGCCGCCGAGGGTAATCACGGTGATATAAGCCGGCAGGCGTGCCGCAAGACTGGGAAATACCTTTCCGATGACGCGCCCCCAGGATACCCGGCGGCTGATGGCCTTGGCGCGCACCCGCGTCAACTGCTGATGCCGCTCGCCGAAGAACTCCAGGGCCTTTGTAGAAGCAACAGCTAAATCAAGAGATGCACTGATGAAACCAGTCAAGTTCCTGGCTGAACTAGCATCTTGGAGACGAGCACTCTCCTGTTTAAGGTTAAAGAACTCGATCACTGTGATGATATAGGGCAGGCGCACCGCATCGGCGTTGCGTGCCAGGCTGTACTGGCGTCGGGCGCGGCGGCTCATCGCCGCGGCCTCGGAGTCGGGCTCCACTACCAGTACCTCCAGGGCCTGATCCCCGGCGGCATGGGTCAGGTTGTCGGCCACTTCGGCGGTGAGCTTCCGGCCGGTCGCATCGCGCACGGCGCTCCTCAGCCGATCCGAGGCGCGGCTCAAGTCGCCCTGCAGGTTCTGGCGATCGGCCGGCGTCAGGCCGTTGACCAGGCCGTCCTGCGAGTCGGCGACGCCGAGGATCACCTTGCCGATCGCCTCGGTGGGCGGCACGCTCTGCATGCTCGTCAGCAGGTCCGGCAGGCCGGCCCGGGCGAGCCGTGCCACCGAAGGGAAAATCGTGGCGACCGATACCTCCGAGCCGGCATCCTTCAGCATCAGCATGGCGTGCTCGGCCATCTTGCCGAGCACGTGGCTGACCGCATTCGACCAGCGCTTCAGCTCGGGCACCAGGGACAACCCTCCCCCTTCGACCAGGCCGGCCAGAAGCGCCGTATCCAGCAACTGGATATCGTCTTCTGCCGGTGGCTGCAGGTCGCCCAGGGCCGCCAGCGCACTAAGACGCACGCGCCCATCGCCGGGATTGGTCTCTTCCTCGGGCAGGGCCAGGGGCGCATTCAGCGGTGAGTCCTCATGGCGGGGAAACAGCATGCCATGCAGGGTGTAGCGACTCCCCTCCTCGAGTACATCGACGAGATAGCGCTGCGGGCGAGTCAACGCCAGGGGCGGCTCGTCATGCAGGCCATCGGCATGCGCCGAGGATTCGCGCAGCCCCTGGAGCAGGTCGGCCACCAGGGCATAGGCGCCCAGGTAGTCATGGCCCTCGAGACTCAACAGATCGGCCAGCACCGCGTGGCCCTCCTGTCCGAGAAGGTGGCCATGGAGAGCGCTTTGATAGGTGTCGAACTGGTGGCGGGCGAGTTCGCGGTGCGCGTTGCGCAGGATCCGGCTGAGCTCGCCGGTATCGCCCAGATCGGCCTCCTCGGCGAAGCGGCGCAACTCGTTGTCCTTCCCCGAGGCGTCGTGGCGGCGGAGGATCGTCCGATTGACCAGGGCGGCACACTCGTAGAACTCGTCCTTCGCGGCCAGCGTGGGCAGCTGCTGCAGATAGGCCAGGCTGGCCTGGCAACCATTCGAGGCATGACGCAGACCAAACAGCGTATCCTCAACGACCAGGCCCGGGATATGGCGCTCGCGGGCATCGGCCAGGCAATCGTCGGCCGCACCCAGGCTTTGCTGCCAGAGATTGTCGGGCGGCTCATCGGTGTCTTCCGCACTGGATGACATGCGCTCCGTCAGCGCCTGGAGCCGAGCAACGGCCTGGAGATACGTCGGCGAACGCGTCTCGCCATGCCCCTTGCCATTCTGCAGCCCCGTCTCGGCGGCCTCTCGCGCCTGGGCTCCACCGGCATCGAAGGCTTCCAGCTCCTGGGTGAGCGTTGCATGCAGTCGGCTCAAGCCGTCACCCGCCAGGTCCTGTGTCACCGCCCATGGCTCGGCTAGCTGGAGCTCGACCAGGGGATCGCGTAGGCGCTGAGGCGGGGCTTCGTCGAGGTCATGGAGCAGCCCCGGCAGGGTATAGTCCCTCGGGTTACCGAGGCTGATCGAGTCACAGCGCCGGCCCTGCTCCTGTGGCTCGGCCACCAGGAAATCGAGCCGAGCGGCGGACCATTGCACCTCGGAGTAGGCGATACACAGCTTGCCATCGACATAGCGCTCATCCTGCATCCAGGGCAGCCAAATTTCCTCGAGCATGACGCCGACGGCAGGGCGGCGATCATCCCGGTAGCCGCCTTCCTCGTCCCGATGGGCGGCGAGGTCGATATCGCGAAACTCCAGCCGTCCCGAGTCCTGATTGGCGGCCACCTCGATCTCGCGCCACAGCGAGTCCCGATAAAAGACATACAGGTAGCCTGCACGCAGTGGCAGTGCCGTGCTCTCGCGTGAATCGAGCGACTCCCACAGCGCCATCGGCAGGACCGGCTGGATGACGTTGTATTGCAGGCGAGGACGACGCGGCGTGCGATAGAGCCGCTCGAACAGCGGCAGGCGGATGGGCTCGCCACTCTCGCTGGCGATCTGCAGCTGGGCATCGACCGATGAATAGCCCTGCCAGTCCCATTGGTGCAGCACGCTGACCGGCTCCTGGAGCGACTCGGTTTCGGCGTCGCCGAAGGCCTCGGTGCGTTCCTCGTCGTAGCGGTCCACGATCACGATCTCGTGCCCATCCGGGTGATCCTTGCCCATCACCTGAATAAACAGCTTCTCATCCTCGCAGGCGGGATTGCCAAGCGTGCCTCTGCTCATGCCCACACCTTCCCTGTGTTCGTGTCATCCGGTTCGTGACCAATATGCCGGCGCAACGCGGATAGCCGCTCTTCGACCGGCCTCGCCATCATTCCCTCGGGTAGGCCGGCTCGAAAATGAACGAAGCGCAGCTTCAGATAGTCGCCCCACTCTGTTGGGGGAATCGTCAGTCTTTGTGCCTCCTCGAGCACTTCGACGAAACGCGCGGCGTGCTCTGCCGAGCCTGCTTCGAGCCCGGCTCGCGTCTCCAACTCCACCCAAAGGGGGTAGTCGGCGACGAAGGTCTCCAGCGCTGCCTCTTCCGAGCGGGTGAGAGCGATCTCCTCCCGAGCGACACCATCATGAGCACCGACCTCCTGGCGAGCCTGCGTGCAGGCATGCCAGACGGCACCTGACTCGGCTCGCTGGGCGAAGGTGCCACCATACCAGTAGATCCCTTCGAGAGGGCCTAGCCAGCGTGCCACCGAAGATTCAGCACCGAGGAGGACCGCCATGATCCAGGGGTCGTAGAAACGCAGAAGCGCCCGCCGACGACCATAGAAGGTCACCTCGAGCAGCCTGCGCAGATGCGCCATGACGCTGGCCGAGGACTCCCGGCTGGTCACCATGATCCCCCGCAAGGGCGGCTCGGAGCCCCCGTCGACAAAGGCCTGCCACAGCGAACTCGAAGCGGAGATCCGAACTACCAGCGGGCTCTTTTCCGGCAACTCGGCATAGCGCGTGCCGTAAAAGAGCCAGTGCAGGTCGGGCGCCTCATCGAGTTCGTAGACCCGCTGTAGAGTCCGTTCTTCCTGCTCGATCACCAGCCAGGTGACCAGCCTCGCCTCGCGGGGCAACAGGTCCTCCAGGGTGTGGGCATGGTCATGTTGGCTCATCCGGCCTTGCCTCTCGCCGCGCAGGGACACTCGTCACCCAGCGGGCAAGGACCTCCGCTGGCCGGCTTCTGACAGGGCTCCACCAGCGGCGCGTGTGCCACCATGGCCTGATCGAGCCGGTGGCCGAAGATTGGCCCCAGCGTCACGTCCTCGCTCGTTTCCGGCTCGGCATGCCCGGGCCGCAGCGGTGCCTGGGCGCCCTGCCCGGTGCCGCTGCCGGGGCTGCCGCCGGCGTTCACCTTCACGCTGGGGCCGCTGATGGTGATACCGCCGCCGTCGACCTTGAGGAAGCTGCCGCCGGCCTTGAGGGTCAGCTCGCTGCCGGCCTCCATCACCACCTTCTGGCCGGCCTTGATGTGCAGTTCGCGGCCGCTCTCGGTGAGCCAGGCCTGGCCGGCGCTGAGGTGCAGGCTGCCGTCGATGGTCAGGTGCTGGGCGCCGTCGCTCTTCTCGCGCCGCTCGCCGTGCACGCTGTGATGATCATCGCGGTCGAGTTCCTCGATGTGGTCGCGCTTGACCGTCAGATGGCTGTCGCGACGGATCTCCTCGGTGCGGTCGTTCTCGGTGAGCAGCTCCAGGTCGCGCTCGGCGTGCAGCCAGATCTGTTCCTGGTCGTGCTGGTCCTCGAAGCGCAGCTCGTTGAAGCCCTCGCCCTGGTGAGTCTGGGTGCGGATCACGGTGCGCGTCTTGTGCTCGGGCAGCGGATACGGCGGCGTATTCACGGCGTGATAGGTGCGCCCGGTGATCAGCGGCTGGTCCGGGTCGCCCTCCAGGAAGGAGACGATCACCTCGTGGCCGATGCGCGGGATCGCCAGCATGCCGTAGCCGCCGCCGGCCCAGCCCTGGCTGACGCGCAGCCAGGCGCTCGCGGTTTCATTGGGCGCCGCGTAGCGGTCCCAGGGGAACTGGCAGCGCACCCGGCCGTGCGCGTCGCAGTGGATCTCCTCGCCCTCGGGGCCGACCACGAAGGCCACCTGGGGGCCGTCGACCCGCGGCCTGGGCCGCGGCGCCGGGCGCCAGGCGGCGTCGTCCGGGGTCAGGCTCAGGGTGTTGTGATAGCGGGTCATGGCTTCCGAGCCTGCCCGCCCCCGCAGGCCATCACGATCCCCGGCGGTCACGCCGACGGCGTCTTCCTCGAGCGCCTGGGGCTGTTCACCCTCGTGGGCCACCTTGACGACCTGCCAGCCGCGGTTGAACGCCCCGACGTCGTGGTCGGCCAGGCTGAAGCGCGTGCCCGGGGAGAGCTCCGGCAGATCGCTCTCGCCGGCCAGGGTCAGGGCGTCGTGGCGCAGGTGCTCCAGGCGGTGACGGGTGAAGGCCTGGCCCGAGGCGTCGGCCTTGTAGCGGCCCGGGTAGTCGTAGTGCTCGTAGTCAGTGCGCTGGGCGTGGGCCTCGAGGCCTTCGCCCTGGTGGTCGTGCAGTTGGGCGTAGGCCGGCTGCTTGAAGCCGTAGTCCTTGAGCTGGGCGCGGGCCGGGCGTACCCGGGCGGTCTGGGTCAGCCGGCGCAGGTGACGCCGGGGCGCGCTGCCGCCGGCGCGATGATGGTAGGGCCGCTCGCCGAGCCCGGTGAGTACCTGGGGGGCGTCGGCGAACACCAGCCGGTGGGCGCCGAGGTCGGCGTCCTCGAACTCGTGGAAGTAGAACAGCCCCTCCTCGGCGGCCAGGCGCTCGATGAATTCAAGGTCGGTCTCGCGGTACTGCACGCAGTACTCGCGCTCGGCGGGCTCGCGGGTCACCGCGAAGGCCACATCGGTGAGGCCGCGCTCCTCGCACAGGGTGTTGATGATGGTCAGTGGCGAGACGCGCTGGAAGATGCGCGAATTCTGGCGCAGCGAGAGGCGCCACAGCGAGGGGCGGATGATCGCCTCGTAGTGGCTGCGGCGATGGCCGCGATCGCCGCGGGCGAACTCGGCCACGATGCCGTGGACCCGCCGCTGGGCCACGCCGTCCTGCCACACGGTGAGGCTCGCCGGGCGGTCGAGCAGCGCCTCCGGCGAGAGGTCGCCGGCGCGGCTGGCGAAGCGCACCCGCAGGTGGAAGGGCGCCGAGAGCGCCTCCTCATGGGTAAAGTCGATCACCGCCAGCTCGGCCTCGCCGGCCCCGGCGAGGCTCAGGGTGAACTGCAGTCCATTGGCCTGGGTCATGGCATCCCTCCTGGAGGCCGTATCCGTTCCGTGGTCCGCCAGCGCCCGACGGCCAACGGCATCGGTAGGTTACGCGCGCGCGTCGCCGAGGCAAGGCGTCGTCGGCATGCGTAAGCGATCGCTTACAAGACAGATGGGCAAACGCTGACGCATGCCGCCGCCAGGGCCGGAGCCCTGGCGGCGAGAACGGTGCCCGCCGGCGCGAGCATTGGTGCGGGCACCGTCGGTGACCCGGGCCTCAGGCCTCGATGGGGGCGCGCCAGTCGTCGGAGCCGGAGGTGCCGGCGACGGTGTGCTCCCAGTCGATCTTGCGGTAGGCCAGGGAGACATCCATCAGCTGGGTGAACTCGGACTTGTTGATGTCCTGGGCGTGGGGCATGCGCAGGTTGATGTCGACGATGGTGGCGTCGGTCAGGGTGGTGGTGAAGAAGTGCTCCTGCTTGCCCTCCACGGAGGTGCGGTACCACTTCAGCTCGACGTTGGGCAGCATCTCGCCAGAGGCCAGGGCGTTGTACATCAGCGGCACGGCCTTGTTCAGGGCCACGGTGAAGATGAACGGCTTGTGGGCGCGCTGGCCGGAAGGCTGGCCGGACTGCGGGTCGGTGGGCACGGTGACGATGTGCTTGAATTCCTGCACCAGCATCTGGTCCTCGTGGCCCTCGACGTAGATGTTGCCGACGGATTCGGGAGTGAAGGCACCGGCGGTGATGTTGCCCTGGGTCTGGCCTTCGATGCTGATATAGCACGGGGTAGGCATGTGTCTGCTCCTTGACGATGAATGACGATGTCCGATGGACACCCCTGAGAGAGCAGGCGGCATGCCAACCACGTATTAATGCTTTTACTTCATGCGTTTATGAAATTTCGGGGAGAAGTGGCGAAGTTTGATTAGGCAAGAGATTGCCCTCGGGCGGGCAAGGGGTTGCCGCCCGGGCAAGCCCTTGCCCGCCCGGGCAGGGGCAAGGTGACTGACGGCAGGCCCGCGCGGCGCGTCTCAGTAGTTGGGCCAGACGCCGGGGGTGGCCAGTTCCAGGAGGTGGCCGTCCGGGTCCCGGAAATAGAGGCTTTCCCCGCCCCGCGGCCAGTGGGTGCGGCCCTCGATCTCGACGCCGTGGTCGGCCAGCTGGGCCTCCCAGGCTGATAGCTGTTGGGCGGCGATGGCGAAGGCCATGTGCACGCGTCCCTGGCCGTCGTGGGGGGGAATGGTGCCCATGTCGTCCGGCAGGACCACGGTCTCCAGGGTCTCGCCACGCAGGAACACCAGCAGCACCGAGCCGGCACCGGCATCGTAGGCGGTGAAGCGATGATCCGCGGTGAAGGGGGTGAGTCCCATCACGCCCTCGAAGAAGACGCGGGCCCGGGGCATGTCCTCCACGTAGAGAGCCGTTTCCAGCACGCCGTTGAGCTCGGGCATGTCGCGTCCTCCGTATCCGCTGTCGTGCCTTCAGCCTAGCAGCCGCGGTCCGGCCTCAGGCCACTGCCGGGGCCCTGGGCCGGCCCCACTGGCGGCCACCCCTAGGCGGGCCCCCAGAACCACCAGGCGATCAGGGCGATCAGGGCGAGGCCGGCGAGATTGACGATCCAGCTCATGCGGGGGACTCCTGTGGGATGGCCTGGGGGGAGGGCGCGCCGGTGCCCCGGGGCGAGAACAGGCGCAGGCGATTGGCGTTGCTGACCACGGTGATCGAGGACAGCGACATGGCAGCGCCGGCAATCATCGGCGAGAGCAGGGTGCCGGTCAGCGGGTAGAGCACCCCGGCGGCGATGGGAATCCCCAGGGTGTTGTAGCCGAAGGCGCCCACCAGGTTCTGCTTGATATTGGTAAGCGTCGCGCGGCTGATCTCGATGGCGGAGGCGATGCCGTGCAGCGAGCCGCGCATCAAGGTGATGCCGGCACTCTCGATGGCCACGTCGGTGCCCTGGCCGATGGCGAAGCCGACATCGGCCCGGGCCAGCGCCGGCGCATCGTTGATGCCGTCGCCGACCATGCCCACCACCTCTCCGGCGGCCTGGCGCCGCTCGATCTCGGCGTGCTTGTCCTCGGGCAGGAGATCGGCGCGGAAGTCGTCGATGCCGACCTCGGCGGCGATGGCGGCCGCGGTATGGGCGTTGTCGCCGGTGAGCATCACTACCCGCAGGCCATCGGCCTGCAGGCGACGGACGGCCTCGACGGTGTCGTGACGCAGCGGGTCACTGATGCCGAACAGGGCGGTCAGTATCCCGTCGACGGCCAGGTAGACGACGGTGCGCGCCTTGTCTTCCAGCCCGCCGGCGATCTCGCGGCCCGCTGCCAGGGAGACGCCGGCGTTCTCCAGCAGCCGGGCGTTGCCCAGCAGCAGGGGGTGGCCGTCGGCGGTCGTCGCGGTGACCCCGCCGCCGGTGACGGTGTCGAAACCCGTGATCTCGGCGGGGACGATCTCGCGCGCCTCGGCATGGGCCAGCAGCGCCGTGGCCAGCGGGTGCTCGGAGCCCCGCTCGAGGGCCGCCACCAGGGCCAGGACCTCCCGTTCGTCCCCGCCGAGGACCTCGGCCTCGGTGACCCTCGGCTTGCCCTCGGTGAGGGTGCCGGTCTTGTCCACCACCAGGGTGGTGAGCCGGCTGGCGGTCTGCAGGGCGTCGCCGCTGCGCACCAGCACGCCGTGCTCGGCGGCCTTGCCGACCCCGATCATGGTGGAGATCGGCGTGGCCAGGCCCAGGGCACAGGGGCAGGCGATGATCAGCACCGTGGTGGCGGTAACCAGCATATGGATCACCCGGGGCTCGGCGCCGACGTTGAACCAGACAAGCGCGGTGATCACGGCGATGATCATCACCGAGGGCACGAAGATGCTCGACACCTTGTCGGCCAGCTGGCCGATCGGGGGCCGGGAGTTCTGGGCGCTCGCCACCTGCTCGGTGATCTGGCCGAGTCGCGTGTTCGCCCCGACCCGGGTGGCGCGATAGACGAGGCCGCCCTTGCCGTTGACCGTGCCGGCGCTGACCTCGTCCCCTTCGCCCTTGGCCACCGGCAGGGGCTCTCCGGTGAGCATCGACTCGTCGATGTGGCTCTGGCCCTCGACCACCTCGCCGTCCACCGGCAGGCGCTCGCCGGGGCGCACGCGGATCTGGTCGCTCTCGCGTACCGCGTCGATGTCGACCTCGCGCTCCTCGCCGTCGCGGATCACCCGGGCAGTGCGACTCTGCAGGTCGAGCAGTCGCTTGAGGGCCTCGCTGGTGCGGCCTCGGGCGCGCAGTTCCAGGGCATTGCCCAGCAGCACCAGGCCGATGACCATCGCCGAGGCCTCGAAGTAGATGCCTCGTGCCACCTCGGGCAGCGCCGGCCCGACGGCCACCACCGCCATGGAGTAGAGCCAGGCGGTGCCGGTGCCCATGGCGATCAGGGTGTCCATGTTGGCCTGGTGGTGGCGGAAGTTCTTCCAGGCATTGACGAAGAAGTGGCGACCCGGCCCGGCCATGACACCAAGCGTCAGCATTCCTACCAGCAGCCAGTAGAGGCGGCCAGCGCCCAGCGGCTGGGGATGGTAGACGAACATGCTGGCCATCAGCGGCACGGCCAACGCCAGTGACAGGAGGCTGCCCCGGATGCGCCGGCGATACGTCGCCTGGTCCTTCTCCGCCCGGGCCCGTTCTGCCTCGCGCATGTCGACGATGGGCTCGGCCCCGTAGCCGACGTCCTCCACCGCCCGAATCAGGGCGTCGGGGGCTGCATCGCCCCGTACCTGGGCGGTATGGGTGCCGAAGTTGACCTCTGCGCTGAGCACGCCTGGGGTATGCGCCAGGGCCTGCTGCACGCTCTTCACGCAGCTGGCGCAGGTCATGCCGCTGATCGACAGGCGCAAGGTGGTGGCGCTGCCGGTGTCATCGGCCTGCCGGCCGGGCGAGGTAGGTGGTGCCGTCGCCACGGTGGCTCCCTGAGGCGGCTCGTCGTTCTCGGTAGCCTGCGGGCCGGTGCCGTTCGGCGGGTAGCCGGCGGCCTCCAGCGTCTCGTCCAGGTCGGCATCCGCGAGGGTGGTGATGACTTCCAGGCGTTTCTCCGCCGGAGTGCCGGTGACCTCGGCCGTCGCGTCGCGGGCCTGGATCGCCTGGCGCATCCTCTTCACGCAGCCCTGGCAGCTCATGCCGGGGATGGTGCGTGCGTGGCGCTGAGGCGCGGGGCCGGCATCGGCCCGCTGCGGCGGATAGCCGGCCACATCGAGGAGTCGGTCTAGGCTCTCGTCGTCCAGGGTGGTGGTGACCGCCAGGTGCTTCTCGTCAGGCGTACCGGTGACCTCGGCCGTCGCATCATGGGCCTGGATCGCCTGGTGCATCCTCTTCACGCAGCTCTGGCAGCTCATGCCGGGGATGGTGCGCTCGTGGCGCTGAGGCGCGGGGCCGGCATCGGCCCGCTGCGGCGGATAGCCGGCCTCATCGAGGAGCCGGTCCAGGCTCTCGTCGTTCAGGGTGGTGGTGACCGCCAGGTGCTTCTCGTCAGGCGTACCAGTGACCTCGGCCGCCGCATCATGGGCCTGGATCGCCTGGCGCATCCTCTTCACGCAGCCCTGGCAGTTCATGCCGGGAATGCGGCGTGAGTGCTCGAAAGACGCGGTCATGACACCTCCTTGTTCGGCTCCCGGCCTCGAGTGTCCCGGGAGCGACTGAGTGGTTCCGGAAAGCTCTCGATCAACCGGCACAGGCTATGGCCGTCCGGGGTGCCGTCCGGCATGTCGGCCCAAGCGTCGAGGGCCTGTTCCATGCGCGTGGCCAATGCCTCGAGTTCGCGGATACGGGCGCGGATCTCCGGCAGGCGGCTGGCCAGCAGGTCACGCACCAGGGGGCAGGGCGAATCGCCCTGGTCGGCGTGCTCGAGGATCTCACGGATCTCGGCCACCCCGAAGCCCAGGGTGCGGGCCCGCTGGATGAAACGCAGCCGTTCCAGGTCGGTCCCGTCGTAGAGCTGGTAGCCGTTGCCCGGGTTGCGCTCGGGCTGCAGCAGCCCTTCCCGGGTGTAATGACGTACCGTCTCGGCGGTGACGCCGGCCTGGCGGGCGAGTTCGCTGACTTTCATTGCATGGCCTCGTGGGGCTTGGCAGTGCGTGCCAGTGTAAAACCCTTGGGTAACACATAGGTCAAGCACCAGGTGGGGCCGGCCGAGCGTCGGCACCGCTACAAGACTAACTGCTTGAAAAGCTGGGATATCAAACGAACGTGCGACTAAAGTATTAGCAATTATCGGATTAAAACGGGCGTTTGGGCTTGATCCCGCCGGCGGGATTCGCAAACACTGACTTCACCTGACCGCCCTGCGGCAAGAACGACAACAATCCTCCACCAGGAAAGGGATGCCTCGCCATATGCCCTCCAAGTTCAACAAGCTGACCGTTGCCATCGCCCTCGCCTCCGGGGCCCTGATTTCCAGCCAGGCGGTCGCCTCCGGCTTCCAGGTTCGGGAGCAGAGCGCCAAGGCCCTGGCCAACGCCCTCTCCAATGCCGCCGCCGGCGCCGAGGACGCAAGCTTCATGGCCTACAACCCGGCCGCCATCGGTAACATCGATGGCAACCAGGTGGCCGGCGGGGTGAGCTATATCGACGCCACCTTCGAGCTCCACGATGCCCAGGCATCCAACGTGCTCGGCCTGCCCTATACCTCCGACGCCTCGGGCGAGGGGGGCGAGACGGCCGTGGTGCCGAGCTTCGCCGCCAAGACCCAGCTCAACGACCGCTTCGACCTGGGGCTCGCCATCTATGCGCCCTATGGTCTCTCCACCAAGTACGATGAGGACTGGATCGGCCGCTATCACGCCATCGAGACCGAGCTGAAGACGATCGATTTCCAGCCGACCCTGAACTACCGGGCCACCGAGCGCCTGAACCTGGCGGTCGGCCTGCGGGCACAATATGCCGATGCGACCCTGTCGAACGCTACCGACTTTGGCTCGGCTGCCGCCGGGATGGGCAGTCCTCTGGCCACGCCAGGGAGAAATGATGTCATCGGGACCGTCGAGGGTGACGACTGGGGCTATGGCTATACGCTCGGTGCGCTGTTTCAAGTTACCGATAAGACTCGCCTCGGCGCCAGCTATCGTTCGGAAATCGACCTGACCCTGGATGGTGAACTCGACGTCAGGGGAACCGACCCTGTCTCCGAAGCCGCCATTGATGCAGGGGCTGTGACTGGAACCGGTGGTAAGGCTGAGCTAACCACACCGGCCAACCTGAACCTGGGGGTTTACCATCAGCTGACCGATCGTCTGGCGCTGATGGCCAACGCCGAGTGGACCGAATGGAGCAGCTTCGACGAGCTGGTCGTCGAGTTCGAGGATGGACGCGATCCTAGCCGGACCGAAGAGAACTGGGACGATACCTGGGCCTTCTCGGTGGGGGCCAACTACTCCCTGAACCGGCAGTGGATGCTGCGGGCCGGCCTGGGGGTCGACGAGACGCCGGTGCCCAGCGCTGAATACCGCACCCCGCGGGTGCCGGACGCCGATCGCCGCTGGGCGAGCCTGGGTGCGACCTGGATGCCCACCACCAACCTGGGCGTCACCGCGGGCTACTTGCACGTCTTCGGCGACGACGTCGAGATCGACCAGGATGCGACTCTGACCAATGAGAACGCCAGCCGCGGTAATCTCTCCGGTGACTACGAGGTCGAGGCGGACGTCTTCGCCCTGTCGGTGGACTATCGCTTCTGACCCCGTGCCTCGCCCGACGACCAGCACCCCGGCCATCGGCCGGGGTGTTTCGTGGCAAGGCGTGTAAAACCTCAGGCGGCAGTGTCCTCGAGGAAGGCCGCGCGCATCAGCTCCCGGGTATAGGCCTCGCGGGGGGCGCGGAAGAGAGTCTCGGTGGCGCCCTGTTCGACGACTTCGCCCGCCTTCATCACCAGCACGGTATCGGCCAGTGCCCTCACCACGGCCAGGTCGTGGCTGATGAACAGGTAAGTGAGGTCATATTGGTGCTGCAGGTCACGCAGCAGGTCGATCACCGTGGCCTGCACCGAGCGGTCCAGCGCGGAGGTGGGCTCATCGAGCAGCAGGAACTCGGGCTTGAGCACCAGGGCCCGGGCGATGGCGATGCGCTGGCGCTGGCCGCCCGAGAACTCGTGGGGGTAGCGGTGGCGCATCGCCGGGTCCAGGGCGACATCGTTGAGCGCTTCCTGAACCCGGGCGTCCCGCTCGCGTCGGCCGAGTTCCGGGGCGTGCACCCGCAGGCCCTCGCCGACGATCTCCCCGACCGTCAGGCGCGGCGACAGCGAGCCGAAGGGGTCCTGGAAGACCACCTGCATCCGCGAGCGCAGCGGGCGCATGCCCGCGCTGTCCAGCCCCGCGAGGGCGGTGTCGTCGAAGCGGATATCGCCCCGACTGTCGAGCAGCCGCAGCAGGGCGCGGCCCAGCGTCGACTTGCCGGAACCGGATTCGCCGACGATGCCCACGGTCTGCCCCCGGCGGACTCGCAGGTCGATGCCGCGCACCGCCTCGAAGTCGCTGCCGGGGCGGAACAAGCGCTTCTTCAGCGGAAAGCGCACGCGCAGGTCGCGGGCCTCGAGCAGCAGCGGGGCGTCGGCGGGCACTGGCGGCTTGCGCCCATGGGGCTCGGCGTCGATCAGCATGCGGGTGTAGGCATGCTTGGGCGCCGCGAACAGTGCCGTGGTCTCGGCGGTCTCCACGACCTCGCCCTGACGCATCACGCAGACCCGATCGGCGAAGTGACGGACGATGCCGAGGTCGTGAGTGATGAACAGGATGGCCATGCCGTAGCGGCGCTGCAGGTCCTGGAGGAGCGTCAGGATCTGCGCCTGGACGGTGACGTCCAGTGCCGTGGTGGGCTCGTCGGCGATCAACAGCTTGGGCTCGCAGGCCAGGGCCATGGCGATCATCACCCGCTGGCGCTGGCCGCCCGAGAGCTCGTGGGGAAAGCTGTCGATGCGTCGCGCGGGCTCGGGAATGCCGACCTGGTCGAGCAGGTCGAGCACGCGCTGTCGGGCCGGGTCTCCCTTGAGCCCGCGGTGGCGCTCGAGCACCTCGGCGATCTGCCGGCCGATGCGGTGCAGCGGGTTGAGCGAGGTCATCGGCTCCTGGAAGATCATCGAGATGTCGTTGCCGCGCAGTCGCCGCAGGCGCCGGGGCGTGGCGGCGAGCAGGTCCTCGCCGGCGAAGCGGATGGCGCCCCGGGTGCGGGCGAGGTCCGGTAGCAAGCCAATGGCGGCAGTGGACGACACCGACTTGCCGGAGCCGGACTCGCCGACCAGCGCCAGGGTCTCGCCGGAGGCGATGGCGAAGCTGACCTGCTTGACCGCGGGCACGGTGCCGTGGGGCAGGGCGAAGTCGACGCTCAGCCCATCGACCTCGAGCAGTGGTTCTTGCATCTTCCACTCCTGATCTATTGCTTGGTCCTGGATGGACGTGCCGCTCAGTGGCATGAGCGGAGAGGGGGTAGCTGCCGCCGGCAACCAGGCGCTCCAGCGCAGCCATCGATCGGCGCAGCCATCAGCGGGTCTTGGGATCCAGGGCATCCCTCAGCCCGTCGCCCAGGAAGTTGAGGCAGAACAGCGTCAGCGCCAGGAACACCGAGGGCACCAGCAGCATCCACGGCGAGGTCTGCATCATGTCCGTGCCCTCGGAGATCAGCACGCCCCAGCTGGTCAGCGGCTCCTGCACGCCGAGGCCGAGGAAGGACAGGAAGCTCTCGAGCAGGATCACCTTGGGCACGGTCAGGGTGACGTAGACAATCACCGGGCCGATGGCGTTGGGGATCAGGTGGCGGGTGACGATGGTGCGGTCCCTCACGCCCAGCGCATGGGCCGCCTCGATGAACTCGCGGCGCTTGAGCGAGAGCGTCTGGCCGCGCACGATGCGCGCCATGTCGAGCCATTCCACGGCCCCGATGGCGGCGTAGATCAGCAGGATGTTGCGGCCGAAGACCACCATCAGCAGGATCACCAGGAACATGAAGGGCAGCGAGTACATGATGTCGACGAAGCGCATCATCAGGTTGTCGGCGCGCCCGCCCAGGTAGCCGGCGATGGCGCCATAGAGCACGCCGATCAGCAGGCTGACCAGGGTCGCCACCAGCGCCACCGACAGCGAGACCCGCCCGCCGTAAAGGGTGCGGGTGAGCAGGTCGCGGCCGTTGGCGTCGGTGCCGAGCCAGTGGCCGCCCTCCAGTGTCGGGGCGACGTTGAAGGCGTTCCAGTCGACGTCGGCCAGGCCCCAGGGCGTCAGCCAGGGTCCCGCCACGCAGGCCAGGGTGATAATGCTGAGCAGCAGCAAGCTCGCCATGGCGGCGCGGTTCTGCTTCAGCCGACGCCAGGCCTCGCGGCCCAGGCTGTCGCCGGCCGCGCCGGGAGCGGTATCGGGAGACAGGGTATCTGCGGTCATGGCATCAGTCGTCATAGCGGATTTGCGGGTCGAGGGCGGAGTAGATCAGGTCGACGACCAGGTTCAGCAGCACGATCAGGGCGCCGTAGAACACCACTGTGCCCATCACCAGGGTGTAGTCGCGGTTGAGTGCCCCCTGCACGAAGTAGCGGCCGATGCCGGGGATGCCGAAGATCTGCTCGATCACCACCGAGCCGGTGATGATCCCGGCGACCGCCGGTCCCAGGTAGGAGACCACCGGCATCAGGGCCGGGCGGATGGCATGGCGCCAGACCACCAGACGCTCGCTGAGCCCCTTGGCGCGGGCGGTGCGGATATAGTGGCTGCCGAGCACCTCGATCATGCTGGCGCGCATCATCCGGGCGATGTAGGCGATCTGCTGGATCGACAGCGCCAGCACCGGCAGCACCAGGTTGGGCAGGGCGCCGCCGTTCCACCCTCCGGCGGGCAGCCAGCCGAGCAGCACCCCGAAGACCAGCGCCAGCAGCGGCGCGACCACGAAGTTGGGCACCGCGATGCCGGCCAGTGCCGTGCCCATCACCGCGTAGTCGATGGCGCTGTTGCGCCGCAGCGCCGCAGCGATGCCCAGCGGCAGGCCGATGACCAGGGCCAGCAGGATCGCCAGGCCGCCGATCTCGAGGCTGACCGGGAAGCCCTGCAGGATCAGCTCGGTGACGGTGAAGTCCTTGTACTTGAAGGAGGGGCCGAAATCGCCCTGCAGCAGGTTGCCGAGGTAGCGCAGGTACTGTTGCGGCAGTGGCTCGTCCAGGTGGTAGGCGGCATTGAGGTTGGCCTCGATCTCGGGGGGCAGGGCCCGCTCGCCGTCGAAGGGCCCGCCGGGCGCCACCCGCATCAGGAAGAAGGCGATGGTGATCACGATCAGCATCGTCGGGATGGCCTGCAGCAGGCGCTTGAGGGAATAGCTCAGCATGACGGTCGGCTCCTCGGCCCGGGTGTCTCAGGGGCACGGGTCATGGGGTCTCCTCCAGATAGCGCAGGGGGTAAACGTCGAGTGGTGTGATCGGCCAGCTCGGCGCTATTGCCGATCCACCGGGTGATGGCGACGGCATGTGCCGCGCCGAGTCCCGTCAGAACGGCCGGTACCAGGGACGCGCAGCGGTGGGGCATGTCGGCCCCTCTCTTGCCCGCGCCGGGAATGAACCGGAGCGTGGTGCGGCAGCCGCACCACGGGCATTTCCGGCGTCCTGCGCCTATTCGGCGAAGTGGACCCAGCGGGAAGGGTGATCGTCCTCGATGTTGTCCTCCCAGCCGTCGAGGGCCGGATTGACGAGGTTGCGCGACACGTAATAGAGCATCGGGATCAGTGCATGGTCGTCCATGGCCAGTGCCTCGGCCTGCTGCAGCAGCTGCTGGCGTTCGTCGAGGTCGAGGGTCTCGGCGGCCCGATCGAGCAGGGCGTCATACTCCGGATCGGCGTAGGCGCCGTAGTTGTTGCCGACCCCGCTGCGCAGCAGGGTCAGGAAGTTCTCGGCGTCGTTGTAGTCGGCGATCCAGCCGGCCCGGGCGATGTCGAAGTCGCCCTCGGCAATGGTCTGGTAGTGCACCGTGGCCTCGGCATTGATCATCTCGACCTCGACGCCCAGGGGGCGCCACATGGCGGCCATGGCCACGGCGATCTTCTTGTGCTCGTCGGTGGTGTTGTAGCGCAGGCGCAGGTGCAGCGGGGTGTCGGGACCGTAGCCGGCGTCCTCGAGCAGGGCGCGGGCCCGCGCCATGCGTGCGTCCATGTCGCCCTCGAGGGCCATTTCCTGGACCCGGTAGTGGTCGATGCCATCGGGCACGAAGGACAAGGCCGGCTGGAAGGTGCCGCCCATGATCTGCTCGGAGATCACCTCCCGGCGAGTCGCCAGGCTCAGGGCCTCACGAACCTGCGGGTCGGTGGTGGGGTGGCCCTCGCGATGATTGAACACATAGTAGTAGCTGCCGAGGTAGGTGCTCATGTGGGTGGCGTCGGGCAGCTGCTCCCTGAGCAGCTCGTACATGCTCGAGGAGTACTCCCGCATGATGTCGAGCTCGCCGGCGCGAAAGCGGGAGACGCCGGCATTGCGGTCCTCGATGGTGTGGTAGGTCACGCCGTCCAGGGCCACGGCGTCGGCGTCGTAGTACTCGGGGTTGCGCTGCACGGAGATGTGCGACTGCGATACCCACGCCTCGGGGGTAAAGGCGCCGTTGGTGACGATATGGTCGAGGTCGACGTAGTCCTTGCCGTGAGCGTCGAAGGCGTGCTTCGGCGCCGGGTAGGCGGTGTAGTGGGTCAGCAGCTGGGTGAAGTAGGGCGTGGGGCTCTCGAGGGTGACCTCGAAGGTGCGGCCGTCGTCCCGCGCGGCCACGCCCAGTGCCTCGGGGGGCTGCTGGCCGGTGTTGACCGCCTCTGCGCCGACCACCGGGTAGAGCATGTAGGCGTACTTGGAGGCGTTGGCGGGGTCGAGCAGGTGGCGCCAGCCGAACACGAAGTCCTCGGCGGTGACCGGCTCGCCATCCGACCAGGCGGCGTCCTCGCGCAGGTGGAAGGTGTAGGTGAGACCGTCCTCGGAGACCTCCCAGGAGGTCGCCATGCCGGGCAGGATCTCCCCGTCCGGCCCCTTCTTGACCAGGCCCTCGTAGACGTCCATCAGGATCTGCGATTCCCAGATTCCCCCGGAGACCTGGGAGGTGTCGAAGGAGGCCAGCTCGCCGGTGACGCCGATGTCGAGGGTCTCGGCGCCGGCGGGCAGAGCCAGGCAGGTGGAGGCGAGCAGCAGGGGGCCGACGGCGAGGCGTGGCGTGAACATGGTGCACTCCTTGGCTTGTGGTTGTTTTGAGTCCTTGGCCATGACGGCCATGCCTTCACCATGTCCAAGCCGCCGCTCGCGGTCTATTCGAAATTGCGCATGAGATCATCCACTAATTCGATATCCCCGGCCTGGCGCCCCCGAGAGGATGGCCGCTGACGCCGCATTTCGCTACAATGCCCGTCTTTTCTCCGCCGTCGGTGCCAGGGCGCCGGCGCGCGCCTCATCTCTGTCAGATTCAGGCGAACGCCATGCTGGAAACCAATCCGATCAACCACCTCATCAAGGACCTGTCTGAGCGGACAGATGTCCTGAGGGGGTACCTTTGACTATGCCGAGAAGAAGGATCGGCTAGAGGAAGTCACTCGCGAGCTCGAGGACCCCAACGTCTGGAACGACCCCGACTATGCCCAGAAGCTGGGCAAGGAGCGGGCGGCCCTGGAAATGGTGGTCGCGACCATCGACGAGCTGGATCAGGGGCTGGCGGATAGCGCCGACCTGCTGGAACTGGCCGAGATGGAAGAGGACGAGGGCACCGCCGAAGAGGTTCAGCGCGAGCTGGAAGGCCTGCAGGCCAGCCTCGAGAAGCTCGAGTTCCGTCGCATGTTCTCCGGCGAGATGGACGAGAACAACGCCTATCTCGACATCCAGGCGGGCTCCGGCGGCACCGAGGCCCAGGACTGGGCCAACATGCTGCTGCGCATGTATCTGCGCTGGGCCGAGCATCACGGCTTCAAGGCCGAGATCACCGAGCTCTCCGCCGGTGAGGTCGCCGGCATCAAGTCGGCCTCGGTGCATGTCCAGGGCGAGTACGCCTTCGGCTGGTTGCGTACCGAGACCGGGGTGCATCGCCTGGTGCGCAAGAGTCCCTTCGACTCCGGCGGCCGGCGGCACACCTCCTTCGCCTCGGTGTTCCTGTCGCCGGAGGTGGACGACAGCTTCGAGATCGAGATCAACCCGTCGGACCTGCGGGTCGACACCTATCGCTCCAGCGGCGCCGGCGGTCAGCACGTCAACACCACCGATTCGGCGGTGCGGATCACCCACGAGCCCACCGGCATCGTGGTGGCCTGCCAGAGCCAGCGCAGCCAGCACGCCAACCGCGACTTCGCCATGAAGCAGCTCAGGGCGAAGCTGTGGGAGCACGAGATGGAGAAGCGCAACGCCGCCAAGCAGGCCGCAGAGGACTCCAAGGCGGACATCGGCTGGGGCAGCCAGATCCGCTCCTACGTGCTGGACGACCAGCGCATCAAGGACCTGCGCACCGGCGTGCAGTCGAGCAGCTGCGACAAGGTGCTGGACGGCGATCTGGATCAGTTCATCGAGGCCAGCCTCAAACAGGGCCTTTGATCTCCTTGCCCCGCGACGCGCCGGGCGGTCTCCGTCCGGCGCGTCTTGCGTAGCCACTCATTTCACAGGTAGCGACATGGCCAATCAGGACATTCCCCAGGACGAGAACCGTCTGATCGCCGAGCGCCGCGCCAAGCTGGCCGAGCGCCGCGACCGGGCCGCCGAGCAGGGCGGCAGTGCCTTCCCCAACGACTTCCGGCGCGACAGCCAGGCCGCCGAGCTCGACGCCGAGCTCGGCGACAAGGACAAGGCCGAACTCGAGGCCCTGGGGCGTCGGGCAGGCGTCGCCGGGCGGATCCTGCGCAAGCGCGGCCCCTTCATCGTCATCCAGGACGCCTCCGCCCAGATCCAGCTGTATGTCGACAAGAAGGGCCTGCCGGCCGAGATCCTCGAGGACATCAAGGGCTGGGACATCGGCGACATCGTCGCCGGCCGCGGCCCGGTGCACAAGTCGGGCAAGGGCGACCTCTACGTGATGATGGAGGAGGCGCGGCTGCTGACCAAGAGCCTGCGTCCGCTGCCCGACAAGTTCCACGGCCTGACCGACATGGAGGCGCGCTATCGTCAGCGCTATGTGGACCTGATCATGAACCCCGACTCGCGGCGGGTCTTCGAGACCCGTGCCGGGGTGATCAGTGCCATGCGCCGCTTCTTCGAGGATCACGGCTTCATGGAGGTCGAGACGCCGATGCTCCAGCCGATTCCCGGCGGCGCCACGGCCCGGCCCTTCATCACCCATCACAATGCGCTGGACATCGACATGTACCTGCGCATCGCCCCCGAGCTCTACCTCAAGCGCCTGGTGGTGGGCGGCTTCGAGCGGGTCTTCGAGATCAACCGCAACTTCCGCAACGAGGGGCTGTCCACGCGGCACAACCCCGAGTTTACCATGATCGAGTTCTACCAGGCCTATGCCGACTACCGCGACCTGATGGATCTCACCGAGGCCATGCTGCGCGAGGTGACCCGCCAGGTGCTGGGCACCACTACCGTGACCAACACGGTGCGCGACGCCCAGGGCGAGGTGCTGGAGACCTACGAGTACGACTTCGGCCAGCCACTGCGCCGCCTGAGCGTGTTCGACGCCATCCTCGAGTACAACCCGGACATCCACGCCGAGTCGCTGGCCGACGAGACCGCGGCACGGCAGATCGCCGAGCGCCTGGATATCGACGTCAAGGACGGCTGGGGGCTCGGCAAGGTGCAGATCGAAATCTTCGAGAAGACCGTCGAGCATCGCCTCCAGCAGCCGACCTTCATTACCGAGTATCCCACCGAGGTCAGCCCGCTGGCCCGGCGCAAGGACAGTGATCCCTTCGTCACCGAGCGCTTCGAGTTCTTCGTCGGCGGCCGCGAGATCGCCAACGGCTTCTCGGAGCTCAACGATGCCGAGGACCAGGCCGAGCGCTTTGCCGCCCAGGTGGCCGAGAAGGAAGCCGGCGACGACGAGGCGATGTACTACGACGCTGACTATATCCGCGCCCTGGAGTACGGCCTGCCGCCTACCGCCGGCGAGGGTATCGGCATCGACCGGCTGGTCATGCTGCTCACCGACAGCGCCTCCATCCGGGACGTGCTGTTGTTCCCGGCGATGCGTCCGAGCGGGGACTGAAGGCGCTGCGCGGGGATTCGCTTGGCTCAGGTACAAACTCGTACATTCCGCCAGCGAATCCCCGCGCGCCTGGCCTGGACCTGGCTCGCCGCCCTCCGCTTGCTTCGCAGGTGTCCGCTCAGCCCCGCATCCGGCAGATAGGTCGGGAAGTGTTGGTAAGGGGCGCCCCTTGCGCCCATAATGGCAGCGTTTCGACGTCGAGGAGACCGTGATGAAACTGCTCAACCGCTCCGCCCTGAGCGTCAGGCCGACCCAGCACTTCGTCGACTGGATCAATGCCCTGGAACCCACCGTGGGTGACGACGACCTGTCCCTCGCCGATGTCGAACGGGAAAGCACCATCTACCTGATCCCGGAGATGGACACCCCCGAGGCCCTGGAGGGCTTCGTCCGTGAGCGCTACCTCGAGATCCTCGAGACCGAGCTGCGGGCCTGGGAAGAGGACGAGCGCCAGTGGCCGGAGGCTCTCGACTGGGCGCTGTTCCAGCGCTTCCTGCGCTTCGAGCACAGTTACCTGGCCATCGACCTCGACGACGAGGTGGCCCTCGAAGTTGCCGACGTGGACGATAACCTGCTGCTGGAAACCGATCAGGACTGATCCCGCCGACCGCCGTCCGTGATCTCGAGAAACCGGCTGCGGCCGGTTTCTTTGTCACCGATGAATCACTATGAGAAGACTCTTCACGACACGTCCCGGCGACGACGGCCTGCCGGGTCCCGAGCGCCGTCAGGCCGTGCTGGCGCTGGTCCTCGGCACCACCATGGCGGTGGTGGATACCACCATGGTCAACCTCGCCCTGCCGTCCATCGCGGCCGACCTGGGGCTGGCGCCCGCCCGGGCTGTCTGGGTGACCAACCTCTTCCAGGTGGTGTGTGCCGCCTTCCTGCTGGTGTTCGCCGCCCTGAGCGAGCTGGTCAGTCGCCGGCGGCTCTATGTGGCAGGGCTGGCGCTGTTCGTGGTGGCCTCGCTGGGCAGCGCCCTGTCGCGGGAGTTCGAGACCCTGCTGGTCTTCCGCGCCCTGCAGGGGGTGGCGGCCGCCGCAACCCTGTCCATCGGACCCTCGCTGTACCGGGCCATCTTTCCCTCCCGCCTGCTGGGCAGCGCCCTGGGGCTGAGCGCCCTGGTGGTGGCGTCGGGCTATGCTGCCGGGCCCGCCATCGGCGGGCTGGTGCTCTCTGTGGCCGATTGGCCCTGGCTGTTCGCCTTGCCCGTGCCGCTGGGGGTGGGGGCCCTGGTGCTGGCCTGGCGGGCGCTGCCGCGGGAGGCCGGCCGTCCCGGCGGGTTCGATATCGGCGGCGCGCTGCTGTCGATGACCATGCTGGCCTGCGTGTTCGTCGCCATGGATCGTGCCGGCCACCAGGCGCCGCTCGGCCAGACCCTGGCCTGGCTGGCAGCCAGCGTGGTCGCGGGGGGGCTGTTTATCGGTCGCCAGCGTCGGGCGCCGCATCCGCTGCTGCCGTTGTCGCTGTTTGCCGAGCGGCGCTTCAGTCTGGCGGTCTCGGCCTCGGGGCTGGCCTTCGTCGGCCAGGGCCTGGCCTTCGTGGCGCTGTCCTTTCTCTACCAGCGGGAGATGGGCTTCTCGCCCCTGGAGACCGCCTGGCTGTTCACGCCATGGCCGCTGGCGATCATGGTGGTGGGGCCCCTGGCCGGACGCCTGGCCGACCGGGTCAACCCCAGCCTGCTGTCCTGCGGGGGTCTCGGGGTGCTGATGCTGGCGCTGGCGACCCTGGCCTGGCTCGACACCGATGCCGGCGTGGTTGACTGCCTGTGGCGCACGGCGCTGTGCGGGCTGGGCTTCGGTCTCTTCCAGCCTCCCAACAACCGCGAGTTGATGGCCAGTGTGCCGCCCGAACGAAGCGCCAATGCCTCGGGGGTCATGAGCACCACCCGCACCGTGGGCCAGTCGCTGGGCGTTGCCCTGGTGGGTGCCGGCCTGGCCGCCGGCGCGCCGGTGCAGGCCACGCTGTGGGGCGGGGTTGTCGCTGCCGCGCTGGCGCTGCTGGCCAGCCTGGGGCGCGTCTCGCTGGCCGCCGAGGCGCTGCGTGCCCGTCGTCGTGCCGCGGCCGAACGCGTACAATGATGCCATCATTCACCATCGGGAAGCCGACATGAGCACCCAGTCGACCATCGAACACAAGCTCCAGGCCCTCGAGCCCACCTTCCTGGCGGTGGAGAACGAGAGCCACATGCACAATGTGCCGCCGAACTCCGAGACCCACTTCAAGGTGACCCTGGTGTCGCCCCGCTTCGAGGGCATGATGCCGGTGAAGCGCCACCAGCAGATCTATGCCTTGCTGGCCGATGAGCTCGCCGGGCCCGTGCATGCCCTGGCACTGCACCCCTACACCCCCGCGGAATGGCAAGCCCGCGGAGCGGACCGCCCCGACTCACCGAACTGCCGGGGCGGCGGACGTTCGTGACCACCGAGCCCCAGCGGCTGCAATACCTGGAGGCCATGGGCCTGACGGCCTGGACCGCCCGCTACCGGCTGCCCAATGCGCGGGCCACCGAGGCCTGTGACTGGGCGCTGCCGGTGCCGGAGGAAGGCGTCCGCCAGGCCCCCGGGGCGCGTCTGCATGCGCTGCTCGAATCGCCCGCCGAAGCGACGCCGGCCCCCCCGGCGAGCGAGCCGAAGGCCCGCCAGCGGCCGCCCGCCGGGTCGGCCAAGGCCCGGGCTCTGCTCGGCGACATCGTGCCCGGGGCTGAGGGCGACGCCGGGACCGGGCCCGCCGAGGGCGAGGCGGCCACGCCCGGGGCAGAGGCCCAGCAGGAGCCGCTGCGCTTTTCCCTGCAAGTCGCCTGCCTGGACGGTCGCTGGCTGGTGATCCTGCCCCGCGAGGCTGCCCCCGGCGTCGTGGAGCTCCGCCTGCTGGCGAACCTGCTGCGCGCCGCCGGGGTGGTGCCGGAAAAGCCGCCGGCCTTCGAGGCCTTTCACTGGCCCCAGGTCGAGGGGCTGCCGGTCCAGGCGCCTCTCGAGGAAGCGGGGGAAGGGCTTCAGGCCTTCCTGGCCGGCCGCCGTCGCCGTGGCTGGGCGCCGGAACGGCTTCTGATCTTCGGCGAGGGGGGCGCCCTGGCGCCGCTGCTGGCGCTCCAGGATGGCCATTGCCCGCTGCTGGACCTGCCGGCCTGGCAGGGACCGGCGTTGACCGAGCTGGCCGGCAGCGCCGCGGCCAAGCGGGCCCTCTGGCCGAGCCTGGCCGATTGGCGCCGGGCCTGGCTCGGCGAGCCTGACGATGCCTGAGCGGCGGCTGCGCCGCCTGACGGGCGCGGACCTGGTGGCCCTGGACGCCCTGGAACGGGCTGGCCAGGGACAGCCCTGGCCGACCGCCCAACTCCAGGCGGCGCTGGCTTCACCGGATCATGCGGTGCTCGGGGTCGAGGCGGCGGAGTTGGTCGGTCATGCGGTGGTCGCGCGACAACCCTTCGATGCCGAGCTCGAGACTATCCTGGTGGCGCCGGCCCATCGAGGGCGCGGCCTGGCGGGCATGCTGCTGCGTGGGGTGATCGAGCAGGCGCAGGACTGGGGGTGCGAGCGACTGCTGCTGGAGGTCCGGGCGAGCAATGCCCCGGCGATCGCGCTGTACCGCCGGGCGGGGCTGGTCGAGGACGGGCGCCGGCGCGGCTACTACCCACCGCTGACCGGCACCGTGCGGGAGGACGCCCTGCTGATGTCACGCCCGCTCGGCGGGGCGTGACGCGGCGTCAACCCGGCTCGCGCTCGGTCTCGACCTCGTCGAACTTGCCCAGCAGGGCGGACAGGCGGCGCTCCCAGTCCTCGCGTTCCTGCTTGAGGCGGGCGTTTTCCTCGCGCAGCTCCTCCGCTTCCATCTTCATCAACTCCAGGGCCTCGACGGCGCTGGAGACCTTCTGTTCGAGCTGGTTGAAGAGTTCGATGCTCATCCGTATCTCCTGACGATATCCTGCTGGGCCGGGCCTGGCCCGTGAAAGGCGTCCTGCAGCGGCAGCGTAACGCCGCGGGCGGGCCTCAGCAAGCGTCGCCCTCGGACGACTCCCCGGCCCCGCCGGTGCGCCGGTACAGACGCCCCGTGCTGTCCCCGGCGCGCACCTCGCGATGCAGTGTCCAGGTCGCCGGCACCTCGGGGCTGAGCGTCGCTTCCGTCTCCAGGTAGATCCAGGCGTCCTCGGTCAGCCAGCCGGCCTCCAGGGCGGCACAGCAGTCGCCCGCGAGCCCCTGGCGGAAGGGCGGGTCGACGAAGGCCACGGCGAAGGGGCGAGAGGGCGGGGAGGCGAGGAACGGCCGGACATCGGCGGTGATCACCTCGGCCTCCCGGATGCCGAGGGTGGCCAGGTTGTCGGTCAGCGCGCCGGCCACCCGCGGATCGCGCTCCACCAGCACGGCCTCGGCGGCGCCCCGGGACAGCGCCTCGATGCCCAGGGCGCCGGTGCCGGCGAACAGATCCAGCACCCGTGCCCCGGGGATGGCGCCGGTGAGCCAGTTGAACAGGGTCTCGCGCACCCGGTCGGGGGTCGGGCGCAGGCCGGGGCTGTCGAGCACCGGCAATAGGCGGCGGCGGAAGTCGCCACCGATGATGCGCAGCTTGCCGCCGCCCCGCTCGGGGCGGCGGGACGGGCGTGAGGATCGGGGGGAGGGGCGGCGTCGGGTCATGGGCGCCGATTGTAACGGCCGGCTTGTCCACAGTCATGGTGCGCGATGGTAGGATGTGGCGATTCGTTCACCCGCGAGGCTGAATCTCCCCATGTTCGGTTTTCTCAAGCGCAAGAAGAAGCAGGAAGAACAGCAGGATCCCCAGACGTCCCCGGAACCCCAGGCCGAGCACGAGGCGCCGGACGACGGTGCCCCGTCTGGCGGGGCGCCGGACGAGGCCGGGGCGGCCTCGGACACGGCGGTGGAATCGCAGATGGCGCCTGAGCGGGAGGCGGCGCTCACCGAGACGCGCGAGGCCGAGCCGACTCCCGAGGCCGAACCGACCCCCGAGCCCGAGCCGACCCCCGAGCCCGAGCCCGCGGCGAAGGCCGAGCTGCAGGAGAAGCCTCGTGGCGAGGAGAAGCCGGGCTGGTTCTCGCGGATGCGCTCGGGCCTCGGCAAGACCCGCGCCAACCTGACCGAGGGGCTCGCCGGCCTCTTCCTCGGGCGCAAGCAGATCGACGACGACCTGATGGAGGAACTCGAGACCCAGCTGCTGATGGCGGACGTGGGCATCGAGGCCACCACCGAGATCATCGACCGCCTCACCGAGCGCGTCTCCCGCAAGGAGCTCAAGGACCCCGAGGCTCTCTACAAGGCCCTCCAGGACGAACTCGCCACCTTGCTCGACGGCGTCACCCATCCGCTGGCACTGCCGCCCAAGGGCGAGGGCCCCTTCGTGATCCTGGTGGTCGGCGTCAATGGCGTGGGCAAGACCACCACCATCGGCAAGCTCACCCAGCGCTTCCAGCGCGAGGGGCGCAGCGTGATGCTGGCGGCCGGCGATACCTTCCGCGCCGCCGCCGTGGAGCAGCTCAAGGTCTGGGGTGAGCGCAACGACGTGCCGGTAATCGCCCAGCACACCGGCGCCGACAGTGCCTCGGTGGTCTACGATGCCCTGGCCGCGGCCCGAGCCCGCGGCGTCGACGTGCTGATCGCCGATACCGCCGGTCGCCTGCACAACAAGGCGCACCTGATGGAGGAGCTCAAGAAGGTGCGCCGGGTGATGGGCAAGCTCGACGACCAGGCTCCCCACGAGGTGATGCTGGTGCTCGATGCCGGCACCGGCCAGAACGCCCTGTCCCAGGCCGCCACCTTCAACGAGGCGGTCCCCGTTACCGGGATTACCCTGACCAAGCTCGACGGCACCGCCAAGGGTGGCATCATCTTCGCCCTGGCCCAGCAGCTGGGCACGCCGATCCGCTTCATTGGGGTGGGCGAGTCGCTGGATGACCTGCGGCCCTTCGTCGCCCGGGAGTTCGTCGACGCCCTCTTCGATCGAGACGACGCGACGGCATGATCGCCTTCGAGCACGTCGGCAAGCGCTATGGCGGGCGCTTCGAGGCGCTCGCCCATCTCGACTTCCGGGTCCGCCGCGGCGAGATGGTCTTCCTCACCGGCCACTCGGGGGCCGGCAAGAGTTCGCTGCTGCGCCTGATCATGCGCCTCGAGCGGCCCAGCCGCGGCCGCATCCTGGTGGCCGGGCACGACATCGACCGGCTCCACCACAGCCAGGTGCCCTTCTACCGGCGCCAGATCGGCGTGGTCTTCCAGGATCACCAGCTGCTCTTCGACCGCTCCATCTACCACAACGTGGCCCTGCCGCTGGAGATCCAGGGCGTGGAGCCCCGGGAGGCGGCTCGCCGGGTGCGCGCGGCGCTGGACAAGGTCGGGCTGCTGCATCGCGAGAAGGCGCTGCCCATCGAGCTCTCCGGCGGCGAGCAGCAGCGGGTGGGCATTGCCCGGGCGGTGGTCAACAAGCCGGCCCTGCTGCTGGCCGACGAACCCACCGGCAACCTGGATCCCCAGCTCTCGGCGGACATCATGAGGCTGTTCGAGGACTTTCACCGCATCGGCACCACGGTGATGATCGCCAGCCACGACCTGGCGCTGATCGCCCGGCTGCGCCACCGCACGCTGCGCCTGCACGAGGGTCGCCTGGTGGCCGACGAGGAGGCCGCATGAGTCGTGACTCTGCCCCTACCCGCGGCGCTCGCACGCAGCGCGCCACCACTGGCAGCCGCTGGCGCGCCTGGTTGCGCCATCATCGCGCCATGGCCCTGGACAGCGCCCGTCGGCTGCTGCGCCACCCCTTGGGCAGCCTGCTGACCATGCTGGCGATCGCCATCGCTCTGGTGCTTCCGGCCGGGCTCTGGCTGGCCCTGGACGGCGCCCGGTTGCTGGATGCCGAACTCGACGAAAGCGCGAGCCTGACGGTCTACCTGGCGCCGCAGGTCGAGGCCGCCGAGGCCACGCGCATCGAGCAGGCGCTGGCGGCCCGGCCGGGCGTCGCCGAGACTCGCCTGATCACCGCCGCAGAGGGCATGGCCGAGTTCCAGCAGGCGCTGGGCCTGGAGGATGCCCTGACCCGGCTGCCCGACAACCCGCTGCCGGCCAGTGTCGTGGTGCACCCCGTCGCAACCGCCCCGGCCGCAGTGCGCGACCTGGCGGAAAGCCTGGAGGAGGTCGTCGGTATCGAGGAGGTCCGGCTCGACCTGGCCTGGCTCGAGCGCCTGCGTCACCTGGCCGAGCTGGGGCGCCGCGTCACCCTGGGGCTCGCCGTGCTGTTCGGCCTGGGCGTGTTGCTGGTGGTGGGCAACACCATCCGCCTGGCGGTAGAGAACCGCCGCCAGGAGATCGAGGTGGTGACCCTGATCGGCGCCACCCATCCCTTCGTGCGCCGTCCCTTCCTGTACAGCGGCGCCTGGTTCGGCCTGGGCGGCGGCCTGCTGGCCTGGGGGTTGCTGACCCTGGGCAGCGACTGGCTGGCCACCCCGGTGTCGGCCCTGGCGGCCAGCTACGGGGCGAGCTACTCCCTGCCGCGCCTGGGGGTGTCGGGCTCGGCAATACTGCTGGCCTGTAGTACACTACTCGGCTGGCTGGGTGCCTGGATCGCCGTCAATCGCCATCTGGCACAGATCCGCCCCCGCTAGTGACAGCGCCCCGGGATCGGGGCTATTGTCGGAACCAAATCGAGCTCTCGCCGTCAAAGGCGGCGACTGCGGATACCACACACGGGCTTCGATGGAGACAACCTGCACATGAGCACCAGTCTTCTGCCGGTGGGACACCTTTCCCCGGGCCACGACCTCAACGGTTATATCCAGGCGGTGAACGGCATTCCCATGCTCACCGTCGAGGAGGAGCGTGAGCTGGCCTACCGCCTGCACGACGAGGGCGACCTCGAGGCGGCCCGCCGCCTGGTGCTATCGCACCTGCGCTTCGTCGTGCATATCGCGCGGAGCTACTCCGGCTATGGCCTGGCCCAGGCGGACCTGATCCAGGAAGGCAATGTCGGCCTGATGAAGGCGGTCAAGCGCTTCGATCCCAATCAGGGCGTGCGCCTGGTGTCCTTCGCCGTGCACTGGATCAAGGCCGAGATCCATGAGTTCGTGCTGCGCAACTGGCGCATCGTCAAGATCGCCACCACCAAGGCCCAGCGCAAGCTGTTCTTCAACCTGCGCAGCGCCAAGAAGCGCCTGGCCTGGCTGAACAGCGACGAGGTCGAGGCCATCGCCAAGGACCTCGACGTCAAGCCGGAGGTGGTACGCGAGATGGAGGGGCGGCTGTCGGCCCACGACGCCGGCTTCGATGCCGCGCCGGGCGAGGACGAGGAGTCCGCCTACCAGGCCCCGGTCCACTACCTCGATGATGCCAGCCAGGACCCGGCCACCCAGCTCGAGGACAGCGACTGGGAGGAGGATGCCACCCGTCGCCTGCAGGTAGCCCTCGAGGGCCTGGACGAGCGTTCCCGGGATATCCTCCAGCGCCGCTGGCTGAGCGACGACAAGTCGACCCTGCACGACCTGGCCGACGTCTACGGCGTGTCCGCCGAACGCATTCGCCAGCTCGAGAAGAACGCCATGAAGAAGATTCGCCAGCATATCGGCGACACCCTGGCGGCCTGATCCCGGTCGCGTCAGCGCCCGCCTCCGGCAAGATAAGCCCCGGCCACTGGCCGGGGCTTTTGCGTTGCGGAGGCGCTCAGGCGGTCTGGGCCGCCTCGCGCATCAGCCTGGCCGAGAGTACCGGCCACTGGTCGTCCCAGTGCTCGGTGGGCCGCCGGCGGAAGTCGCTGCGCACGTACTGGGAGATGCGTCCCTCTGCCTGGGCGATCAGCAGGTTGGCCGCGGCCGGGATCGGCAGGGTGGGCCTCAGGCCCTCGCGCAGCTCGGCCTCGCGCAGGACCTGCTTGAGCTGCGTCTCCAGGCGCTCGAAGAGCTGGTGGATGCGCAGCCGCAGGCGAGCCGTCTCGCCGGTCAGGGCGTCGCCGCCCAGCAGGCGTGACAGCCCCGGGTTCTTCTCGGCGAAGGCCAGCACCAGGGTCAGGATCTGTCCGCAGCGGGGGAGTGCCTCGGGGACCTCCTCGAGGATGCGGCTGATGCGTTCGAACAGCGTCTGCTCGATGAACTCGATGAGTCCCTCGAACATCCGCGCCTTGCTGGGAAAGTGGCGGTAGAGGGCGGCCTCCGAGACGCCGACCTGGCGAGCCAGGGCGGCGATGGTGATACGCTTGCCGCTGTCTTCCTCCAGCATCATGGCCAGCCCCTGGAGGATCTGCTCCCGGCGGCTGGGGGTGGTTTCCTGCGTCATGTTGGCTTTTCTTATGGTGGTTGCGATGGGCCGGCCTTAGCCGGCCGGCGTGTCTTCCCGTCGGGCGTTGGTGATCAGGGTGCCAACCCCGGCGTTGGTGAAGATCTCCAGCAGGGTGGCATGGGGCACCCGGCCGTCGACGATATGGGCGCTCGCCACGCCGCCCTTTACGGCGTCCAATGCGCAGCGGATCTTCGGCAGCATGCCGCCATGGATGGTGCCGTCGGCGATCAGGGCGTCCACCTGGCCGGTGGTCAGCCCGGTGAGCACCTCGCCGTCGGCATTCATCAGACCGGCGACGTTGGTCAGCAGCATGAGCTTTTCGGCGTCCAGGGCCTCGGCCACCTTGCCGGCCACCAGGTCGGCGTTGATGTTGTAGCTGCGCCCGGCGTCATCGACCCCGATCGGGGCGATCACCGGGATGAAGTCCCGGGCCGCCAGCATCTCGATGAGGTCGGTGGAGATGTGCTCCACCTCGCCCACGTGGCCGATATCGATGATCTCCGGGGCGGTCATCTCCGGGCTCTGGTGTTCCACCTTGAGCTGGCGGGCCCGGATCTGGGCGCCGTCCTTGCCGGTCAGGCCGATGGCCTTGCCGCCACACTGGTTGATCAGGTTGACGATGCCCTTGTTGACCAGACCGCCGAGCACCATTTCCACCACGTCCATGGTCTCGGCGTCGGTGACCCGCATGCCGTTGACGAAGCGCGACTCGATCTTGAGCTTCTCCAGCAGGTCGCCGATCTGCGGGCCTCCGCCATGTACCACCACCGGATTGATGCCGACCTCCTTCATCAGCACCATGTCGCGGGCGAAGGAGTCGATCAGGGTGTCTTCGGTCATGGCATTGCCGCCATACTTCACCACCACGGTCTTGCCGGAGAAGCGCTGGATGTAGGGCAGTGCCTCGGAGAGCACCTCCACCACCTGGCGCGGGTCGCGGGTCTGTTCGGTCATGTCGGGTTCCCTTGGTCTCGTCTCTTGGAGGGCCGCGTTACAGCGGCAGCTCGAGCTCCGGCGCCACCTGCTCGAGGGCCGCGGCGAAGCGGCCACGGATCCGGGCGAGTGCCGCGTCGTCCTTGCCCTCGAAGCGCAGCACCAGTACCGGCGTGGTGTTGGACGCGCGGCACAGGCCCCAGCCGTCCGGATAGTCGACCCGGATGCCGTCCAGGGTCGTCTTGACGCCGTCCTCGCCGAAGTCGCCTTCGCGGGCCAGGCGGTCCACCAGGTCGAACTTGGTCTCGTCGGTTACCGTGATGTTGATCTCGGGAGTGCCGATGTCCTGGGGGTAGCGGTCGAAGAAGGTGTCGGCATCGTCGCCCTGCCGCGACAGGATCTCCAGCAGCCGGGCGGCGCCGTAGAGGCCGTCATCGAAGCCGTACCAGCGCTCCTTGAAAAAGATGTGGCCGCTCATCTCGCCGGCGAGCTGGGCCCCCGTCTCCTTCATGCGCGCCTTGATCAGCGAGTGGCCGGTGCGCCACATCTCCGGCGTGCCGCCGGCCGCGTCGATCACTCTGGCCAGGTTGCCGGTGCACTTGACGTCGAAGATCACGCGGGCGTCGCGATTCCGCGACAGCATGTCCTCGGCGAAGGCCATCATCAGGTGGTCCGGATAGATCAGCTTGCCGCTGGGCGTGATCACGCCCAGGCGGTCGCCGTCGCCGTCGAAGGCCAGGCCGATGTCGGCGCCGGTCTCCTGGACGGTGCGGATCAGGTCCTCGAGGTTCTCCGGCTTGCCGGGATCCGGATGGTGGTTGGGGAAGGTGCCGTCGATCTCGGCGAACAGCGGCACCGTCTCGGCACCCAGGCGCTCGACCAGTTGCGGGCCCAGTTCGCCGGCCACGCCGTTGCCGCAGTCCACCACCGCCTTGAGCGGCCGGGCCAGGCTGACGTCGCCGAGGATGCGCTGCAGATAGGCCTCGCGCACGTCTTCCTCGCGGACCTCGCCCTGGCCTTGGACCAGGTCGTCTTCCTGGAGGCGGCGGTACAGGGCGGTGATCGCCTCGCCGGAGAGGGTCTCGCCGCCGAGCACGATCTTGAAGCCGTTGTAGTCGGGCGGGTTGTGGCTACCGGTGACCATCACCCCCGACGTGGTGCCTTCCAGCACGTGGGTGGCGTAATAGAGCACCGGCGTGGGGACCATGCCGATATCGATCACCTCGCAGCCGGTGGCGGTCAGGCCGCGGGTCAGGGCAGCGAGCATGCGGCGTCCGGAGAGGCGTCCGTCCCTGGCGACGATCACCGAGGACTCGCCGCGGGCCCGGGCCTCGCTGCCGATGGCGCGACCAATGGTCTCGACGCCGGGCTCGGTGAGGGTGTCGTCGACGATCCCGCGGATGTCGTAGGCGCGGAAGATCGAGGGGGGCACGGTGGTGGTGGTATCTGGCGTCATATCATTGATTCCTGTTGCGGAGCGCTGTGGCTCAGTGTCGTCCCGAACTGCCGAAGCCGTCGTCGCCGCGCACGCTGGCGTTAAAGTCGTCGACGACCTGGAGTTCGGCCTGCACCACAGGAACAAGCACATACTGTGCCAACCGCTCGAAGGGCTCCACCGTGAAGGGCGTCGAGCCACGGTTCCAGACCGAGATCATCAGCTCGCCCTGGTAGTCGGAGTCGATCAGGCCAACCAGATTGCCGAGCACGATGCCGTGCTTGTGGCCCAGCCCCGAGCGGGGCAGGATCATCCCGGCGAGCCCCGGGTCGGCGATATGGATGGCCAGGCCGGTGCGGACCAGTTCGCAGTCGCCCGGCGCGAGCACCAGGGGAGCGTCGAGCAGGGCGCGCAGGTCCATGCCGGCGGAGCCGGTGGTGGCATAGTGGGGCAGGTGGTCGCGCAGGCGCTCGTCGAGCAGCTTGACGGCGAGGCGAGGACGGTCGGGGATCGTCGGCATTGCGGGCATCCAGGGTAGGGGGCGTGTCGTCAGGGGGAGTCGGCGGCGCGCAGCCGGGCCAGCGCCTGGCGGACCACGGCCAGGGCCAGCTGCGATTTCGGTTGGGGCGGCAGCGAAAGCTGGTCGGTGGCCCCGGCATCGCGCCACAGCAGCAAGGCGGCGTTGTCGTCGGCGCCGAAGCCCAGGCCGGCCCGGGACACGTCATTGGCCACCACCATGTCGAGGCTCTTGCGGGCGAGCTTGTCCCGGGCGTAGGCCTCCAGATCGCGGGTCTCCGCGGCAAAGCCGACCACGTAGGGACGATCCTCACGGGCGGCGATGCTGGCGATGATGTCGGGATTCTTGACCAGGTGAAGGGTCAACGTGTCCTCGCCCTCGCGCTTCTTCATCTTGTGCGCGGCGGGAGTCTCGGCCCGGTAGTCGGCGACGGCGGCGCAGCCGATGAAGAGGTTGCACTGCGGGGCCAGCCGGTGGGCCGTGTCATGCATTTCCTGGGCGCTTTCCACGTCATGGCGCTCCACTCCCGCGGGGGTGGGCAGTGCCACGGGGCCGCTGATCAGCAAAACGCGGGCGCCCAGGGCGGCGGCGGCGGCGGCCAGGGCGAAGCCCATCTTGCCCGAGCTGTGGTTGGAGAGATAGCGCACCGGATCGAGGGGCTCCCGCGTCGGGCCTGCCGTGATCACCACGGTCAGGCCAGCGGCGTCCCGTGGCGGCGGGGCGGCCAGCGCCGCCAGGATGGCGTCGGGTTCCAGCATGCGCCCGGGGCCCACGTCCCCGCAGGCCTGGTCGCCGCTGTCCGGGCCGAGCAGTCGCCAGCCGTCCTCGGTCAGGCGGCGGGCGTTGCGCACGGTGGCCGGCTGGCGCCACATCGCCTGGTTCATGGCAGGGGCCATGACCTTCTCGGCATCGCTGGCCAGGCAGAGCGTGGTCAGCAGATCGTCGGCATGGCCATGGGCCAGGCGTGCCATCAGGTCGGCGGTGGCCGGGGCGATCAGCACCAGGTCAGCCCAGCGTGCCAGCTCGATATGGCCCATGCCGGCCTCGGCCTCGGGGTCGAGCAGCGAGGTGCGCACCGGCTCGCCGGTCAGGGCCTGCAGGGTCAGCGGGGTGATAAAGGCCTGGGCGCCCTCGGTCATGACCACGCGCACTTCATGGCCCGCCTGCTTGAGCAGGCGAGCCAGCTGGGCGCTCTTGTAGGCGGCGATGCCGGCGCTGATGCCGAGCAGTATGCGGCGACCCTCGCCAGGGCGGCCGGCGCTCCGGTGGCCGGGCGATAGCGACATAAGGCGTTGTCCGAGCGGAAATCCGGTTGACTACTTTACCATTCGCCGGGGGGCTTGCGTAGCCACCGCCCGGCGCCGGGCGGCTACACTGGGGGCGAGCACGCCGGGCGAGGCAAGGAGGCTGTATGTCGATTCGCGACTGGCCGGAGGGTGAGCGGCCACGGGAGAAGCTGCTGGCGCTGGGGGCCGAGGCCCTGTCCGACGCCGAGCTGCTGGCGATCTTCCTGCGCGTCGGGGTGACGGGGCGCTCGGCGGTGGACCTGGCCCGGGACCTGCTGTCGGCCTTCGGTGGCCTGCGTCCCCTGCTGGAGGCCGACCGGGCGAGGTTCTGTGCCCAGCGCGGCCTTGGTCAGGCCAAGTTCGTGCAGCTGCAGGCGGTCATGGAGCTCTCCCGGCGCCACCTGGCCAGCCGGCTCGACCGCGACGCGGCCCTGACCTCGCCGGAGCTGGTGCGTAGCTACCTGGCCTCGCGGCTTCGCCACCTGGGGCACGAGGAGTTCGCCGCCCTCTTCCTCGACAGCCAGCACCGGGTGATCCGCTACGAGTCGCTGTTCCGCGGGACCCTGGACAGTGCCTCGGTCTATCCCCGGGAGGTCGCCCGCCGCGCCCTGGAGCTGGGGGCCGGCGCCATCATCTTCGCCCACAACCATCCCTCCGGGGTGGCCGAGCCCAGCGACGCCGACCGGCGCATCACCGCACGGCTCACGGAGGCGCTGAGCCTGTTCGAGATCCGGGTGCTGGACCATTTCGTGGTGGGGGATGGCGAGGTGGTGTCCTTTGCCGAGCGGGGGCTGTTATAATAGCGCGCATCGCTTGTCTGGCCCGGCCGACTCTGGTATAAAGTGCAGCCTTTGAATTCCCTTGGGTCAAATGACAACGGGGTAGTCCCGGTTTGCCCGACAGGTTTTGAACAACTCGCCAAGCGGTTGGAGGCTCTCATGTCCAAAGTATGTCAGGTTACCGGCAAGCGCCCGGTGACTGGTAACAACGTTTCACACTCCCAGCGCAAGACGCGTCGTCGTTTCGTGCCCAACCTGCACAGCCATCGGTTCTGGGTGGAGTCCGAGAAGCGCTTCGTTCGCCTGCGCGTCTCCTCCAAGGGCATGCGCATCATCGACAAGAAGGGCATCGAGGCGGTGCTCAGCGACATTCGCAAGCGCGGCGAAGCCGTCTAAGCGACCCCGAAGGGAGAAGACTCATGCGTGACAAGATCAGAATGGTGTCCAGCGCCGGTACCGGCCACTTCTACACCACCGACAAGAACAAGCGGAACACTCCGGACAAGCTCGAGATGAAGAAGTACGATCCGGTGGTCCGCAAGCACGTGATGTACAAGGAAGCCAAGATCAAGTAATCCGGGAACTCTGCGGTTTCCCGTGATCGCTTCCGCCGCAGGCCCTCGCCTGTCCGCCTGAACCCGGCCCGATGGTCGGGTTCTTGCGTAGTGTCCCCGAGCCGGAAGACTGTCCATGCCCGAGCTGCCCGAAGTCGAGACCACCCGGCGCGGCATCGCCCCCCATGTGGAGGGGCGCGAGATCGTCGAGGTTGTCGTGCGCCAGTCGCGCCTGCGCCTGCCGGTGCCCGACGACCTGGTCGAGCGGCTGGTGGGCGCGCGCATCGGTGCCCTGTCGCGGCGGGCCAAGTACCTGCTGGTGCCGGTGCAGGCAGGGGAGGCGGCGGCCAGCCTGCTCTGGCACCTGGGGATGTCCGGCAGCCTGCGAATCGCGCGGCTCGGCGAGCTCCCCAAGAAGCACGACCATGTCGACCTGGTGCTCGATGACGGCGCCATCCTGCGCTATCACGATCCGCGCCGCTTCGGCTTCGTCGACTGGCTCCAGGGCGATGCGGCCCATGATCCGCGCCTGGCCCGCTTGGGGCCCGAGCCGCTGTCCGAGGCCTTCGACGGCGCGCGGCTGCACGCCCTGTCCCGCGGCCGTCGCCTGGCCGTGAAGCCGTTCCTGATGGACAATGCCGTGGTGGTGGGGGTCGGCAACATCTATGCCGCCGAGGCGCTGTTCCTCGCCGGCATCGACCCGCGCCGCGCCGCCGGGCGCATCTCCCTGGCGCGCTACGAGCGGCTGGCGGCGGCGGTCCGCGAGGTGCTGGCCGCCGCCATCACCCAGGGCGGCACCACCCTGCGCGACTTCGTCGGCGGCACCGGCGAGCCCGGCTACTTCGCCCAGCGGCTCAATGTCTATGGCCGCGACGGCGCGCCCTGCCGGCGCTGCGGCGCCGAGCTGCGCCTGGTGACCCTGGGGCAGCGGGCCAGCGTCTTCTGCGCCGCGTGCCAGCGCTGAGTCGGTCGCCGTTGCGCCTCCGGCCCCTATCCGATTTCCTCGAGAGTTTTTGATGACTGCCCTACGCTCCCTGCGCCTGAAGAAGCATGCCGACCGCCGCCTCAAGGCGGGCCACCTGTGGCTCTATTCCAACGAGGTCGATACTGACGCCACGCCGCTCAAGGCGTTTGCACCCGGCGAGCAGGCGGTAGTGGAGGCCGCCAACGGCAAGCCCATGGGCGTGGCCTACGTCAATTCCCACTCGCTGATCTGCGCGCGCCTGGTGTCCCGGGACCCGGCCACCGGTCTCGATCGCTCGCTGCTGGTGCACCGGCTGAATCAGGCCCTGGCGCTGCGCCAGCGGCTCTTCGACAAGCCCTTCTATCGCCTGGTGCACGGCGAGGGCGACCTGCTGCCGGGCCTGATCATCGACCGCTTCGACGACGTCCTGGTGGTGCAGCTCAATACCGCCGGCATGCAGGCGGCCCTCGAGCCGCTCATGGACGCCCTCGACAAGGTGCTCGCGCCGCGGGTGGTGGTGCTGCGTAACGACACCGGCGGTCGCCGCCAGGAGGGCCTGGAGAGTCACGTCGAGGTAGTGAAGGGCGAGTTGCCGGAGGCGGTGCTGCTCGAGGAGAACGGCGTGCGCTTCGCCGTGCCGGTGCTCGACGGCCAGAAGACCGGCTGGTTCTATGACCACCGGGTCAACCGCGCCTGGCTGAACGGCCTGGTGGCCGGCAAGCGGGTGCTGGACCTGTTCAGCTATGTGGGCGGCTGGGGCGTGCAGGCCGCCGCCCACGGCGCCAGTGAGGTGCTGTGCGTGGACGCCAGCGCCGGGGCCCTCGAGCAGGTCGCCGAGAATGCCGCCCTCAACGGCCTGCACGAGCAGGTGGCGGTGGGCGAGGGCGATGCCTTCGAGGCCCTGGCCGCGCTCAAGGCCGATGGCGAGCAGTTCGACGTGGTGATCCTCGATCCGCCGGCCTTCATCAAGAAGCGCAAGGACATCCCCGCCGGCGAGCGTGCCTACGGCAAGCTCAACCGCGAGGCGATGCGCCTACTGGGCCGCGATGGCCTGCTGCTCTCGGCCTCGTGCTCGATGCACCTGGCCCCGGAGCGCCTGGTCGACGTCGTGCGTGGCGCCGCGCGCCACCAGGATCGCCATGGCCAGATCCTCTTCCAGGGGCATCAGGGGGCGGATCACCCCGTGCACCCGGCGATTCCCGAGACGTCCTATCTCAAGGCGCTGGGCGTCCGCGTCTTCCGCGATTAGGAGAGAGCGGGGCGGCACCCGGCCAGAGGGCATTCGCCGGTGACCCGCTGCCGTGTCGATGCCATGAGTGATTTCGACTTTGTTCGCGTCTTCGCCCACTCGAATCCGCTGCTGGTGAGCCATATGGCCAACCTGCTGGAAGCGGCCGGGGTGCCGGTCGAGCGACGCAACCTGACCCTCGGTGGGGGGGCCGGGGAGCTGCCCCCGGGCGAGTGCGAGCCCGAGGTCTGGGTGGCGCCGCACAACCGGGCCAGGGCCGAGCGACTGATACGCCAGGCCCAGGCCGAGGAGGACTCGCGGCCGGCCTGGGTCTGCCCCGGCTGCGGCGAGCGTCTCGAGGCGGCCTTCGACACCTGCTGGCAATGCGGCGGCCGCCGGCCATGAGCACTGCCTCACGCCCCCTGATCGTCATGTCCGTGGAGGGACTGCTGCCATGGCCTGGGACCTGCCCGACCCCTTCCTGATCGAGATCGACGTCGAGGCGGCCGCCATCGACGCCTTTGGTCATGCCAACAACGCCGAGTACCTGCGCTGGGTGGAACAGGCCAGCTGGGCCCACTCCGCTTGGCTGGGGCTGGGCCTGGCTCGTTACCGGGCGCTGGACCGGGCCATGGCGGTGCATCGCCACGAGCTCGACTACCTGGCGCCGGCCTTCGAGGGGGACCGCCTGCGGCTGGCCACCTGGATCGTCGCCTGCGACGGGCGCCTGACCCTGACGCGTCGCTTCCAGCTGCGGCGTCCCGCCGACGGTCGCACCCTGATGCGGGCCCGCACGCGCTATGCCTGTATCGCCCTGTCCAGCGGCCGGCCGCGCCGCCTGCCCGAGGCCTTCCTGGCTGGCTATGGCCCGGCGCTGGTCGATGAGTCGCCGGCAACCTGATGTCTTTCTGTATGGTGAGGTATATTCAGAGGGATGTCCGGTATTTTTGCGCTTGTATCTAATATTTTTTTGTTTTTCTCCCGTGATCTCATCGTGATTGTTCTGTTGTGCTGTAATGAGGAGACGAGTCACCCTCATCCAACAATCAAGCACCGGAGGACCTCCCATGAAGATCGCCGTTCCCAAGGAAATCAAGAACCATGAATACCGTGTCGCCCTGACCCCCAGCGGTGCCCGCGAGCTGGTCGGTCGTGGCCATGTGGTGACCGTCCAGGCCGGTGCCGGTGAAGGGGCCGGCTTCCGCGATGGCGACTACGAGGCTGCCGGGGCGCGCCTGGAGGCCGACGTGGCCAAGGTCTGGAGCGAGGCCGAGCTGATCCTCAAGGTCAAGGAGCCCCAGCCCGAGGAGGTCGCCCGCCTCTCCCGGGGCCAGACCCTGTTCACCTATCTCCACCTGGCCGCCGAGGAACCGCTGACCCGCGGGCTGATGGAGAGCGGCGCCACCTGCATCGCCTACGAGACCATCACCGCGCCCCAGGGCGGGCTGCCGCTGCTGGCGCCGATGAGCACCGTGGCCGGCCGCATGGCCGTCCAGGCCGGGGCTCACAGCCTCGAGAAGGCCCAGGGCGGTGCCGGGGTGCTGTTGCCCGGCGTGCCCGGCGTCGCGCCGGCCAGGGTCACCGTGATCGGTGGCGGCGTGGTCGGCGAGAACGCCGCCCGCATGGCCCTGGGCCTGGGCGCCGAGGTCACCGTGCTCGACAAGTCGATCCCGCGTCTCGAGGCCCTG
This sequence comes from Halomonas nitroreducens, assembly GCF_003966155.1. Classification (GTDB taxonomy): domain Bacteria; phylum Pseudomonadota; class Gammaproteobacteria; order Pseudomonadales; family Halomonadaceae; genus Halomonas; species Halomonas nitroreducens. The sequence goes on from NZ_RXNS01000009.1 coordinate 83,071, forward strand.
GATGACCGCTATCAGGGCCGCATGAAGACCGTCTTTTCCACTGCCGACGCCCTGGAGGAAGCGGTGCGCGAGTCCGATCTGATCATCGGTGCCGTGCTGGTCCCCGGCGCTGCCGCCCCCAAGCTGATCACCCGCGCCATGCTCGCCGACATGAAGCCGGGCAGCGTGCTGGTGGACGTGGCGATCGACCAGGGCGGCTGCTTCGAGACCAGCAAGCCCACCACCCATGCCGAGCCGACCTATGTGGTGGATGGCGTGGTGCACTACTGCGTGGCCAACATGCCGGGGGCCGTGGCGCGTACCTCCACCCAGGCCCTGACCAATGCCACCATGCCCTTCGTCACCGCCCTGGCCGACAAGGGCTGGAAGCAGGCGCTGGCCGACGACAGCCACTTCGCCGCCGGCCTCAATGTCCACGAGGGGCAGGTGACCTACCAGGCCGTGGCGGATGCCTTCGACCTCGAGTACGTGGAGGCCGCCAAGCTGATCGGCTGAGGCCGGGCCGGCAAGCGCCGGGGCCCCGAGGGGGCCCCGGCCTTTCCGCAATCCGCCAGCGCTATCGCACTCAGTGGTGGTGCTCGGGGATGATCCGGCGACAGGCCTCGGTGTTGCGGGCCACCGAGGAGTCGCGTCCCGCCCTTCCCCGGGTGTTGCCGACGTCCTGCGGCGCTGCAGGGCCAAGGGCCAACCCGATCGGTGGGGGCCGCCTCACGCCTGGCGCTGGACCTTCTCTCCGATCTCTCCCGCGGCGCCCATCGCAGCGCCCAGCCGGGGTGGTCCCGGGCAGGTCGCCTTGGCCGGGGCGCCGCGTTACCATAGCGGGCATTCGAGAGTCAGCAGAGTCCCGCTTTCATGACCGCATCGTCCGACAAGACCCGTGTCCTCACGGGCATCACCACTACCGGTACCCCCCACCTGGGCAACTACGTCGGCGCCATCAAGCCGGCGATCGCCGCCAGCCAGGATCCGAGCGTCCAGTCCTACTACTTCCTCGCCGACCTGCATGCCCTGATCAAGTGCCAGGATCCCCGGCGCGTCGAGGCGTCACGCCTGGAGATCGCCGCCACCTGGCTGGCCCTGGGCCTGGACACCGACAACGCCATCTTCTATCGCCAGTCGGACATTCCCGAGATCCCCGAGCTGACCTGGATGCTCTCCTGCGTCTGCGCCAAGGGGCTGATGAACCGCGCCCATGCCTACAAGGCGGCGGTGGCCGAGAACGAGGAGGCCGGCAACCAGGACCCCGACCGCGGCATCACCATGGGGCTGTTCGGCTATCCGGTGCTGATGGCGGCGGACATCCTGATGTTCAACGCGCACCGCGTGCCGGTGGGGCGCGATCAGATCCAGCACATCGAGATGGCCCGCGACATGGCCGGGCGCTTCAATCACCTCTACAAGGGCCAGTACTTCGCTCAGCCCGAGGCGGTGGTGGACGAGCGGGTCCAGGTGCTGAACGGCCTGGACGGGCGCAAGATGTCCAAGAGCTACGAGAACACCATCCCGCTGTTCGTCTCCGAGAAGAAGCTGCTCAAGCTGGTGCGCAAGATCAAGACCAACTCGCTGGAGCCCGGCGAGCCCAAGGATCCCGACACCTGCACGCTCTTCCAGATCTACTCGGCCTTCGCCACGGCCGAGGAAACCGCGGCCATGCGCAGCGAGTACGAGGCCGGCATCGGCTGGGGCGAGGCCAAGAACCGCGTCTTCGAGTACCTCAATGCCCACCTGCGCGAGCCCCGCGAGCGCTACCAGGCGCTGCTGGAGGATCCCGGGCACATCGAGGCCGTGCTCCGCCAGGGCGCCGACCGTGCCCGCTCCGAGGCCGCGCCCTTCATGGATCGCCTGCGGCATGCCGTGGGCCTGGGGCGTTTCGTCTAGTCTGGAAGATGCCAGGTCCCGCGATGCCCCGGTCTGCATGGCCGGGGCATCGGCGTGGTAGAGTAGCCACCAAGGTGCCTTAGAGCATCACGGCCCGGATTCCCGACACAGCTGAGACGATTATGACCATTGACGCCAAGCGCCCCCTCTATGTGCCCTATGCCGGGCCCCCCCTGCTCGAGATGCCGCTGCTCAACAAGGGGAGTGCCTTCACCCGAGAGGAACGACTGGAGTTCAATCTGATCGGCCTGCTGCCCCAGAACGTCGAGACCATCGAGGAGCAGGCGGAGCGTGCCTACCGGCAGTACCGCCAGTGCCAGACCGACCTGGATCGCCATATCTACCTGCGGGCCATCCAGGACGACAACGAGACCCTCTACTTCCGGCTGGTCAGCGAGCATCTCGAGGAGATGCTGCCGATCATCTATACCCCCACGGTGGGGCAGGCCTGCGAGGAGTTCTCCAACATCTATCGCAACCACCGCGGCCTGTTCATCGCCTACCCCGACCGGGACCGCATGGACGACATCCTGCGCAGCGCCACCAAGGACAACGTCAAGGTGATTGTGGTCACCGACGGCGAGCGCATCCTCGGCCTGGGCGACCAGGGCATCGGCGGCATGGGAATCCCCATCGGCAAGCTCTCGCTTTACACCGCCTGCGGCGGCATCAGCCCGGCCTATACCCTGCCGATCATGCTCGACGTGGGGACCAACAACCAGGCCCTGCTCGACGATCCCATGTACATGGGGTGGCGCCACCCACGCATCTCCCAGGAGGAGTATGACGCCTTCATGGCCGACTTCATCGCAGCGGTGAAGCGTCGCTGGCCCAAGGTGCTGCTGCAGTTCGAGGACTTCGCTCAGGCCAATGCCATGCCGCTGCTCGAGCGCTACCGCGACGAGCTGTGCTGCTTCAACGATGATATCCAGGGGACCGCCTCGGTCTGCCTGGGGACCCTGATGGCGGCCTGCCAGGCGCGGGGCGAGGGCGTGGCCGACCAGCGGGTGGTGTTCGTGGGGGCGGGCTCCGCCGGCTGCGGCATCGCCGAGCAGGTGGTGGTGGCCATGCAGGCGGAGGGGCTGACGGAGGCCGAGGCCCGCAAGCGCATCTTCATGGTCGACCGGGAAGGCCTGGTGACCAGCGAACAGGGCTGGCTGCGTGACTTCCAGCGCCGGTTGGCCCAGGCCCCGTCGCTGGTGGCCGACTGGGACGGCCAGTCGCTGCTCGAGGTGGTCAGACAGGTCAAGCCGACGGTGCTGCTCGGCGTGTGCGGCCAGCAGGGCATCTTCACCGAGGAGGTGATCCGCACCATGCACGCGAGCTGTCACTCGCCGCTGGTGATGCCGCTCTCCAACCCTACCTCCCGGGCCGAGGCCTTGCCGGAGGACGTGATCCGCTGGACCGATGGCCAGGCCATGGTGGCCTCCGGCAGTCCCTTCCCGCCGGTGGAATACCAGGGCAAGCGCTATCCCGTCGCCCAGTGCAACAATGCCTATATCTTCCCCGGGATCGGCCTCGGTGTGGTGGCGGCCGGCGCCAAGCGAGTCACCGATGCCATGCTGATGTCGGCCTCCCGGGCGCTGGCCCGGGAGGCGCCGGTGGCCAAGACCGGCCAGGGGGCGGTGCTGCCGGCCCTGTCGGACATTCGCGAGCTGTCCAAGGCCATCGCCTTCGAGGTGGCGGCCCAGGCCCAGCAGGAGGGCGTGGCGCTGAAGTCCGACGGCCCGTCCCTGCGCCGGGCGATCGAGCGCAACAGCTGGTCGCCGGAGTACCGCCGCTATCGCCGACGCTCGTTCTGAGCCCCGCGTCGCCTGGCGACGATAAAACGCCCCGCCGGTGGTCCGGCGGGGCGTTTTCGTGTCACGGGCGGCCCAGGCCGCCCGCTCGTCGACCGCGTCAGGCCGAGCCGATCATCTTGCGCAGCACATAGTGGAGGATGCCGCCGTGGCGGTAGTACTCCAGCTCATTGGCGGTATCAATGCGGCACAGGGCCTCGAGGGTCTTCTGGCCCTTGGCGCTCTCGATGGTCACCTCGACCTTGCCGCCCGGGGTCAGCTCGCCGAGCCCCGTCACCGAGACCCGCTCGTCGCCGGTCAGGCCCAGGGTCTGGCGGCTCTCGCCCTCGAGGAACTGCAGCGGCACCACGCCCATGCCGATCAGGTTGGAGCGGTGGATGCGCTCGAAGGACTCGGCGAGCACCGCCTGCACGCCGAGCAGCCGGGTGCCCTTGGCGGCCCAGTCGCGGCTGGAACCGGTGCCGTACTCCTTGCCGGCGATCACCACCAGGGGGGTGCCTTCGTCCTTGTACTGCATGGCCGCATCGTAGATGGCCATCTGTTCGCCGGAAGGCACGTGGCGGGTCTCGCCGCCGACCACGCCATCGAGCATCTCGTTCTTGATGCGCACGTTGGCAAAGGTGCCGCGCATCATCACCTCATGGTTGCCGCGCCGCGAGCCGTAGGAGTTGAAGTCCACCGGTTTGACGCCGCGCTCCTGCAGGTAGCGTCCGGCGGGGCTGTCGGGCTTGATGGCGCCTGCCGGCGAAATGTGGTCGGTGGTCACCGAGTCGCCGAGCAGGGCCAGGATATGGGCGTCCTGCACGTCCTCCACTGCCTCGGGCGTCCGGCCCATGCCCTCGAAGAAGGGCGGGTGCTGGATATAGGTGGAGTCCGCGGACCACTGGTAGACCTGGCTCCGGGGCACCTCGAGCCCTTTCCAGGTCTCGTCGCCCTCGAAGACCTCGGCGTATTCCTTGCGGAACATCTCGGTCTTGACCTGCTCGACCGCCTCGGCGATCTCGGCCTGGGAGGGCCAGACGTCCTTGAGAAAGACGGGCTTGCCGTGGCGGTCCACCCCCAGCGGCTCCCGGGCCAGATCCTTCTGGACATTGCCGGCCAGCGCATAGGCCACCACCAGAGGCGGCGAGGCCAGCCAGTTGGTCTTGACCAGGGGATGGATGCGGCCCTCGAAGTTGCGGTTGCCGGACAGCACCGAGGCCACCGTCAGGTCGCCGTCGGTGATGGCCTGCTCGATGGGCTCGGGCAGGGGGCCGGAGTTGCCGATGCAGGTGGTGCAGCCATAACCCACCAGGTTGAAGCCCAGGGCGTCCAGGTCGTCCTGCACGCCGCCGGCGGCCAGGTAGTCGGTGACTACCTTGGACCCGGGGGCCAGGGAGGTCTTGACCCAGGGCTTGGTGTCGAGCCCGCGCTCCCGGGCGTTACGGGCCAGCAGCCCGGCGGCCAGCATCACGCTGGGGTTGGAGGTGTTGGTGCAGGAGGTGATGGCGGCGATCACCACGGCACCCGGGTCGAGACGGAAGGCCTCGCCGTCCAGGCTGACCTCCTGGCTGTCGTGGTGCACGTAGCTCTCCTCGACGCCCACCGCCGTCTGGCCGCCCTCGGAGAACAGCCGGCCCTTGTCTTCGGCGGAAGTCGGGGTCTTGCCATCGTCGTCCATGACCTTGGCGAAGGCCGCGGGCATGTCCTGCAGGGCGACCCGGTCCTGGGGCCGCTTGGGACCGGCCAGGCTGGCCTCGACCTCGCCCATGTCCAGCGCCAGGGTGTCGCTGTAGATGGGCTCGTGGCCGGGCTCGCGCCACAGGCCCTGGGCCTTGCAGTAGGCCTCGACCAGCGCGACCTGGTCGTCGTCGCGACCGGTCAGGCGCATGTAACGCAGCGTCTCGTCGTCCACCGGGAAGAAGGCGCAGGTGGCCCCGAACTCCGGCGACATGTTGGCGATGGTGGCGCGGTCGGCCAGCGGCAGGTCCTTGAGGCCGTCGCCGTAGAACTCGACGAACTTGCCCACCACGCCCCGGTTGCGCAGCATCTGGGTCACCGTCAGCACCAGGTCGGTGGCGGTGATGCCCTCGCGGAGCTTGCCGGTGAGCTTGAAGCCCACCACTTCGGGAATCAGCATCGACACCGGCTGGCCAAGCATCGCCGCCTCGGCCTCGATGCCGCCCACCCCCCAGCCCAGCACGCCCAGGCCGTTGATCATGGTGGTGTGGGAATCCGTGCCGACCAGGGTGTCGGGATAGGCCAGGGTCTTGTCATTCTCCTGCTTGGTCCACACCGTCTTGCCCAGGTACTCCAGGTTGACCTGGTGGCAGATGCCGGTGCCGGGGGGCACCACGCGGAAGTTGTCGAAGGCCTGCTGGCCCCAGCGCAGGAACTCGTAGCGCTCCCGGTTGCGCTCCATTTCGATGGCGACGTTGTCCTTGAAGGCACTGGCGTTGCCGAACTCGTCGACCATCACCGAGTGGTCGATGACCAGGTCCACCGGCGAGAGGGGATTGATCCGCGACGGCTCCTCGCCCAGGGACTCGACGGCGGCCCGCATGGAGGCGAGGTCCACCACGCCTGGCACGCCGGTGAAGTCCTGCATCAGCACCCGGGCCGGGCGGTAGCCGATCTCCCGGCTGGAGGCGGCGTCGCGCTGCCAGTCAACCAGGGCCTGCATGTCGTCGCGGGAGACGCCCTCCTGGTCGGCGAAGCGCAGCTGGTTCTCCAGCAGGATCTTCAGCGTCATCGGCAGGCGATCGATGTTCCCGAGGGCCTCGGCGGCCTTCGCCAGGCTGTGATAGTGGTAGGTCGTGCCGGCGGCCTCGAGGGTCTGCAGGGTATCCGGTGTGGACTCGGTACTCATGGTGTCCTCCTTTCGCGGGGAGAGTGAGCGAACCATCCTGGTCCTGATGAGATTACATGGTCATGATAGAAGCCGTTTTCAACGGCTGCGTCGGCCGCGTTGCGCTGCCGTCCCCTTGAAATGCCGGCTGCCACGCCCCATATTCGCAGGCTGCGACACAAGCCCGGGAGGTCCCGTGCACGAGGAAGAGCTCGACAGTCGGACGGTTCGCTGTCCCTATTGCGACACGGCCTTCGACCTGCAGGTGGATGCCTCCCAGGGCAGTCATGCGACCTGGGAGGACTGCCCGTGCTGCTGTGCGCCGATTCAGCTGCGCATCGAGGTCTCGCCGGTGAGCGGCGAACTCGAGTCGGTAACCCTGGGTCGCGATGACGACGTGCTGTGAGCGGCCCGGATTGGGCGATAACCGACACGATAGATTTTCACTATCCGTGCCATTGAGCAGGCCAAGTGGCGCGGCGGGGCGACCTGTCCTAGCGTAGGTGGCCCTCTACCCTTCACCATCGGGTATCATCAACACTCATATAGGAGATCTGCATGAGCGTACTGGTTGGACGTCAAGCCCCTGACTTCGAAGCTGCCGCCGTCCTCGGCAACGGCGAGATCGTCGACAACTTCAAGCTCTCCGACAGCAACGGCAAGCTCCGCGTGCTGTTCTTCTGGCCGCTGGACTTCACCTTCGTCTGCCCGTCGGAGATCATTGCCCACGACAACCGTCTGGCGCAGTTCAAGGAGCTCGGCGTCGAGGTGATCGGTGTCTCCATCGATTCCCAGTTCACCCACCACGCCTGGCGCCTGACCGCGCCGGAGAAGGGCGGCATTGGTGAGGTCGGCTTCCCGATCGTGGCCGACGTCAAGCACGAGATCACCCAGGCCTACGGCATCGAGCATCCGGAAGCCGGCGTCGCCATGCGCGGCTCCTTCCTGATCGACGAGAACGGCATCGTCCAGCACCAGGTAGTCAACAACCTGCCGCTGGGCCGCAACGTCGACGAGATGCTGCGCATGGTCAAGGCCCTGCAGTTCCACCAGCAGAACGGCGAAGTCTGCCCGGCCGGCTGGGACGAAGGCCAGGAAGGCATGAAGGACACCGCCGAGGGTGTCGCCAAGTACCTGGGCAGCCACGCCGAGGCGCTCTAAGCAGCGCGCCGGCGTCATGGGGGCGGCCTGCGGGCCGCCCCTTTCGTCGCTTCACCGCCCAGCGGCCTGGGCGATGCCGGCCCGCGGTCGCCATCGCCGAGCCCGTTGTCCCGTCTTTCCCTTTCCAGAGTTGCGAGGTCCCCATGAGCGAAGCGCGCCACGAACGCCTGATCATCCTCGGTTCCGGACCGGCCGGCTACACGGCCGCCGTCTATGCCGCCCGGGCCAACCTCAAGCCGTTGCTGATCACCGGCATGCAGGCCGGTGGCCAGCTGACCACCACCACCGACGTGGACAACTGGCCGGGCGACGATATCGGCGTGCAGGGCCCGGAGCTGATGGAGCGCATGAAGCGCCATGCCGAGCGCTTCGATACCGAGGTGCTGTTCGACCATATCCACGAGGTCGAGCTGCGCGACAAGCCCTTCACCCTGAAGGGCGACAACGGCACCTATACCTGCGATGCGCTGATCATCGCTACCGGCGCCAGTGCTCGCTACCTGGGGCTCGAGTCCGAACAGAAGTTCATGGGCCAGGGGGTCTCGGCCTGCGCCACCTGTGACGGCTTCTTCTACCGCAACCAGGAAGTCGTGGTGGTGGGCGGCGGCAACACCGCCGTGGAAGAGGCGCTGTACCTTTCCAACATTGCCGCCAAGGTGACCCTGGTGCATCGCCGCGACAGCCTGCGCGCCGAGAAGATCCTGCAGGACAAGCTGTTCGAGAAGGCACAGAACGGCAACGTCGAGCTGATCTGGAACCATACTCTCGACGAGGTGCTGGGTGACAGCACCGGCGTGACCGGGGCTCGACTCAAGTCCACCCAGGACGGCAGTACCCGAGAGCTCGACGCCCCCGGGGTGTTCATCGCCATCGGCCATAGCCCCAACACCGGTATCTTCGAGGGCCAGCTGGACATGGCCGGCGGCTACATCAGGGTGAAGTCCGGCCTCGAGGGCAATGCCACGGCCACCAGCGTGCCCGGGGTCTTCGCCGCCGGCGACGTCATGGATCACGTCTATCGCCAGGCGGTGACTTCGGCGGGCAGTGGCTGCATGGCGGCCCTGGACGCCGAGCGCTACCTGGACGAACTGTAAACCAGCGACAAGGTGCAAGGAGCAAGCGACAAGGAGCCGCTTTGATGACGAGCGGGAAGGAGCATGAGACAAGGAACCCCCTTGTCTCCGCGTAGCTGCTGCTGCCTTGCTCCTTGCTCCGCGGGGTTAATAGTGCGGCGGCACCTCGTCCTGTGGGTGAGGTGCCGCCGCTTCGTCGTCCTGGCGGGCCTGTTGCTGCTCGCGGATCTTCTGCTGCATCAGTTCGCTGAGGCGCTCGAGGTGCATCAGGCGACGCTCCTGGTGCGCGACCGCCCGGTCGAGGGTGTCGAGCCAGTCCTCCTGGTGAGCGATGCGACTCTCCAGGGCCTCCAGCCGGCTGTCAAGGGTGGAGGGCGTGTCATCATCGCGCATGATAGAATCCTTATGCTGTGTGCCACCGTTCATCGTGGTACCGGCCTGTCCCGTGCAGTCGGGTCGAGGGCGTCGCCAGGTGCCTCGGCCCCGAGACTTCCTTTACTACGACAAGAGAGCATCCAAGGTTTATGAATCGAAAGGTCGTGTTTCGCTGCAGTATCATCAGCCTGCTGCTGGCCGCGCCGGCCCCGCTGCTGATTGCCCTGTGCATCCATCTCACCGGTGGCGTGCTGTCCCGTGAGCTATTTGCCAGCCTCGAGGTGGGCGGCGTGGCCGTGGTCTATATCGCCGCGGCGGTGGCTGTCTTCCTGCTGTTGCTGGTCGCCACCCTGGCAGTCAACGCCCTGACCCCGCAACTGGTCAATCTGGCGGAGGTCGAGGACGACGACCGCGAGATCGGTGAGGTCAAGTGGTTCAACGTCAACAAGGGTTATGGTTTTATCACCCGCGACAGCGGCGAGGACGTCTTCGTCCATTTCCGCGCCATCCGCGGTCGTGGCCACCGCACCCTCGCCGAGGGCCAGAAGGTGCGCTACCACGTGTCACGCAACGAGCGGGGGCTGCAGGCCGACGACGTCACCGTCATTACTTGAATCGAAGCGCCTGACCATCACTCGGCAGCAACTCGCCCGTGCTCACCGAATCTCGCCGACTGATTTGATGGTCTCTCACGAACGACGCCCCGCTCCTGCGGGGCGTCGGCGTTTTCGGGCTAGCGACCCGAGTCCGGCCAGTCGATGGCGCTCTCGCTGCCGTCCGGCAAGACCTGCAGGAAGCGGTCGGGGTCGTCGCCGGGCTGCCAGCCGCCCAGCGAGCAGCGTACCTCGCAGCCCAGGGTCGCGGCGGCCTCGCGGGCGAGGTCGGCGTCGGTGGGCCAGGGGGTGTGGGGGCTGTCGAGCCACAGGCTGGCGAAGCCGTCGGCGGCCTGGGCCACCAGCAGCACCGGGATATCGTCGCCCCCGCCGTGGCCCCGGGTACGCCAGCGGTGCTTGCCGGCGGGAGCCAGGGGCTCGGCGCCAAGGGCCTCGCCGAGCCAGCGGCTCAGGGCCTCCAGGTTGGCGGTGGCCAGGTAGATCTCGATGTCGGGGTAGCGTTCCATGGCGACCTCAGGGGCGCGGCGTGGCGTCGGCGAACAGGCGTGCCAGGACGGCCTCGTAGACCCGCGAGAGGTCATCGAGGTCGGCGGCGCGGACGCGCTCGTTGACCTTGTGGATGGTGGCGTTGACCGGGCCGAGCTCGACCACCTGGGTGCCCAGGGTGGCGATGAAGCGGCCGTCCGAGGTGCCCCCGGCGGTGGAGAGCTCGGGCCGCCGGCCGAGCACGTCCTCCACGCCGCCCAGGGCGGCCTCCACCAGTGCGCCTTCGGCGGTCAGGAAGGGTTCGCCGTTGAGGGTCCAGTCGATATGGAAGTCCAGGTCATGGGCGGCGAGGATGGCCTCGGTGCGGCTTCGCAGCGTCTCGTGGCTGAGCTCGGTGGAATAGCGGAAGTTGAACACCACTTCCACATCGCCGGGAATCACGTTGGTGGCGCCGGTGCCCGAGCGCAGGTTGGAGATCTGGAAGCTGGTGGCCGGGAAGAACGCGTTGCCGCCGTCCCAGTGTTCACGGACCAGCGCGTCCAGGGCGGGGGCGACCTGGTGGATGGGGTTGCGCGCCAGATGGGGGTAGGCCACATGGCCCTGGATGCCCTTGACGTGCAGCACGCCGCCCAGCGAGCCACGGCGGCCATTCTTGATCACGTCGCCGAGTGCCTCGGTGGAGGAGGGCTCGCCGACGATGCAGTAGTCCAGGCGGTCATGGGCCTCGCGCAGGTGCTCGACCACCGCGCGGGTGCCATCGACCGCCGGGCCCTCCTCGTCGGAGGTGATCAAAAAGGCGATGCGTCCCGGATGGTCGGGGTGGGCGGCCACGAAGCGCTCCACCGCGGTGAGCATGGCGGCCAGGCTGCCCTTCATGTCCGCGGCGCCGCGGCCGCAGAGCATGCCTGTCTCGTCGATGCAGGGCTCGAAAGGGGGGTATTCCCAGTGCACATGGGGGCCGCTGGGCACCACGTCGGTATGACCGGCGAAGGCCAGCACCGGGCCATGGTGGCCATGGACGGCCCAGAAGTTCTCGACGTCGCCGAAGGGCAGGCGCTCCACCTGGAAGCCGAGGCGTTCGAGGCGCTCGATCATCAGCGCCTGGCATCCCAGGTCGTCGGGGGTGACCGACGGGCGGCGCATGAGCTCCATGGCGAGCTCGAGTGTCGGGGACAGGGTGTTAGCGGTCTCGGGTGAGGTCATGCAGGGGTCCGGCAGGCCGGTCCCCGGCGCCCGCGGGCGCCGGGAACGGGGCTCAGTTGTTGGCGTGCAGCGCTTCGTTCAGGGCGATGGCGCTCTTGTTGGTCAGGCACTCGATGCGGCCGTTCTGGGAGTTGCGGCGCAGCAGCAGGTCGTCCTGGCCGGCCAGCTCCCGGGCCGCCACGGTATCGGCGACCTGGCCCTGGTCGTCGAGTACCGTGACCTTGGCCCCGGCGGTGATGTAGAGGCCGGCCTCCACGGTGCAGCGATCCCCCAGCGGAATGCCGATGCCGGCGTTGGCGCCGATCAGGCAGCCCTCGCCGACCTTGATGACGATATTGCCGCCACCGGAGAGCGTGCCCATGGTGGAGCAGCCGCCACCCAGGTCGGAGCCCTTGCCGACCATGACGCCGGCGGAGATGCGGCCCTCGATCATGCCCGGGCCCTCGGTGCCGGCATTGAAGTTGACGAAGCCCTCGTGCATCACGGTGGTACCCTCGCCGAGGTGGGCGCCCAGGCGGACCCGGGCGGTGTCGCCGATGCGCACGCCGGTCGGTACCACGTAGTCGGTCATCTTGGGGAACTTGTCGATACAGTCCACCGACAGGGGGCGACCCGCCAGGCGGGCCTTGAGGCGCCGCGCCGGCAGCTCCTCGATGTCGATCGGCCCCTCGCTGGTCCAGGCGATATTGCGCAGCAGGCCGAACATGCCGGTCAGGTCGACACCGTGGGGCTTGACCAGGCGGTGGGACAGCAGGTGCAGCTTGAGATAGACCTCGGGGGCGCTCTGCGGCGGCAGGTCCTCGACGAGGAAGGTGGCCACCAGGGGGCGCTGGCTCGCGGCCAGGGATTCGGCGAGCTCGGCCTGGGCCTCGTGGCCGGCAGCCTTTAGGGCGGCGGCCAGCTCGGCGCACTTCTCCGGCAGGAAGCTTACCGCGGCATTGCCGTCGGGAGCGTCGAGGACCTTGGCGGCGGCCTCGACCAGGCTGGCGTCGGGGGCGAGCAGCGGCGCGGGGTAGTAGATCTCCAGCCAGTCGCCCTGGGTGTTCTGGGAGCCGATTCCGAGTGCAAAGCTGAGCATGGTGGTGTGTCCTCTCGCGTAATGGGGAAGGTCGGGCCCGATGGGCCGCCTAAAGGGTGTCGTAGTCGCCGTCGCGGTAGCCAACCAGGATAGCCTCGCCGGTGTCCAGCAGCGGGCGCTTGAGCAGGGTGGGGTGGGCGAGCATCAGCTCCCGGGCCCGGTTGGCATCGGCATTCGTCCTGTCGGCCTCGTCGAGGTTGCGCCAGGTGGTGCTGCGCTTGTTGAGCAGGGTCATCACCGGCACCTGCTCGAGGAAGTGCTCGAGCAGCGCCGCGGACAGGCCGTCGTCGCGCAGGTCGTGGGTCTGGAAGGGTAGCCCCCTGGCCTCCAGGTCCTTGCGGGCGCGGCGGCAGGTATCGCAGCTCTTGATCACGAACAGCGTCATCATGGGGTGGCTCTCCCGTCGGGTGTCATCCGGTTCGTTCGACCTGGCGGCGCAGGCGCCGGGCCGCTTCGGTGGTGGCTTCCAGCTCGTCGACCAGCGCCAGGCGGACCCGGCCGGCACCGGGGTTCACGCCGCCGTCCCCGGGGCGCCCCATGTAGCTGCCCGGCAGCACGCTGACATGCTGCTGGGCATAGAGGTCACGGGCGAAGGCCGCGTCGTCCCCACCGGGCACCGCCGGCCACAGGTAGAAGCTCGCCTCGGGAGCGGGAAAGTCCAGCACCGGGGCGAGCAGCTCGGTCACGGCGGCAAACTTCTCACGGTAGGCGTCCCGGTTGGCCCGCACATGGGCCTCGTCCTGCCAGGCGGCAATGGAGGCATGCTGCAGCGGCAGGGACATGGCGCAGCCGTGGTAGGTGCGATAGCGCCGGAAGGCCGCGATCAGCTCGGCGTCGCCGGCCACGAACCCGGAGCGCAGCCCAGGCAGGTTGGAGCGCTTGGACAGCGAGTGGAAGACCAGGCAGCGCCGGTAGTCATGGCGGCCCAGTGCGGCACAGGCCTCGAGCAGGCCGGGGGGCAGGGCGGTCTCGTCCAGGTAGAGCTCCGAGTAGCACTCGTCGGCGGCGACGATGAAGTCGTGTTCATCCGCCAAGCGAATCAATTGCTGGAGCTCGTCGATCGGCGTCACCGCCCCGGTGGGATTGCCCGGCGAACAGACGAAGACAATCTGCACGTCGCGCCAGGTCTCGGCGGGGACCGCCTCCAGGTCGGGGCGGAAGCCGTGCTCGGCGCGGCAGTCCAGGTAGAGCGGCGTGCCGCCGGCAAGCAGCGTCGCCCCCTCGTAGATCTGGTAGAAGGGGTTGGGCACCGCCACGCGCGCCGGCCGGGTGCGGTCCAGGGCGGCCTGGACGAAGGCGAAGATCGCTTCCCGTGTGCCGTTGACCGGCAGCACCTGGCGCTCGGCGTCGAGCTCCGCCAGGGCGAAGCGGCGCCGCGCCCAGGCGGCGATGGCGCCACGCAGCTCGGGCGTACCCGCCGTGGCGGGATAGCGCGCCATCTCGCCGAGGTGGGCTGACAGCGCCTCCAGAGCCGCGGCGAAGGGAGCGTGACGCGGCTCGCCGATGGTCAGCGGGATGTGGGCGAGCCCGGCCGGCGGCGTCACGCCGGCCTTGAGCGCGGCGAGCTTCTCGAAGGGATAAGGCTGGAGAGCGTCGAGATCGGGGTTCATGGGTGTCCAGTGTGTGCCGTGATCGGCGTCGTTATGATATTTCGTGGCAAGACGCCGATTATAGGGAACCCCCGGTGAGGCCTCAAACGAGGGGCTCAGCCGGTGACGCTGAGGACCTCGATCAGTCGCTCGCGCAGCTGCTGCTGGCGGTCCGGGTCGGTGAGCGGACGCCCGGCCTTGTCGGTGATGAAGAAGACGTCCTCGACCCGCTCGCCGAGGGTGGCGATCTTGGCCGCCGAGAGCGCGATGTCCTGTTCCATGAAGATGCGCCCGACCCGCGCCAGCAGGCCCGGTCGGTCGGGAGCGGTGAGCTCCAGCATGGTTCGTCCGCCTGCCGTGTCCTGCTCGATGGCCACCTCGGTGGGAACCCGGAAATGCTTGAGCTGGCGCGGGGTGTGGCGGGTGACGATCTGCGGGTAGTCGTCAGGGTCGTCGAGCTCCTCCACCAGGTGGCGGCGGATCTCCTCCAGGCGTCCCGGCTCGCGGATGGCCCGGCCGTGATCGTCGAGCACGATGAAGGTATTGAGGGTCCAGTCGTTACTGGAGGTGGCGATGCGCGCGTCGTGGATCGACAGGCCCAGCTGCTCCATGGCCGCCGCGGTGGCGGCGAACAGGTCCTCCACCGAGCGGGTGTGGATGAACACCTTGGTGCCACCCTCGGCCATGTCGTCGGTGGGGGCGTTGAGCAGGATCAACGGCAGGGAGCTGCCGTCATGGGCGAGGATGCCCTGGGTCTGCCAGGCGATCTCGCTGGGCGCGTACTGCAGGAAGTAGTCCTCGCCCAACGACTCCCACAGCCGGTCGACCTTGGCCATGTCGGCGCCCACCGTGGCCAGCAGTGAGTGAGCCTCGCCCCGGGTCTCGCGCACCGAGTCGTCGCGCTCCAGGGGGTTCTCGAGGCCTCGGCGCAGGGCGCGCTTGGTCTCGCCGTGGAGCTGACGCAGCAGCGAGGCGCGCCAGCCGTTCCACAGCGTTGGGTTGGTAGCGTTGATGTCGGCCACGGTCAGTACGTAGAGGTAATCGAGGCGGGTCTCGTCGCCCACCGTGCGCGCGAACTCGCTGATCACCTCCGGGTCGCTGATGTCGCGCTTCTGGGCGACCATGGACATCAGCAGGTGGTGTTCCACCAGCCAGGCCACCAGCCGGGTGTCGCGCTGCGACAGCTCGTGGCGGCGGGCGAAGTCCTCGACATCCCGCGCCCCGATCAGCGAGTGGTCGCCGCCGCGGCCCTTGCCGATGTCATGGAAGAGGCCGGCGATCCACAGCAGGTCCAGCTTGGGCAGCTGGTGGATCAGTGAGGCGGCCACCGGAAAGGCCTCGCGGGCCTCGGGCTTGCGGAAGCCATGGATGCACTTGAGCAGGCGCAGGGTGTGGGCGTCCACGGTGTAGATGTGGAAGAGGTCGTGCTGCATCAGGCCGACGGCCTGGCCAAAGACCGGCAGGTACTTGCCCAGTACCCCGTAGCGGTTCATGCGCCGCAACTGGCGGGCGACGTTGCCGCCGGAGCGCAGCAGGGCCATGAACAGCCGCTGGTGGCGTGGGTCGTCGCGGTAGAGGTCGTCGATCAGGTGGCGATGGTCGCGGATCAGGCGGATGGTGTCGGCGCGGACCCCCTCGACCTCCGGGTGTTCCGCCATCAGCAGGAAGAGCTCCAGCAGCGCTGAGGGCGACTCGCGGAATACCGCCCGGGAGCGGGCCTGGATATAGCCCCCCTTGATCTCGAAGCGCTCGTTGAGCGGCACCCGCTGCAGGGCCTCGCCACCGCGCAGGATGACCTCGTCGAAGTGCTGCAGCAGCATGTCGTTGAGGCCGGCCAGGGCGGTGACATGGCGGTAGTAGCGCTTCATGAACTGTTCGACGGCCAGGCGTTCCGGTGTGTCGTGGTAGCCGAACAGTTCGGCGATGGTGGCCTGGTGGTCGAACAGCAGGCGATCCTCGGCGCGGCCGGTGAGCATGTGCAGGGCGTAGCGGACCTGCCACAGGAAGGCCTGGCCCTGGCTTAGGATGCGCAGCTCGGCGTCGTTCATGAAGCCGTTGGCGACGATGTCCTCGTAACGCTGGGTGTCGAAATGCCGCTTGGCCACCCAGCCGATCATCTGGATGTCGCGCAGCCCGCCCGGTGAGCTCTTGATGTTGGGTTCGAGGTGGTACTCGGAGTTGTTGAAGCGGTAATGGCGGGCGATCTGCTCCTGCCACTTGGCTTCGAAGAAGTGATCCGCCGGCCACAGCCGCTGCGGGCCGATGCGGGCCTGCATGGCCTCGCGCAGGGCTGCGGGGCCGGCCAGGGTGCGCGACTCGATGAGGTTGGTGATCACCGTGACGTCGGCGGCCGCTTCCCGCTCGCAGTCGGTGAGTGAGCGCACGCTGTGGCCGATCTCCAGGCCGATGTCCCAGAGAAAGGTGATGAAGGCGCTGAGCGGTTCCCGGTAGGGCGAGTCGTCATCGTGCTCGAGCAGCAGCAGCAGGTCGACGTCGGAGTGCGGGTGCAGCTCGCCGCGACCATAGCCGCCCACCGCCAGCAGGGCGACTCCGTCGTCAGGCCAGTCATGCTGCTGCCAGGCGATGGTCAGCAGCTGGTCCAGGCACCAGGCCCGGCCGTGTACCAGGTCGCGGATGTCGGCGCCGGCGCGGAAGCGTTCGTCGAGCCGGGCCTGGATCTCGGCCAGCGCCGCCTTGAACGGCGCGATGGGCGAGCGGCTACCGGTCAGCTCGGTTCGGAACGCCTCGACGTCGAACAGTGCCGGGTCCGGCACGAAGCGGTAATGGTGCAGGAGCATGGTGGTCGACTCAGCGGTCGAGGAAGGAGAGGTCTTCGTCGCTGCGCGCGGTGAGCACCTCCACCCCGTTGGCGGTGACCAGCAGGGTGTGCTCCCACTGGGCGGAGAGGCCCTTGTCCTTGGTCACGGCGGTCCAGCCATCGCGCAGCACCTTGGTGCGATGGTCGCCGACGTTGATCATCGGCTCGATGGTGAAGCACATGCCTGCTTCGAGGGCGATGTCGGCTTCCGGGGCGTAGCCGTCATAGTGCAGTACCTGGGGATCCTCGTGGAAGCCTGTGCCGATGCCGTGGCCGCAGAAGTCGCGTACCACCGAGTAGCCACTGGTCTCGGCGTGCTGCTGGATGGCTCGGGCCAGCTCCGAGAGGTGCACGCCGGGGCGGACCAGGGCGATGCTCCGGTAGAGGCACTCCTGGGTCACGCGGCACAGACGCTCTCCCTGGATGGTTTCGCCGACGATGAACATCACGCTGGAGTCGCCATGGTAGCCGTCGGCGGTCTTCACCGTGACGTCCAGGTTCATGATGTCGCCTTTCTTGAGCTTCTTGCCGCTATCGGGGATGCCGTGGCACACCACGTGATTGATCGACGTGCAGACCGACTTGGGAAAGCCGTGGTAATTCAGCGGGGCGGGGGTCGAGCCCAGTTCGTCGACGATGTAGTCGTGGCAGAGGCGATCGAGCTCGCCGGTGCTGACGCCGGCCTGCACATGGGGGGCGATCATTTCCAGCACGCTGGCGGCCTGACGGCCCGCCTCGCGCATCTTCTCGATCTCGTCGGGCGTCTTGATGGGTACGTTCATGGAGTCTCGGATTCAGGGGTGGTGTCGCCGGAAACGGCAGGGATGGGCGTCGGGCGACTTCATCTCGAAGGTGATCCATGGTATAAAGCTGCGCGCTTTCCTGCAATCGCCGTTACCGTTCCCGCTCCGGGCGGCCGGTGGTGGTGCTTTCGGAAAGCGTCAATGCTAACGCAACGCCTTGAAAACACACATGCACCGTCACATGGTCCCGGGTGCTGTCGGCACGTCCGGCGGTCGGATCCATGGGGTGCGTGGAGGCCTAACCCGATTTTCCAGGAGTCATCCATGGCACACGTCAATATGCGTGACCTGCTGAAGGCAGGCGCTCACTTCGGTCACCAGACCCGCTACTGGAACCCGAAGATGAGCAAGTTCATCTTCGGCGCCCGTAACAAGATTCACATCATCAACCTCGAGCATACCCTTCCGGCCCTCAACGAGGCCATCGATGTGGTCGAGAAGATGGCGGCCGCGAACAACAAGATCCTGTTCGTGGGGACCAAGCGCAGCGCCAGCAAGATCGTCAAGGAAGAGGCCAACCGCGTCGGCCAGCCCTTCGTCAATCATCGTTGGCTCGGCGGCATGCTGACCAACTACAAGACCATCCGCGTGTCCATCAAGCGCCTGGGTGAGCTCGAGGCGATGCATCAGGACGGCACCTTCGACAAGCTGACCAAGAAGGAAGTGCTGATGGCGACCCGCGAGCAGGACAAGCTCGAGCGGTCCGTGGGCGGCATCAAGGACATGGGCGGCCTGCCCGATGCGCTGTTCGTGATCGACGTCGACCACGAGCGCATCGCCATCAACGAGGCGAACAAGCTGGGCATCCCGGTCATCGGCGTGGTGGATACCAATTCCGATCCGGACGGCGTCGACTACGTGATCCCGGGCAACGATGACTCCATCCGCGCCATCCAGATCTACGTCAAGGCCGTTGCCGACGCCTGCGCTCGCGCTAAGGAAGGTCGTCCCGACGAGTTCGTCGAGGTCACCGAAGAGAACGAAAGCGACGCCGCCGCCGAGTGATCGTCGGCCCGTCCGGGAGGGGGGCCGTGCCGCTCCCTGGCGGTGGCCGGTCGCCGGACCGGCATAAGGGGGCCCCGGCCCCCTTCTTGCTCCCCCGGGGCGGGTAAGGATTCGCCGGGCCGCGGCCCGGCCCCAATATTCCAGGTCGAACCATTCAGAGGTAACTACCATGGCAGCTATCAGCGCCTCCCAGGTCAAGGAACTGCGTGAGCGTACCGGGCTCGGCATGATGGAGTGCAAGAAGGCACTCACCGAAGCCGGTGGCGACATCGAGACCGCCATCGAGAACCTGCGCAAGAACTCTGGCCTCAAGGCCGCCAAGAAGGCTGGCCGCACCGCCGCCGAGGGCGCCGTCGTCACTCGCGTCGCCGAGGACGGCAGCTACGGCGTGATGGTCGAGATCAACTCCGAGACCGACTTCGTCGCCCGTGACGACAACTTCAAGGCCTTCGCCGACCAGGTCGCCGATGCCTTCTTCGCCGCCAAGAGCGAAGACGTCGCCGCCATCATGGAAGGCGAGCTGGAATCTGCCCGCGAGCAGCTGGTGCAGAAGATCGGCGAGAACATCGGCGTGCGTCGCAGCATCGTCGTCGAGGCGCCGGAAGGCGCGCGCGTGGGCGAATACGTCCACGGTGGCCGCATCGGCGTGCTGACCGTACTCAAGGGTGCCACCGCCGAGGCCGCCAAGGACGTCGCCATGCACGTCGCCGCCATCAACCCGGCCGTCGCGCGTCCCGAGGACATGCCCCAGGACAAGCTGGACGCCGAGAAGGCGATCATCCTGGCCCAGCCGGACATGGCCGGCAAGCCCGAGCAGATCGCCGAAAAGATGGTGCAGGGCCGCCTGAAGAAGTACCTGGCCGAGAACAGCCTGACCGAGCAGGCCTTCGTCAAGAATCCGGACCAGACCGTCGCCGAGTTCGTCAAGGCCGCCGGCGGCGAAGTGATCGGCTTCACCCGCTTCGAAGTGGGCGAGGGCATCGAGAAGGAAGAGGTCGACTTCGCTCAGGAAGTGATGGAACAGGCCAAGCGCAGCTGAGGTCCCAGGTTCCAGTGTGAAGATGGCGTGCGCGAGAGCGCACGCCTTCGCGTATCCGGCCGGTGCATCCGGCCACCCCACGTCCCATTCGTCGAGTTCCCGGGAGACACACCATGAGCAGTGCCGAGCACGCCGCCCCCCTCAAGTCAGACAAGTCCCGCGCCGAGGTGTCGAAGTACAAGCGCATCCTGCTCAAGCTCTCCGGTGAGGCCCTGACCGGGGATGCCGAGTTCGGTATCGACCCCAAGGTGCTGGACCGCATGGCGCTGGAGATCGGTCAGCTGGTCGGCATCGGTGTGCAGGTCGGGATCGTGGTCGGCGGCGGCAACCTGTTTCGCGGGGCTGCCCTGCACGAGGCCGGCATGGAGCGGGTCACCGGTGACCACATGGGCATGCTGGCCACGGTGATGAATGCCCTGGCCATGCGCGATGCCCTGGAGCGCTCCAACATCCGCTCGCGGGTGATGTCGGCGATCCCGATGAGTGGCGTGGTGGAGCACTACGATCGCCGCACCGCCATCCGTTACCTGACCTCCGGGGACGTGGTGCTGTTCTCCGCCGGCACCGGCAACCCCTTCTTCACCACCGACTCGGCGGCCTGCCTGCGCGGCATCGAGATCGATGCCGACGTGGTGGTCAAGGCCACCAAGGTGGACGGGGTCTACGACAAGGACCCGGTCAAGCACGCCGATGCGGTCAAGTACGAGCAGCTGTCCTATGATGATGCGCTCGACCAGAAACTCGGCGTCATGGATTTGACCGCCATCTGCCTGGTGCGGGACCATGACATGCCGGTTCGCGTGTTCAACATGAACAAGCCTGGCGCACTGCTGAACCTGGTGGTGGGCGGCAGGGAAGGCACGCTGATTGATAGAGGGTGAGACAGTGATTGACGACATCAAGAAGGATGCGGAAAGCCGCATGAAGAAGAGCCTCGAGTCTCTTCACCAGAACTTCAACAAGATCCGCACCGGCCGGGCGCACTCCAGCATCCTGGATTCGGTGACCGTGGACTACTATGGCGGCCAGGTGCCGATCAACCAGGTGGCCTCGATCAACGTCGAGGATGCGCGGACCCTGTCGGTGGTGCCCTGGGAGCAGAGCATGGTGCCCAAGGTGGAGAAGGCCATCATGACCGCCGAACTGGGCCTCAACCCGGCCAGCGCCGGCACTGTGATCCGGGTGCCGATGCCGATGCTCACCGAGGAGACCCGCAAGGGCTACATCAAGCAGGCGCGTGGCGAGGCCGAGAATGCCCGCGTGGCGGTACGCAACGTACGCCGCGACGCCAACGGTGACATCAAGTCGCTGCTCAAGCAGAAGGAAATCACCGAGGACGAGCAGCACCAGGCAGAGGACGCCATCCAGAAGCTCACCGACAAGTACATCGGCGAGATCGACAAGACCCTGGAATCCAAGGAACACGACCTGATGCAGGTCTAGGGGCGGGCCGGCGGCATCGCGGGCGATGCCGCCGACCATCATGGAGTGATTCCGTCCCACCCGCCATGCGAGACACCATGACGTCACCGCAGTCTCCCCAGCCCCGTTCCGACGGGGAAACCCTGCCACGTCACGTGGCCATCATCATGGACGGCAACAATCGCTGGGCCAAGGCCCGGGGCATGTCCGGCGTGCGCGGTCACCATGCCGGCGTCGAGGCCGTCCGCGCGGTTATCCGGCGTGCCGCCGAGCGTGGCGTCGAGACGCTGACGCTGTTCGCCTTCTCCAGCGAGAACTGGAAGCGCCCGGCCGCCGAGGTGAACGCCCTGATGGAGCTCTTCCTGATGGCGCTCAAGCGCGAGGTCAAGAAGCTGCACCAGCACGATATCCGCCTCTCCGTGATCGGCGATCGCGAGGGGTTCTCGGCCTCGATCCAGAAGTACATCGCCCAGGCCGAGGCACTGACCGGCGACAACCGTGGCCTGCACCTGGTGATCGCCGCCAACTATGGCGGCCGCTGGGATATCGCCCAGGCCGCCCGACGCCTGGCGGAGCGCGTCGCGGCCGACGAGCTTGCCCCCGCGGCCATCGACGAAGCCGCCCTGGACGAGGAGCTCAGCCTTGCCGGCGACGCCCCGGTGGACCTGTGCATCCGCACCAGCGGCGAGCGGCGCATCTCCAACTTCCTGCTCTGGCAGATGGCCTATGCTGAGCTCTACTTCACGCCGACCCTGTGGCCCGACTTCGGGGCGGAGGCCTTCGACGAGGCCCTGGCCGACTTTGTCGGGCGCAAGCGTCGCTTCGGGATGACCGACGAGCAGATCGAGGCCCGGGGTGCTTAAGCAACGTATCCTGACCGCCGCCTGGCTGGCGCCGCTGGCGCTGGCCGGGCTGTTCGGCCTGTCCGGCGCGGCCTTTGCCGCCTTCACCGCGGGGGTCGTGCTGCTGGCGGCCTGGGAGTGGGCCAACCTGGCCGGACTGAGCGCGGGCGCACGGCGCCTGGCACCGGTCGCCGGGCTGGCCCTGCTGATGGCGGGGCTGCACGCCGCCGGCATGACTCTCTCCTCCTGGCTGCTCTGGCTGGCGGTCCCCGGCTGGCTGGTCAATCTCTACTGGGTCGTCGGCTATCCCGAGCGTGCCGGTCAGTGGCACGGCACCGGGATGCGGCTGGCCATGGGGTTGTGGGTGCTGCTGCCCACCTGGGTCGGTTTCAACGTGCTGCGCGAGGCCGGGGCGGCCTGGCTGCTGTTCGTGCTGCTGCTGGTATGGGGCGCCGATATCGGCGCCTACTTCGTCGGCCGGGCCCTGGGGCGGCGCAAGCTGGCTCCGCGGGTCAGCCCCGGCAAGACCTGGGAAGGCGTCGCTGGCGGCGTCGCCGTGACCGCCCTGCTGGCGGTGGCCTTCGCCGCCTGGCAGGGCCTCGGCCTGGCCATGGGCCTGGTGCTGCTGGCGGCCACGGTGGTGGTGACCCTGGCCTCGGTGGTCGGCGACCTGCTCGAGAGCATGCTCAAGCGCCATCGCGGCCTCAAGGATTCCAGCCACCTGCTGCCCGGGCATGGCGGGGTACTGGATCGCGTCGACAGCCTCACCGCCGCGGTGCCGCTGTTTGCGCTGGTGCAGGCGGGAGTGCTATGACCATGAGCGATGCCGTGCCGCGCCGCGTCAGCGTGCTGGGCGCCACCGGCTCCATCGGCACCAGCACCCTGGACGTGATCGCCCGTCATCCCGGCCGCTACCGGGTCCATGCGCTGACCGCCCACCGCTCCCGGGAGGCCCTGCTGGCGCTGTGCCGGGTCCATGCGCCGGCCCTGGCGGTGCTCGACCGGGAGGTCGATGCGGCCTGGCTGCGCGAGCGGCTCCACGAGGCGGGGCTGGCGACCGAGGTGCGCTGCGGCCCCGAGGCGCTGGTCGAGGTCAGCGAGGCGCCCGAGGTCGACGTCGTCATGGCGGCGATCGTCGGGGCCGCGGGCTTGCTGCCGACGCTTGCCTCGGTGCGGGCCGGGAAGCGAGTGCTGCTGGCCAACAAGGAGGCCCTGGTGATGTCCGGGGCGCTGTTCATGGAGGCCGTGGGCCGCTCGGGGGCGACCCTGCTGCCCATCGATTCCGAACATAATGCCATCTACCAGTGTCTACCCGTCGAGCATCGCGGCGGGCTCGCCCGCCACGGCGTGACCCAGCTGCTGCTGACCGCTTCCGGCGGCCCCTTCCGCGGCTGGACGGCGGGCGACCTGGCGGCGGTGACCCCGGCACAGGCTTGCGCCCACCCCAACTGGACGATGGGCCGCAAGATCTCGGTGGACAGCGCCACCCTGATGAACAAGGGGCTCGAGCTGATCGAGGCCTGCTGGCTGTTCGATGCACGACCCGACCAGGTCAAGGTGGTGGTGCATCCGCAGAGCGTGATCCATTCCATGGCCGCCTACAGCGATGGCTCGGTGCTGGCCCAGCTGGGCAACCCGGACATGCGCACCCCCATCGCCTATGGCCTGGCCTGGCCGGAGCGCATCGATGCCGGGGTGGCCGCCCTCGACCTGTTCGAGGTGGCCCGGCTGGATTTCGAGCCGCCGGACGAGGTCGCCTTTCCCTGCCTGCGTCTGGCCCGGGAGGCGATGGCCGAAGGCGGCACGGCGCCGGCGGTGCTCAATGCCGCCAACGAGGTGGCCGTCGAGGCCTTCCTCGCCGGCCGGCTGGGCTTCGCCGGCATCGGCGAGCTCGTGGCCCGGGTACGCGATGCCTGCCCGGTGGAGCCGGCCGGCGAGCTGGCGGGCATTCTCGATGCCGATGCCCGGGCCCGGAAGGAGGCTGTCGCCTGCCTGACGCGCCGCTGATGCATCCCCTGTCGCCATTCACGAGGAGACTGCCGTGGGCCTGATCCAGAACGTGCTGGCCGTGATCGTGGTTCTCGGCCTGTTGATCACCTTCCATGAATTCGGCCACTTCTGGGTCGCCCGGCGCTGCGGGGTGAAGGTGCTGCGCTTCTCGGTGGGCTTCGGCAAGCCGCTGTGGTCGCGCCATGACCGCCACGGCACCGAGTTCGCCGTGGCGGCGATCCCGCTGGGCGGCTACGTCAAGATGCTCGACGAGCGCGAGGGACCGGTCGACCCGGGCGAGCGACATCTCGCCTTCAACCAGAAGTCGGTCTGGTCGCGCATCGCCATCGTGGTGGCGGGGCCGCTGGCCAACTTCCTGCTGGCCCTGGTCGCCTACTGGGCGCTGTTCGTCGCCGGCATCTCCACGGTGGTGCCGGTGATCGGCGAGGTGACGCCCGACTCGCCGGCGGCGCGGGGCGGCCTCGCCGCCGGCCAGGAGATCACCGCCGTCCAGGGCGAGGCGGTGCGCTCCTGGGAGGAGATCAACCTCAAGCTGGTGGCGGCCATCGGCGCCAGCGGCGAGCTGACCCTGAGCGCCCGGGACGAGAACGCGACCCGCGCCCGGGAGCATCGCCTGCCGGTGCAGGACTGGCTGGTGCGCCAGGATCCGCCGCAGCCCCTGGCGAGCCTCGGCATCACGCCCTGGCGCCCGCCCATGCCCGCGGTGCTCAGCCAGGTGGCCGAGGGCGAGGCCGCCGCGGCGGCCGGGCTCGCCCCCGGCGACGAGGTGCTGGCGGTGGACGGCACCGCGGTGGAGGACTGGTCGCACTTCGTTACCCTGGTGCGGGCCCGTCCCGGCGAGCGGCTGTCCCTGCTGGTGGCCCGCGACGGCGAGACCCGCGAGGTGACCCTCACTCCCCGGGCCAACACCCTTCAGGACGGCACCACCATCGGCTACATCGGGGCCGGGGTCGAGCCGGTCTCCTGGCCCGAGGCCTATCGTCGCGAGATCCGCTACGGGCCCCTGGCCGCCATGGGCCAGGCCGTCTCCCGCACCGGCGAGATGACCGTGCTGACCCTCGACGCCATCCGCAAGATGGTCGTCGGGCTGATCTCACCCTCCAATCTTTCCGGGCCCATTACCATCGCCCGCATCGCCGGCGACTCGGCACGCTCCGGCCTCGAGAGCTTCGTCAGCTTCCTGGCCTATCTGTCGATCAGCCTGGGGGTGCTCAACCTGCTGCCGATCCCGGTCCTCGACGGCGGGCACCTGCTCTATTACCTGGTCGAGGCGGCGCGTGGCCGGCCGGTCTCGGAGCGCGCCCAGGCCCTGGGCCTGCGCATCGGCCTGGCCCTGGTCGGGACCCTGATGCTGATGGCGCTGTATTTCGACCTGATGCGGCTCTGGTAGCCGGGCCTCGGCTTGTCAGTTACCCGTGCAAATGTATAAGGTGCCTGTCTGGACAGGACGGCAGATCAACGCGAGCGAATCGACTGCATGAAGATCAAGACCATCGGACTGGCGGCGCTGCTGCTTGCCAGTGCCAGTACGGCACAGGCAGAACCCTTCGACGTAACGGACATACGAGTGGAAGGCTTGCAGCGGGTCTCGGCGGCCTCCGTGTTCAATGCCTTTCCTGTCAGCGCCCGTGACCGGGTCGACGATCGTGAACTGGCCGCCGCAGCGCGCCAGCTGTTCGACACCGGCCTGTTCGAGGACATCCGCCTGTCCCGGGAGGGGGGCGTGCTGATCATCGAGGTGGTCGAGCGACCGACCATCACCCGCCTCAATATCGAGGGTAACAGCCAGATCCCCGACGAGGACCTGCGGCAAGGGCTGCGCGAGGCCGGCCTCGACGAGGGCCAGGTGCTGCAGCTCTCTACCCTCGAGGAGATCGAGCGCGAGCTGTCCGGGCTCTACCAGTCCCAGGGCCGCTACAGTGCCAGCATCGATACCAAGGTCGAGGAACTCGGCGAGGGACGCGTCCAGGTCAATGTCGACATCGACGAGGGCGCGGTGGCCAAGATCCGCCAGATCAATATCGTCGGCAACGAGGACTTCGACGACGAGACTCTGCGTGACGTCTTCGATCTGGAGGACCGACCGGGCTGGTTCTTCGGCTGGTTCTCCAGCGACGAGTACTCCCGCCAGGCGCTGTCCGGCGACCTCGAGCGGTTGCGCTCCTTCTATCTCGATCGCGGCTACGTCAACTTCAATATCGACTCCACCCAGGTCTCCATCGGCCCGGACAAGTCGAAGATCTTCGTCACCGTCAACGTCACCGAGGGCGAGCGCTACCGTCTCGGCGACATCGCCTTCGCCGGTGACCTGCGCATCCCTGAGCGGGAGG
Source organism: Halomonas nitroreducens (assembly GCF_003966155.1). Lineage (GTDB taxonomy): Bacteria > Pseudomonadota > Gammaproteobacteria > Pseudomonadales > Halomonadaceae > Halomonas > Halomonas nitroreducens. Next base: position 109,423 of record NZ_RXNS01000009.1, read on the forward strand.
CCCGGGAACTGCTCGAGGTGGAGCGCGGCGAGATCTTCTCGCGCAGCGACGTCACCGCCTCGTCCGAGGCGCTTCGCTCCCGGCTCGGCGCCGAGGGTTTCGCCTTCGCCAACGTTGACGGCATCCCCGAGGTCCGCCAGGGCAGCGATACCGTGGACCTGACCTTCCGGGTCGAGGCCGGGCGTCGCGCCTACGTGCGACGCATCGAGTTCGTCGGCAACACCACCACTCAGGACGAGGTGCTGCGCCGCGAGATGATCCAGATGGAGGGGGCGCCGGCCTCCACCGAGTCGATCAGCCAGTCCCGCCAGCGCCTCGAGCGCCTGGGCTTCTTCAAGCAGGTCGAGGTGCAGACCGAGCCGGTGCCCGGGGCGCCGGATCAGCTCGACGTGACCTATACCGTGGAGGAGCAGCCGTCCGGCTCGATCTCCGCGAGCATCGGCTTCTCCCAGAGCGCCGGCGTCATCTACGGGGCCTCGTTGTCACAGAACAACTTTCTCGGTACCGGCAACCGGGTGAATATCGGCGCCCAGCGCAGCGATACCTATACCAGCCTCAACTTCGGCTTCACCGATCCCTACTGGACCCTCGACGGCATCTCCCGCGGCTACAACCTCTTCTACCGCGAGACCGATTACGAGGACTCCGACATCTCCACCTACTCGACGGACGCCTTCGGCGGGGGCATCAACTTCGGCTACCCGATCAACGAGTTGACCCGCCTGAACTTCGGCGCCGACGTCGAAGACCTGACGATCGAGACCTACCGCGACACGTCTTCCGAGATCCAGCACTACGTCAACGAGCAGGGCGACAACGCCCAGTCGCTGAAGCTGACCGCCAGCTGGACGCGCAACGATCTCAATCGCGGCATCATGCCGACTGCCGGCAACTACCAGCGGCTCTCGCTGGAGACCGCGGTGCCCGGCAGCGACGCCGAGTACTACAAGCTGCGGGCGCGGGCCCGCCAGCTCTTCCCGTTCAACGAGGAGCAGACCTGGTCGCTGAAATTCAGCGGTGAGCTGGGCTACGCCGACAGCGTCGGCGATGATCCCTACCCCTTCTACGAGAACTTCTTCTCCGGGGGGCTCGGCTCGGTGCGCGGCTTCACCGGCAACACCCTGGGGCCCGCCACCACATCCCGCGCCGACGGCGACGACAAGACCCTGGGCGGGAACGTGCTGGTCGAGGGGAGTGCCGAGCTGATCTTCCCCATGCCCTTCGTCGAGGACAAGCGGTCGGTCCAGCCCTCGCTGTTCCTCGATGCCGGCAACACCTACCTGACCGAGTGCTATCCCGTGCTGGACGAGGATGCCGGCCGTTCCAGCTGCGAGTCGGGCGTGGACCTCGGCGAGCTGCGCTACAGCGTGGGGTTGGGAGTCTCCTGGCTGACGGCGGTGGGCCCGCTGACCTTCAGCATCGCCGAGCCGCTCAATTCCAAGGACGGTGACGACACCCAGTTCTTCCAGTTCTCGCTGGGCCAGACCTTCTGATCCCCGACACGGAGTCGATGACCATGCGCAAGCTGACTGCCGTTCTCCTGCTGGGGCTCGCCGGGGCCGTGGTCCTGCCGGCCCAGGCCGCCGAGGTGGCTGTGCTCGACTGGCGGGCGGCGCTGCTGGAGACCGAGGCCGCTCAGCGCGCGATGAATCAGTTCCGCAACCGGGTCGACGCGCGTCGGCAGCAGGCCGAAGCCCTGGGCCAGGAGTTGCAACAGATGCAGCAGCGCCTCCGGGAGGAGGGTGAGCCGATGCCCGAGTCCGAGCGTCGCTCGACGCTGCAGGCCTTCCAGCAGAAGGGGCAGCGCTTCGAGCAATTGCGCCGCGACATCCTCCAGGAGCGCCAGCAGGCCGAGCAGGCCCTTCTGGAACAGGCCGAGCCCAAGCTGGATCAGGCGGTGGGGCAGGTCGTCGCCCGGCATGATGTGCAGGTCCTGGTGGACCCCAACGGCGTGCTCAAGGCCGAGGGGGACCTGCCCGATCTGACCGGGGAAGTGACCGAGATCCTCAATTCGCTCGACTGAGCGGGCCCTAGACTTTTTCGACACCGGGTTCCCATGACACAAGATTCTCCAACCCTGAGCCTCGCCGAGATCGCCGCGCACCTGGGAGCACGCCTCCAGGGCGACGGCGAGCGACGGGTCCGTGGCCTGGCCACCCTGCGGGACGCCGGGCCGGAGCAGGTGAGCTTCCTGGCCAACCGGGCCTACCTCAAGGACCTGCCGGGCACCCGGGCCGCCGCCGTCCTGCTGCACCCGAGCCATGCCGGGGAATGTCCCTGCGACTGCCTGACCCTGGACAACCCCTACCTCGGCTATGCCGAGCTGTCGCGGCTCTTCGACCCCCTGGCGGGACGGGAGACCGTCGGTGTCCATCCTTCCGCGGTGGTCGGCGAGGGCGTGACGTTGGGCGAGGGCGTGGCGATCGGTCCCCAGGCGGTGGTCGAGGCCGGGGTCGTGCTCGGCGACCACGTCGTCATCGGGCCCGGCTGCGTGGTCGGGGCGGATACCTGGATCGGGGCCGGCACCCGGCTGCACGCCAATGTCACCGTCTACCATGGCGTGGTGGTCGGTGAGCGGGGCATCCTGCACAGCGGCTGTGTGATCGGCGCCGACGGCTTCGGCTTCGCCCACGACGGTGGCGGCTGGCACAAGATCGCCCAGCTCGGGGGCGTGGTCCTGGGCGACGATGTCGAGGTCGGCAGCTGCTCGAGCATCGACCGCGGTGCCCTGGGCGATACCGTGATCGGCAATGACGTCAAGATCGACAGCCAGGTGCAGATCGCCCACAACGTGCAGGTCGGCGATCACAGTGCGCTGGCCGGCTGTGTGGGCATCGCCGGTTCCACACGGGTCGGTCGTCATTGCATGCTCGGCGGCGGTGTGGGCCTGTCGGGCCACCTGACGATCTGCGACGGGGTCCAGGTCACCGGCATGAGCCTGGTCACCAACTCGATTCACCAGCCGGGGGTCTACTCCTCCGGCACCGGCGCCATGGACAATGCCCAGTGGCGTCGCAACGCGGTGCGCTTCAAGCAGCTCGACGAGATCGCGCGTCGCCTGAGCCGGCTCGAGAAAGCCGGCCGCGGCGGTTGAGGCCACCTGCCTGGGCGGTATAATCCCCCGCCCATCCGTCGACCCGGTGTCGACGGCCATGCTCGCCGTGCGGGGCGGGCATCCTGTCATTTCAGAGGTCGCTACGATGGTAATGGACATCAACGAGATTCGTGAGTATCTGCCCCACCGCTATCCCTTCCTGCTGGTGGATCGGGTAACGGAGCTTGCCCTTGGCGAATCCATCGTTGCCTACAAGAATGTCAGCATCAACGAGCCGTTCTTCACTGGCCACTTCCCGCACCACCCGATCATGCCGGGCGTGCTGGTCATCGAGGCGCTCGCTCAGGCCTGCGGTATTCTCGGCTTCAAGACCGTCAACAAGCTGCCGGCCGACGGCTATGTCTACTACCTGGTCGGCAGCGACAACGTACGCTTCAAGCGCCCGGTGATGCCCGGCGACCAGCTGGAGCTGCGAGCCGACGTGATTCGCGAGAAGCGAGGCATCTGGAAGTTCCGCTGCAAGGCCACCGTGGCCGGCGAGGTGGCCTGCGAGGCCGACATCATCTGTGCCGAGAGGAAGGTCGCTTGATTCATCCCACCGCCATCGTAGACCCCGGGGCGCGTCTGGCCGATGACGTCGAGGTGGGGCCCTTCACGGTGATCGGCGCCGACGTCGAGATCGGCGCTGGCTCACGCATCGGGCCGCACGTGGTGGTCAAGGGGCCCACCGTGCTCGGCGAGCGCACGCGCATCTTCCAGTTCGCCTCGGTGGGGGAGGACTGCCAGGACAAGAAGTACGCCGGCGAACCGACCCGCCTGGTGATGGGCGACGACAACGTCATCCGCGAGGGCGTCACCCTGCACCGGGGTACCGTCCAGGACCGCGGCGAGACCACCATCGGCTCGCGCAACCTGTTCATGGCCTATGTCCACGTCGGCCATGACTGCGTGATCGGCCATGACTGCATCCTGGCCAACCAGGTGACCCTGGCCGGCCACGTCCATCTGGGCGATTTCGTGATTCTCGGCGGCCTCTCCGCCATCCACCAGTTCTGCCGGTTCGGCGACCACGCCATGGCCGGGGGCGGCTCGATCATCACCAAGGACACCCCGGCCTACGTGATGATCAATGGCAACCCCGCCCAGGTGCATGGCCTGAATCTGGTGGGGCTGCGTCGACGCGGCTTCTCGAACGAGGCGATCCGCGCCCTGAACGAGGCCTACAAGCTGGTCTATCGTCAGGGCATGACCGTCGAGCAGGCGCTGACCGAGATCCGCGCGCGCTATGCGCTGCCCGAGACCGAGGCCTTTGCCGCCTCCATCGAGGCCTCGACGCGCGGCATCGTGCGCTGAGCCCGGCGTCGTGAGTACCGGCATGCGTGTCTATCTGGTGGCCGGCGAGCTGTCCGGCGACATCCTCGGCGCCGGCCTGATGCGGGCCCTCAAGGCGCGCCATCCGGAGATCGCCTTTCGCGGCATCGGCGGGCCGCGCATGATCGACGAGGGCATGGACAGCCGCTTCCCGCTGGAGACCCTGTCGGTGATGGGGCTGGTCGAGGTGGTCAAGCACCTGCCCGAGCTGCTGCGGGTACGCCGTACCCTGAAGCGCGACGCCCTCGACTGGCAACCCGACATCATGGTCGGCATCGATGCCCCGGACTTCAACCTCGGCCTGGAGCGCCAGCTTCGCGAGGCCGGCATCACCACCGCCCACTATGTCAGCCCCTCCGTATGGGCCTGGCGCCAGGGCCGGGTCAAGGGCATCGCCCGTTCCGTGGACGCCATGCTCACCTTCCTGCCCTTCGAGGCGGCCTTCTATGCCCGCCACCGCGTGCCCGTGGCCTTCGTCGGCCATCCGCTCGCCGACGAGCTGCCGCTGGTCAACGACCGGCAGGGCGCCCGGGAGGCCCTGGGGCTGCCGGCCTCGGGCCCGCTGCTGGCGGTGCTGCCGGGCTCCCGGGCCAACGAGATCCGTTTCCTCGGGGCGACCTTCCTCAACACGGCGGAGCGGCTGTGCCGCGAGCGCGAGGCGCTACGGGTGGTCATCCCCGCCGCCACTCCGGCGCGACGCGCCGAGCTCGAGACCCTGCTCTTGGAGCGCCAGGCGCTGCACGGGCGGGTGACCCTGGTCGATGGCCGGTCGCGGGAGGCGATGGTGGCCAGCGACCTGGTGCTGCTGGCCTCGGGCACCGCGGCGCTGGAGGCGATGCTCTGCCATCGGCCCATGCTGGTCGCCTACCGCATGGCGCCGATGACCCACTGGCTGGCCAGGCGGCTGGTCAAGACCGAGTGGATCTCGCTGCCCAACCTGATCGCCCGGGAGACCCTGGTGCCGGAACTGATCCAGGACGCGGCCACTCCGGCGACCATCGCCGCCCGGCTCGCCGCGCTGCTCGACGATGCCGAGGGGCGGGCCGACCTGGAGGCGCGCTTCGCCGAGATGCATGCCGGCCTGCAGCGCGATGCCAGCCGGCGTGCCAGCGAGGCCCTCGAGGCCCTGGTGGCGGGGCGGGCGCTGCCCCCCAGCGTGGCCCCCGAGCCGGCCGCGGGAGAAGGCCCATGAGGGCCGAGGCGTTCCCCCCGCTGGTCATCGACTACCGGGGCCGGCTGCTGGCCGGCGTCGACGAGGTCGGGCGCGGTCCCCTGGTCGGCCCGGTGGTGGCTGCGGCGGTGATCCTCGACCCGGCCGCGCCCATCGACGGGCTCGGCGATTCCAAGACGCTCACCGCCGGGCGACGGGAGGCCCTCGACGGCGAGATTCGCGCCCGGGCCCTGGCCTTCGCGGTGGCCGAGGCCAGCGCCGCCGAGATCGACGCGCACAACATTTATCATGCGACCCACCTGGCCATGCGTCGCGCCATCGATGCCCTGTCGCCCGCGGCGGAGTACCTGCTGGTGGACGGCAACCGCCTCCCGGGGCATCATGTGCCCGGCCAGGCGGTGGTCAAGGGCGATGCCCGTCATCCGGCGATCGCGGCGGCCTCGATACTGGCCAAGGTGGCCCGGGACGCCGGCATGCGGGCCCTGGATGCCCGTCATCCCGGCTACGGCTTCGCCCGCCACAAGGGATACCCGACGCGGGAGCACCTGGATGCCCTGGAGCGCCTGGGCACCCTGCCCGAGCATCGCCGCTCCTTCGCTCCCGTGAAACGCCAGCTGGCCCGGTTCTAGGGTCGACGGCCCGATTCCTGTTCATCAACGCCCCGAGTCCGCCATGACCGCTCCCTTCGTTCATCTCCGCGTCCACAGCGAATTCTCCCTGGTCGACGGCCTGGTGCGTCTCAAGCCGCTGGTCAAGGCGGCGGTGGCCCAGGGCACGCCGGCCCTGGCCCTCACCGACGAGGCCAACCTCTTCGCCCTGGTCAAGTTCTATGGCGGCGCCCAGGGTGCCGGCCTCAAGCCGATCATCGGCAGCGACCTGTGGCTGGCGAACCCGCATGACGAGGCGCACCCCTACCGGCTCACCCTGCTGGCGATGGACGACGTCGGCTATCGCAACCTCACCGAGCTGATCTCCCGGGGGTGGGTCGAGGGGCAGCAGGGCGGCCAGGCCCTGCTCGACAAGGCCTGGGTGCTCGAGCAGAGCGAGGGCCTGATCGCCCTGTCCGGTGGCCGCGAGGGCGAGATCGGGCGGCACCTGCTCACCGATCACCATGACGAGGCCCGCGGTCTGCTCGAGGCCTGGCAGGCCGCCTTCCCCGGGCGCTTCTACCTGGAGCTCACCCGCACCGGCCGGCCGCTGGAGGAGGAGTGCGTGCACCTCTCGGTGGACCTGGCCATCGAGACCGACACCCCGGTGGTGGCCACCAACGACGTGCGCTTCCTCGAGCGCGAGGACTTCTGGGCCCACGAGACCCGGGTGGCCATCGGCGAGGGCAAGGCCCTGGACGATCCCCGGCGCGAGCGGTGCTACACCGAGGAGCAGTACCTCAAGAGCCCCGAGGAGATGGCCGAGCTGTTCGCCGACATTCCCGAGGCCCTGGACAACAGCGCCATGATCGCGGCGCGCTGCAACGTCGACGTGCGCCTGGGCGAGATCTTCCTGCCGGAGTACGAGATCCCCGAGGGCATGACCCAGGACGAGTTCTTCCGCAAGATCTCCCACGACGGCCTCACCGAGCGCCTGGACTTCCTCTACCCGGCCGAGCGCTATCCCCGGGACGGGGCCGAGTACGCCGAGATCGACGCCCGCTACCGCCAGCGCCTCGACTTCGAGCTCGACATCATCCTGCAGATGGGCTTCCCCGGGTACTTCCTGATCGTGATGGACTTCATCCAGTGGGCCAAGGACAACGACGTTCCGGTGGGCCCGGGGCGGGGGTCCGGCGCTGGCTCGCTGGTGGCCTACGCTCAGAAGATCACCGACCTGGACCCGCTCGAGTACGACCTGCTGTTCGAGCGCTTCCTCAACCCGGAGCGGGTGTCGATGCCCGACTTCGACGTCGACTTCTGCATGGAGAAGCGCGACCGGGTGATCGAGTACGTGGCCGAGCGCTACGGCCGCGACGCCGTCTCGCAGATCGTCACCTTCGGCACCATGGCCGCCAAGGCGGTGGTGCGCGACGTGGCCCGCGCCCAGGGCAAGCCCTACTCGCTGGGCGACAAGCTCTCCAAGCTGATCCCCTTCGAGGTCGGCATGACGCTGGCCAAGGCGATCGAGGACGAGCCCCAGCTCAAGGACTTCCTCGAGGCCGACGAGGAGGCCCAGGAGATCTGGGACATGGCGCTCAAGCTCGAGGGCATCACCCGGGGCACCGGCAAGCACGCCGGCGGGGTGGTGATCGCGCCGACCAAGCTCACCGACTTCTCGCCGCTGCTCTGCGACGAGGACGGCAACGGGCTGGTGGTGCAGTTCGACAAGAACGACATCGAGGACGCCGGGCTGGTCAAGTTCGACTTCCTGGGCCTGCGTACCCTGACCATCATCGACTGGGCGCTGGAGATGGTCGACAAGGTACGTGCCGTCGAGGGGCAGGGACCGCTGGATATCGACGCCATCCCGCTGGACGACAAGCCGACCTTCGAGATGCTCAAGAAGGCCGAGACCACGGCGGTGTTCCAGCTCGAATCCCGCGGCATGAAGGAGCTGATCAAGCGCCTGCTGCCGGACTCGCTGGAGGACATGATCGCCCTGGTGGCGCTGTTCCGCCCCGGCCCCCTGCAGTCGGGCATGGTCGACGACTTCATCAACCGCAAGCATGGCCGGGCCGAGATCTCCTATCCCCACCCGGACTATCAGCACGAGCTGCTCAAGCCGGTGCTGGAGCCGACCTACGGCATCATCCTCTACCAGGAGCAGGTGATGCAGATCGCCCAGGTGATGGCGGGCTACAGCCTGGGCCAGGCCGACATGCTGCGCCGCGCCATGGGCAAGAAGAAGCCCGAGGAGATGGCCAAGCAGCGCGCCGGCTTCATGGAGGGCTGCGCGGCCAACGGCATCGACAAGGATCTGGCGGGCAACATCTTCGACCTGGTGGAGAAGTTCGCCGGCTACGGTTTCAACAAGTCGCACTCCGCGGCCTACGGACTGGTGTCGTATCAGACGGCCTGGCTCAAGGCGCACTACCCTGGCCCCTTCATGGCGGCGGTGATGTCCACCGAGATGGACAACCTCGACAAGGTGGTGCCGCTGATCGAGGAGTGCCGCCACCTGGGGCTCACGGTGACCCCGCCGGATGTCAACGTCGGCGGCTACAAGTTCACCGTCGATCCCGAGGCGCGGGTGGTCTATGGCCTCGGCGCCATCCGCGGCGTCGGCGAGGGGCCCATCGGCGCCATCGTCGAGGCTCGCGAGGAGGGCGGCGCCTTCCGTGACCTCTTCGACTTCTGCAAGCGGGTCGATCCCAAGCGCATGAACAAGCGCACTCTGGAGGCGCTGATCCGCTCCGGCGCCCTGGACACCCTGGGGCCGAGCCGGGCGGTGCTCGCGGCGGCCCTGGAGGATGCCCTGAAGGCGGCGGCCCAGAACCAGACCAACCAGAACCTCGGCATGATGGACATGTTCGGCGAGGCCTTCGCCGCGCCGGACAATGGCGACTCGGACGCCTACGCCGACTACCGGCGGGTGCGCGACTGGTCGGACAAGGAGCGCCTGGCCGGCGAGAAGGACACCCTGGGGCTCTACCTGACCGGCCACCCCATCGACGAGTACGAGAAGGAGCTCGAGCGCTTCGTCTCCACGCGCATCAGCGAGCTCAAGCCGTCCCGGGAGCCCCAGCGGGTCGCCGGCCTGGTGGTGGGCCTGCGCACCATGAAATCCAAGCGCGGCGACACCATGGCCTTCGTCACCCTGGACGATCGCACCGGACGCATCGAGGCCTCGCTGTTCGGCGAGCTCTTCGACGCCCTGCGCGGCCGCCTCGACACCGACCAGGTGCTGATCGTCGAGGGCGAGGTCTCCAGCGACGACTATTCGGGGGGGCTGCGGCTACGCGGCAAGGAAATCACCCCGATGGTCGATGCCCGCACCCGCTACGGCCAGGCGGTGGAGCTGTCCCTGGATGGTGCCCGGGTCAACGGCCGCCTGGTGGACAGCCTGCGCGACAGCCTCGCGCCCTACCGCGACGGCAGCGGCTTGCCGGTGCGGCTGCGCTACCGCAACGCCGAGGCCACCGGCTGGCTGGAACTGGCCGAGGACTGGAAGGTCACCCCTTCCGACGAGCTGCTGATCGCCCTGCGCGAGGTGGAGGGGCAGGACGGTGTCCGCCTCAAGTACCGCTGAGCCGCGGCGAGATCCGCCCCCTCGCTGCCGGCCCGGACTTGCCTTGCGCCGTGCACTGAGGGTGCGATAATGCCCCACATTCGACGCTTCCCCCGGTCGTCCCGCGGCCGACGAGACAAGGCTAGCCCATGAATCCCAACTACCTAGACTTCGAACAGCCCATCGCCGAGCTCCAGGCCAAGATCGAGGAGCTGCGCCTGGTCGGCAACGACAGCCAGGTCAACCTCAGCGACGAGATCGGCCGGCTCGAGGACAAGAGCCGCAAGCTGACCGAGTCGATCTTCAAGGACCTGACCCCCTGGCAGGTGTCCCAGCTGTCCCGTCATCCCCAGCGGCCCTACACCCTGGACTACCTGGAGCACGTCTTCACCGACTTCGACGAGCTCCACGGGGATCGCCGCTTCGCCGATGACGCCGCCATCGTCGGCGGGGTGGCCCGCCTGGACGACCGGCCGGTGATGGTCATCGGCCACCAGAAGGGCCGCGACGTCAAGGAGAAGGTGCGCCGCAACTTCGGCATGCCGCGTCCCGAGGGCTACCGCAAGGCCTGCCGCCTGATGGAGATGGCCGAGCGCTTCAAGATGCCGGTGCTCACCTTCATCGACACCCCCGGGGCCTATCCCGGTATCGATGCCGAGGAGCGTGGCCAGAGCGAGGCCATCGCCTACAACCTGGGGGTGATGTCGCGGCTCAAGACACCGATCCTCGCCACCGTGGTGGGCGAGGGCGGCTCCGGCGGGGCGCTGGCCATCGGCGTATGCGACGAGCTGGCGATGCTGCAGTATTCCACCTATGCGGTGATCTCTCCCGAGGGCTGCGCCTCCATCCTCTGGAAAAGCGCCGAGAAGGCCTCCGACGCGGCCCAGGCCATGGGCATCACCGCCGAGCGCCTCAAGGAGCTGGGCTTCGTCGACACCCTGATCCCCGAGCCCCTGGGCGGCGCCCATCGCCACCCGGAGGCCACCGCCGAGCGCATCAAGACCTCGCTGCTGGCGAGCCTCGACCGACTGGAGGGCCTGGACACCGAGACCCTGCTCGAGCGTCGGTACGAGCGGCTGATGTCCTACGGCGCCCCGGTCTGATATCGGGCTTGTCTGCGCTCGATCTGGCGGTGTTGGAGACGACCTCATCCTGCTCATTCATCCGTCGGTAAACTCCGCGGCTTCGGTCTTCTCCGCCTTGCGACCCACAGGGATGTGGGAAGTGCGTTGGCCCATCGGGAACGGGCCTGGCCCTGATCGTCGCTCGAGGAGGCCGACGGCTTGGGGGCTCCGCGAATGGCGACGTAAGCGGACGTCTCCATGGCGGTAGGGTGGAGGCGCGATAGTGCCTCCATCGATTCGTCCGAGCGGTATCCCTGCCCATGCGCCCCGAGCCCTCCTCCCTGCAAGCCCTGATCGACGACGCCCTGGCCCGGACTCCGCCGGGGTGTTGCGTCTGGGTGGCCCTCTCCGGCGGGCTGGATTCCTGCCTGCTGCTGACCCTCGCCGCCGACGCCTGCCGCCGCCATCCACGCCCGCTGCGGGCCCTGCACGTGCATCATGGCCTGCAGGTCGCCGCCGACGCCTTCGAACGCCACTGTCGATGGCTGGCCTCGCGGCTCGGCGTGCCGCTGGACGTCGTCCACGTCAGCGTCGACCCGGCGGCGGGCCGTGGGCTCGAGGGAGAGGCCCGCGCCGCCCGCTACGCCGCCTTCGCGCGCCGGGTCCGCGAGGGCGAGACCCTGTGGCTGGCCCAGCACCGTGACGACCAGGCCGAGACCTTCCTGCTCGCCGCCCTGCGCGGTGCCGGCCCCCGTGGCCTCGCCGCCATGCCCGAGGCGCGCAGGCTCGAGCCGGGGCGGGACGGCGCACGGCTGTCGCGCCCGCTGCTCGGCGTGTCCCGGTCCACCCTCGAGGTCGAGGCCGGCCGGCGGGGCCTGGCCTGGGTCGAGGATCCGAGCAATGCCGAGGAGGGCCCGGACCGCAACTTCCTGCGCCACCGGGTCCTGCCGCTGCTGGCCGGGCGCTGGCCCCGGGCGGGGGAGGGCCTGGCGCGCAGCGCGGCGCTGGCCGGTGAGGCCGAAGGGCTGCTCGAGGAGCTGGCCGCCGAGGACCTGGCCCGGCTGGGCGGTGACCCCGGGCGCCTGCCGGTCGCCGACCTGCTGGCCCTGTCGGCCCCGCGCCGGCGCCTGCTGGTGCGTCACTGCCTCGAGCGGCTGGGGTTGCCGCGGCCCCCGGCCCGCCGCCTGGCGGCGCTGCTCGACCAGCTCGCGGCGTCCCGCGATGCGGCGGTGCGGGTGGCCTGGCCCGGCGCCGAGGCGCGGGTCTGGCGGGCGCGACTCCACCTGATGGCCCCACCGTGCCCGCTGGCGCCGGCGTGGCGGGCCGACTGGGATGGCCAGGCACCCCTGGCGACGCCCCTGGGCCGGCTGGGAGTGCGCCTCGTCTCCCGGGCGGGCGGGCCGGTGTCGCTGCGCCTGACCCCGCGGCGTGGCGGCGAGCGCCTGCGGCTGGCCGGGCGCGGCCGTCGCGACCTCAAGCGGTTGTTGCAGGAGTGGGGGGTGCCGCCCTGGGAGCGCGACCGGCTGCTGGTGGCCTGGCACGGCGACCGGGTAGTGGCGGTCGGCCGACCCGACGGCTGGTTGGCCTGTGCCGAGGGCTGGGAGGCACCCTGAAGCCGGCTCAGCGGGTGGTCAGGGTCAGCGGCAGGCCGACCGCCTGCTGGTAGCCGGCCTCCTGCTCCAGGTCGGCGAGCAGCAGGTTCGGTTCGTCGCTCGTGTCGAGGTGCAGGTGAAGGGTCTCGCCGTCGGCCTCGAGCCCCGGCAGGGCCGGTGGCTGTTCGGGGCGCGAGTGGTTGAGGATCACCGCCAGGCGCAGCAGGCGGGCCAGCCGGGCATGGGAGCGCCGCTCGGCAGTGGGCAGGGCCTGCCACTCCTTGGCCGGGAACTTGCGGCGGTGGGCGCGCACCAGGAAGGCCAGCAGGCGCTGCTCCGGCCGGGAGAAGCCGGCCAGGTCGGAGTATTCCAGCAGGTAGGCGCCGTGACGATGGAACTGGCTGTGGGAGATGGCCAGGCCGACCTCGTGGAGGCGGCTCCCCCACTCGAGGAAGCGGGCCTGGTCGTCGTCCAGCTCCCAGGCCTCGCGGACCTGGTCGAGCAAGCCGAGGGCCGTGCTGGCCACATTGTCCGCCTGGCGGCCGTCGACCCCGTAGCTTCGCGACAGGTTGTCCAGGGTCTTGAGGCGGGAATCCTCGGGGCTGTTGCGGCCCACCATGTCATAGAGCACGCCCTCGCGCAGGGCCCCGTCGGCATAGCGCATCTCGTCCAGCGCGAAGGCCTCGAAGACGGCGCCGAGGATGGCGATACCGGCCGGAAACACCCTGGCGCGGTCGGCCTTGAGCCCGGCCATGGCGACCTTGTCCAGGCGCTTGCACTTGATCAGCCGCTTGCGCAGGTCGAGCAGCCCCTGGCGGGTGATCACGCCCTCCGGCCCCAGGCCGGCGGCGGCGATCACCGCGGCCGCGGCCTTGATGGTGCCGCTGGAGCCCACCGGGTCGGCCCAGCCGATGGTCTGGTAGGGGCGGCGGATGTTGGCGAGTTCCGAGAGGGCCGCCAGCTCGGCGCGGCGCATGCGCTTCTCGGTGATCTCGCCGCTGTCGAAGAAGCGCCGGGTGAAGGTCACGCAACCCATCCGCAGGCTCTCCAGGGCCAGCGGCTCGAAGCGCTCACCGATGATGAACTCGGTGGACCCGCCGCCGATGTCGACGATCAGCCGCCGGCCGTCCTCGGCCACCGCGTGAGCCGCCCCCAGGTAGATCAGGCGGGCCTCCTCGCGGCCGGCGATGACCTCGATGCGGGTGCCCAGCAGGGCCTCGGCGCGTTCGATGAAGTCCTGGCTGTTCGCGGCGTCGCGCAGGGCATTGGTGCCCACCACGCGCAGGTCGCGGCGACCGATGCCCTCCAGGAAGGGGGCGAAGCGGGCCAGGCAGTCCAGGGCCCGGGTCATGGCGTCCTCGCCGAGGAGACCGTCCTCGTCGAGCCCGGCGGCCAGCTGCACCTTCTCGCCGAGTCGGGCGACCACCTGCAGCCGATCATCCTGGTAGTTGGCGACCAGCAGGTGGAAACTGTTGGAGCCGAGGTCGATGGCGGCAAGGCGGCGGGGCTCGGGGGCGATCGCAGGTTCGCTGGCGGTGGCGGCGAACCGGTCCGTTGGCGCTGTCATGGCGGGTCCTTGAGGGTGACTGGGCAAAGGTTGCGGGCCGCTCCCGGCCATGTCAATCGCGCCTTGGCCGGGGGGAATCGCGAGGCTTGCGTTTCCTGACGGCGTTGACTAATATCGAGGCGTTCGCCTGTTCCGAATGCTTTCCGACCGCTCACGGCGACTGCGCCGCGGTCATTTCCAAGTCGTCAGATAGCCCACTGCATCAGCCCGCGATCCTGGCCCTCGGCCACGACCCGCTGATTCAGGCGAAAACGAACCTGCTCCCTCGCTCCCGAACTGGCCCGGCAGCCCTTCTCAGGCGGTTGTCAGCCCACGGCCATACGAAGCACACGACGAGTGGCAGCCTGTCCGGGCTCTGAACGCATCCACGCGGCGTTACCGTCTCGCCTCCTGTCTCATACGGCGCATGACTGCCCGGCTTCCACGAGCAACTTCTGAACACACCGATGAATCTTACCGAACTCAAGCAAAAGCCCGTGCCGGAACTCCTGGAGATCGCCCGTGAAATGGGCATCGACAACCTGGCACGCTCCCGCAAGCAGGACATCATCTTCGCCATCCTCAAGAAGCACGCCAAGAGCGGCGAGGCTATCTACGGCGACGGCGTGCTGGAGATCCTGCAGGACGGATTCGGCTTCCTGCGCAGTGCCGACAGCTCCTACCTGGCCGGCCCCGATGACATCTATGTCTCGCCGTCCCAGATCCGGCGCTTCAACCTGCGCAAGGGCGACTCCATCTCCGGCAAGATTCGTCCGCCCAAGGAAGGGGAGCGTTACTTCGCGCTGTTGAAGGTCAGCGAGATCAACTTCGACAAGCCCGAGAACGCCAAGCACAAGATCCTCTTCGAGAACCTCACGCCGCTGTTCCCCCAGGAGCGGCTGCGCATGGAGATCGGCAATGGCTCCACCGAGGACCTGACGGCGCGAATCATCGACCTCACCGCCCCCATCGGCAAGGGCCAGCGTGGCCTGCTCGTCTCGCCTCCCAAAGCAGGCAAGACGCTGATGCTGCAGAACATCGCCACCTCCATCACCCGCAACAATCCCGAGTGCCACCTGATTGTGCTGCTGATCGACGAGCGGCCCGAGGAGGTCACCGAGATGTCGCGGACGGTGCGCGGCGAGGTGGTGGCCTCGACCTTCGACGAGCCGCCGGCGCGTCACGTCCAGGTGGCCGAGATGGTCATCGAGAAGGCCAAGCGGCTGGTCGAGCACAAGAAGGACGTGGTGATCCTGCTCGACTCCATCACCCGCCTGGCCCGGGCCTACAACACCGTGGTGCCCTCCTCGGGCAAGGTGCTCACCGGCGGCGTCGACGCCCACGCCCTGGAGAAGCCCAAGCGCTTCTTCGGCGCGGCGCGCAACATCGAGGAGGGCGGCAGCCTGACCATCATCGCCACGGCGCTGGTCGACACCGGCTCCAAGATGGACGAGGTGATCTTCGAGGAGTTCAAGGGCACCGGCAACATGGAGGCCCACCTCGACCGCAAGCTGGCCGAGAAGCGGGTCTATCCGGCGCTTAACATCCGCCGCTCCGGCACCCGTCGCGAGGACCTGATCGCCTCCGAGGAGGAGATGCAGCGCATGTGGATCCTGCGCAAGCTGCTCAACCCCATGGAAGACGTGGCGGCCACCGAGTTCCTCATCGACCGGCTGAAGGATACCAAGACCAACCTGGAATTCTTCGAGGCCATGAAGCGACGTTGATGGTGTCCTGCTGCGCTTGACGATGCGGTGTGGGAATACAGCGGGGCGCCAGGCCGGTCGAGCAGCTGAGTGACGGATTCCGCGCGGCGCTCTGGATTCGCGACGTCCATGTCGCTCGCGCCATGAGCCGCGCAGCCGCCCACATCGTCTGTCCTGACGAGTCGTCGCTGACTGCCGGCTCGACTGCCTGCTCCGTCCGCTCCCACTCGTGACGGACGGCCCCACCGCGTCTTGGCAGCGATATCTCCGAGGGCGAGCGCCGCGCGCCGTTTCCCCTCGCAGCATCCTCGAGGGGCAGCATGCTATGCTGCCCCTTTTGCCGTGTGTCGTTCAGCAAACGGGAAGGCCGCATGAAGTACAAGGATCTGCGCGAGTTCATCGCCGCGCTGGAGGAGCAGGGGGAGCTCAAGCGCGTCACCGCCGAGGTGGACCCCTATCTGGAGATCACCGAGATCTGCGACCGCACCCTGCGGGCCGGCGGGCCGGCACTGCTGTTCGAGAACGTCAAGGGCCACGACATGCCGCTGCTCGGCAACCTCTTCGGCACGCCGAAGCGGGTCGCCCTGGGCATGGGCCAGGACTCGGTCGATGCCCTGCGCGAGGTCGGCGAGCTGCTGGCCTTCCTCAAGGAGCCGGAACCGCCCAAGGGCTTCCGCGATGCCCTGGACAAGCTGCCGGTCTACAAGCAGGTCATGAGCATGGGGCCCAAGGTCCTGAAGCGGGCGCCGGTGCAGGAGGTGGTCCTCGAGGGCGACGCCGTCGACCTCGACCGCCTGCCCATCCAGCACTGCTGGCCCGGCGATGCCGCACCGCTGGTGACCTGGCCGCTGGTGATCACCCGGGGACCGCACAAGAAGCGCCAGAACCTCGGCATCTACCGCCAGCAGAAGCTGTCGCGCAACCGCCTGATCATGCGCTGGCTGTCCCACCGCGGCGGGGCGCTGGACTTCCAGGAATGGTGCCAGGCGCACCCCGGCGAGCCTTTCCCGGTGGCGGTAGCCCTGGGCGCCGATCCGGCGACCATCCTCGGCGCGGTGACGCCGGTGCCGGATAGCCTCTCGGAGTATGCCTTCGCCGGGCTGCTGCGCGGCTCGCGCACCGAGCTGGTCCGGTGTGGCCATGCCGACCTGGAGGTGCCGGCCTCCGCCGAGATCATCCTCGAGGGGGTCATCCATCCGGACGACACGGCCCCCGAGGGGCCCTACGGCGATCACACCGGCTACTACAACGAGGTGGAGAGCTTCCCGGTGTTCACGGTGACCCGTATGACCCTGCGCCGTGACGCCATCTATCATTCCACCTACACCGGCCGTCCCCCGGACGAGCCGGCGATCCTGGGGCTGGCGCTCAACGAGGTCTTCGTACCCATCCTGCGCCGCCAGTTCCCCGAGATCGTCGACTTCTACCTGCCGCCGGAGGGCTGTTCCTACCGCATGGCGGTGGTGACCATGAAGAAACAGTACCCCGGTCACGCCAAGCGGGTGATGATGGGCGTGTGGAGCTTCCTGCGCCAGTTCATGTATACCAAGTTCGTGGTGGTCCTCGACGACGACGTGGATGCCCGGGACTGGCAGGACGTGATCTGGGCCATCACCACCCGCATGGACCCGGCCCGGGATACGGTGCTGGTGGAGAACACGCCCATCGACTACCTGGACTTTGCCTCGCCGGTGGCGGGGCTGGGCTCCAAGATGGGGCTCGACGCCACCGGCAAGTGGCCCGGCGAGACCGACCGCGAGTGGGGCACGCCCATCGTCATGGACGCGGCCGTCAAGGCCCGGGTCAGCGAGCGGTGGGGCGAGCTGGGTATCGAATTCCCTGACACCGACAAGAGGCATTCATGACGGCAAGGACCCTGACCTGCCAGGTCGTCGAGGTCGAGGACCTCACCCCCGACGTCTTCCGTGTGCACCTGGAGGGCCGCGCCGAGGCCATGGCCCACGACCCCGGCCAGTACCTCGAGATGCAGCTGGACGACGCGACCTGGGTGCCCTTTTCCATTGCCAACGCCCACGGCGGCGACGGCCGGCTCGAGCTGCATATCCAGCACTGGCCGGAGCGGAGCAACTCCGCCCGGCTGCGCGAGCTGCTGGTGGAGGCCCAGCACCTGACCCTGCGCCTGCCCGGCGGCGACTGCGTGCTGGACCCCGACAGCGGGCGCCCCCTGCTGCTGGTTGCCGCCGGCACCGGCTTTGCCCAGATGAAGGCCATTGTCGAGGCGGCCCTGCACGCCGACCCGTCGCGCACCATTTCGCTGTGGTGGGCCGCCCGGGAACGCCGCGACCTCTACCTGGAGCGCCTGGCCCGGGAGTGGGCCGCGCAGCATATGGGCGTGACCTTCCATGGCGTCTGTGAGCAGCCGCTGGAGGCGGGCTTCGAGGCCGAGCGGGTGGTCAGCCACCGGGGACGGATCGACGAGGCCCTCGCCGAGAACCTCGACGACGTCTCCGCCCATGACGTCTACCTATCCGGCTCGCCCGGCATGGTCTATGCCTGCGTCGACGTCCTGGCCTCGTTGGGACTGGTGCCATCCCGGGTGTTTTCCGACGTCTTCGCCTATGCGCCCCGGGACCCGCTGGTGCCGACGGTGGGCAGTCTGGTGCGGGAGCGGCGGGCATGAGCGCCTCGCCCATCCTGATCACCGGCGGCGCCCAGCGCCTGGGGCGGCACTGTGCCGAACGGCTCGTCGACGAGGGCCATCCGGTAATCATCAGCTACCGTCGCGAGCGTCCTGCCCTGGATGCGCTGCGCGCACGCGGCATCGTCACCCTGCGGGCCGACTTCGCCAGCGAAGCCGGCATCCAGGATTTCCTGGTGCGGCTGCGGGCCGAGACCTCGTCGCTGCGGGCCATCGTGCACAATGCCAGCGACTGGGCGCCGGACACGACGGACGACGATGCCGGGGAGAACTTCGAGCGGCTGTTCCGGGTGCATATGCTGGCGCCCTACCTGATCAACCTGCATGCGCGCGACCTGCTCGAGGCCTGCGGCGAGCCGATGCGTGACATCGTGCACATGACCGACTACGTGGCCCGCAAGGGCTCGCGCAAGCACGCCGCCTATGCCGCCACCAAGGCCGGACTCGAGAACCTGACCCTGTCCTTCGCGGCGATGTATGCGCCCTCGATCCAGGTCAACGCCATCGCCCCGGCGATGATCATGCTGAACGAGGGGGACGACGAGGCCTATGCCGAAAAGGCCAGGGCCAAGTCCGCCATGGGCCTGATCCCCGGGCCGGGGATCATCCACCAGAGCCTGCGCTACCTGCTCGATAACCGCTACGTGACCGGGATCACCCTGCCAGTCGATGGCGGCCGGCATCTTCGCTAGAATGCCGGTCATCCTGACGACCACCCCGAGAGGAGCATGACATGGCGGGACACGACGAGAACTTCAAGGACGACAGCGGCCTGCTGGCGGTCTTCCTGGGCCTGGCGGTGCTGGTTGGCATGAGCGCACTGCCGGCAACCATCGGCTGGGTGCAGCTGGCCACCGGTTGAGCTGCCAGGGGACCACGTCATCCTTGCCATCCGCTCCGCGAGACGGCAGGATGACAACAGACCTCAGGAGACGACCATGGTATCGAGCCGACTCATGACCCCCTGCGATTCGCTGTCTGCCTCCGTGGCAGCGGCCTCCCGTGATCGGAGGGAGTTCAGCGGTCTCGTTCACTATTGGCCGGGCTACTGGTTTAGCGCCGGCGTGCCGGCGGCCGTGTCCTGACCCAGCATCAAGGACCACGCCGCGAGGCACGCCCCGCCCAGGGTTGCCTCCGACCACAGAACCCCCGGACGGCCAACCCGCCCGGGGGTTCTGCATTGCAGGCCCCGAGACACGACGACAGGAGACGATCCATGACCGCATCGCATCGCGCCCACGCCGAGTTCTGCACCCTGGGACGGGACTATTATGGCTATGGTTGGCGATTTAGCGATACGCGGTCGGGCCAGGGCGCCACCTCCGACCGTGAGACTGCCGGTGGCATGACGACCAGCCGATGTTCCCGCTCACGGAGTTGACCCCCATGAACGCCCCCGTTTCCCTTGCCTGCCATTCGCTGAGCGACGCTACCGAGGCCCGTCGCGACACCACCCCCCAGCTGCCCACCCCCGAGGCCCTGCATCGGGCGCTGCCGCTCGAGCCGGCCCTGGCCCGGCGCATCGAGGGCCAGCGCCAGGCCATCCGCGAGATCCTCGCGGGCCGCGACGACCGACTGCTGGTGGTGGTCGGCCCCTGCTCGATCCATGACCCTGAAGCCGCCCTGGAGTATGCCCGGCGGCTGGCGGCGCTGGCCCCGCAGATCGAGGATCGCATCCTGCCGGTAATGCGGGTCTACGTGGAGAAGCCCCGCACCACCGTGGGCTGGAAGGGCCTGGCCTATGACCCGGACCTGGACGGTCGAGGTGACCTGGCCCGGGGCCTGACGCTGTCGCGCTCGCTGATGCGCGAGATCGCCGCGCTGGGGCTGCCGGTGGCTACCGAGCTGCTGCAGCCGATGCTCGCCCCCTACCTGGACGACCTGCTGGCCTGGGTGGCGATCGGCGCTCGCACCACCGAGTCCCAGCTGCATCGCGAGATGGCCAGCGGCCTCGAGGCCGTAGTGGGCTTCAAGAACGCCACCAGCGGCGACCTGCAGGTGGCCATCGATGCCATGCGCGCCGCGGCCCATCCCCACCAGCATTTCGCCATGGCACCGGATGGCCGGCCGATGGTGCGCGAGACTCCGGGCAACCCGCATACCCACGTAGTGCTGCGCGGCGGCCACGGCGAGCCCAACTACCGGGCGCCCGAGGTGGCCGCCAGCCGTCGGGCACTGGAGGCGTCCGGCCTGGCCCCTCGGCTGATGGTCGATTGCAGCCACGCCAATGCACGCAAGGACCATCGTCGCCAGAGCGAGGTGATGCTCGACGTCCTGGGGCAGCGCCTGGCCGGCGACTGCGCCCTGGTCGGGCTGATGCTGGAGAGTCATATCCACGAGGGCAAGCAGCCGCTGGTCCCGGGAAAGCTGCGCTACGGGGTCTCGGTCACCGACGCCTGTATCGGCTGGGAGACCACCGAGCACCTGCTGACGACCGCGGCGGAACGCCTGCGGGGGGCCAGTGTCGACGGGCGAGGCTAGCCGGGCTGCCGGGTGACGGCGCCGACTGTACGCCAGGCGACGATGCCGTGATAATCCCGGCATCGTCCCTCATCGCCAAGGCCACCCCATGTCGTTTCGCTTCGAGTCCCACGATCCCCACACCTACCGCCGGACTTCCCGCCTGGTTGGCCTGGCCATGGCCGGTCAGCTGATCGTCTTCGGCCTGGTCTTCACCCAACTGCTCGGCACTGCCTTTACGCCGAGTCTCTGGCTCAATGCCCTGGGCGTGCTGCTGGGGCTGGTGGCCACCAGCCTGGTGCTGGCCGCGCTGCGCGAACGGCCCTGGCTGGGCCCGGTGCGTTATGGCTGGCGGCTCAAGCAGCAGCTCTCGAAGGTGAGTGGCTACCTGCCCACCCTGCGCCGGGGAATGGCCGAAGGCGACGAGCGGGCCCTGGCGGTGCTGGCCTTTTACCACCAGGGCATGGCGCAGCTGGGCGAGCTCGACGGGCGAACCCTGGACGACGATGCCGAGCTGCTGGCCGAACGTCAGGCCCTGCGCCTGGCCCGGCGGGCCCGCAGCCTGCCGGAGCGGGTCGAGGGCCTCGACGAGGCGGACCTCAGCGCCTTCCGCCGCGGATGAGCCGGGCCTAGACCCGGGCGGCGTAGGCGTAGAGCAGTGTCTCCTGGGCGCTGATGGGGGCCGCCTCGCCAGGGGTCTGCTTGACGTAGGTGCCGTCAGCCTGCAGTAGCCAGCTCTGGCAGTTGTCCACCAGGTAGGTCTCCAGGTCCTTGCGCACCTGGGCCGCCAGCTTCTTGTCGAGCAGCGGGAAACAGGTCTCCACCCGATGGAACATGTTGCGCGCCATGAAGTCGGCGCTTGAGCCCCAGGTCTCGGGCTTGCCGTCGTTGTGAAAGTGAAAGACCCGTGTGTGCTCGAGGAAGCGTCCGATGATCGAGCGCACCCGGATGGACTCGGAGATACCCGGCAACCCGGGGCGCAGGCAGCACATGCCGCGGATGATCAGGTCGCACTCCACGCCGGCCTGGGCGGCCCGATAGAGGGCCTGGATCAGCTTGGGCTCGGTCACCGAGTTGCACTTGATAATCAGGTGGGCCCGCTTGCCCTTGCGGGCATGCTCGGCCTCCCGGTCGATCATCGCCACCAGTCGCTCATGGAGGGTGAAGGGCGCGTGAAGCAGTTTCTCGATCTGGCGGGCGCGGCCCATGCCGGAGAGTTGCTGAAAGACCTTGTGCACGTCGGCACAGAGCACCGGATCGGCGGTGAGCAGGCTGTAGTCGGTGTAAAGCTTGGCGGTCTTGGAATGGTAGTTGCCGGTGCCCAGGTGGGCGTAGTGGCGCAGCTGGCCCTTCTCGCGGCGCACGATGTGCATCATCTTGGCGTGGGTCTTGTAGGCCATCACCCCGTAGATGACGATGGCCCCGGCCTCCTGCAGACGCGAGGCCAGGGCGAGGTTGTCGGCCTCGTCGAAACGCGCCCGCAGCTCGATCACCACCGTGACTTCCTTGCCGTTGCCGGCGGCTTCCACCAGGGCGTTGACGATGGGCGAGTCGGCGCCGGTGCGGTAGAGGGTCTGCTTGATGGCCAGCACCTCCGGATCCCGGGCCGCCTCGCGCAGCATCTCCTCCACCGGCGAGAAGGAGTGGAAAGGGTGATGCAGCAGGATGTCGCCCTCGGCCATGGCCTGGAGCACGCTCTCGCGCTTCTTCAGCGCCTTGGGCAGGCCGGGCGTGAAGGAGCGATAGAGCAGCTCGGGGCGATCCACGTCACCGAGTACGGACATCATGCGGGTGAGGTTCACCGGCCCGTTGACCCGGTAGAGATCGGCCTCATCGAGCTCGAACTGCCGGAGCAGGAACTCGGCCAGGTCGTCGGGACAGTTGTCTGCCACCTCCAGGCGCACGCCGCTGCCGTAGCGCCGTGAGAGCAGCTCGCCGCGCAGCGCCGAGGCCAGGTCCGAGACGTCCTCCGGATCCACCGACAGGTCGGCGTTACGTGTCAGGCGGAACTGGTAGCAGCCGCGCACCTTCATGCCGGGAAACACCTCCTCGGCATGGGCGTGGATCATCGACGACAGGAAGGCGTACTCGCTGAAGCCCTTCTCGCAGAGCTCGCCGGGCAGGGCGATGATGCGGGGCAGCGAGCGTGGCGCCGGCAGGATGGCCAGGCCGCCCTCGCGGCCGAAAGCGTCCTTGCCCTCCAGCTCGACGATGAAGTTGAGGCTCTTGTTGACCAGGCGCGGGAAGGGGTGCGAGGGGTCGAGGCCGATGGGACTGATCACCGGCATGATCTCGGTCTCGAAGTAGTCCCGCACCCAGGCGCGCTGGGCCTCGGTCCAATCCCCGCGGCGACGGAAGCGCAGGCCCTGGGCCTCCAGAGCGGGGATCAGCGCCTCGTTGAGGATGCGGTACTGGCGCTCCACCTGGGCGTGGGCGATCTGGGAGATTTCGGCCAGCACCGAGCGCGGCGGACGGCCGTCGCTCCCGGGCGTCTCGTCGCCGACCATGATCTGGTTCTTCAGGCCGGCGACCCGGATCTCGAAGAACTCGTCCATGTTGGACGAGAAGATCAGCAGGAACATCAGCCGGTTGAGCAGCGGGTGTGCCTCGTCCAGGGCCTGCTCCAGCACCCGCACATTGAACTGCAGGTGTGACAGCTCGCGGTTGAAGTACAGTCCCGGGTCAGTGAGGTCGGACTCGGGATCCGGCAGCGCCTTGGGCTTGATGCCGGTGCGGGTCTGGTTCAGGCGCGGGGCGGGAGCCTCGCTGATGATCTCGCCGCCGGACGCGTTGTCCGGGACGGAGGGCGTGTCGGGGCGGCGCGATTCGTCCATGGGGTTCCCTGTCGTGGACCGGAGGCGACTCCCCTCCGGCGGTTAGTCGGCGAGCAGTCTGGCCGCCCGCTTGGCGAAATAGGTCAGGATGCCGTCGGCACCGGCGCGCTTGAAGCACGTCAGCGACTCGAGCATCACACTGTCGGCGTCGAGCCAGCCGTTGTCGAAGGCGGCCATGTGCATCGCGTACTCGCCACTGACCTGGTAGGCGAAGGTCGGCACCCGGAGCTCCTCCTTGATGCGGCGCACCACGTCGAGGTAGGGCATGCCCGGCTTGACCATCACCATGTCGGCGCCCTCGGCGAGGTCGAGGGCGACCTCCTGGAGGGCCTCGTCGCCGTTGGCGGGGTCCATCTGGTAGGTGGCCTTGTCGGCGCGTCCCAGGTTCGCTGCGGAGCCCACGGCATCGCGGAAGGGGCCGTAGTAGCGTGAGGCATACTTCGCGCTATAGGCCATGATACGGGTGTTGTGCAACTGCTCCTGCTCGAGCACCTGGCGGATGGCGCCGATGCGTCCGTCCATCATGTCCGAGGGCGCGACGATGTCGGCACCAGCCTCGGCATGGGACAGCGCCTGCTTGAGCAGCGTCTCCACGGTGCGATCGTTCTGTACATAGCCATCGGCGTCCAGGATGCCGTCCTGGCCATGGCTGGTGTAGGGGTCGAGAGCCACGTCGGTCATGATGCCGAGCCCGGGCACGGCCGCCTTGAGGGCCCGCACGCTACGCTGGACCAGCCCGCCGGCGCTGTAGGCTTCCTCGGCCAGTTCGCTCTTCAGCGCGGGATCCACCACCGGGAACAGCGCCATTACCGGGATGCCGAGGGCATGGGCCTCGCGAGCCTCCTCGATGAGCAGGTCCAGCGACAGCCGCTCCACGCCGGGCATCGATGGCACCGCCTCGCGCTGCCCCTCGCCCTCGACCACGAACACCGGCCAGATCAGGTCGGCGGCGGTCAGGGTGTGTTCGCGCATGAGACGGCGCGAGAAGTCGTCACGGCGCATGCGACGCATGCGGGTGGCGGGATACTGGCGAGAGGTCGTGAAACTCAAGGCATCTTCTCCGAAACGGACCAGGGCCGCCAGCGATGAGTCTGGTGGCCGGGGATGACAATACGATGACAATGTCCCGAGTATATCAGCGTGACCGGGCGCCGGAACACGCGCCTTGTCGCACCCCGGGCGACTCTCTAAAGTGGTGGCTTCACGTTTACCGGCCCTGTCGCCTATCGGCAGGATGCGTTCGAGGAGAAGGACATGAGCAAACAGGTGGCAGTCATTCTGTCGGGGTGCGGCGTGCAGGATGGCTCGGAGATCTACGAGACGACCCTGACCCTGCTGCGGCTCGACCAGCTGGGCATCGGCTACCGCTGTTTCGCGCCGGACATCGACCAGCAGCATGTCATCGACCATCGCAACGGCGAAGTGGTCGACGGCGAGCGGCGCAACGTGCTGGTCGAATCGGCGCGCCTGGCGCGGGGCGAGATCGAGCCGTTGACCGAACTCGATGCGGACGCCTTCGATGCGGCGATCCTGCCGGGCGGCTTCGGCGCGGCCAAGAACCTCTCCAACTTCGCCGAGGCCGGCGCCGACATGGTGATTCAGGGCGACCTGGTGGAGGCCCTGGCCGCCTTCCACGAGGATCGCAAGCCGATCGGCCTGATGTGCATCGCACCAGTGATGGTGCCGCGCCTGCTGGGGCCGGGCATCGCCGTGACCATCGGCCATGATCCAGGCGTGGCCGGGGCGATCAGCAGCATGGGCGGCCTGCATCGCAGCTGCAGCGTGGAGGATATCGTAGTCGACTTCGAGCACCGCGTCGTCACCACACCGGCCTACATGCTGGCCACCCGCATTGGCGAGGCGGCCACCGGCATCTTCAAGCTGGTCGATCGCCTCGACGAGCTGATGGATCTCTGACCCGGCGGTCCGGTGCTCCGGCTTCGCCCGGGCGCCGTAAGCGATAAGCGTGAAGCCGGAAGAACCGCGCCTCCATGGCTTTGCCATGGAGGCGCTCTGCTTTAGCTTGCCTTCGAGCTTCGAGCTTCGAGCTTCGAGCTTCGAGCTTCGAGCTTCGAGCTTCGAGCTTACGCCTCGTCCTCGTCGGCGGCATCCGCCTCGCGCTTGCGGCGCACCAGGCGGCCAAACAACAGGCCGACCTCGTAGAGCAGGTACATGGGCACCGCCAGCAGGCTCTGGGAGACCACGTCCGGCGGCGTCATCAGCATGCCGACCACGAAGCAGCCGAGCACCACGTAGGGGCGCTTCTTCGACAGGCTCTCCACCGTGGTCGCCCCGCTGAGGATCAGCAGGAAGGTGGCGATGGGGATCTCGAAGGCCACCCCGAAGGCGAAGAACAGCTTGAGCACGAAGTTCAGGTACTGGTTGATGTCGGTCATCACCGCGACGTTCTCCGGCCCGGTCTGGGTGAAGAACTGGAACAGCAGCGGGAAGACCACGTAGTAGGCGAAGGCGGCTCCGGCATAGAAGAGCGCCACGCTGGAGGCCAGCAGCGGCAGGGCGAGAGCCTTCTCGTTGTCATAGAGCCCCGGTGCCACGAAGGACCATGCCTGGTGGAGCACGTAGGGCACGGCAATGAACACCGCCACCACCAGGGTCAGCTTGAAGGGCGCCAGGAAGGGCGAGGCGACCTCGGTGGCGATCATCTGGGAGCCTTCCGGCAGCAGCGCCATCAGGGGTTCGGCGACGAAGCCGTAGATGTCGTTGGCGAAGGCATAGAGCCCGAGAAAGATCACCAGGATGGCCACCACGGCCCGCATCAGCCGCGAGCGCAGCTCGATCAGGTGCTCGATCAGCGGGGCCTGGGCCTGTCCGGGGTCCCGGGAGTCGTCGGAGTGGCTCATCGCGCGGCGGAATCCTTGTGGGCGTCGGCGTCTGGCTCATCGGCGGCCGTCTCGCGGGCTCTGGCCAGGGCATCGTCGAGGCGCTGCTCGGGCGGCGGCGAGGACGGAGCCTCCTCGGCGGAGGGCTTGGCGGGGTCCCGGGGAGGCGTGTCGGCGATGCCCTCCACGTCACGCTTGACCCGGTCGAGGCCCTCGTCGAGCTTCTTCTGCTGCTCGTCGAGCTTCTGGCGCAGCTCCTCGGCCTCGAGCTGGGCGCTGATCTCGCGCTGCATGCCGGAGACCGTACGCTTGATCTTGCCGATCCACAGGCCCAGGGTCCGGGCGGCCTTGGGCAGGCGCTCGGGTCCCAGCACCAGCAGGCCTACCACGCCGATGATCAACAGTTCGAGAAAGCCGATGTCGAACATGGCGGCTTACTTGCGCTCTTCCTGTTCCTCGGGCTTCTGCTCGGCCTTGACGTCGTAGGTCTGACCCTCGTCGTCGTGGCGCACCTGGGCCTGGGGTTTGTCGGCTTCCTCGGTCTTGTCCTCGTCGTTCATGGCCTTCTTGAAGCCCTTCACGGCCCCGCCCAGGTCGCCGCCGACGTTGCGCAGCTTCTTGGTGCCGAAGATCAGGATAATGATGCCGAGCACGATCAGCAGCTGCCAGATACTGATACCACCTAACATAGAGATTTCCTCTGGTTCGGGTCCCGGGCCACGCCCGGAACGGTCGATGCGGACTAACGTTGCCTCGCGGCCTTCTCGTCATGGCCGGAGAGGCCGAACCGACGAGCGAGCTCGTCGAGCACTTGATGGTGGTCGAGCCCCAGGTGCGAGAGCATCACCAGGCTATGAAACCACAGGTCGGCCGTCTCGGCGATCACTGCCTGGTGCCGGTCGGCGTCACCGGCCTCGGCATCCTTGGCCGCCAGCAGGGTCTCGGTGGCTTCCTCGCCGACTTTCTCGAGTATCTTGTTCAAGCCCTTGTCATGCAAGCTGGCCACGTAGGAGTCCTGGGGGGCCGCCTGGCGGCGCTGCTCAAGCACATCATGGAGGCGGTCGAGAATATCACTCATGGGAGTAGGTTCCATTACAGGGGATCGTCAGTTCCACGCCAGCAACAGGCCACCCAGCGCCGCGGCGCCGAGCACCGGCCAGGGTTGGCCACCTGTCCATTCGACCAGCGGTTGCCAGGCGAGTGCCACCGCCACCAGCAGCAGGCCCAGGCGCAGTCGGCGCTGACGTCGGTCCTGGCGGTCGAGCTGGCGGCGGATGGCCCCGACCGCCTCGGCCTGGCGGCGATGCTGGTGATGGCCATGCTCGGCCCGGGCCAGGGCCTGGTGGGCCAGCACCGGCAGTTCAGGCAGCTGGCGGGAGAGTTCCGGTGCCTGGCGCTTGAGCGATTCCCAGAAGCCCCGGGCGCCGGCTCGCTCCTTCATCCACTGTTCCAGGTAGGGCTTGGCGGTGGCCCAGAGGTCCAGGTCCGGATACAGCTGGCGGCCCAGGCCCTCGATGTTGAGCAGGGTCTTCTGCAGCAGCACCAGTTGGGGCTGGACCTCCATGTTGAAGCGCCGCGCGGTCTGGAACAGGCCCAGCAGCACCTGGCCGAAGGAGATGTCCTTGAGGGGTTTCTCGAGGATCGGCTCGCAGACGGTGCGTACCGCCGCCGCGAATTCGTTGGCCCGGGTATCCTCGCCGACCCAGCCCGACTCGATGTGCAGGGCCGCCACCTCGTAATAGTCCTGGTGGAAGAAGGCCAGCAGGTTACGGGCCAGGTAGTCCTGATCCTCCCGGGTCAGGCTGCCGACGATGCCGCAGTCGATGGCGATGTACTGGGGGTCCCAGGGCGTTTCCCGGGAGACGAAGATGTTGCCCGGATGCATGTCGGCATGGAAGAAGTTGTCGCGGAAGACCTGGGTGAAGAAGATCTCCACGCCGCGCTCGGCGAGTTTCTTGAGGTCGGTGCCCTGGGCCGCCAGGGCCACGGTGTCGGCCACCGGCACGCCATGGATGCGTTCCTGGACCATCACCCGCCGGCGGGTCAGCTCCCAGTGGATGGCCGGCACGAACAGCAGCGGCGAGCCCTTGAAGTTGCGCTTGAGCTGGGAGGTATTGGCGGCTTCCTTGGTCAGGTCGAGCTCGTCGAACAGCGTCGATTCGTAGTCACGCACCACCTCCACGGGGCGCAGCCGACGGGCCTCGGGGATGCGGGCCAGCAGGCCGGCGACCCGGTACATGAGCGCCATGTCCTGGCGCATCACCCGCTCGATCCCCGGGCGGATGATCTTCACCACCACTTCCTCGCCTCCGTGCAGGCGGGCGGCATGCACCTGGGCCACCGAGGCCGAGGCCAGCGGCTCGGGCGCGAAGTCGGCGAAGGCCTCGCTCAGCGGCATGGCGAGTTCTTCTTCGACCAGCGCTCGGGCCTCGCGCCCGGGGAAGGGCGGGACCTGGTCCTGCAGGCGTCTGAGTTCGTCGGCGATGTCCTCGGGGAAGAGGTCGCGGCGGGTCGACAGCACCTGGCCGAACTTGACGAAGATCGGCCCCAGGGTCTCCAGGGCCAGGCGCAGGCGCTCTCCCCGGGGGCGGGGCCCGATGGGCACCAGGCGCAGCGGCGACAGGGTCAGCACCAGGCGCAGCCACCAGGGCAGGCGCTCCAGGGGCAGCAGGGTGTCGAGGCGGTAGCGGGTGATCACCCAGCCGATGCGCAGCAGCCGCGGGATCATGCGCGGCCCTCCTGGCCCGTCAGTCGCCGGCGCAGGCGCTCGAGGCGGGCCTCGAGGCGGTCGGTGGTGATCTCCAGTTCGGTGAGGTGGTCGCGCAAGATCTCGAGCTGGTGGCGGCCCGGCAGCAGCCGGGCCTCCTCGAAGACATATTCCGAGACGTCGGCACACAGCTCCTGGCGGGTGCGCAGGCCCCAGCGGCCCAGGCTGCGCACGCCCTCGGCCAGGCTATGGGCCGGAATGTCGCCGAGCCAGCGGGCCAGCTCGCCCTCCCAGTCCAGGTCCAGGTCCAGCAGCAGGTCCCGGGCGGCCTCCAGCAGGTGAATGCGGCCACGCACCGCCAGCTTGCCCTGAAACATCAGCCGCTCCACCGAGGCCCCGCCGAGCAGTTCGCCGAGGGTCTCGGTATCGAGCTCGACGACCGCGTCGTAGGCCTCCTCCGGTGCCTCGTCCTGGCGCAGCAGGTCCAGGCCCTGGGGGTGGAAGTGCACGGCCAGCGCCAGTGGCGGATGCTCGAGGCGCAGCAGGATGCGCTGTCCCGCCAGGCGGGCGAGGCGCGCGGGGGCGGCGGGGTCGCGGGCAAGCAGGGCGTTGAGGGTGCGTTCCAGGCCACCCAGCAGCAGGGTCGGTGTCAGCGCCATCACGACCTCACAGCTTGATGCCGCGGTGCAGGGCGACGACGCCCCCGGTGAGATTGGTATACTCGACGCGCTCCAGGCCGGCGGCCTCCATCATGCCCTTGAGGGTCTCCTGGTCGGGGTGCATGCGGATCGACTCGGCCAGGTAGCGATAGCTGTCGGCGTCGCCGGCGACCAGCTCGCCCATGCGCGGCAGCAGGCGGAAGGAGTACTCGTCGTAGGCGCGGGTCAGCAGCGGGTTGCCGGGCTTGGAGAACTCCAGCACGAGCAGGCGGCCGCCGGGCTTGAGCACCCGGGCCATGGAGCGCAGGGCGGCGTCCTTGTCGGTGACGTTGCGCAGGCCGAAGGCAATGGTAATGCAGTCGAAGGTGTTGTCGGGAAACGGCAGGGTCTCGGCATTGGCCTGGACGTACTCGACGTTGCCGCCCACGCCCCGGTCGAGCAGCTTGTCGCGGCCGACCCGCAGCATGGACTCGTTGATGTCGGCGAGCACCACGCGCCCTCGCGGCCCGACCAGCCGCGAGAACTTCCACGTCAGGTCGCCGGTGCCGCCGGCGATGTCCAGCACGCTGTGACCCGGGCGCACCCCGGCGCGCTCGATGGTCAGGCGCTTCCACAGGCGGTGGATGCCGAAGGACATCAGGTCGTTCATCACGTCATAGCGGGACGCCACCGAGTGGAAGACATGGGCCACGCGGGAGGCCTTTTCCTCGACCGGGACTTCCTGGTAGCCGAAGTGGGTGGTGCGCTTGTCGCTGGGGGTCATGCGGGGGAGGCTCCCGAGTCAGCTGCACATGGGAGGCGAGGCCGGGGCCGCGCCGATGGGGCGCCATTGTAGCGTCCTCCAGTGACCCTTGTCTTGACGTGGGTCCCGACGCTCAGGGCTTGCATGATCGAATAGCGGCTCGCGTCGGATCCGACGACAGGCCGGCGAGGGGCGCTGTACATCCATCCTGGGGCGGCTACCGACGCCCGGCGGCGCTCTCGCGTCGCGCATCGCCTGCAGGTCCGGTGCTGGCCATCCCGTTCGGAGGAGTCCTCTCACCCATGGCGTAGGCTCTCTTTGCGACCCGTCCCCGGCGTCTGTCGGTCAGCAGCCTATAGCTGCTTGATCTCGATGCCGAGTGGCTCCCGGGATGCTCCGGCCTGCTCGAGGCGCCTCAGGTAGTCGGCCCAGTTGGTCTCCCGGTGCTGAATCAAGTCATACAGGTAGTCCCAGCTGTAGAGGCCGCTGTCATGGCCGTCGTCGAAGTGCAGCTTGAGTGCATAGCGGCCGGTCTGGGAGATATTGGCCAGGCCGACGTGCTTCTTGCCGACCTGCAGGGTGGCGGAATCCGGGCCGTGGCCGCGTACCTCGGCGGAGGGCGAGAAGACCCGCAGGTATTCCACCGAGAGGCGGTGGCTCTCGCCGCCCGCGTAGGTCAGCTCCAGCTCCCGGTCCTGCTTGTGATAGTGCACCTTGGTAGGGATGGGGGCGGACATAAAAGCACCTTCGGTGAGCTTGAAGCCGGAAGCCGGAAGTTAACCCCGAAGTGAGTTCGAGTCTTCCAGCCTTCGCCGCGAAGCGGCGTTCTTCCAGCTTCAAGCTTACAGCTTATAGCTGGGTTACAGGATATACCGCGACAGATCCTCGTCCATCGCCAGCTCGCCGAGCTGGGAGTCGACGTAGGCGGCATCGATGGTCAGCGGGCTGCCGATGTCGGAGCCCTTGAAGGAGGCCTCCTCCAGCAGGCGCTCCATCACCGTGTGCAGGCGGCGGGCGCCGATGTTCTCGGTGCCTTCGTTGACCTTCCAGGCGATCTCGGCGATGCGCTCGATGCCGTCCTCGGTGAACACGACCTCGAGCTCCTCGGTCTTGAGAAGTGCCTCGTACTGGCGGGTCAGGGCCGCGGAGGGCTCGGTGAGGATGCGCTTGAAGTCGTCCGGCGTCAGGGCATCGAGCTCGACGCGGATCGGCAGCCGGCCCTGCAGCTCGGGAATCAGGTCCGAGGGGCGCGACAGGTGGAAGGCGCCGGAGGCGATGAACAGGATATGGTCGGTCTTCACCATGCCATGCTTGGTGGAGACACTGGAGCCCTCGATGAGCGGCAGCAGGTCGCGCTGCACGCCCTCCCGGGAGACCTCGCCGCCGCTGGACTGGCCGCTGCCCTTGGCGACCTTGTCGATCTCGTCGAGAAAGACGATGCCGTTCTGCTCGACGGCCTCGATGGCCCGCTGCTTGATGTCCTCCTCGTTGACCAGCTTGGCGGCCTCCTCGTCGCGCAGCAGGGCGAAGGCATCACGCACCGCCACGCGGCGGGTCTCGGTCTTCTGCTTGCCCATGTTGGAGAACAGGCTCTGCAGCTGGTTGGTCATCTCCTCCATGCCCGGCGGGGTCATGATGTCGATGCCCTGGCCCTGCTGGGTCACCTCGATGTCGATCTCCTTGTCGTCGAGGTCGCCCTCGCGAAGCTTCTTGCGGAAGGCCTGGCGGGTCGAGCTCTCGGTGCGGGGCTGGTCCTCCTGGCCGCGGGGTGGCGGCAGCAGGGCATCGAGGATACGGTCCTCGGCGGCGTCCTCGGCGCGATGGCGCACCTCGTCCTTGGCCTGCTCGCGGACCAGCTTGATGGCGGCCTCGGTGAGGTCGCGGACGATGGACTCCACGTCACGGCCCACGTAGCCCACCTCGGTGAACTTGGTGGCC
Organism: Halomonas nitroreducens; assembly: GCF_003966155.1. GTDB lineage: Bacteria > Pseudomonadota > Gammaproteobacteria > Pseudomonadales > Halomonadaceae > Halomonas > Halomonas nitroreducens. The sequence continues at coordinate 141,925 of NZ_RXNS01000009.1, forward strand.
TCGACCTTGATGAAGGGGGCGCCGGCCAGCTTGGCCAGGCGGCGAGCGATCTCGGTCTTGCCCACGCCGGTGGGGCCGATCATCAGGATGTTCTTGGGCGTGACTTCGTGGCGCAGCTCGCCGTCGAGCTGCATGCGCCGCCAGCGGTTGCGCAGGGCGATGGCCACGGCGCGCTTGGCGTCCTGCTGGCCGATGATGTACTGGTCCAAGGCGTGGACGATCTCGCGGGGGGTCATCCGGGTCATGGTCAGAGCTCTTCCAGCGTGACGTTGTGGTTGGTGAACACGCAGATGTCGGCGGCGATCTCCAGCGACTTCTCGGTGATCTCGCGGGCCGGCAGTTCGGTGTTCTCGAGCAGCGCGCGGGCCGCGGCCTGGGCAAAGTTGCCACCGGAGCCGATGGCGATGATGCCGCGCTCGGGCTCCACCACGTCGCCGTTGCCGGTGATGATCAACGAGGCGTGCTTGTCGGCCACGGCGAGCAGCGCCTCCAGGCGGCGCAGGGCGCGGTCGGTGCGCCAGTCCTTGGCCAGCTCCACGGCGGCCTTGGTGAGGTTGCCCTGGTGCTTCTCGAGCTGGGCCTCGAAGCGCTCGAAGAGGGTGAAGGCATCGGCGGTGCCGCCGGCGAAGCCGGCCAGCACCTGGCCGCGGTAGAGGCGACGCACCTTGCTGGCGTTGCCCTTCATCACGGTGTTGCCCAGCGAGACCTGGCCGTCGCCGGCCAGGGCCACCTGGTCGCCGCGACGCACGGAAACGATCGTGGTCATGGAGGGGACTCCTTGAGGGAGACGAAGACTCCCGATGACTTTGGAAACGCTCCACAGATGCCTGCGCGGGCGAATCGCTGCGTTGCGCGGTGCTCGAAATCCTCACATATCGCTTGCCTATGCTCCGGTTTCTCCGCTCCGTGCGCCTTGCGCTTCACTCCGCTCGTCGATTTGTGCAGCGATTCCCTTTTCGGCGCCGCGAGGGGCGGCGCCGTGAATGAGCTTCAGGGGAGGTGCGGGCGCCCGGTCGGGAATTCAACCGTGCCAAGGCATCATTGCAGCTGGATCAGCAGCGGCTCGATGCCCTGGGTGACCATCAGGTCCTGGGCGCGGTTGAGCTCGCGGCGGTCGCTGTAGGGACCCACCTGGACCCGGTGCCAGGTGGCGCCGTCGCCGGTCTGGACCTCGCTGATCTTGGCCAGCAGGCCGAAGTCCTGGAGGCGGCTGGCCAGGCGGCGGGCATCGCCGGAGGCCCGGAAGGACGCCGCCTGCAGCACGTAGCGCTTGCCGTCCCCGGCATCGGGGGGCGAAGCCGGCTCGGCGGTCGATTCGGCGGGAGCGCTGTTGGCGGCGATCACCTGGGCGATGGGGTCGTCCGCCGCGGCCGCCGGCCGGGCCTGCTCCTCGTCGGTTTCGGCCTCGGGCGGCCTCGGCGGCGGGGTGGCGGTGGAATCCGGCACCTGGCCACCCGGGGCGATCACTTCCGACTCGGGCAGCAGGGTATAGAACTCGAAGGTCGGCATGCGCGGCTCGTCCGGCGCCGGTGGGTCTTCCCCGCCGCTTGTCCCGTCGGCAGAGGCGGGGGGCTTGGGCACGACCGTGGCCAGCGGCGAGACCGGCCCGTCCTGCCAGGGCGCGGTGCCATGCTGGTGCTGGGAGATCAAGAAACCGGCGACCATGCCGGCGAGCCCCCAGAGCCAGCCGGGCAGTCCACGCCGCTGGGGCTTGGCCGGGCGACGCTTGCTGCTGGTGGCGCCGCGCTTGCGGTTGGCGGGGGGCTTGCGGCTGGCCATGGATTACATCTCCTCGGGGGCGCCGACACCCATCAGGTCCAGGCCGTTGCGCAGCACCTGGCGGGTGGCCAGGCCCAGCGCCAGGCGGGCGTTGCGCTGGGCGTCGTCCTCGACCATCACCTTCACCGCGTTGTAGCAGGTATGGAACTCGGCGGCGAGGTCGAGCAGATACTGGGCGATCTGCTGGGGCTCCCGGGCAGCGGCGGCATGCTCGACCACCTCGGGGTAGCGCGCCAGGCGATTGAGGAGGGTCTTCTCCTGGTCGGCGTCGAGCAGCGCCAGGCTCGCCATGGCCTGGGCATGGTCGAAGGGCTGGCCCTCGGCCTCGGCCTTGCGCAGCATGCTGCAGACCCGGGCATGGGCGTACTGGACGTAGTAGACCGGGTTGTCGTTGGACTGGGAGCGGGCCAGGTCGATGTCGAAGGTCAGCTGCGAGTCGGCGCGGCGGGCGGCCAGGAAGAAGCGGGTGGCATCGCGGCCCACCTCGTCGATCAGGTCGCGCACCGTGACGTAGCTGCCGGCCCGCTTGGAAAGCTTCACCTCCACGCCGGAGCGGGTGACCATCACCATCTGGTGCAGCACATAGTCCGGCCAGCCCTCGGGAATGCCGGCCTCCAGGGCCTGCAGCCCGGCACGCACCCGCGTCACCGTGGAGTGGTGGTCGGCGCCCTGCTCGTTGATCACGGTGGTGAAGCCGCGCTGCCACTTGTCGAGGTGGTAGGCGACGTCGGGCAGGAAATAGGTGTAGTCGCCGTCGGACTTGCGCATGACCCGGTCCTTGTCGTCACCGAAATCGGTGGTGCGCAGCCAGGTGGCGCCCTCGCGCTCATAGGTATGGCCCCGCTCGGCGAGGCGGGCCGCGGTGGCCGCTACCTTGCCGTCGCGGTACAGCGAGGACTCGAGGAAGTAGACATCGAACTCCACGCCGAAGGCGCGCAAGTCGAGGTCCTGCTCGCGGCGCAGGTAGGCCACGGCGAAGTCGCGGATGGCGTCGAGGTCGTCGGGGTCGCCCTTGGCGGTGACGTGGCGGTCGTCGGCATGGACCGCCTCGCGGGCCAGGTAGGCGTTGGCCACGTCGATGATGTAGCCGCCGCGGTAGCCGTCGGCGGGCCAGCCGGCGTCTTCGGGATCGATGCCCTTGGCGCGTGCCTGGACCGAGCGCGCCAGATTGGTGATCTGGGCGCCGGCGTCGTTGTAGTAGAACTCGCGGGTGACGTCGTGGCCGGTGGCCTCCAGCAGGCGGCACAGGCAGTCGCCGATGGCTGCGCCGCGACCATGGCCGACGTGCAGCGGGCCGGTGGGATTGGCGGAGACGAATTCCACCTGCACCTTCTGGCCCTGGCCGGTGAGGCTGCGGCCGAAGGCGTCGCCGTTGTCGAGAACCTGGCGCACCACCTGGGCAGCAGCGTCGGTAGCGGCGAAGAAGTTGACGAAGCCGGGGCCGGCGATCTCCACCCTGGCCACCGCGTCGTTTGCCGGCAGGGCCGCGACCAGGGCCTCGGCGAGCTCGCGGGGCTTCTTGCCGGCGGGCTTGGCGAGCGCCAGCGCCAGGTTGGTGGCGTAGTCACCGTGGGCCTTGTCGCGGGTAGGGTCGACCTTGATGGTCGGGGCAAGCTCGGAGGGCAGCACGCCCTGGCGCTTGAGTTGGTCCAGGGCAGCTTCCAGCAGCGAGATGATGGTGTCTTTCATGGGGAGTCTGATGTCCTGTGGCGCGGGCGTGTCTGTCGCCCGTCGGCGGGCATTTGGCCGCACATTATCGACAATTGCGTGCGGGCTTTAAACCCTGCCCGCGGCTTCGTCGCGAGCTGGAAGATCGTCCGCTTCGCGGACGTAAGCTTACAGCTGGAAGAAAAGCCCAAGACGCGGGCTTTGGAGGAAAACTATTGCCTTCCAGCTTCCAGCTTCCAGCTTCCAGCTTCCAGCTTTCAGCTTTCAGCTGAGGGTTTGGGGATCGATGTCCAGCGACCAGCGAACCCGGCGTGCCGCCGGCTCGGCCTCTAGCCAGGCGGTGAGCCAGGCGCCGGCCTCGTGGAGCCGGCTGCGCTTCTCGGCACCGAGCATGACCTGCAGGTGATAGCGGTTCTGGCGGCGCTCCATGGGCGCCGGCACCGGCCCCAGGCAGTCCACCTCCAGCCCGCGCTGCGCGAGATGCTCGCGCAAGGCCGCGGCAGCGCGGCCGCCAAGCTCGCTGACGGCCGGCTCCCGGGGGCTCTCCAGGCGGAGCAGGGCCAGGTGGCGGAAGGGCGGCAGCAGTGCTGCGCGGCGCTCCTCCAGCAACTGCTCGGCCAGGGCGTCGTAGCCGCGGGCCGCCAGCAGGCGCAGGTTGGGATCGTCGGCATGCAGGGTCTGCACCAGCACCCGGCCGGGATGGGCCGCTCGCCCGGCGCGGCCGGCCACCTGCTCGAGCAGCTGGGCGCTGTGCTCCAGGGCGCGGAAGTCGCTCGCGTAGAGGCCGGCATCGGCGTTGACCACCACCACCAGGGTCACGTGCGGCAGGTGGTGGCCCTTGGCCAGCATCTGGGTGCCCACCAGCAGGCAGGGCGCCCCGCGTCGTACCTCGGTCAGGGTCTGTTCCAGGGCGTCGCGACGGCGGGTGCTGTCGCGGTCGATGCGATAGACGGGGGTCTCGGGAAAGCGCTCGGCCAGGGTTTCCTCGGTGCGCTCGGTGCCGCTGCCCAAGGGGCGCAGGTCGGCGCTGCCGCAGTCCGGGCAGGCGTCAGGCAGGGCCCGGCGGCGATCGCAGTGGTGGCAGGCGAGCAGCGGCGGCTGGCGGTGCAGGGTCATGCGCGCGTCGCAATGGTCACACTCGGCCATCCAGCCGCAAGCATGGCAGGCCAGGGTCGGCGCGAAGCCACGACGATTGATGAACACCAGCACCTGGTGGCCGGCGGCCAGCGTCGACTCGATGGCCTCCATGACCGGTGGGATCAGCCCCCCGCGGCGCGGGCGGCCGCGCAGGTCGACCAGTTCCAGACGCGCTGGGGGATGGCGGCTGGCGCGCTGGGTCAGCCGCAGGTGGCGATAGTCCCCGGCCAGGGCCCGCTGCAAGGTCTCCAGCGACGGCGTGGCACTGCCCAGTACCAGCGGGATGCCGTGGCGGTGGGCGCGGGCCACCGCCAGGTCCCGGGCGTGGTAGCGCAATCCCTCCTGCTGCTTGAAGGAGCCGTCGTGCTCCTCGTCGACGATGATCGCCCCGGGGCGGGCCAGCGGCGTGAAGATCGCCGAGCGGGTGCCGATGACGATGGGCGCGCGGCCGCTGGCGGCGGCCTCCCAGGCATCCAGGCGCTCGTGGTCGGTGAGCCCGGAGTGCAGCGCGACCACCGGCACCCGGAAACGGCTGCGAAAGCGCGCCAGGGTCTGGGGCGTGAGACCGATCTCCGGCACCAGCACCAGGGCCTGGCGTCCCCGTCCCACCACGGCCTCGATCAGCTGCAGATAGACCTCGGTCTTGCCACTGCCGGTGACACCATGCAGCAGGCAGGGGTGGAAGGCGTCGAGCTGCTCGTGCAGCGCCGCCAGGGCGGCGGCCTGCTCCCGCTGGAGCGGCAGGGCCGGCTCGGCCAGCAGCGGCCCGGCCTGGCCGGCCGGCGTGGCGGTCCGTGGCTCCTCGAGGCGCTCGACAAGCCCCTTGTCGACCAGCGCCTTGAGCTGGTCACGGCTGAACGACTGAGCGAGCACGGCCTGGGTGACCAGGCCGTGAGGGTGCTGGCGTAGCATGGCCAGCAGCTCGGCCTGGCGCGGGGCCCGGGCGAGGCCGGGGGGCACTTCCTGGGCGGCGGAGGCGGTTACCCGCCAGCGTTCCCGGGTGCGGGCCTCGAGGGCCCGTCCCTGACGCAGCAGGGCGGGCATCGCCTGGTGCAGGGTGTCACCGGGGGCATGCTGGTAGTAGCGGGCGGTGAAGCGGCACAGCCACAGCCAGTCCTCCGGCAGGGGGGCATCGTCCAGGCAGGCGTCGACGGGCTTGAGGGTGGCCAGCGGCAGGGCGCTGTCATCGCGGCATTCGAGGATTACCCCGACCACCTGGCGCCGCCCGAACGGCACCCGCACTCGCAGTCCCGGCTGCCAGCCACCGGCCGGCGGATCACCGCCGGGGCGGTAGTCGAACAGGCGGCGCAACGGCGAGGGGACGGCAACGCCCAGCACGCGAGGGGCGGGCCGGGAGGATGTATCGGACAATTGGCCTCCGCAGGCGGCTCTGCTAGAATAATTCGCCGCCGCGCCGCCCAAGGGGCGCGGGCGACCGGTTTGAACGTTCAGACAACCCGTATGCGGTGCCTGGCAGCAGATCAGGTGGCGGCATACAGCTCAACGAGGCTCAAGATGAAACAAGGTATCCATCCGGATTACAAGACGGTCAGCGCGACCTGCTCCTGCGGCGCCACCTTCGAAGTGGGCTCCACCGCCGGCCAGGACCTGTCCCTGGACGTCTGCTCGCAGTGCCATCCCTTCTATACCGGCAAGCAGAAGCAGGCGACTACCGGTGGCCGCGTCGAGCGCTTCAACAAGCGTTTCGGTGCCGCGCTCAAGCGCTGATGCGTCCCTCGGCGCCTCGCCGCCGAGTCCGTCGACATCGATGAAGAAACCCGCCTTCCGGCGGGTTTCTTTTTTTGTCCAGAGGGGGCTAAGGTTAAGCAATAAGGGATTGTTTATAGCGAGGGGGCGGAAGTATAACTTTCGCCAAATGGGGCGCATTGTCGTCAAACGCGCGATAATTCGACGGGAAAACAAGGAAATCCCGTTCAAGTTGAGAAATGGAAGTTTTTTTTATATTCTGGGTGGCCTCAACACCAATGTGGACCGGATCCTGAGCATGACAGACGCGAAGAGACAGGCGGCGCTGGATTATCACGCGAAACCCATTCCCGGGAAGCTGTCGGTGGAGCTGACCAAGCCCACCGCCACGGCGCGGGATCTCGCTCTGGCCTACAGCCCGGGCGTGGCCGAGCCGGTTCGCGAGATCGCCCGTGACCCGGAAAACGCCTACCTCTATACCGGCAAGGGCAATCTGGTCGCGGTCATCTCCGACGGCAGCGCCATCCTTGGCCTGGGCAACCTTGGCGCGCTGGCCAGCAAGCCGGTGATGGAAGGCAAGGGGGTGCTCTTCAAGCGCTTTGCCGGCATCAACTCCATCGACCTGGAGGTCAATGCCGAGAGTCCCCAGGCCTTCATCGACACCGTGGCGCGCATCGCCGACACCTGGGGCGGCATCAACCTCGAGGACATCAAGGCGCCGGAGTGCTTCGAGATCGAGCGCGCCCTGGTCGAGCAGTGCAACATTCCGGTGTTCCACGATGACCAGCACGGCACGGCCATCGTGACCGCCGCCGGCATGCTCAACGCCCTGGACATCGCCGGCAAGGCGCTGGAGAACGCGCGAATCGTCTGCCTGGGGGCCGGGGCGGCGGCCATCGCCTGCATGAAGCTGCTGGTCTCCTGCGGGGCCCGGGCCGAGAACCTGGTGATGCTCGATCGCAAGGGCGTGATCCACAGCGGTCGCGAGGACCTCAATCAGTACAAGGCCATGTTCGCCGTCGAGACGGACAAGCGGACCCTGGACGACGCCATCGACGGGGCCGATGTCTTCGTCGGGCTCTCCGGCCCCGGCCTGATGACCGCCGAGCATATCCGCAAGATGGCGCCGAACCCGGTGGTCTTCGCCTGCACCAATCCGGACCCCGAGATCCATCCCGACCTGGCCCGGGAGACCCGACCGGACGTGATCATGGCCACGGGGCGCTCGGACTACCCCAATCAGGTCAACAATGTCCTGGGCTTCCCGTTCATCTTCCGCGGGGCCCTGGACGTGCGGGCCACCCGCATCAACGAGGAGATGAAGGTGGCGGCAGTGCATGCACTGAAGGACCTGGCCCGGGAGCCGGTTCCCCAGGCGGTGCTGGACGCCTACGACAAGGACAGCCTGTCCTTCGGCCCCGACTACATCATTCCCACGCCGGTGGACGTAAGGCTGCTGGAGCGGGTGCCCGCTGCCGTGGCCCAGGCGGCGGTGGACTCCGGCGTGGCGCGCAAGCCCTATCCCTCCCACTATCCCCTGAAGACGGTGGAGGATGTCTACGGCGCCTGACGCCGGGGCTTGCTCAGATGTGAAGACGCCGGCCCACGGGCCGGCGTCGTCGTGTCCGGGCTACCAGTCGAAGAGCAGCGACGCGCTGGTCGTGAGATCGGTGCGCGCCTCGGCAGTCTCCGGGGGACGAGAATTGTGCTCGATCTCGTGAGACAGTTTGAGCGCCAGATGGTCGTTGAGGCGGGCCGTCAGCGAGGTGAGGGAGCGTGAAGTGTTGTTGTCGTCGGTGGCCTCGACCGACAGCTCCTGACTGAAGCTCGCGGTATCGGAGAACTTCCAGCGGTAATCCATGGCGCCGTAGAGGACGGCTAGCCGCTCGTCTGGAGCATCGCGCACGTTGTCGAGGCGATAGCCGGGACCGGCTTCCAGGGACAGCGACTGCTCGTCGCTGTCGAGGAGTTGCCGGCCGTAGCCGGCGATGGTGGTGAGCTGGTAGTTGTAGCCGCTGAAGCGGTCCTTGTCCCAGCGGGCGAAGCCGAACAGGTAGTGGGGACCCTCGATCTCGTAGCGTTCCCGCATGGCCACCAGGTACTGCTCGGCGCTGGTATCGTCGTCCTGGGTCACATGGCGGATCTCGCCGCGCAGGCTGTGCGTCACCGGGCCGGTCAACCACACGAGGCGACCCTTGGCGATCAGGGTCTGGCTATCGGTGTTGCCGGCCAGATGGGTGAACCCGAGCTCGGTCTCGCCGCTCCAGGGCGGGGCGTCCTCCTCCGGCGCGGGAGGCGCATAGAAGGGGGAGGCGAGGGCGCTGCCGGCCGAGGCCAGCAGCCACAGGGCGGCGGGAAGGCGCATGAGACGCATGGCTGTGTCTCGCTGTCGTTCGGGGTGTCGGCACACCGGGGTCCGGGCGGGGCGACCGGCCGGTCGACCCGCCCGCCTGGCCCGGTTCAGAAGATGGCCTCGTAGGCGGCGGTCCCCTGGGAGCCGCTTTCCTGTTCCACGGCCTGGTCGACCCGGCGCGGCTGGTAGTCGGGGAGGTGGTCGGCGTGGAACAGCTCCTCGATGCCGCCGGGCTGGCCATCATGCAGCAGGCGGCCGGTGTCGGGATCGACCCGGCGGGAGACGACGCTCTCCGGACGCTCGGGGAGCGCCTCCGGGCGGCCCTCCAGTGCGCGGCCCATGAAGTCGACCCAGATCGGCAGCGCGGCCTGGGAGCCGTACTCGGCGGTGGAGGTGTTGTCGTCCATACCGACCCAGACGGTGGTGGCCAGGTCGGTGTTGAAGCCGGCGAACCAGGCGTCGCGCTGGTCGTTGGTGGTGCCCGTCTTGCCGACGATATCGATGCGCTCCAGCGCCAGGGCGCGGCGGGCGGTGCCGCGCTCGACTACATCGCGCAGCATGTCGCGCAGCAGGTAGACCGCGGCCGGCTCGGCAACTCGGGGGGCGACCCGGTAGGTCTCGCCGTCGCGCTCCACGGTGGCCTGGTCCTCGCTGCACTCCCGGCAGGCCACCATGGGGTCGGCCTCTTCCACCAGGGTCTGCTCCTCGCCGCGAGTCACCCGCTGGATCAGCCAGGGCTCGATGGCGAAGCCGCCGTTGGCCAACACTGCATAGCCACGGGTCATTTCCAGGGGGGTCAGGCTGGTGCTGCCCAGCGCCAGTGCCAGGCCATGGGGCAGGCGCTCCGGGTGGAAGCCGAAGTCCTCGAGGAAGCCGATGGTGCGCTCCAGGCCCAGGGTCTGCAGCAGGCGAATGGTCACCAGGTTGCGCGACCGGGCCAGCCCCACGCGCAGCCGGGTCGGGCCGAGGAAGTCGCCGCTGGAGTTGTTGGGGCGCCACAGCTCGTTGCTGCCATCCTCCATCACCACCGGAGCGTCGTTGACCACGCTGGCGGGGTTGATCTCGCCGCTGTCGAGGCCGGCCAGGTAGATGAAGGGTTTGAAGATGGAGCCGGCCTGACGGCGCGCCTGGGTCGCGCGATTGAACTTGCTGGCGTCGAAATCGAAGCCGGCCTGCAGGGCCAGGACGGCACCGGTCTCGGGGTCCATCACCACCAGCGAGCCCTGGACCTTGGGTTGTTGCGAGAGGCGCCAGCTGCCGTCCTCGCGCTGGAGGATGCGCACCAGGTCGCCGGAGCTGGCGATCTCGGCGGCGGTGTCCGGTGCGGCTCCCCGGCTGCGGGCGCTGCGGTAGGGACGCGCCCATTTCAGGCCTTCCCAGTCCAGGGTCCGGACCTCGCCGCCACGAGCCAGCACGCGCATCTCGCGCCCCTCGCTTTCCGCCACGATGGCCGGTTCCAGAGGGCCGAGCACCGGGGTGCGCTCCAGCACCTGCAGCCAGTTGCTGACGTCGCCGTCGATGCCCTCGACCTCGGTCTGGCTGCGCTCGGCGGCGCGGCGAGCGGTCTGCATGACCTCGGGGGACTCGGCGAGTTCCTCCTCCAGGCCCTGGCGGTCGGTGCGCTCCTGAGCCTCGGCCAGGCCGCGGGGGATCTCGCGTTCCTCGGGGCCGCGCCAGCCGTGACGGGTGTCATAGGCGATCAGGCCCTCGGCCAGGGCGTGGCGGGCCTGCGGCTGGAGCTCGCTGTCCAGGGTGGTGTAGATGTGATAGCCGCCGGTATAGGCGTCGTCGAAGCGTTCGACGGCGAACTGGCGGGCCATCTCGGCCACGTAGTCGGCCTGGACCTCGGCCTTGGTGATATAGCGCCGCGCGGTGATCGGGGCCTGGACCGCCTCGTCGTAGGCCGGCTGGTCGATGAAGCCGAGTTCGCGCATGCGGAACAGGATCCAGTTGCGGCGAATCAGCGCGCGCTCGGCGTTGGCCAGCGGGTTGAACGCGGAGGGAGCCTTGGGCAGGCCGGCGATCATCGCCTGCTCGGCCAGGGTCAGCTCGTCCAGCGGACGGTCGTAGTAGACCTCGGCGGCGGCGGCGATGCCGTAGGCGCGATGGCCCAGGAAGATCTTGTTGACATACAGCTCGAGGATCTCCTCCTTGCTGAGGATCTGTTCCATCTGCAGCGCCAGCAGGATCTCGCGGATCTTGCGGGTATAGGTGCGATCCAGTGTCAGCAGATAGTTGCGGGCCACCTGCATGGTGATGGTCGAGCCGCCCGACTGGATATCGCCACCACTGGCCGCCAGTTCCACGGCGGCGCGCGCCAGGCCCTTGGGGTCGACGCCGTGGTGATCGAAATAGCCGGCGTCCTCGGCCGCGAGCAGAGCCTGCACCATTTCCTGGGGAATCTCATCGAACTCCACCGGCAGGCGCCGTTCCTCACCGAACTCGCCGATCAGCTTGCCGTCCCGGGTGAAGATGCGCAGCGGCGTCTGCAGCTCGAAGTCCTGCAGCTGGCGGACATCCGGCAATCCCGGGGCGAAATACAGGGCGGCACCAATCACGGCCAGCAGTGTGGCGGCAGAGAGCGATGCCAGCAGCCACAGGGCCGAGAAAGCCAGTTTTCTGATGAACGTCATGAAAAGGCGGTATCCATGCTGAGAACGGGAACGATGACGGGACGAGGAGCGGGGCTCGGGACGCGCCGGCCATTATAGGAACCCGGCCCGACGACCACCAGCGTTGACACTTGGCGACACCCGGGCCGTGTGAGATTTGGAAATATCATGTAACCTCGGATTACAGGCCCTGGCCTGCTGGTACCTTCATCCAGGGGTCAAGTGAGTCATTATAACGAGCGGCTCGCCGCCAGGATCAGTCGGGGGCATGATCTAGATGCGATTCGGGGCATCCGGTAAAGGGCTTGTCGGGGTCGATATCACCTCGGCCACGGTCAAGCTCATCGAACTCAAGCGGGTCGGGGCCGGCTATCAGGTCGAGAGCTATGCCGTCCGTCCGCTGCGCGAAGGGGCTGTCGTCGAGCGGCGGATACGTGACATGGGCGAGGTGGTCGATGCCCTCAAGCGCGCGGTGGATCACGCCCGGCCCTCCAGCGCCAGGGCGTCGGTGGCAGTGCCGGCCAGTGCGGCAATTACCAAGACCCTCACCTTACCCGCCTCCCTCGCCGATGACGAGATCGAGACGCGAATTCAACTCGACTCGGACAAGCATATCCCCTTTCCGTTCAGCGAGGTGGCCTTCGACTTCCAGCGCCTCGGGCTCAACGCCCGCTATGGCGATCAGCAGGACGTGCTGCTGGTCGCCTGTCGCAACCAGGACGTCGGGCAGCTGACCGAGGCGCTGCGCCAGGCCGGCCTCACCCCGGCCGCGGTAGACGTGGAGACCTTTGCCATGGAGCGGGCCTTCACCGAGTTGGGATCGCAGTTGCCGCCGGCGGCCGGCCAGGAAGACTGCGTGGCGCTGGTGGATATCGGCGCCAACATGAACGCCTTCCATGTGCTGCGCAACGGGCGCATCACCTACAGCCGCGATACCGTCTTCGGGGGGCGGGCCCTCACCGAGGAGATTCGCGACCGCTATGGCCTTAGCCTGGAAGAGGCCGGGTTGGCCAAGAAGCGGGGCGGCCTGCCGGAGGACTACCAGCGCAGCGTGCTGGATCCCTTCCTCGACACCCTGGTACAGCAGGTGGGGCGCTCGCTGCAACTCTACTACACCGCCGGGCGCAAGCACGAGGTGCGCCGCATGATCCTGGCGGGGGGGACCAGCGTGCTGCCCGGCCTGGCCGATCGACTCGCCGAGGAGAGCGGCATGGAGGTGGTGATCGCCAACCCCTTCCGGCGCATGAAGGTGAATCCGCGAATCGATGTCCAGACCCTGGCCGGTGATGCCCCGGCCATGCTGACGGCCTGCGGCCTGGCGATGAGGGTGCGCTCATGACCATCGAGATCAACCTGCTGCCCTGGCGCGAAGAACAGCGCCAGAAACGCAGCAAGCGATTCTACATGGCGCTGCTGCTGGTTGCCCTGGTGGGGCTGGGGGCCGGCTACGGCATGACCTGGCACTACGATCAGCAGCTCGCGGCCCAGCGGGAGCGCCATGCGCTGATCCGCGAGCGGACCGTCGAGCTGGATCGTGATATCCGGGCGGTCAGCGAGTACGAGCAACAGATCGCCACGCTCAAGCGCCGCATCGAGGTCTTTCAGCGTCTCCAGGCCGAGCGGCCGCAGACCGTGCATGTCTTCAATGCGCTGGCCAAGAGCCTCGAAGCGGGGGTGCATTACGCGAGCCTCGCCCGTCAGGGCGATTCGCTGCGGCTCAGTGGCCTGGCGGAGGACAACCGGCGGGTCTCCGACCAGCTGCGCGCCCTCGAGGCCTCGCCGGTCTTCGATGTGCCGGTACTGTCCGAGGTGGAGTCCGCCGAGGACAATCGACGCTTCAACCTGAGTGTCAACCAGCACATGCCCGGGGCGGCGGTGAAGGAGGTGGCGCAATGAACCTGTCTACGGAATTCCGCCGCCTGCGGGACCTCGACTGGGGCGAGCTGGACATCAAGGAATCCGGCGGCTGGCCCTTCCTGCTGCAGCTGATCTGCTGCGTGCTGGTGCTGGGGCTCACCTTTGCCGGGATGTACTGGTACCTGGCGGCTCCCAAGGCCGAGGAACTCAAGCAGGCCCGCCAGCAGGAAGAGCAGCTGCTGAGGGATTTCCGCAGCAAGGCGGCCCAGGCGGCGAACCTGCCCGCCCTGCGCGAGCAGGTCGAGGAACTCGACGGCCGCCTGGCGACGCTGGTGGCGATGCTGCCCGGCGGGCCGGAGATACCGTCGCTGATCGACGACATCAGCGAGACAGCCATCGACAACCAGCTGACCATCGACTTCATCCGCTTGCGCAGCCCGGTCACCCAGGAGTTCTATGTCGAGCGGCCCTTCGACATCCGCGTGCGCGGCGACTACCACCGCATCGGCTCCTTCATCGCGGGTGTCGCCGATCTGCCACGCATCGTCACCCAGCACGATTTCGAGCTCAAGCCGACGGACAGCAGCCGTCTGGAGCTGTCGATGCTGGCCCGGACCTATAGCTATCAGCCGCCGGAGGCGTCGCCCGAGGAGGAGGGGTCGCAATGAGGAACTGGTTGCGCATGGGGGGCGCATTGCCCGTGGCGCTCGTCCTGAGTGCCTGTGGTGACCCCGATCTCACCGGGCTCGAGCGGGAACTCGCCGAGCTGCGTGCCGACCCGGGAGCGCTGACCCTCGAGCCGCTGCCGCCGATGCCGGTCTACCGCTCGGTGGACTATCGCTTCGCCGATGCCCGCAGCCCCTTCCAGGCGCGCTTGCCCGAGAGCCGTGAGCTGCCGGCTGGGGATGTCGACCTGGCGCCGGACATGGCACGCCCCAAGGATCCCCTCGAGGCCTACCACCTCGACGACCTGGCCCTGGTGGGGACCTTGATGGTCGGCGGGCAACCCTCCGCGCTGGTCCGGGCGCCGACCGGCAACGTGCACCGCTTGCGGGTCGGTGACCACATGGGCTCGGATTTCGGGCGCATCGTGGGTATCACGCAGGCCTCGGTGCAGCTGGTGGAGATCGTGCCCACCGGCCGGGGAGGATGGATCGAGCGCAGTACGCTGCTGACGCTGGATGGCTAGATAATAACGCGCCGCCCCGACCGGGACGGATAAGCGGTACGCAGTAGGGGAGAGGGGAACCATGAAACCGATGACACGCGCGCTTGCGGTGCTGGCCATGCTGGCGATATCCACCGCCGCCATGGCGGCATCCACGCTCACCAGCCTCGATTTCCGCCAGGGGGGCGGCGGGGCCCTCGAGGTGGATCTCGACTTCAGCGGGCCGGTCCCCGAAGTGCGTGGCTATCGCCTCGACGATCCCCCGCGGTTGACCATCGACCTGATGGAGACGTCCAGCGGCCTGGAACGTCGTCGCCAGGAACTGGGGATCGGCGGCGTCGAGCGGGTCACCGCCCTGGAGGCCGGTTCGCGGACGCGGCTGGTCTTCGACCTCACGGGGCCGCTGCCCTACGACACCGCCCAGCTCGGCAACCGCCTGCGGCTATCCATCGGCGGCGGGGTCGCCGCGGCGAGCCCGTCTGCCGAGGCGTCCGCGTCCCCCCGTGATGCAACCGGGCCGAGCGTCGAGGATATCGATTTCCGCCGCGGCGACGACGGCGCGGGTCGCCTGGTGGTCACCTTCGACCGGGCGGGCGTGGATGCCCGGGTCCGCGAGAGTGGGCGGTCCAGCATCGTGGCCCGCCTGCAGGGCGTGACCCTGCCGGCCTCCCTGAACCAGGTCTATGACGTCAGTGACTTCGGCACGCCCCTCAAGCGGATCACTCCCCGCCTGGGTCGGGACGGCGTCACCCTGGAGATCGAGGGCAGCGGTGACTTCGCCATGCTCTCCACCCAGACCGGGCGCCAGCTGACTATCTCGGCCCAGCCGGTGACGCCGGCGGAGCGTGAGGAGCAGGTGCGCGAGCAGTTCCCCTACACCGGCGAGCGCATCACCCTCAACTTCCAGGACATCGAGGTGCGTTCGGTGCTGGCGATCATCGCCGACTTCACCGGCCTCAACCTGGTGGCCAGTGACAGCGTCACCGGCCGCGTCACCCTCAACCTCGAGGATGTGCCCTGGGATCAGGCCCTCGACCTGGTGCTCAAGAGCCATGGCCTGGCCAGTCGCCAGGAAGGCAACGTCATCGTGGTGGCGCCGGCCGCGGAGCTGGCCCAGCTCGAGCGCCAGGAGCTGGAGGCCCAGGAGCAGCTCGAGACCCTGGCGCCGCTGGAGACCGAGTATATCCAGGTCAAGTACGCCAAGGCCGGCGACCTGGCGGCGCTGCTGCGCAGCGACACCGGCTTCGGGCTGCTCACCGAGCGGGGCCGGGTCGCCGTGGACGTGCGCACCAATACCCTGCTGGTGCAGGACACCGCCGAGCAGATCGCTGCCATCCTCCAGACCCTGGAGCAGCTGGACGTGGCGGTGCGCCAGGTGCAGATCGAGGCGCGGATCGTCATCGCCCGGGACAGCGCCACCCGCGAGCTGGGGGTGAACTGGGGGCTTTCTGCCGCGGACACCCCCGCCATTCACCATGGTGGCAGTGACATTGACCTGGGTGGGGCGGCGACCGGTAGTGTGCCCGATGGCGGGCTGTCCGTGGATCTGGGGAGCGCCGTGAATCCTTCCACCGCCTTCAGCTTCGGCTACCTGTCCGGCGATATCCTGCTCGACCTGGAGCTGCGGGCACTGGAGAGCGAGGGCAAGAGCCAGACCATCTCCCAGCCGCGGGTAATCACCGCCAACCAGAGCACGGCGCTGATCAAGCAGGGCACCGAGATCCCCTACCAGGAGTCGACCTCCAGCGGGGCGACCAACGTCGAGTTCAAGGAAGCCGTGCTGTCCCTGGAGGTGACACCACAGATCACCCCGGACAACCGCATCATCATGGACCTGGTGATCAACAACGACACGGTGGCTGATCAGACCTTCGGCGGGGCGCCCGCTATCGACACCAACGAGATCACCACCCAGGTGCTGGTGGAGAACGGCGAGACCGTGGTGCTGGGCGGAATTCTCACCACCGAGCAGGTGCGCAGCCTGTTCAAGACGCCCTTCCTGGGCGACCTGCCGGTGCTCGGAAATCTCTTCCGCTATACCGAGGACACCAACGATAAGGTAGAGTTGCTGGTATTCATCACGCCCCGAATACTGGATGACAACCTGGCGATTCGCTGATGCCGGCACTACCCAATCTGATATTGATCGGCCCCATGGGGGCCGGAAAGAGCACCATCGGCCGCCTCCTGGCGGCCGAGCTGTCACGTGAGTTCCTCGACAGTGACCATGAGATCCAGGCCCGCTGCGGCGCCGATATCCCATGGATCTTCGACGTGGAGGGCGAGGCGGGCTTTCGCGATCGCGAGACGCAGATGATCCGCGAGCTGGCCAGGCTCGACAACGTGGTGATTGCCACCGGTGGCGGTGCCGTGCTGCGGGAGGAGAATCGGCGCGTACTGCGTGACTGCGGCACCGTCGTCTATCTCTATACCACCGTGGAGCAGCAGCTGCGGCGTACCGCCAAGGATCGCAACCGCCCGCTGCTGCAGCGCGACGATCGCGAGCAGGTGTTGCGCGAGATGTTCGTCCAGCGCGACCCGCTGTACCGGGCCACGGCCGATATCATCGTGCGCACCGACCGCCGCGGCCCCCGGGCCGTGGTCAACGAGATCGTGCGCCGCGTGCAGCGCCTGATCGACCCCCTTCAGTGCAAGGCCTGAGACCCATGACACAACCGGACGATGCCCTGAGTACCCTGCGGGTGGCGCTGGGCGAGCGCAGCTATCCCATCCACATCGGCCCGGGGCTGTTGGGCGATCCCCAGTGGCTGACGCCCCACCTGGCCGGCCGCCAGGTGATGGTGGTGACCAACGAGACGGTGGCGCCCCTCTACCTGTCGCGCCTGCGGCAGGGGCTTGGCGACGACCTCGACGTGCGTGAGCTGGTGCTGCCGGATGGCGAGGCCACCAAGACCCTGGCCAGCGTCGAGCGCATCTGGGATGCCCTGCTCGAGGCAGGGTTCAACCGCCGCTGCACGCTGGTGGCCCTGGGAGGCGGGGTGATCGGCGACATGGTCGGCTTCGCGGCGGCCTGCTACCAGCGCGGCGTGGCCTTCGTGCAGGTGCCGACCACCCTGCTGTCCCAGGTGGATTCCTCGGTGGGCGGGAAGACCGGGGTGAACCACCCGCGGGGCAAGAACATGATCGGCGCCTTCTGGCAGCCGCGGGCGGTGCTGATCGACACCGACACCCTGGCGACACTGCCGCCCCGGGAACTGTCCGCCGGCCTTGCCGAGGTGATCAAGTACGGCCTGATTCGCGATCCTGGCTTCCTGGGCTGGCTGGAGACCCACATGGCAGCGCTGCGCGGGCTCGAGGCCGCGGCGCTGACCCGGGCCATCGAGCGCAGCTGCAGCCTCAAGGCCGAGATCGTCGCCGAGGACGAGACCGAGCAGGGGGTGAGGGCGCTGCTCAATCTGGGCCATACCTTCGGCCACGCCATCGAGGCGCACCAGGGCTATGGGCGCTGGCTGCATGGCGAGGCCGTCGGCACCGGCATGCTGATGGCCGCCGAGCTGTCGCAGCGTCTGGGGTGGCTCGGCGACGCGGATGTGGCGCGGGTCCGGGCAATCCTTGCGGCGGCGGCGCTGCCCCTGGAGGCCCCCGCCGACATGGCTTCCCGGGACTTCCTGGCGGTCATGCGCCTCGACAAGAAGAACCTCGACGACCGCCTCCGCCTGATCCTGCTGCGCCGTCTCGGCGAGGCCTGCATCCATGACCAGACGCCTCCCGAATGCCTGGCCGCCCTGCTCGAGGGCTTCCCGCGCCGCTGACCCGCGCCGCCTGCCTGTATCGACGCCCGCTGCCCAGCGGGCGTCGTCGTTTTCGGGCCCCTGTCGAGGTCGTCGAGGCGGCTGAGCTTAATCAACCCGCATGCCTTATGCAGTATCGGTATGGGGGTTGGGCGCCATATTGGACTAAAGTCTAGTGAATGTCGGGCAGGCATGAAACGCTCGTATTGATCTCCTGCAACTCGTTGAGTTGACGGGTTTTTTTGCTTTTCTTTGATTGCAAGTCACGGATTTGTCGATGGTTTTGCGGAGCGGGGCAGGGGAGGGGCGTTGCGTGGTGACGGCCAGGCTGGCTATGCTGTCCAGCCTTTTGCCATGCAGTCTTGATGTCTCGGAATCGGCATCGTGAAAGAAGAAAAACATTATAAAATATCACATGAAACTGCATAAAAACACCCTTATCAGCTGAGG
This sequence comes from Halomonas nitroreducens, assembly GCF_003966155.1. GTDB lineage: Bacteria > Pseudomonadota > Gammaproteobacteria > Pseudomonadales > Halomonadaceae > Halomonas > Halomonas nitroreducens. The sequence goes on from NZ_RXNS01000009.1 coordinate 160,408, forward strand.
CACGCCCATGAACAGAGGTCTCCATCAACCCGGCGAGTTTCGGGACAACTGCGGGTTCGGCCTGATCGCCCACATGGAGGGGCAGGCCAGCCACGACCTGCTGCAGACCGCCATCGAGTCCCTGACCTGCATGACTCACCGCGGGGGCATCGCCGCCGACGGCAAGACCGGCGACGGCTGCGGCCTGCTGCTGAAGATGCCCGGCGGCTTCATGCGTGACATCGCCAAGGAATCCCTCGGGGTCGAGCTCGGCGAGCGTTTCGCCGTGGGCAGCATCTTCCTGCCCGACGACGATGCCCGGGAGGCACGGGGGCGCGAGACCCTCGAGAGCGAGCTCGAGGCCCGTGGCCTCAAGGTGCTGGGGTGGCGCGAGGTGCCGGTGGATCCCGGCGTCTGCGGCCCCATGGCCCTGGACTGCCTGCCGCGCATCCGACAGCTCTTCGTCGAGCCCGGCGCGGCGACCGGCGACACCTTCGACGTCGACCTGTTCATGGCCCGGCGCCGCGCCGAGCAGGCCCTGCGCGACGACGAGGACTTCTATGTCTGCTCGCTGTCCACCGAGGTCGTCTCCTACAAGGGGCTGGTGATGCCGGTGGACCTGCCGGCCTTCTACCGGGACCTGGGTGACGCGCGCCTGGAGACCGCCATCTGCGTCTTCCACCAGCGCTTCTCCACCAACACCGCGCCGCGCTGGCCGCTGGCCCAGCCGTTCCGCCTGATGGCCCATAACGGCGAGATCAACACCATCGAGGCCAACCGCGGCTGGGCCAACTCGCGCAAGGAAAACTTCGTCAGCGAGCGCCTGCCCGACATCGCCGAGCTCGACGAGATCGTCAACACCACCGGCTCCGACTCCTCGAGCATGGACAATATGCTTGAGGTGCTGCTCACCGGTGGCATGGACCTGCACCGCGCGGTGCGCATGATGGTGCCGCCGGCCTGGCAGAACGTCGAGATCATGGACGGTGACCTGCGCGCCTTCTACGAGTACAACTCCATGCACGTGGAGCCCTGGGACGGCCCGGCCGGGGTGGTCATGACCGACGGTCGCCAGGCCGTCTGCATGCTCGACCGCAACGGCCTGCGCCCGGCGCGCTGGGTGATCACCAGGAACGGCTACATCACCCTGGCCTCGGAGATCGGTACCTACGACTACCGGCCCGAGGACGTTGTCGCCAAGGGCCGCGTCGGCCCCGGCCAGATCCTGGCCGTGGACACCGAGACCGGCGAGGTGCTGCATACCACCGACATCGACGAGCGACTCAAGTCCGCCTACCCCTACAAGCGCTGGCTCAAGCAGGAGGCCAACTACCTCGAGTCGGCGCTCACCGAGCTGGCACGCTTCCAGAACATGGATGCCGAGGCACTGGCCGTGCAGCAGAAGATGTTCCAGGTCAGCTTCGAGGAGCGCGACCAGGTGCTGCGTCCGCTGGCCGAGAGCGGCCAGGAGGCGGTGGGCTCGATGGGCGACGACACCCCCATGGCGGTGCTCTCCGGCAAGCATCGGCTGCTGACCGACTACTTCCGCCAGAAGTTTGCTCAGGTCACCAACCCGGCCATCGATCCGCTGCGCGAGGCGATCGTGATGTCGCTGGAAACCTGCATCGGTGCCGAGCGCAACGTCTTCAAGGCGACCCCGGGGCATGCCCACCGCATCATCCTGACCACGCCGGTGCTGTCGCCGCGCAAGTTCACTGCCCTGGTCACCCAGGACGACCCGGCCTTCGTCAGCCACACCCTGTCGCTGGGCTATGATCCCGAGGTGGTCGGCTTGCAGGGCGCCCTCCAGGCGCTGTGTGGCGAGGCCGAGCAGGCCGCGCGCGACGGCAAGGTGATCCTGGTGCTCTCCGATGCTCAGCTCGAGCGGCAGCAGGTGCCGATCCATGCCGCCCTGGCCGTGGGGGCCGTGCATCATCACCTGGGCCGCCTGGCCCTGCGTCCCCGGATCAACATCGTGGTGGAGACCGGCTATGCCCGGGATGCCCACCAGATGGCGGTGCTGTTCGGGGTGGGAGCCACCGCGGTCTATCCCTGGCTGGCCTATCAGGTCATGGCCGACATGCACCGCACCGGCGAGCTGGTCGGCAACCCGGCGGATGCCCGCGAGAACTACCGCAAGGGCCTACAGAAGGGGCTGTTCAAGATCCTCTCCAAGATGGGCATCTCGACGCTTGCTTCCTACCGCGGTTCGCAGCTGTTCGAGGCCGTGGGGCTGGCCGCCGAGGTCATGGAGCTGTGCTTCACCGGCATGGCCTCACGCATCGAGGGGACCGGTTTCAGTGAGCTGCAGCTGCAGCAGGAGCTGCTGGCCAAGGACGCCTGGAAGCCACGCAAGAGCATCTCCCATGGCGGCCTGATGAAGTACGTGCACGGCCACGAATACCACGCCTACAACCCGGACGTGGTCAAGGCCCTCCAGGAGGCCGTGCAGGAAGGCGATTACGCCAAGTGGAAGAGGTTCGCGGCCCTGGTCAACGACCGTGATCCGGCGACCATTCGTGACCTGCTCAGGCTCAAGCCTGCCGAGACGGCGCTGCCGCTTTCCGAGGTGGAGCCGGTGGAGAGCCTGATCCCGCGTTTCGACAGCGCCGGCATGTCGCTGGGCGCCTTGTCGCCGGAGGCCCACGAGGCCCTGGCCCAGGCCATGAACGAGGCCGGTGGGCGCTCGAACTCCGGCGAGGGCGGCGAGGATCCGGCCCGCTACGGCACCATCCGCAGCTCCAAGATCAAGCAGATCGCTTCCGGCCGCTTCGGCGTCACCCCGGCCTACCTGGCCAACGCCGAGGTGCTGCAGATCAAGGTGGCCCAGGGCGCCAAGCCCGGCGAGGGCGGCCAGCTGCCCGGCGGCAAGGTCAACGAGCTGATCGCCCGGTTGCGCTACTCGGTGCCCGGCGTGACCCTGATCTCGCCGCCGCCGCACCACGACATCTATTCCATCGAGGACCTGGCGCAGCTGATCTTCGACCTCAAGCAGGTCAACCCGGACGCCCAGGTCTCGGTGAAGCTGGTCTCCGAGCCCGGCATCGGCACCATCGCCACCGGGGTGGCCAAGGCCTATGCCGACCTGATCACCGTGTCCGGCTACGATGGCGGTACCGCCGCAAGCCCGCTGACCTCGATCAAGCACGCCGGCAGTCCCTGGGAGCTGGGCCTGCCCGAGGTCCACCAGGCGCTGCGGCTCAACGGCCTGCGCGACAAGATCCGCCTGCAGACCGACGGTGGCCTGAAGACCGGCCTCGACGTGATCAAGGCCGCGATTCTCGGCGCCGAGAGCTTCGGCTTCGGTACCGCCCCGATGGTGGCGTTGGGCTGCAAGTACCTGCGCATCTGCCATCTCAACAACTGCGCCACCGGCGTGGCCACCCAGCACCAGTTCCTGCGCGACGAGCACTTCCGCGGCACCGTGGACATGGTCAAGCACTACTTCCGCTTCATCGCCGAGGAGGTGCGCGAGTTGATGGCCATGCTCGGCGTACGCCAGCTGACCGACCTGATCGGGCGCACCGACCTGCTCGAGGTGATCGAGGGGGGGACCGAGTCCCAGCGCAAGCTCGACCTGTCGCCGTTGATGACCAACGACTTCGTGCCGGCCGAGGCGCCACAGTTCTGCGGTGTCAGTCGCAACGTGCCCCACGACCCGGGCGCCAAGAACCAGGAGGTGCTGGAGGCGCTCAAGACGGCCATCGAGGAGAAATCGGGCGGCGAGTTCGACTTCGTCATCACCAACTGCGACCGCTCCGTCGGTGCCCTGGCCTCCGGCGTGATCGCCAAGCGTTACGGTGAGGCCGGCCTCGAAGAGGCACCAGTCACTGCCCGCTTCCGCGGCGTGGCGGGCCAGAGCTTCGGGGTGTGGAACGCCCGTGGTCTGCAGCTCTACCTCGAGGGTGATGCCAACGACTACGTGGGCAAGGGCATGAACGGTGGCAAGGTGGTGATCGTGCCGCCCCGAGAGAGCGCCTTCGAGAGCCACAAGACGGCGATCATCGGCAACACCTGCCTATACGGCGCCACCGGCGGCAAGCTGTTCGCCGCCGGCACCGCCGGCGAGCGCTTCGGGGTGCGCAACTCCGGCGCCCATGCGGTGATCGAGGGGGCCGGAGACCACTGCTGCGAATACATGACCGGCGGCCTGGTCGCCGTGCTCGGCGAGACCGGTGTCAACTTCGGGGCGGGCATGACCGGGGGCTTCGCCTACGTGCTCGACGAGGACCGCACCTTCGTCGACAGGTATAACCATGAACTGGTGGAAATCCACCGCGTCAACACCGAGGCCATGGAGGCCCATCGGCGACACCTGCGGGAGATCATCGAGGAATACGTCGCGGAGACCGGCTCCCAACGCGGACGCGACATCCTCGAGGACTTCAGCGACTTCATCCGCCACTTCTGGCTGGTGAAGCCCAAGGCAGCGAGCCTCGCCGGCCTGCTTGCCGAATCCCGTCGGCGTCCCGAGTAAGCCCGCAGAGAGGAGCACAGACATGGCCAACCGTTTGAGCAACGATTTCCAGTTCATCGACGTGGGTCGCCAGGACCCCGAGAAGAAGCCGGCCCGCACCCGGGCGCGCCAGTTCGCCGAGATCTACGAGCCGTTCAAGCCCCAGGAGGCAGCCAGCCAGGCGCATCGCTGCCTGCACTGTGGCAACCCCTACTGCGAGTGGAAGTGCCCGGTCCACAACTACATCCCCAACTGGCTGCAGCTGGTCAGCGAGGGCAATATCCTGGAGGCCGCCGAGCTCTCCCACCGCACCAACTCGCTGCCCGAGGTGTGCGGCCGGGTCTGCCCCCAGGACCGCCTCTGCGAGGGTGACTGCACCCTCAACGACGGCTTCGGGGCGGTGACCATCGGCTCGGTGGAGAAGTACATCACCGATACCGCCTTCGCCATGGGCTGGCGTCCGGACATGTCCGGCGTCACCTGGACCGACAAGCGTGTGGCGATCATCGGCGCCGGCCCGGCGGGGCTCGGCTGCGCCGACATCCTGGTGCGCAACGGCGTCAAGCCGGTGGTGTTCGACAAGTACCCCGAAATCGGCGGCCTGCTGACCTTCGGCATTCCCGAGTTCAAGCTCGAGAAGACCGTCATGGAACGGCGCCGGGCGGTGTTCGAGGAGATGGGCGTCGAGTTCTGCCTGGGCGTGGAGATCGGCCGCGACATGCCCTTCGACACGCTGCTCGAGGAGTATGATGCCGTCTTCCTCGGCATGGGCACCTACAAGTACATGGAAGGTGGCTTCCCCGGCGAGGACCTGCCGGGGGTGCACAAGGCGCTCGACTACCTGATCGCCAACGTCAACCACTGCCTGGGCTTCGAGGAGGACCCGGCGGACTATGTCTCCCTGGCAGGCAGGCGGGTCGTGGTACTGGGCGGCGGCGACACCGCCATGGACTGCAACCGCACCGCCATCCGCCAGGGCGCCAGCGCGGTCACCTGCGCCTATCGTCGCGACGAGGAGAACATGCCCGGGTCGCGCAAGGAGGTGGTCAACGCCCGCGAGGAGGGGGTCGAGTTCCTCTTCAACCGCCAGCCCGTGGCGGTGGTCGGCGAGGACGGCGTCGAGGGCGTCAAGGTGGTGCGCACGCGCCTCGGCGAGCCCGACGAGAATGGTCGCCAGCGTCCCGAGGTGGTGCCCGGCTCCGAGGAAGTGGTGCCCGCCGATGCCGTGGTCATTGCCTTCGGCTTCCAGCCGAGCCCGGCGCCTTGGTTCGAGACCGTGGGCATCGACGTCGACGAGCGCGGCCGGGTCAAGGCGCCGGAGCACGGCGCCCACGCCTTCCAGACCACCAACGAGAAGATCTTCGCCGGGGGGGACATGGTGCGCGGCTCCGACCTGGTGGTCACCGCGGTCTACGAAGGGCGCCAGGCCGGCGAGGGCATCCTCGACTACCTGGAGGTGTAAGCCACGGGCTCAGGGCCTCGAGCAGGGTGGCGTTATCGTCCTGCTCGACGCTCGAAGCGAGCGGCGCCGGGGACAGTTCGTGGAGGGGGCTTTGGCCATGGATAGGGCGGATGCCGCCGAACGGGCCGGCCCAGCAGGCCAGAGTGCCGCAGGGCAGGGCACAGGCCCCCTCGATGGTCCGGCACACCGGGACCCGTCGTCGGGACTCCCCTCCATGATCCTGTCTGGCGCTCAAATTGAGCCATTGGTCGTATTCTGCTACGCTGTCGTCCCATCCTGGCGCGGCTTCCTGCCGGGCCTACCGATCACGTTTCGACAGGTTCTCCATGACACGATATATCTTCGTGACCGGCGGCGTTGTGTCCTCTCTCGGCAAGGGCATCGCGTCGGCTTCGCTGGCGGCGATTCTCGAGGCTCGGGGCCTCAAGGTCACCATGCTCAAGCTCGATCCCTACATCAACGTGGATCCGGGCACCATGAGTCCCTTCCAGCACGGCGAGGTGTTCGTCACCGAGGATGGGGCCGAGACCGACCTGGACCTCGGGCACTACGAGCGCTTCATCCGCACGAAGATGACCCAGGCCAACAACTTCACCACCGGGCGGGTCTACGAGCACGTGCTGCGCAAGGAGCGCCGCGGCGACTACCTGGGCGGTACCGTGCAGGTGATTCCGCATATCACCGACGAGATCAAGCGCCGTGTCTACGAGGGCGGCAAGGGCGCCGACGTGGCCCTGGTCGAGATCGGCGGCACGGTGGGCGATATCGAGTCGCTGCCCTTCCTCGAATCGATCCGTCAGATTCGCAGCGAGCTGGGCGCCAGCCGGGCAATCTTCATGCACCTCACCCTCGTGCCCTATATCAAGACCGCCGGGGAGACGAAGACCAAGCCCACCCAGCACAGCGTCAAGGAGCTGCGCTCCATCGGCATCCAGCCGGACATCCTGATCTGTCGCAGCGAGGTGGAGCTGGAGGAAAGCGAGCGGCGCAAGATCGCGCTGTTCACTAACGTCGAGGAGCGCGCGGTTATCCCGCTGCAGGACGCCGACACCATCTACCGCATCCCGCTGATGCTCCACGAGCACGGCCTGGATGAGTTCGTCTGCGACAAGCTGCGCCTGGAGGCCGACGAGGCCGATCTGACCGAGTGGATCCGTGTGCTCGATGCCAAGCTCAACCCGCTCAAGTCGATCAACATCGCCATGGTCGGCAAGTACATGGAGCTGCTCGACGCCTACAAGTCGCTCAACGAGGCGCTGGTGCACGCCGGCATCCAGAGTCGGGTCAAGGTCAACATCGACTACATCGACTCCGAGGACATCGAGCGTCATGGCCCGGAACGCCTGGCCGGCAAGGACGCCATCCTGGTGCCCGGTGGCTTCGGCGAGCGCGGCGTGGAAGGCAAGATCGCCACGGCTCGCTTCGCCCGGGAGAACAAGATCCCCTACCTGGGCATCTGCCTGGGAATGCAGGTGGCAGTCATCGAGTTCGCCCGAAACAAGGCCGGCTGGGGCGATGCCAACTCCACCGAGTTCACCCATGACACCCAGCACCCGGTGGTCGGCCTGATCACCGAGTGGCTCAACCCGGAAGGCAAGATCGAGCTGCGCGACGAGGCCTCCGACCTCGGTGGCACCATGCGCCTGGGCGGCCAGGTGTGTCGCCTGGCGCCGGGCTCGAAGGCCCGCGAGGCCTACGGCGACGACGAGATCGTCGAGCGCCACCGCCACCGCTTCGAGGTCAACAACCAGTTCGTCGAGGGCCTCGAGAAGGCCGGCCTGGTGGTCTCCGGGCGCAGCGTCGACAACTCCCTGGTGGAGATGGTCGAACTGGCCGACCATCCCTGGTACGTCGCCTGCCAGTTCCACCCGGAGTTCACCTCGACCCCCCGTGACGGCCATGCGCTGTTCACCGGCTTCGTCAACGCGGCCCTGGAGCACAAGGCGGTGCGCACCCGTGCCCAGACCGCCGCCCCGCAGGAGTGAGGTCGATGACCGCCCCCGAATGCCATATCGACGTTGCCGGCCTGCCGGTCGGCAACGCCCTGCCGCTGACCCTGTTCGGCGGCATGAACGTGCTGGAATCCCGTGAGCTCGCCCTCGAGGTCGCCGAGGCCTATGTCGAGGTCACCGGGCGCCTGGGCATGCCCTACGTGTTCAAGGCGAGTTTCGACAAGGCCAATCGCAGCTCCATCCACTCCTTCCGGGGGCCGGGCATCGAGCAGGGCCTGGAGATCCTGGCCGAGGTGAAGGCGCGCTTCGGCGTGCCGGTCATCACCGATGTCCACGAGCCCTGGCAAGCCAAGCCCGTCGCCGAGGTGGCCGACGTCATCCAGCTGCCGGCCTTCCTTGCTCGCCAGACCGACCTGGTGGTGGCCATAGCTGCCACCGGGGCGGTGATCAACATCAAGAAACCGCAGTTCCTGGCCCCTCACGAGATGCGCCATATCCTGCGCAAGTGCGAGGAGGCCGGCAACGATCGGCTGATCCTCTGCGAGCGCGGCACCAGCTTCGGCTACAACAACCTGGTCGTGGACATGCTCGGCTTCGGTGACATGAAGCAGACCGGCTACCCGCTGCTGTTCGACGTCACCCATGCCCTGCAGCGCCCGGGCGGCCGGGCCGACAGCGCCGATGGGCGTCGCGCCCAGGTTGCCGAGCTGGCCCGGGCCGGTGTCGCCGTGGGGCTGGCCGGCCTGTTCCTGGAGGCGCACCCGGACCCGGACAATGCCAAGTGCGATGGCCCCTGTGCGCTGCCCTTGGACAAGCTCGAGCCCTTCCTGGCCCAGCTCAAGGCCCTGGACGACCTGGTGAAGGGATTCACACCGCTCGAGATTGCCTGATTTTCCTCCAACGCTGACTCGCTAAGGACGACACAACATGACCAAGATCGTCGATATCCGCGCCCTCGAGGTGCTCGACTCCCGCGGCAACCCCACCGTCCAGGCCGACGTGCGCCTGGAGAGCGGTGCCACCGGCTCCGCCTGTGCCCCGAGCGGGGCGTCTACCGGTTCCCGTGAGGCTCTCGAGCTGCGTGACGGCGACAAGTCCCGCTACCTGGGCAAGGGCGTGTTGAAGGCCGTCGACGCCGTCAACGGAACCATCCGCGAGCGCCTGGTCGGCATGGATGCGCGTGACCAGCGTGGCCTGGACAACGCCATGCTCGAGCTCGACGGAACCGACAACAAGGCCAAGTTGGGCGCCAACGCCATCCTCGCCGTGTCCCTGGCCGCCGCCAAGGCCGCTTCCGCCGCCAAGGGCATGCCGCTCTATGCCTATGTCGCCGAGCTCTACGGCCAGCCGGGACAGTACCGCATGCCGGTGCCGATGATGAACATCCTCAACGGCGGCGAGCATGCCGACAACAATGTCGATATCCAGGAGTTCATGATCCAGCCGGTGGGGGCGCCGAGCTTCCGCGAGGGCCTGCGCATGGGCGCCGAAATCTTCCATGCCCTGAAAAAGGTGCTGTCTGCGCGCGGCCTGTCCACTTCCGTGGGCGACGAGGGCGGCTTTGCGCCGGACCTGGCCTCCAACGCCGAGGCCCTGGCGGTGATCAAGCAGGCGGTGAGTGATGCCGGCTATACCCTCGGCTCCGACATCACCCTGGCGCTGGATTGCGCCTCCTCGGAGTTCTACCAGGACGGCCAGTACAACCTGGCGGGCGAGGGCAAGAGCTTCGATGCCGCCGGCTTCGCCGACTACCTGGTCGAGCTGTGTGACCAGTACCCGATCGTCTCCATCGAGGACGGCATGGACGAGTCCGACTGGGATGGCTGGAAGGCGCTGACCGACAAGCTCGGTGACCGCGTGCAACTGGTCGGCGACGACCTCTTCGTCACCAATACACGGATCCTCAAGCGTGGCATCGACGAGCAGATCGGCAATTCCATCCTGATCAAGTTCAATCAGATCGGTTCGCTCTCCGAGACCCTGGATGCGATCCGCATGGCCCAGGATGCCGGTTTCACCGCGGTGATCTCCCACCGCAGCGGCGAGACCGAGGACACCACCATTGCCGACCTGGCGGTGGGTACCGCCGCCGGTCAGATCAAGACCGGCTCGCTGTGCCGCTCCGACCGCGTGGCCAAGTACAACCGCCTGCTGGTGATCGAGGAGGATCTCGGCGAGCGGGTGGACTACCCGGGACGTGCGGCGATCAAGGGACAATAAGCGAACACTGTTGTCTTTGTCGGCGTGATTTGTAGGAGATCGCCTACAAAACGACGACGACATCGACCATAGTTAGCTTGAGAAAGGCCGATGCCCTGGCGTCGGCCTTTTTTTATCCCCTTGATAATAAAGGATTTTATAGAGGGCTGGCGTGACGCGCTGAGGGGCGTGAATGACGAGGGCATGGTTGAGAAGTCGCCAGGTCCTGCCACAATGAACTCGGGATCAGGGAGAGCGGAGTCTCTCCCGGCAGGATGCCACGGGATGCAGTCTCGAGTGCGCGCGGTGTGACAGGACGTCGCCTCCGCGCAGGGATGCCACTCAAGGAGATCGAGCGGACGGAGCCGCTCAAGGACGGCTAGGAGCGGGCGGCCTGCGGGTCGCCCTTTTTGCCTGGTGTTCTCCGCCACTGTCATGGCAAGACGACGACGCCGAATGTCGAGAGACATTCGGCGTCGTCGTGTCCAAGGAGAAGGGCGGGGTCAGCGCTCCAGGTGCTCGAGCTTGCCGGGCTTGCCGTCCCACTCTTCGGCGTCGGCCGGCGGGTCCTTCTTCTCGGAAATATTCGGCCACACCTCCGAGAGCTCGGCATTGATCTCGATGAACTGTTCCTGACCCTCGGGCAACTCGTCCTCGGAGAAGATTGCCTCGGCCGGGCATTCGGGCTCGCACAGCGCGCAATCGATGCACTCATCGGGGTGAATCACCAGAAAGTTGGGACCCTCGTAGAAGCAGTCCACCGGGCAGACCTCGACACAGTCGGTGTACTTGCACTTGATGCAGTTCTCGGTGACGACGAATGTCATGTCAGTCTCCCTTCCTCGGGGCCGGGGCGCGCCGCGGCCGATCGGTCTTGAATGTTGAGTTTTCGGTTATAAAAACGGCTGCTTTTATAATATGTAGAACTTGGCCGAACCATTCTAGTCGGCTCGCCCCGCCTCCCGCAAGCGACCCCCGCGCGGTCACAGGCTCTCCTGCCAGCGGTAGAGCCACTCCAGCGCCTGGCGCGGGGTAACATCGTCCAGGCTGAGGCCGGCAAGGCTTTCCACCAGGGGGTGCGGCGCGCTGGCGAAGAGGTCGGCCTGCTGGGGCGCGGGCCCATCCTCCGGGGCGCGCGATGCCGCGCTGCGCTGGCCCTGGTCGATCTCCTGCTGCTCCAGATGGGTGAGCTTCTCCCGCGCCCGGCTGATCACCCCCTGGGGCACGCCGGCGAGCTGGGCCACCTGGAGACCATAGCTCTGACTGGCCGGGCCGTCCTCCACCCGGTGCATGAAAACGATGCCGTCGCGGTGTTCCGCCGCCGTCAGGTGGACGTTGGCCACCCCGGGCGCCTGATCCGCCAGGGCCGTCATCTCGAAGTAGTGGGTGGCGAACAGTGTGAAGGCGCGGCTGCGGGTCAGGTGCTCGGCGCTGGCCCAGGCCAGGGACAGGCCGTCGAAGGTCGAGGTCCCGCGGCCGATCTCGTCCATCAGCACCAGGCTGTGGTCGGTGGCGTTGTGCAGGATGTTGGCGGTCTCGGTCATCTCCACCATGAAGGTGGAGCGGCCGCCGGCCAGGTCGTCTGAGGAGCCGATGCGCGTGAAGATGCGATCCACCGGGCCGATCGTGGCTTCGTCGGCGGGCACGAAGCTGCCGGTATGGGCGAGCAGGGTGATCAGCGCCGCCTGGCGCATGTAGGTCGACTTGCCGCCCATGTTGGGACCGGTGATCACCAGCATGCGGCGCTCGTCGTCCATGTGCAGGTCGTTGGGCACGAAGGGGGCGTCGCTGACCCGCTCGACCACCGGGTGGCGACCGCCGCGGATGGCCAGGCCGGGGGCCTCGGGCAGCGTCGGGCGCACGAAGTCCAGGGCCCGGGAGCGCTCGGCGAACGCGGCCAGCACGTCCAGGGCGGCCAGGGCGCGGGCGCTGGCCTGCAGGGCGCCGAGCTCGGCGTTGAGCTCGTCCAGCAGGCTCTCGTAGAGCAGCTTCTCCCGGGCCAGGGCCCGGGACTTGGCCGACAGGGCCTTGTCCTCGAACTCCTTGAGCTCGGGGATGATGAAGCGCTCGGCGTTCTTGAGGGTCTGGCGGCGGATATAGTCCACCGGGGCGTCGCGGGCCTGGGCGCGGGGGATCTCGATGTAGTAGCCGTGGACCCGGTTGTAGCCCACCTTGAGACCGGGCAGGCCGGTCCGCTCGCGCTCCCGGGTCTCCAGTTGCACCAGGTAGTCGCCGGCGTGCTCGGCCAGGCCGCGGTGCTCGTCGAGTTCGGCGTCGAAGCCCTCGGCGATCACCCCGCCGTCGCGGATCACCACCGGCGGGTTCTCCACCAGGGCCCGGGCCAGGGTGTCGGCGAGGGTGGGGTAGGGACGGATATGGCGCTTCAGCTCGTCCAGGGCGGTGCCGTCCGCGTAGTCGGCCAGTTCGCCCTGGAGGTCGGGCAGGGCGGCCAGGGCATCGCGCAGGCGCGCCAGGTCACGGGGACGGGCACTGTAGAGGGCGACCCGGGCGAGGATACGCTCCACGTCACCGATGGCCTTGAGCGAGTCGCGCAGCGGCTCGAAGCCGTCCCGGTCGAGCAGGGCGGCCACCGCCGCCTGGCGTCCGCCCACCTGGGCGCGGTCGCGCAGCGGGCGGTTGAGCCAGCGCTTGAGCAGTCGCGAGCCCATGGCGGTGGCGGTGGTGTCGAGCACGCTGGCCAGGGTGTTGTCCGTGCCGCCGGCGAGGTTGATGTCGATTTCCAGGTTACGCCGGCTGGCGGCATCGATCACCACAGCGTCATCCCGGCTCTCCACGCCGATGGCGGTGACGTGGGGCAGGCGCGAGCGCTGGGTGTCCCGGGCATAGTCGATCAGCACCCCGGCGGCGGTGAGCGCCGCCTCGAGATGGGCGCAGCCGAAGCCGCGCAGGTCCTGGACCGCGAACTGGTCGCACAGGGTACGGATGGCGGACTCGAGGTCGAACAGCCAGTCGCTCTGGCGGCGCAGGCCGCGGCGCTCCTCGAGGACGGGGGGCAGGGCGAGGCTCTCGGGGAGCAGCAGCTCGGCCGGGTCCAGGCGCGTCAGCTCGGCGAGCATCTCGGCCTCGCCCTCGACCTCCAGCACGCTGAAGCGCCCGCTGGACAGCTCCAGCCAGGCCAGGCCCCAGCGTTCGCCGACGGGATGGGCCGCCACCACCAGGTTGTCGCGGCGCGCATCCAGCAGGGCCTCGTCGTAGAGGGTGCCGGGGGTGACGATGCGCACGACCTTGCGCTCTACCGGCCCCTTGCTGGTCGCCGGATCGCCCATCTGCTCGCAGATGGCCACCGATTCGCCGGCCTGGACGAGCCGGGCGAGGTAGCCCTCGGCGCTGTGGTAGGGCACGCCGGCCATGGGGATCGGCTGGCCCGCCGACTGGCCGCGTTGGGTCAGGGTGATGTCGAGCAGGGCGGCGGCGCGCTTGGCATCCTCGAAGAACAGCTCGTAGAAGTCGCCCATGCGGTAGAAGAGCAGCACCTCCGGATGCTCGCGCTTGATCTTCAGGTACTGTGCCATCATCGGCGTGTGCTGGGCGCTGACCTGTGACATGGGTTTCCTTGGACGTCCTGTGGTGAGGGTGGCGATATGCGCGGAGACCGGCGTCGAGCACGCCATGCATGTCTCGGGCAAAGCCAGTATTCTACGCCCAAGGGCGGTCGACGTCAGGCCGCCGCGTGCGGATCACCATCGCCAGGGAGGGAGGCCATGACCTCGACCGCCGAGGACCTCGAACGACGCGACACGCGGTACCTCGCTGAACGGCTCGGCGAGTGCTGTCGGACCAGGGGCGTCACCGTCACCGCCGCAGAGTCCTGCACCGGTGGCGGAGTGGCCAGTGCCATCACCGCAGTGGCCGGCAGTTCCGACTATTTCGAGACTGGCTACGTGACCTATGCCAATGGCGCCAAGGCCCGCCTGCTGGGAGTGTCGACGTCGCTGCTCGAAGAACACGGCGCGGTCAGCCGCGAGGTGGTCGAAGCCATGGTGGCCGGCGCCTGCCGGGACAGCGGTGCCGGGCTGGCCGTGGCCGTCAGCGGCGTGGCGGGCCCCGGCGGCGGCAGTCCCGACAAGCCGGTGGGCACGGTCTGGCTGGCCTGGGGCTCGGCGAGCCGGGTCCGAGCCGAGTGCCGGCATTTCCCCGGGGACCGCCAGGCCGTGCGCGAGCAGGCCGTGAAGGCCGCCCTGGCCGGGTTGATCCTGTCCCTGGCGGACGACCGGCCCGACACGGTCGTGGGCAGCAGATGAGGCTGGCCGAGCGCCGCGTTTTTCGTCATACTACTGTGCAGTCATACAGTGCTTTTCGACAGGGGCCACGAGCCCGTCGCCGCCATTCCCGCTTTCGTCATGCCGTCCTCGACGGCGACCGCTTAGGAGATCCTTCATGGCTCAGGACGACAACCGTTCCAAGGCGCTGAGCGCCGCGCTTTCCCAGATCGAGCGCCAGTTCGGCAAGGGCACCGTGATGCGCCTGGGCGACACCCCGCGCGTGGTGATGCCGTCGGTATCCACCGGCTCGCTGGGCCTGGATATCGCGCTGGGCATCGGCGGCCTGCCCTATGGCCGCGTGGTGGAGATCTTCGGCCCCGAGTCCTCGGGCAAGACTACCCTGACCCTGTCGGTAATCGCCGAGGCTCAGAAGCAGGGCAAGACCTGCGCCTTTATCGACGCCGAGCACGCCCTGGACCCGAGCTATGCCGAGAAGCTCGGCGTCAACCTCGACGACCTGCTGGTCTCCCAACCCGACACCGGCGAGCAGGCGCTCGAGATCTGCGACATGCTGGTGCGCTCCGGCGGCGTCGACGTGATCATCATCGACTCCGTGGCGGCGCTGACCCCGCGGGCCGAGATCGAGGGCGAGATGGGGGATTCCCACGTCGGCCTCCAGGCACGGCTGATGTCCCAGGCCCTGCGCAAGATCACCGGCCACATCAAGAACGCCAACTGCATGGTGGTCTTCATCAACCAGATCCGCATGAAGATCGGCGTGATGTTCGGCAGTCCCGAGACCACCACCGGCGGCAACGCCCTGAAATTCTACTCCAGCGTGCGCCTCGACATCCGTCGTACCGGCTCGGTGAAGCAGGGTGACGAGGTCACCGGCAACGAGACCCGGGTCAAGGTCGTCAAGAACAAGGTGGCGCCGCCGTTCCGCCAGGCCGAGTTCCAGATCCTCTACGGCAAGGGCATCTACCACGCCGGCGAGGTGGTCGACCTGGGGGTGCAGTGCGGCCTGGTCGACAAGGCCGGCGCCTGGTACAGCTACCAGGGCAACAAGATCGGCCAGGGCAAGGCCAATGCCGCCCAGTTCCTCGAGGACAACCCGGCGGTGATGGAGGAGATCGAGAGCCAGATCCGCGCCCAGCTGCTTGCCACGCCCGAGCCCAAGGAGGAGGCGGCCGAGGCCACCGCCGGCGAACGCGACGACGACCTGCTCTAAGCCATGCGCGCGCCGCCTGCCGCCGATACCCCCCCCCGGGATGACGCCATCCGCCTGTTGGCTCGGCGGGAGTACGCCCGGGGCGAGCTGCACGAGCGCCTTGCCGCCAGGGGGCACGCGGCCGGCGAGATCGAGGCCTGCCTCGACGCCCTGGTCGAGCAGGGACTACAGAGTGATGCGCGCTTTGCCGAGAGCTTCCTGCGCGCCCGGGTGGTCCGCGGCCAGGGCCCGCTGAAGATCCGCGCCGAACTCGGTCGGCGAGGCGTCGACGACGACACCGCCCGGGCGGCCTTCCGTGAGGCCGAGGGCGAGGTCGACTGGTTTCGCCTGGCTGCCGAGGTCCTGGCGCGGCGCTTTCCCGGTCCCGGCGAGGGGCCACGAGAGCGCGCCCGCCGCGAGCGTTTCCTGGCCGGTCGCGGCTTCGACTTCGACCAGCTCAGGCACGCCCTCGCACACGCCTGGGACGAGGCCTGACTCCCCCCGACAGCCTTCCGCCCTTTAGTCGCTTGACGACTGCGCTATAATGGTCCCCTTTGCGAATGCCCCGGGTGGCACTCCACGGGCGCAACGGCGTGCCGACACCGGCGTCGGCGGCGTGCCGGCCGACGACCACCCGCCCGGCGGGCCACCATGCTTATCGCCACGGATACCCCATGAAAAGCGCAGACATCAGACAGGCCTTTCTGAAGTACTTCGAGGAGCAAGGGCACACCATCGTGCCGTCCAGCTCCCTGGTGCCGGGCAACGACCCGACGCTGCTGTTCACCAACGCCGGCATGGTGCCGTTCAAGGATGTCTTCCTCGGACGCGACCCGCGGCCCTATGTCCGTGCCACCTCGGCGCAGCGCTGCGTGCGTGCCGGGGGCAAGCACAACGACCTGGATAACGTCGGCTACACCGCACGGCACCATACCTTCTTCGAGATGCTGGGCAACTTCAGCTTCGGCGACTACTTCAAGCGGGATGCCATCCGCTTCGCCTGGGCCTTCCTCACCGAGGTGCTGGGGCTGCCCAGGGAGAAACTGTGGGTCACCGTCCACATCAGCGACGACGAGGCCGAGCGCATCTGGAAGGACGAGATCGGCGTCGACCCCGAGCGCTTCTCCAAGCTCGACGAGGACAATTTCTGGCAGATGGGCGATACCGGCCCCTGCGGCCCGAGTTCCGAGATCTTCTTCGATCACGGTCCCGAGGTGTGGGGCGGGCCTCCCGGCAGTCCCGAGGAAGACGGCGACCGCTACATCGAGATCTGGAACCTGGTGTTCATGCAGTTCGATCGGGACGCCAGCGGCGAGATGCACCCGCTGCCCAAGCCGTCCATCGACACCGGCATGGGCCTGGAGCGCATCGCCGCGGTGATGCAGGGCGTGCATTCGAACTACGAAATCGACCTCTTCCAGTATCTGCTCGAGGCCGCCGCTCGGGCCACCGGCCACGCTGATACCACCACGCCCTCGCTGCGGGTGATCGCCGATCACATCCGTTCCTGCGCCTTCCTGATCGCCGATGGCGTGCTGCCCTCCAATGAGGGGCGCGGCTACGTGCTGCGCCGGATCATTCGCCGTGCGGTGCGTCACGGCCACAAGCTGGGCGCCAAGGGCAGCTTCTTCCACAAGCTGGTGGGGGCGCTGGACGTGGTGATGGGCGAGGCCTATCCCGAACTGCGCGAGGCCCGGCACCAGATCGAGCGCGTGCTGCTCAAGGAGGAGGAACAGTTCGCCCGTACCCTGGAGCACGGCATGGGCCTGCTCGAGGCGGCCCTGGACGAGCTCGAGGGCGAGGTGCTGGCCGGCGAGACGGTGTTCAAGCTCTACGATACCTACGGCTTTCCCTACGACCTGACGGCCGATGTCTGCCGAGAGCGTGGCGTCAGCCTCGACGAGGCCGGCTTCGAGCGAGAGCTGGAGGCCCAACGCGAGCGCGCCCGGGCGGCCAGCCAGTTCGACGCCGACTACGGGGCGGCCCTGGACCTCGAGGGCGAGACCGCCTTCACGGGCTATGACCGGCTGGAGGATCGGGCCACCGTCACCGCCCTGGTCGACCGCGAGGGCAACCCGCTGGCCAAGCTGGTGCCGGAGCAGCGCGGCGTGGTGGTGCTGGACCGCACCCCCTTCTACGGCGAGTCCGGCGGCCAGGTGGGCGACACCGGCTACCTGGTGCTCGAGAGTGGCCGCTTCCTGGTCACCGACACCCAGAAGCAAGCCGGCCACCACCTGCACCACGGCGTGTTGCTCGAGGGCGAGCTCGCGGTGGGGGCCCCGGTGACCCCCCAGGTCGATCCGACCTTGCGCGCGGCCACGGTGCGCAACCACTCCGCCACCCACCTGTTGCACCAGGCACTGCGCATGGTGCTGGGCGATCACGTCCAGCAGAAGGGCTCACTGGTCACGCCGGAGCGGCTGCGCTTCGACTTCAGCCACTTCGAGCCGATGAGCGCCGAGCAGCTGGCCGAGGTGGAGCGCCTGGTCAACGAGCAGGTGCTGGCCAATGCCGCGACCCGCATCGAGCACATGACCCTCGATGAGGCAAAGGCGAGGGGCGCGGCGGCGCTGTTTGAGGCCAAGTACGCCGAGGACGTGCGGGTGCTGACCATCGGTGCCGACGCGTTCTCCGTGGAGCTGTGCGGCGGTACCCACGTGGTGCGCAGCGGCGACATCGGCTGCTTCCATATCGTCAGCGAGGCCGGCATCGCCAGCGGCGTGCGGCGCGTCGAGGCGATCACCGGCGAGGGCGCGCTGGCCTACTTCCGTCAGCAGGAAGCTCGGGTGGGCCACATCGCCGAACGCCTCAAGGCCAAGCCCGAGCAGCTCGAGGAACGGGTCGACGCGCTGGTCGAGCGCAACCGCGGCCTGGAGAAGGAACTCGAGCGGCTCAAGGGCAAGCTGGCCAGCGCCGCCGGCAACGACATGCTCGGCGAGGCCCGCGAGATCAAGGGCGTCAAGGTGCTGGCCAAGCGCCTGGACGGGGTGTCCGGCAAGGAACTGCGCGGCATGCTCGACCAGCTCAAGAACAAGCTGGGCTCGGGCATCGTGGTGCTGGGCGTGGCCGACGAGAGCGCCGGTAAGGTAAGCCTGATCGCCGGGGTCACCGATGACCTGACCGCCCGCGTCAAGGCCGGTGAGCTGGTCAACCACGTGGCCTCCCAGGTCGGTGGCAAGGGCGGCGGGCGCCCCGACATGGCCCAGGCCGGCGGCAGTGATGTCGCGGCCCTGCCGGGGGCGCTGGAAAGCGTCCCGGTGTGGGTCGAGGACAGGCTCTAGTCTTTTGGGGGCCGGAGGCAGCGATGCCCCCGGCCCCTGGTCTTTGCGGCCTCCATCACCCTTCACGCATTCGAACGCTAACTCGAAACGAGGGATAACGACACATGGCACTATACGTACAGAAGTTCGGCGGCACCTCGGTGGGCTCCGTGGAGCGCATCAAGGCCGTGGCCGAGAAGGTCAAGGGCTTCCGTGACGCCGGCCATCAGGTCGTGGTCGTGGTCTCGGCCATGAGCGGCGAGACCAATCGCCTGATCGGCCTGGCCAATGACATCAACGACGACCCGACCCCACGCGAGATGGACATGCTGGTCTCCACCGGCGAGCAGGTCACCATTTCGCTGCTGACCATGGCCCTGCACAAGCTGGGCGTGCCGGCGACCTCCTACACCGGCTCCCAGGTCGGCATCATGACCGACAGCGCCCACACCAAGGCGCGGATCCAGCGCATCGAGACCGAGGACATGCGCCAGGACCTGGACGACGGCCAGGTGGCTGTGGTGGCCGGCTTCCAGGGCGTCGACGAGGAGGGCAACATCACCACCCTCGGGCGCGGCGGCTCCGACACCACCGGGGTAGCCCTGGCCGCGGCGCTGAACGCCGACGAGTGCCAGATCTACACCGACGTCGATGGCGTCTACACCACCGACCCCCGTGTCTGCTCCCGCGCCCAGCGCCTGGACACTATCACCGTGGAGGAGATGCTGGAGCTGGCCAGCCTCGGCTCCAAGGTCCTGCAGATTCGCGCCGTCGAATTCGCCGGCAAGTACAATGTTCCGCTGCGCGTGCTGTCCAGCTTCGAGGATGGCCCCGGCACCCTGATCGTCGCAGACTCCGACAAAGACGAGGATTCCATGGAAGAACCGCTGATCTCCGGTATCGCCTTCACCGCCAACGAGGCCAAGCTGACCCTGCTCAACACGCCTGACGTGCCGGGCGTGGCCTACCGCATCCTGGGGCCGATCGCCGATGCCAACATCGAGATCGACATGATCGTGCAGAACGTGGCGCCGGCCGGTGACTACACCGACTTCACCTTCACCGTCGCCAAGGGCGATTACAAGCAGACCCTCAAGATCCTCGAGGAGCAGGTACTGCCCGAGCTGGGCGAGGGCGAGGTCAAGGGCGACGACAAGATCGCCAAGGTCTCCCTGGTGGGCGTGGGCATGCGCTCTCACGCCGGCGTGGCCTCCAAGATGTTCCGGGTGCTGGCCGAGGAGAACATCAATATCCGCATGGTCTCCACCTCCGAGATCAAGATCTCGGTCGTGGTCGACGAGAAGCACATGGAGTTGGCCGTGCGCGCCCTGCACCAGGCCTTCGGTCTCGACAAGGATGACATCGAAAGCGAATAAGGCGTCGTAGTTCGTTTTCAGCTTCTACGCTTGTAGGGAAGTCCGGGGCTTCGCCGTGACAGGGCTTCCTTTCAACGAGCCCATTGGTTGTCATGGTCGACGCCAGTGGCCAGGGACGACGCCGTGGCAGCCATCGCGACGTCGTCACCTGTCGAAGACGAGCATCCCGCAGTCAGTAGTCTGAGAAGGAGATCAGTCATGCTCATCCTGACTCGCCGTGTCGGCGAAACCCTGATGATCGGTGACGACATCACCGTCACCGTGCTTGGCGTCAAGGGCAACCAGGTCCGCATCGGCGTCAACGCCCCCAAGGACGTCGCCGTCCACCGTGAAGAGATCTATCAACGCATTCAGCGCGAGAAGACGGATGGGGATGCCGATGATGGGACAGACGAGGCCTGAGCTCCCGGGCCGAGGGGGATGTGCAGAAAATTCCCCGAAGCGCTGGACAATGGCCTTTTAAATCGGTAGGATACGCACCTGTCGATGAGGGAGAGGTGGCCGAGTGGCTGAAGGCGCTCCCCTGCTAAGGGAGTATGGGGTTTATAGCCTCATCGAGGGTTCGAATCCCTCCCTCTCCGCCACGTTCGTCATGAACGTCTCGACACGGTAAAGATCAGCGCCCGTAGCTCAGCTGGATAGAGTACCTGACTACGAATCAGGTGGTCGGAGGTTCGAATCCTCCCGGGCGCGCCATCTTTATCCTCGATGACCCGAGTCGTCACGATCCGGATCGTCACTCTGCGATGACCCTGCTTGTCGCCGAAAGCGCCCGTAGCTCAGCTGGATAGAGTACCTGACTACGAATCAGGTGGTCGGAGGTTCGAATCCTCCCGGGCGCGCCAGATTCCGACCCGTCCTCCTCGCGAGGGCGGGTCTTCTGCTTTCCTGTTGATGATTTCTCGCTAGCCGGACCGGCCGTGCCCAGAGAGGGGCCCCGGCTCCGCGATCGTTTGAGGCGCCGTCGCTTTGCGATGAGCGTCCTTTTTTTGCCTGTCCGTCTCAGGCCGGCGTGGCCAGTCGCTCCTCCCGGGGGTCTCCAAGGCCGCTCAGGAAGGCCTCCAGCTCGGTGATTCGGCGCAGGGCCTGGAAGCGTCGGGCGGCTTCTACATCCCGCCCGCGCATCTGGTTCAACCATTGTTTAAGGAGGGAGACCACGATCTTGCCCGGGAGTGTGGTACGTTGCGCTGCAGCATAGTCGGTCAGCACCCGGGCCTTCTCGGCCCAGGGCGTCGCCGGCAGGCGCTGGCCGGTGGCCTGCCAGTGGCGGATGCGTCGCGCCAGACCGGGGTCGGCCAGGGCGCCGCGGCCGAGCATGACGTCGCGGCAGCCGGAGAGGGTGCGGGCCTTCCAGTAGTCTTCCAGGGTCCAGATGTCGCCATTGGCGACCACCGGGATGGCCAGGTGCTGGCGGATGCGGCCAATCCACTCCCAGTGGGCCGGCGGGCGGTAGCCCTCGTTGCGGGTGCGGCCGTGGACCACCAGCTGGCGGGCACCGCCATCCTCGGCGGCTCGGGAGCAGGCCAGCGCCAGCCGGCGGTCGGCGAAGCCCAGGCGGACCTTGGCAGTCACCGGGATGGTGTCGCCCACGGCGGCATGCACGGCGCTCACGGCGGCGTACAGTCGTTGCGGGTCGCGCAGCATGGAGGCACCGCCGTCGTGGCGGTTGACCAGCTTGGCGGGGCAGCCGAAATTCAGATCCAGGCTCGCGGCGCCCAGGCGCAGGGCCTGGCGGGCGTTGGCCGCCAGGGCGACAGGGTCAGAGCCCAGCAGCTGCAGATGGACAGGCACGCCGCTGGGGGTTCCGGGGGGCGCGTCGCCGTTGAGTTCCGGGCAGTGGCGGAGGAAGGCGCGGGGCGGCAGGCGCGTGTCCACCACCCGTACGAACTCGGTCACCGTCCAGTCGAAACCGGCGGAGCGCGTCAGCAGGTCGCGGGTCACCGCATCGATCACCCCTTCCATGGGGGCTAGGCCGATACGGCCTTCATGTAGTAAATTAACAACGTTGACTTCCACCATGGCGTGATTGCAATCCGTCGGGAGTCTGGCAGGTTATACGATCAGAATTTATGCGCAAGTCATCCTGATCTCGTGTTTTTCGCGCAAGGTGACTGCATTGCCGAGGAGATTTCCGCATGCAGGACATGCAGCTGTTGAACGAGGGCTTCGCCCTGATGGGGCTCGGCATGGGCTTCGTGTTTGTTTTTCTTACCGTGCTAGTGATCGTCACGACCCTGATGT